>CAJXMH010000066.1 GCA_913056345.1 uncultured Flavobacteriales bacterium | reverse complement strand
TTTACGCCTCCGCAATCAATAAATCTTTTGCTCACAAGGCCGACTTCAGTAATGTGAAAATGAGAGGGTACTAGCTCTCCGTTTGGCAACTCAAAAATGAGTTCTTCTATGTGATTTAGTTTCTGTTTTACTTCTGATAGTTTCATTTCGTGGTGTTTAGTTTGTTTAATTCCTTTTGCTTGGACATCGAGCGGAGTCGAGATGTCCAAGCATTAGTTCATGATAGTCTATTAGTTAAAGTGGCTTAAGGTTGAAAAGCGATTTGTTGGCATGCTGAGCGGAGTCGAAGTAAGCCAAGAAAGTGCTATTAATTCATGCGTTAACAACACTCAGCCGGATTCACATAAGACTCAAAAAGCTCGCTAAAGAGCGCTTTTGTCTCATCCCACTTTTTTGCATCAATACAATAACACATGGAGTTTCCCTCAATGTCTCCTTTGATTAAGCCTAAATGCTTTAGTTCCTTCAAGTGCTGTGAAATGGTAGATTGAGCCAAGCCCAATTCTTCTACTAAATCAGAATTAATACAAGCGTTGCTTTTGATCAAGTACTGTAAAATGGCCAAGCGAGCCGGATGGGCAAAAGCCTTAGCCAAAGTCGCTAGTTGGTTTTGTTCTGCTGTGAACAAATTTGTCTTGGTTATTCCCATTGAAATATTTTAATATCGCAATATTACGATACTTATATGAATGAGATAGAATTTACCTACTTTTTTTATAAGTATTATTCTAAGAAAGAGGTTTTATAATCAGTTAATATTTCACAGATGGCCACAAAGAAGTCTCAGAGTTACATTAAGGTCCATAAAGAAGCCCATTGCCATTCAACTTTAAGCTTTAAACTTTAGGCTTTCGGCTTTAAGCTTAGGGCTGCTTCAACACAAACCTCGCGGTACTTCTACTCTTTTGCACCAATAGTTTTCTTAAAAAAAATTAATATCTAGATGCTTTTGGGAGATTAGAAAACATTGCCTACTTTTAACAACAATTAACGACTTTCTCATCTTTACACTTCCCTTTTGAGGTGGTCAATTTTTAATCCAAAACTTAATTAACATGAAAATCAATTCATTTTCTAATCAATTACTGCAATACCTTAAATGGCATCATTTATTTTGCATCGCATCCATTTTGTTTTTAATTACAAGCACTTCTAACTCTTTTTCCCAAACCCCAAAAGGCCCCGCTCCTGAATGGATTAAAGAAGAAAGAAATCCTGTGGATTGGCTCGGGAACTTAGACCCAAATAAAATTAGTGACGAATGGTGGTATGCACACACAAATATATATGATGCCAATGGTCAGCATATCGGCTATGCAGCTTGCGGCTACGCGACTTGGCCAGATGCTACAGTATCATTGTCTAGCCAAAACAATTGTTTTAGCAGAACTCCAACAATATTCCCATTACCGTTAAATGGGGGCGGTTACTCTTGTGAACCTTTTGAGTCGAAAGATGAGACTAGAGGACCATTATTCCAAACTTTGGCCCGTTATGATTTGCAAGGAAATATGGTATGGTGCAAAAGATTTAATGAGAACACATTTCTCAATGTAATTCAAGATTCCCAGGACCAGAGCCTTGTAGCAATTGGAATTACCAATTATGTGAATGATCCTTCAGGAAACCCAATTCTTTATCATTCTGCAGTAAATGGGGCAGGTTCAGCTTTAAGCTGCAACAATACCAATCAATATGAGTATAAAATGAACGTAGTTAAGGTAGACTTGAGTGGTAACCAAGTTTTTAATAAAATATATGGGATGCAAACTTTCTCTTCAAATCAATGGGAAAGAGAACAATCCTATGGAGCTAGCCTCGCAGAATATAATGGTGGTTATCGACTAGTAGGTAGAACTACTAATGACAACCTTTATACGAGCACTTCAGGTGCAAATGCATTCATGGTTCAAACAGACAGACAAGGGGTTGTTTTATCGAAGGAAATTTATCGCTATGGAGCATCAATGGAGTTTTTTGACTTAGCGGTTGCAACCAATGGAAATCTTATGGTAGTTGGTAATCAAATCTCAGGATTAAATCAAGAAGGATTTGTTCACTTTTTCACATCTTCG
>CAJXMH010000065.1 GCA_913056345.1 uncultured Flavobacteriales bacterium | reverse complement strand
TGATCTTTAGCTCAATAGAAATCGAAAATTTTCAAGTTTTTGCTGAGGGAAGATCCTACATCAAAAACATTGAACTGAAATCTAAGAGAACAAAAAAACAGCTTGGCAATGTAGTCTTAAGCATGGCTGGCAATGCGGGAGAAGCTGATAGTAGCTTTTGGCAGGCATACCGCGAGAATCCACTCGATTCTCTAGAGTTGAGGACCTATGAATTCATGGACAGTGTAGGGCAAGAGGTTAATTTGGATAAAAAGTTCAAAGTGATTGAAACCTTGGCAAAAGGGTATATACCATGGGGTCCAATAGATTTTCCTTTGAATAGAATACTTGACTATAATGGTTATGAGGGATTTCGATTGGGACTAGGTGCCGAAACTAATGATAAGATTTCTAAATATGTTAGGATAGGGGGTTATGGTGCCTATGGCTTTAAAGATAAAGCCTGGAAATACGGGGGACATTTGAAACTGAACCCGCAGTGGGAGAAACACTTTACTACTACTTTAAGCTACAGTCAAGATGTAGTGGAGTTTGGAAGAATTCATTTTTACGATAAACGCAACAATCCTTTCTCTACCGAAAGCTTTCAAAAGTATTTCATTTTACGGATGGATGAAGTAGAACAATATTCGGTAGAAGTAGAAAGTCACAGTATACGAGATTTTCAATTTACCTTTTTCGGGCATCTCCAAAATCGCAGTTTTACATCAGCTTATCGCTTTCAAAGCGAATTGAACAGTGAAGCCTTTCAACATTTCAGAAACGTAGAAGCAGGCATTAATCTACGCTATGCTTATCGCGAAAAGTTGGTTGAAATGTTTGGCGTAAAAACTCCCATCAGTTATCGCTATCCAGTGATGCATTTTAAATTTACCCGTGGCTTTTCTAACCTCTTGGAGGGAGACTATGAGTACAACCGTTACGACTTTAGAATTGAAAAGAACATGAAGCCCCGAAACCTTGGCTTTACCACTTTGCGATTGAGAGCGGGATACATTGATAACCCTTTGCCACTTAGCTTGCTTTACCGCAGTCGGGGAAGCTTAGATGATGATCTGATTGTAGCCTCAGACTTCAGCTTCCAATCGGTTCTCCCCAATGAATTTTTTCATGATCGTTATGTGTCTTTTTTCTTCAAGCACAGCTTCAAACAATTGTTGTTTAACAGTGAATGGTTCAATCCTGAGTTGGCCTTGGTAACTGCCATCGGTTGGGGTGATATGCAAGGCATGGAGCGGCATCAAAATATTGATTTTGAAACCATGAGGCACGGCTTTTTTGAATCGGGTGTGCAGCTTGACCGTTTATTAGGATTTGCTAATTTAGGGATAGGTGCCTATTACCGCTATGGAGCTTATGCTTTCGATCAGTTTGAAGACAACTGGACCTTTAAAGCTACCTATGCTCTACAGTTTTAGAAACAGTTTTCCCGATTAAGCTCTTTAGCCTGTTGGTGATCTCGTATGGCGGCTTCTTGCCAAAACTCACAAGCTTTTGCTTGATTTTCTTGCTGCCAGTATAGATTTCCTATTTCAAAGAAGATCTGTGCATTCGGCATGTTTTCTAAGATCGCCAGCAGATCATCTATGGCATTTTGGGACTCATCCAATTGTTTATAAGCCTGTGCCCGCTGATACAAACTTTGATCACGTAAGTTAGGCGCTCCCATGGCAATGCTAAAGTAGGGTAAACTTTCTTGAGCCAAACTGTCAGCAGCCAATCGCTGAGCTACTTTAGAAGCGCTTTGCTGGTTCGCTTCAAAAGGCTTTAGCACAGCCTTGGCTTTAGAAGATTTTCCTGTTTCAAAATAGAGTTTTGCAAGTGGATAAGCGATCGCCAATTGTTTAGGTTCTTTTTCATACACCCAGCGGTAATCTGCTAAAGCACTATCATTTTGCTCCATCTGAGCATAAAGGTTACCTCGATTGATGCGAAATTGCTTGGACAAGGGTTGGAGTTCAATAGCTTGATTAAAGTCAGCCAAGGCTTTTTCGTTTTCACCTAAAATGGAATAGGCAATACCCCGATTGTTGAGCAATTCGGTATTTTCAGGAGCAATGGCCAAGGCTTCACTAAAGTCAGCAATAGCCTTGTTAACTTGATTGAGCTTGCCGTAAACGACTCCTCTTAATTTCAAAGCATCAACTTGATCAGCTGAAGCTTCAAGTAATACGTTCAGGTCTGCTAAAGCTTTTTGCGGCTGGCCAAAACGGTCATATAATAAGGCTCGGTTCATTAAACCGCGCGGCAATTTGGGTTGTAGCTCAAGAGCTTGTTCTACATCGCGCAAAGCAGCCTTATA
>CAJXMH010000064.1 GCA_913056345.1 uncultured Flavobacteriales bacterium | reverse complement strand
GACCTACACAAATACCAAGCCCAACATGCACCTGAACTACAAAAAGAACATACAGAACGCTACGAAAATAAATTCGTAGCCTTCCGAACTTTATTAGAAAAAGCTTGAAAAAAGTAAGAGCCAAAAAGCAATTAGGACAGCACTTTTTAAAGGATGAAAGTGTTGCAAAGCAAACAGTAGACGCTTTTGGCCAAAATGGCGATTTTGAACAAGCCATTGAAGTTGGTCCGGGCATGGGAGTGCTTAGCAAGCCTTTATTAAAAAGGAAAGATCTTGAACTAAAGGTGATCGACATTGACACTGAGTCAATCCAATGGTTAAAAAACGAAGGACTTTTAAGGCCTGATCAGATTATTGAAGGAGATTTTTTACAGCTCAACCTTTATGAGTTTTTCGAGCAGCAGCCTTTTGGCATTATTGGAAACTTTCCCTACAACATTAGCACGCAAATTTTATTTCAAGCACTTGATAATAGAAACTATTGCAAAGAAGTAGTAGGGATGTTTCAAAAAGAGGTGGCCGATCGTATTGCTTGCCAACCAGGCTCAAAGGTATATGGGATCACTTCGGTTTTGCTACAAGCCTTTTATGACATTGACTATTTGTTTACGGTTGAAGCTGAAGTATTTGACCCCCCTCCAAAGGTTCGCTCAGCGGTAATCCGACTTCGAAGAAATGCTGTAGAAAAGCTAGATTGCAATGAAAAACGTTTTCGGCAAATCGTAAAAATGGCCTTCAATCAAAGAAGGAAGACACTTCGCAACTCACTTAAAGCCTTGCTAACAGATGAGCTTAAGCAAGAGCCAATTTTTAGTAAAAGGCCAGAACAGTTGAGCGTAGAAGACTTTATTCAACTCACCAATAAATTAGACGCCCAAAGAGGTTAGCCACAATTCTTAGTCGCAAGTTTTCAGTGAACTGCTTTCAAAAGCTTAAATTCGTTGCCATATCTAGCAGGAAATGGCTTTTGAATTAACTAAAGAGTACATCGATCAAATTAAAGTAGCACTTGAGAGTGGCGAAAAGGCCGGCATCTTGAGTGAGGTTAATGAGCTACACCCTGCCGATATTGCTGAGGTTTTTGACAACATCTCGATTGAAGAAGGCAGAAGTCTCTATCCTTTTCTTAATCCGGAGATCGCTTCTGACGTTTTAATTGAAATGGATGAGGACGTGCGTGAAAGCTTTCTTGCTTCCTTAGATCCTGAAGAAATTGCCAAGTCGTTTATTGAGAACATGGATTCTGATGATGCGGCAGACATGTTACAGGAGCTACCCGATCGGAAAAAAGATGATGTAATCTCCAAGATTGTTGATAGTGAACAAGCAAGTGACATTGTTGACTTGTTGCACTATCCTGAAGATTCTGCAGGAGGCCTCATGGCTAAGGAGCTGATCAAAGTTAATGTTGGCTGGTCGATCATGAAATGTGTGCGCGAAATGCGCAAACAAGCTGAGGACATTCAAAATGTTTACACCATTTACGTGATTGATGACCGAGAAAAACTAGTTGGAACGCTCTCTCTTAAACGATTGCTTTTAGCCCCCACCGATAGTAAAGTGAAGGATCTTTTTTATCAAGAAGTACTGTCGGTAAAGGCCTACGAAAAATCAGAAGAAGTGGCTGCCATTATGGAAAAGTATGATCTGGTAGCGCTGCCGGTAGTTGATGAATTAGATCGACTAATTGGACGTATCACCATTGATGATATTGTAGACGTTATAAAAGAAGAAGCTGATAAAGATTACCAAATGGCTTCGGGTATTTCTGAAAGTGTTGATTCAGGCGACAGTGTACGCGTTTTAACTCGAGCCAGGTTACCGTGGTTATTGGTTGGCCTATTGGGAGGAATACTCGGCGCATTAGTGATTAGCCAATACGAAGGTCAATTGGAAATCCATCCTGAAATGGCTCTTTTCATCCCTTTAATTGCCGCTATGGGCGGTAATGTGGGCGTGCAATCTTCCGCAATTATTGTGCAAGGCTTGGCTAATAACTCTTTGGGATTTGACAGTCTGTTTGCTCGCTTAGGTAAAGAGTTCTTGGTGGCTTTGCTGAATGGGATTGTTTGCAGCGTTTTGATCTTAGGTTATACATTGGTATTTGAAGACAGCATTAATTTAGCAGCAGCTGTAAGTGTGGCCTTGATCTTGGTCATTGTTTTTGCTGGTTTATTTGGCACTTTTGTTCCCTTGATGCTAGATAAATATAAAATTG
Organism: uncultured Flavobacteriales bacterium; assembly: GCA_913056345.1. GTDB lineage: Bacteria > Bacteroidota > Bacteroidia > Flavobacteriales_E > Vicingaceae > CAJXMH01. Next base: position 264 of record CAJXMH010000064.1, on the reverse strand, counting down.
ACCCTGCATTAGCGACAGGTCCTTTCATTACAACTATGAACGATATTGTAGGCCTTTTCATCTATTTTGGAATCGGACATTTGATGTATAATTTGTTCTAAAAGATTATCTTTAATTTAAATTTAGAAATATGATTACAAAAGCGGCTTTAAAATCTCAATTAAAAAACTTACCCGATGAATTTGAGGTTGATGAATTAATAGAACGCCTATTGATCATACAAAAAATTGAAAAAGGAGAAAAGGACATTGCCGAAGGAAGAAC
>CAJXMH010000063.1 GCA_913056345.1 uncultured Flavobacteriales bacterium | reverse complement strand
GACCTACACAAATACCAAGCCCAACATGCACCTGAACTACAAAAAGAACATACAGAACGCTACGAAAATAAATTCGTGGCATTTCGAACGCTATTAGAAAAAGCTTGAAAAAAGTAAGAGCCAAAAAGCAATTAGGACAGCATTTTTTAAAGGATGAAAGTGTTGCGCAACAAACCGTCGAGGCTTTTGGGCAAAAAGGAAACTTTACACAAGCCATTGAAGTTGGCCCAGGAATGGGCGTGCTAAGTAAACCTCTGCTTAAAAGAACTGACCTCAAGTTGAAAGTAATCGACATTGATACAGAATCGATTCAGTGGCTAAAGAACGAGGGACTTTTAAAGGCAGAACAAATCATTGAAGGCGATTTTTTAAAACTAAACCTTTATGAGTTTTTTGAGCAAAAGCCTTTTGGCATCATTGGAAACTTTCCCTATAACATTAGCACCCAAATTCTATTTCAAGCCCTAGACAATCGGAATTACTGCAAAGAGGTAGTTGGCATGTTTCAAAAAGAAGTAGCCGATCGAATAGCTTGTCAACCCGGTTCTAAAGTTTATGGCATTACATCGGTTTTACTTCAGGCTTACTATGATATTGATTATTTATTTACAGTAGAAGCTGAAGTTTTTGACCCTCCTCCAAAGGTTCGCTCAGCGGTAATACGGCTTCGAAGAAATTCAGTAGACAAATTAGGTTGTAATGAAAAACGCTTTCGCCAAATTGTAAAAATGGCTTTTAATCAACGAAGGAAAACACTTCGTAACTCGCTTAAGGCCATACTGCCAGATGAGCTTAAACAGCAGCCTATCTTTGGCCAAAGACCTGAGCAGTTAAGCGTTGAGGAGTTTATTACCCTCACCAATCAAATTGAAGCCCATTCCTAGTCCTTTATCAATTCTTAAAGCCTGTTTTAACTGAACTGCTTTCAAAACCTTAAATTCGTTGCCATATCTGGTAATTAATGGCTTTTGAATTAACAAAAGAGTACATAGATCAAATAAAAACGGCCCTTGAAAGCGGAGAGAAAGCGCGTGTTTTAACTGACATAAACGACTTGCATCCTGCTGATATTGCTGAAGTTTTTGACAACATCTCCATCGAAGAAGGCAGAGGTCTTTATCCATTCCTCAATCCAGAAATTGCCTCTGATGTGCTAATAGAAATGGATGAGGATGTTCGCGAGGACTTTCTTGCCTCGCTAGAGCCCGAGGAAATAGCCAAGTCCTTTATCGAAAACATGGACTCTGACGATGCAGCTGATATGCTGCAGGAGCTGCCCGATCGGAAGAAGGATGATGTAATTTCTAAAATCGAAGATAGCGAACAAGCAAGCGACATTGTTGACTTGCTTCACTACCCTGAAGATTCTGCAGGAGGTCTGATGGCCAAGGAACTTATAAAAGTAAATGTTGGCTGGTCGATTATGAAATGTGTGCGCGAGATGCGCAAGCAAGCGGAGGATATTCAAAATGTATACACCATTTACGTAATTGATGATCGCGAAAAGCTAGTAGGCACGCTCTCTTTAAAGCGTTTGCTTTTAGCACCTACCGATAGTAGAGTAAAAGATCTTTTCTACCAAGAAGTGTTGTCGGCAAAGGCTTACGAGAAATCAGAAGAAGTAGCAGCTATGATGGAAAAGTATGATCTAGTTGCCCTACCTGTGGTGGATGAGCTAGATCGACTGATTGGTCGAATTACGATCGACGATATTGTAGACGTGATTAAAGAGGAAGCGGATAAAGACTACCAAATGGCATCAGGTATCTCAGAGAGTGTAGATTCTGGCGACAGTGTACGTGTTTTAACTCGGGCACGCTTGCCCTGGTTATTGGTCGGCTTACTAGGTGGTATATTGGGTGCTTTAGTAATCAGCCAGTATGAAGGTCAATTGGAAATTCATCCCGAAATGGCTCTTTTCATTCCATTAATTGCGGCTATGGGAGGAAATGTAGGGGTTCAATCTTCAGCAATAATTGTGCAGGGCTTAGCTAACAACTCACTAGGCTTTGATAGCTTAGTTGCTCGTTTAGGAAAAGAATTCTTAGTTGCCTTGCTTAATGGAGTAGTTTGCAGTGCATTAATTTTGGGCTATACCTTAGTATTTGAAGACAGCGTCAGTCTTGCCGCAGCGGTTAGTGTTGCCTTGATCTTGGTCATTGTTTTTGCAGGCCTGTTTGGCACCTTTGTGCCGCTAATGCTAGATAAATACAAAATTGACCCTGCATTAGCCACCGGTCCTTTTATTACTACTATGAACGACATTGTTGGACTCTTCATTTATTTTGGAATAGGCCATTTGATGTACAATTTGTTTTAAAAGGTTATCTTTAATTTAAATCTAGAAGTATGATTACAAAAGCGGCTTTAAAATCTCAATTAAAAAACTTACCCGATGAATTTGAAGTTGATGAATTAATAGAACGCCTATTGATCATACAAAAAATTGAAAAAGGAGAAAAGGACATTGCCGAAGGAAGAAC
>CAJXMH010000062.1 GCA_913056345.1 uncultured Flavobacteriales bacterium | reverse complement strand
CCACTTGTTATTCGTGAGCAACATAAAAGTGCTGAGGCTTTTTCAAAGTTTATACTGAATAATAAATTCCCAAAAACAGGAAAGATGGTAGTCGAGAAAAGAGCACAAGACAATTATAAACTAACTATAATTACAAAATAAGATGATAAGTATAAATTTTAGATATGTATCACCACATCAGTCCCTGAGCATTCAGCCTGGTCAATACAGCGCAAGAGAAGGACCTCCTTTTCCTTGCCCAGCATTCTCATGGATATTAAAAGGGCTAGTGAATTATTGAACCATAATAGAACAAAACAACTATCTCAAAGAGAAGTAGAAGAAATACTTCGGTTTTTAAAAGTTTACTCAACAATTATAAAACATAATCTTTATAAAACATTGTAAATGAAAAACGTAATATTATATGCAAGAGTCTCTACAGATGAACAAGCCGATAAGGGATTTTCACTAAGAGACCAAGAAGAGAAGCTAAAGGCATATTGTAACGCCAATGGATTAGCAGTCTTGAAGGTCTATCGGGAAGATTATTCAGCCAAAACATTTCAACGACCAGAGATGAAAAAGCTTATAGCTTATTGCAAGCAGCATCAAGCTTTAGTTGATGAATTACTTTTCGTAAAATGGGATCGTTTTTCGAGAAACACGAGTGAGTCTTACAATACAATTAATTTATTTACAAGTTTAGGTATACGGCCAAATGCTATAGAGCAGCCACTTGATTTGAGTATACCAGAACAAGGTTTAATGCTTGCAGTCTATTTATCAGTACCAGAGGTAGAAAACATGAGACGTTCACAAAATGTAATTGCAGGCATGCGTAGGGCTTTAAAAGAAGGTCGTTATGTAGGATCGCCGCCCAAGGGTTATTTTATGGGAAGGGATAGCTCAAATCGTCCAGTATTAACCCCTAATGAAGATGCGAAGTACATCCAAAAAGCATTTGAAATGATGCTGACTAACGTGTACAATCAAAAAGATGTCTATCGAGCTCTTAAGGCCGATGGGTTTAAGACAAGCTCAACAGCATTATCTAGAATTCTACGTAATCCATTGTATTGTGGATGGGTGTTTATAAAATCCTATAAAAATGAGCCAGAAGAATATATAGAAGGCATTCACGAACCACTAATTACCAAGTCTGATTTTGATAAAGTCCAAACCATTTTAGACGGTCGAAAGCAGCAAAAGGGCAGGCCTCATTTGAAGATAAACTCAAATTTTCCATTACGAGGATTTGTATTATGCCCAAAGTGTAATCTGTTATTAACGGCAAGCACATCAAAGGGAAGGAGCAAGCGTTATTCTTATTATCATTGCACATCTTCATGTGGTGTAAGATTAAAGAAAGAAGATGTTCATGCGTGGTTTGAATCGTATCTAAAGTCCATAAGCTTAGATGAAAATGCTTATCAATTACTTAGTGAACTAATTGAAGAAGAATTTAAGCAATTGGCTAAAAAAAGTGGTATAGGTCCAAAGCATTATGAAAAAAAGCGATTATTAGAAGCTAAGCTAGAGCGTATTCAAGACTTGTATATAGATGGAGATTTAACCAAAGAAGAATTTAAACAAGCGAAGAAACGCAATCAAAAATTAATAAAAGAGTTAGAAGAAAAAGAAAAGCAATTTGCTGATAAACCATCGCTTGAAGCGTTGTATAAAAAGGGATTAAAAGGGCTTAAAGACTTTGATAAACAATACCTTAACAGTGATTTGGAGCATAAACGATTAATGATTGGTTCGATTTTTCCTGAAAAATTCAAATTTGAAGATAAAAAAGTTCGAACCGCTGATATTAATCCAGCTTTGCTTAAAATAATGAGTATTAACAAGGGTTTACAAGGGATAAAAAAAAAGGACAAATCAAAAAAAAATGATTTGTCCCTTTTGGTACCTTGGGCGGGAATCGAACCCGCACTTCCGAAGAAACTGGATTTTGAATCCAGCGCGTCTACCAGTTCCGCCACCAAGGCATATTAGTTGCAAAAGTAGAATTATTTTCTGAAAAACTGAAAAATTAGTGATGAAATAAATAGGCACTTCAGTTAAATTATCTATTTTTGCAAACCATAAATGTAACATGTTATGGCTGAATCGTTTAAGATGGCTCAAATATTTGCCTGCTCACAATCCGAAACCCTCGCAAAGTCTATTGCAGATGCTTATGGTATTCCTTTAGGTAAGGTAATCACGCTTAATTTTAGTGATGGTGAATTTCAACCTTCATTTGAAGATTCAGTTCGTGGTTCACGTGTTTTTATTGTAGGATCAACTCATCCAAGTTCAAAAAACTTGATGGAGATGCTATTAATGCTTGATGCCGCTAAACGATCATCAGCGAGACATATTACTGCTGTGATGCCTTATTTTGGCTGGGCTAGACAAGACCGTAAAGACAAGCCGCGTGTCCCTATTGCAGCAAAACTTGTTGCCAAGATGCTTGAAACAGCTGGAGCAACCCGAATTATAACAATGGATTTGCACGCTGATCAAATTCAAGGGTTTTTCGAAAAACCA
>CAJXMH010000061.1 GCA_913056345.1 uncultured Flavobacteriales bacterium | reverse complement strand
GCTCCGATTACATTTACTTGAGGGCTGCTGTAATAAATAAAGTCTCTTTGTCTTTGGTAAGAAGCAGAATCCACTCTAACAAACTGTCTTATACCAAGCGAATCTCTAAAGACAGAGTCTTCTGCAAATTGCAATGGGGGGACTACTGATATATCTAATAAGTCGTTGTTTATGAATTCAATGCTAAAATTACTGTCAGGAGAAATGTTCGGCATTTGGTAGCGCATTGGTGGTAAATTAATTATGTACTCCCCTGTGAGTGCGTCTGTAATCGCAGTGTCGACCAAACAACCGTTTCCTTGCTGCGCCTTAAAAAACACACTAGTCTGCCCGATGTTATTTTTGCCCAAACCTAAAGCTGGTGGTAAGTCTTTTTGAATTCCGCCACCGGCTACTCTTCCTACTACCTTAATTAAGGTGCTATCAACAAATTCAATTCCGCTAACCGGAGCTTGGAAATCAAATGTTCCTGTTGATGGGAATCGACCTGCAGAAAAACCGTGTGAGGTTTTTTCGACAGTTAATATATGTGGACCGATGGGAACTTGTAAATCAAATTGCCCTTGAGCATCCGTCTGCACAACCTGTCCATTTTTAATTACTACTTCGCCGTCAATTAGGATTCTTGCATCTCTCACAAAGCAAGAGGTACTGTCATATTTCACTTGACCAGTTACTTTAAATGAAGAAATATCAGTAAAATCTTGACCAGTATAATTGGTAGAACCTTGTCCGATCAACAAGGTGGTAGTTGCCGGACTAAATTGGTGAACTCCGAAAGTCGGGGTTAAAATGTAATTATCGCCTGTGCCTGCATAGGGAATAAAAGGGATAAAATAAGATCCTAGTTCGTTGGTGTAAGCTCCTGCTGCAATCTGAGTTGGGGTCGGTTTATTGGCTGACCAGCTAACATTGGTTAAAGTAGCGTGATTCTTATTGGGAGTAACAACCGTTTTGGAGTAATCGTATGCCGCTCCGCCAAAGCCAGCATCAAAGCGCCAGTACCCTTTCAAGCCTTCCATGGATGGGTTAATGTAAATATCTGTGGTTCTTTCTAATTGCAGATCACTTAAAGCACGATCAAAAAAGCGTGCTTCTTCCATCAAACCAGTATAGTTGAGCTGAGTAGGTAAGGTTGATGCATTCACAAAATTTTTCATACCTCCCAAAACTAAATTAGCTGAAGTATCAAGTGGGCTTAATGATGCTATTTTGGCTTGAGCATGTATTTTCTGTCCGTTTACAAAAAGTTTTATACTATCTGTGTGAACAGTTGCTGCCACTGAAAACCAATTGCCTGCAACAATATCTCCGTGAGTTGCTGAAAAAGTACTGTTGTCAATACTTAATACCAAGTTTGCATTATCTAAGTAGAAGGCAAAACCACTTAAACTATAGTTAAAATTAGGAGCGGTGCCTGTAGTGTTAGTGGTCTGCTTTGAAATAATTGGGTTTTTACCACTTAAACTGCTTGGCTTTACAAAAGCACTAATGGTCATGGTATCAGACTCTAAACCAGCTGAAGTGGCAACACTTGCATTTCCGTTTGAGAAGTTGCCCGAATAACCCGAGGACCCTGAAGCCGGCTCTGCACTTACCTTTACACCCTCAACTGCAACTCCGCCGTCGTAAGTAATTTGACCATTTACTGTTCCGAACGACAATCGAAAGCCATTATCAGACGAAGTGTTTGAAAAAACGATATTACCTGCACAGTCTGTTTCTCCTTGGATCAAATATTCGTAAAGGGTATTGGCGTTAGCCGATACATCAGAATAAAATGAATTTCTTCCGTTTACGGTGGCAATTGGAGTAGTGTCGTTAGTTTGCGGATTTATTCTCAGAATATTCCAAAAGTCAACTTGACGGTTTGCCGTTTTCCATTTCAATTCAATTCGATTACCAAACTCCCCATCAGATGCTTCTAATTTGTTGTTATTTCCATCAAAAACAGCTGACAAATTAGTAGGAATATAAGCACTTGTGCTACCATTAGGCCCGGTAGAAAGCACTCCTGTGGTCTTACAGCTATTGTACGACTTTATACTGTAGGTGTAAGTTTCACAGGTTTGTGCTGAATTATCTACATAGCTAGTGGCATTTTCAGCAACATCAAATTCTACTTGCCCAGTAGAAGATTGCCGAACCACTTTAAAGCCATCTTCCATGCTGGAGTTGTCTGTCCAATGAACGGTTACTTTTTTACCAATGGTATCTACTGCTAAGCTTATAGCAGAGGGAGCAGCAGGAATTCCTAGGCCCGCTTGCTGAATGACATCAGACCAGCTGCCGTTTACAATCCCCGGCCCACCCGGAGCAGCTGGACAATCATCCTGCGCGATTACTCTCCAAAAGTAATTGGTTCCCACTTGCGTGGTCAAATCTCTATAAGAACGATCTGAGCCAGATGTTTGAAATTGAGTTGTTTGAGCAGGGTTAAAGGTATTGTCCGGTGCGCGTTGTATAATAAACCTACTTGGGTTGGTGGTAGCACTCCATCCCCAATTTATTTCCAATGCACCGTTACAGTTTACTTGATCTACATAGATGTTTTGAGGCGTCTGGGGTGTTGGAGATCTTGTGCCGCTCACAGAAATTTTTGG
>CAJXMH010000060.1 GCA_913056345.1 uncultured Flavobacteriales bacterium | reverse complement strand
GTCATTCATACAAAGGTATTCTCCACACTTTTCGAGCGTGTAATAATGCTTAGTGAGAAAAATTAAGCGTTCTACTTTGGGATGGTTTCTATAAGGAAGCAGCAAATGTTCATTTTTAGGGAAGCGGTGAAATTGAACCGTATTCTTTTTGTCAAAAATTGAGCGATAGGCAATTAAAAAGTGGTCCGCTTGCTCCACATTAAATGTCCACAAGAGGGTATTGAAAGGTGTTGGCCTACTATCAAATTGAATGTAGTCAACCTTTTGGTTAGCTAATACAGTTGAAAAGTCATGATTGATATAAGCTTTAAGCGCCAAACTAACTAAGAGGTAAGCGCTACTTAAGATCAAACCTAGACGGTTCCACTTCCTTCTTTTTTCTGCCTTTCTGTTGATGACTAGAACTGCTAGCAAACAAATTAGAAAAGGCAAGGTATACAAGGGATCAATCACAAAGATAGATTGAATGGCAATGCGCCATTCTGAAGGCCAAAAGAACTGGGTACCCCAAGTGGTAAATATATCAAGCAAGGGGTGAGTAAAAATTGACCAAAAAAACAATTGGGTCCAGCCCCACCAAGTCGCTTCCTTCTTTTTACGGTAGAGCCTATTAAGCAGCCAACCCAAAAGCGGAGCAATTAGCAGTGCAAATACAATAGAATGACTAAATCCGCGGTGGATTTCAAGTCGGCTTACGGTATCCATGAATTGACCAGGAATGGTGTCCAGATCAGGGATAGTCCCTCCTATTGCTCCCCAAAGTACGGCTTTATTGCCAACCTTCTTGCCGAGTACAGCTTCTCCTACAGCCCCGCCAAGGACAATTTGGGTTAAAGAATCCAATAAAGTCTTGCTTACTTTTTAAAACGGAAGATCATCATCTTCGTCATCCACACTTAGATCAGCCGGATTAACGCTGGTAGGCGGTTCTTCTGATGGTGGCGGAGGATTATCAGTTCCTGAAGCACCTACTGCCTCTACACGCCAAGCATCTAGATTGGTAAAGTAACTTACATTTCCATTCTTTTCCCACTTTCTACCCTTTAGATTAAAGGCCACTTTTACATTTTGATTCAACTGAATAGGATCGATCAGGCTAACCTTATCTTGAATCAATTGAAACTTAATGTGTTCAGTAAATACGCGTCCACCCCCTTCTTCGGTAGTTTCAACTACAAACTCTCTTTTCTTAAAAGCATCACTTACCTGCTGGGTGTCAAACTTCTCTACTAACTTTCCTTCTAGCTCAAAACTCATATTTCTACTCTTCTATAATTTCTACTTTATTGATTTTATCGCCTTGACGAATTTCATCTATTACCTCTAGCCCTTCAGTAACTTTACCAAAGCAAGTATGGTTACCATCAAGGTGAGCGGTATTTTCTCGGCTATGGCAAATAAAAAATTGCGAGCCACCGGTATTTCTTCCTGCATGGGCCATGCTCAACACCCCACGATCATGGTATTGGTTGTCACCTTCCAATTCACAATCTATGGAGTATCCTGGTCCACCTGCACCCGTTCCATCAGGACAACCACCTTGTACAACAAAGTTGGGAATAACACGGTGAAAAGTAAGGCCATCGTAAAACCCATCCTTTGATAATTTTACAAAGTTCTCAACGGTTTTAGGAGCGTCTTTTTCGTAAAACGCTATAGTCATATCACCCTTATCGGTGGTCATTTTTGCTTTCATAGTATACTGTAAATTTTAAACGAAATTACTGAATCAATAAGCTTTTAAAAAGTCAATCAGCTTAGCAACTGCTTTCCCTCTGTGTCCAATTTTAGCTTTTAAGTCAATATCCATTTGAGCAAAGGTTTTTTCATAGCCTATTGGCTGAAAAACAGGGTCATATCCAAACCCTTGGCTTCCCCTTTTCGCATTTATAATATTCCCTTCACATATTCCTTCAAAGGTATACTCCTTACCATTGAGAATTAGCGCAATTACAGTTCGAAAACGCGCCTTTCGATTGGTTTCTGTTCCAAGTTCTTGTAGCAGTTTATCCATATTGTCCTCAAAAGACTTTCCCTCACCTGCATAGCGAGCAGAATAAACACCAGGGGCGCCACCCAAAGCCTCAACTTCCAAGCCTGTATCATCAGCAAAACAATTCGTCTTGAATTTATTGGCTACAAAGCGGACTTTTTGCAAAGCGTTCCCTTCCAAAGTTTCCTGAGTTTCTTCTAATTCTTCTGTGTAAGCTAGATCTATTAGGGATTTAACTTCATACGTCCCATTAATCTGAGCAGCAATCTCTTGAACCTTGTGCTGATTTTGGGTGGCAAATATGAGTTCATTTTTAAGCATTAGAATAAGTTGGGATTTACCTTTCGATGATAAAAGTCTCAGAAAAGAAACTTCCATTGTAGTTAAAACGTAAGAAATAAACACCTTGCTGAAGTTGATCTACGTCAAGCTGCAACAGGTATAGTCCTTCTTCTTGATTACCCACTTCCTGATCCATAATTCGTCTGCCTAGTTGATCGTAAACACTGAATTCAACTGTACCATTCAATGGTAAAACATAACGTAGGTTCAAGCTTTCGTTTGCAGGATTAGGGAAAAGTTCAAGCTTCAATTCATTGTTGAAGGCTTTTTCACAAAGCTCA
>CAJXMH010000059.1 GCA_913056345.1 uncultured Flavobacteriales bacterium | reverse complement strand
AGGTTCATTGCAAAGGTCTCGATACACCTCGCTATCACTCGGCACTCCTTTAGACTTGCTATGACAAAAAATCTATCTTAGAAAAAGGAAAAGGTACACTATCGGTTCACTCCAGACCATGTAAGAGTCTATACCTCGATTTAGACCTTTTCCTTTCTAAGTGTAACTCAAATTAGAAATTCGGGACCTGGATCCCATTATTAAGGAGTTGAGTTTTAATCTAAATTCAAAGTTATGAAAAAGGCAGAGCTATTTGTAGGCATTGACGTTAGTAACAAGACCTTGGATGTTTGTAAGCTATCTTCTACTCGAGAATTTTTGAAGATCACTAATTCACAAAAGAGTATTGCTAAGTTTATCAAAGATCTGGAAAGGCGTCACACCCCATCAACCATCTTCTTATGTTTAGAGAATACGGGTAAGTACAGCTGGCGTTTAGTACAAGCTTTGGCTACAAGTGAAATCAATACCTATGTAGTCAACCCTCTGCATCTTAAACGTTCTTTAGGACTTATTCGGGGTAAGAATGATAAAGTTGATGCTGTTCGCATCGCTCAATTTATCAAAAAGAATCACGAAGAATTAGTGCCGTATGTACCAGAGCGAGAAGAAATTACCAGTATTAAAATTTTACTTGCTGAGAGAAGGTATAAAGTTAAAACCAGAAGGCAGTTAAAGGCTAAGAATAAAGATCTTAAACAAGTTCCTAATCGGACAATGGTTAAAACGTTGATTAATGAAAATAACCAATTAATCAAGCAGTATGACAAGCAAATTAAGCGCATTGAAACTGAGATCAGAGCTGTTATTAACGCAGATCAAAGTCTGAAACAAATGGCTAAATTACTTAAGTCAGTGCCAGGCTTAGGAGATATTATAGCGTGGAATATCATTGTTAAAACCAATGAATTCAAGACCATTAAAGATCCAAGAAAGCTCGCGTGTTATTGTGGAGTGGCTCCATTTCAAAACAGATCTGGAACCTCCATATTTGGAAAGACGCGTGTATCGCTTTTAGCAGATAAAAAGCTGAAGAAAATACTGCATTTAGGTGCAATGAGAGCAGTAAGAATGAATAATGACTTCAAGGTCTATTACGAAAGGAAAGTTAAGGAAGGAAAGAATAAAATGTTGGTACTTAACGCGGTGAGAAACAAAATGATTCATGTGGCTTATGCCTTAATTAACAAGCAAGAATTTTATCAAAATCGTTTGGTTTTGTCATAGAAATCGAGGTGACATGCTTATCATACTGACTATGTGAATGTTATGTCAAGTCGATAAATATTAGTTTATAAACAAAACGGCCAATGCTATTTAGGGATGGTCAATGGTCACCAACTAAAAACTAGCAGGTAGATACTAATCAACTACAAACAAAAAAAACCGCCCCAAAAAACAGAGGCGGTTTTAATTATGATTTAAAATTGATATCCCTAATAACCGAATACTTCTTCTTTAGTCAATTCACTAACCGGACCAAATTGCTTGAGTCCTTCAACATCTAGTAAATCAGTGTTACCCAATACCATAATGCTGTATTGGCTATCTTTCACATATTGATTAAAGAAAGAGGTCAAATCGTTCATTTCTGCTTTACCTGCAAATTCATAAACATCTTTTCGGTAATCGTAATCCATGCCTCTGTCTTGATTACTCAAGTAATTGAAGTAAATCTGATCTTTAATTATTCGCTCTGATTCAATTTTACTCAAAATAGCAGATTTGGCTTGCTCTAATTTACCTTCAGATACAGGCATATCATTCATTAATGAAAGTAATTCTTTCAAGGCGCTATTCATTTTGTCTGCCTGCGTGCCGATGTAGCCCACAATGTAGAAAGGATCTTCTTTCTTTCGGGGTGTTCCGTAAGCTGCGTAAGTAGAATAAGCCAACCCTTTGGCTTCGCGAATTTCTTGAAATACTACTGATCCCATTCCACCGCCAAAGTACTCGTTAAAGAGCTGAACGTTTGGCATCAATGCAGGGTCAAAGGCTTCCTCATTGGCAATTAATAAAATCTCAGCCTGAACCATATCGTGATTCACTACAAAGATTTCATTCTTCTCAGGATTTCTTTCTACAAAGTTGGTTGCTTCAGGATAAGGCTTCAATTCGCCTTCAATTTTATGGTGCTTGGCTATTAGATTCTTCGCCTCTTCCATTTCTGAAGTTCCATAGTAAAACACCCTGTGCTGAAAGTCGAACATCCTATGAATCTTGTCTGTCAATTCAGAAGGATCCATAGCCTTCAATTGCTCTTCCGGGATGATGTTTTTATAAGGCGATTTTTCTCCGTAACGTGCGTAAGAACTCATTGCTCCACGAAGAATGGTCCCTTTATTCAGCTTGCTATTAGCGCGTTCCTTCAAAATGCCTTGAACAAATCTCTCGTAAGCTGCGGTATCAGGCTGGGCATCTGATAAAAGATGCTCTAGGAGTTTAAGTCCTTCATCCATGTTTTTTTCTAAACCGTCTATGTAGATATACGAACGGTCAGATCCGGTATTCACCCCTTTCTTGAGGCCCAGCTTATAAAATTCTTGTTGAATTTCTTCTGCTGTATATTTTGAAGTACCCAAATAATCTAGGTAATCTACAGCTAGTGCCATTTCAAGATCGTGGTTTTTACCCATATCAATGAGGTAAGTCACTTTAGCCAGCTCGTTTGAGTTGTTCTTGATGTAGGCAAACTCAACACCTGAACCCATGGTTTCTTTTTGAATTTGCTCATCGTAATTGATGAAAGCAGGCTCAAGACTAGCAGTTGGCCACTGCTGAAAATCTGTAAAGAAATTAGAAACTGAATCTCTGTTTACTTCA
>CAJXMH010000058.1 GCA_913056345.1 uncultured Flavobacteriales bacterium | reverse complement strand
CGATTGATTAATAAAGGAGTCCAAGACCACTTGCTTTCTGAGCCAAGGTGAAGAATTGTTAAAGTGGGTTTGTCCATTGAGCGCAGCAGGTCCAACTATTGAATCAACTAGCTGAGTAGAGCCCAAAGAGTCTTCTACTTCGATCAATAATTTACCCATGCCATCTCCGTACATATAGAAATAGAATTCTAAAGACAACTGACTCATGTTAAGGGGGTTGATGCAGTTGGTTTTGATCTGATTATTACCCGGAGTTGTAGCCTCGTAATACAAAAAGCTATTTCCTGAATGTGCTGAAGAAGGACCTGTAAGGTTTGTTTCGGTTGCGCCTGCACTTGCAGGGAATTGGCAAAGTGAATCATTTTGCACTAACCACGAATGGTGTGTTACAGCAAGATCATAAGTCCAACCCAATGGCAGAGCAGAGGAAAGTGACAAGTCGTTATGACATACAGTGGAGATGCCTTCAAAGTCTACTGTCATTCTTGGCGACTGACTAAAGTTTGCACTTTCATTGACTACTTGAATTTGAATTGAATCGTTGAAGTTCCGAACATCCGAGGCGAGAGCAGCATAAAGCAAAAGGTTATAGGTTTGACCTGAGGTGCTTAGGTCGGCTGTTTGATTGAAGGTGTATATTCTTGAGTTACCCTTCTTTAGGGTATCAGGGTAAAGTTCAGAAACTAAAGGCTGGTTGTTAAGTTGGTAGTTCAAATTTAATTGATTGGGTAAGATATCCTCTTGACTGTAGTTGGTTACCCTTAATGAGATCTGTTCTTGAGGTCCTAAGTAGCAAGAAGAAGTTGGATTGGCATCGCTAATTCCAACATCAATGAAAGAGGTGTCTGATAGCAATATATTATCAATGGCCATGTCGCCTGTAAAACTGGTTCCATAAATGCCTCTAAACCTCAATTGTATGGTGCGATTGGCATAAGCATTAAGATCAATTGAATCCTTTAACCAAGGATCGTTTTGATTGGGATGGGTTTGACCATTGATGCGCGAAACGCCATTAATCCATTGAACACCATCAAAAACATCAATTAAAAGATCACCCATAGCTGCGCCGTGTTTGTGGTAATCAAAGCTTAAGGTGTAGTTATTTAGTCCACTTAATGCTAGGCAGGGTGACTCTAAAATTGCAGTATCGCCTGCTCTAGCAGGTGAGGAAGCTTCCGTATACAAAAAATGGCCATTTGAAGAGCTTGGACCCGTACTACCCGAAGATGTACTATTGATAGCACTTCTCCAATTGAAGTTTGCTTGAGTATTCGTGGTCCAATTAGTGGGAATTGCAGGTATACTAGCTGTTTCAAAATCTTCAAAAAATGGCGTCTGAAGCAAGTTAAGTGCTGGTCTACTGTCAAATAAGACTTGATTTAAAGAGTCATTTTGCGGTATGGTATCACCTGCCATTTCAAGCCATACACTTGCTTGACTGACTTGGTTTTGTGGAAATAAAATAGGTGTGATAAAAGCAAATGTAGTGTCTTTAAGAGGGGCTAAAGCTAGGTTTCTAATAGTATCACGAAAAATGCTACCTCCACTTATCTGAAAAGCAGCCACAAAGGATCGTAAGGTATCTGATCCTAGATTGGTGATCTTGGCCTCTATAATTTCTTGGGAAGAGAGAGCTTGACAAGAACCAGAGTCTCTGATACCCGTTGCGGGATAGGTGATTTCATCAATTGATACATCAGGACTCTTCGAAGATTTAATCAACAAATTGTCAATTCCTACACCCTCTCTAAGGCTACTATTGTCAGATTCAAAAACGAACCTCAATCTAACACCACTTTGCCCTTCCAATTGGTTCAAGCTGTTTACTGCTTTTTTCCATCCGTTCGAATTGCCTTCCCAATAAGCATTGGTCAAATTAGTGTACCAATTGCGATTATAGGTGCCTGTTGGAACTTTAGTCCAACTAGTTCCTCCATCTAGACTGTATTCTAGCCAAAGAAAATCATAATTAATTTCTGTTTGGTAAATTAAATCAAAGCTTATGATAGGTACTGCCGTATCTGCAGAGAAGTCCAAACAGGGAGAGGTTAAATAACTTCTTTCAAGATTGTTATAAGGACCATTTAAATTTGTCACAAAAGCACTGTTTCCTGAAAGAGTGCGGTTGATCAAAGCCATGTTCGTATCGGGAACACCCCAAGCCCAAGAAGCATTTTGTCCGCTGACTGTCCACCCATGATTAGCCGTTTCAAAATCTTCAAAATAATTTAAAGCAATGCTTGTAAAGGGTAGAAGTGTTTGAGTAAGGGTGTCGTTGGTGCGGTCTTGATCATTCGCAAGAGCTGAATAAACCAAAAGGTTCTGAGAGCTTGTAGCACTGCGGTTAAGTTGATTCGGGAAGGTTAGACGCATAGAATCAAGGTAAGCAAGGGTATCTAAAACGGTATATTGTACTGCAGGATTAAGATCTAGCTGATAAGCCAGAGTGAAGCTATGTTGCGACCTAAATCCATTATTTACGATCATTACTTCCAAAGAATCTTGACTTTGGCCACAATTCGCTTGTGGTCCAATAATTCGACTTATGCTAAGGTCATGATTAAATGGAGAATAGACTACAACATTGTCTATCCCCACATACCAACCCCAATCGTTGCCATCAAAGTATCGGAAGCGCAGCTGACAGTTGGTGTTCTTATAAGCTGAAATATCAATTAGAGCATGGGGAAAATTGCCACTACATTGTGGAGCAGTGTAATTACCACAATCGTCTGTGGTTCGCTGAAAAACGATGTTCCAATTCGATCCATCGAAAACTTCTACCATAAAAGAATCAGGTATCCCTGGAAAAAATCTTGCGTTGTAGTCAAATTCTAAAAAGCTAAGTGAATCAGCAGCATTATTGAAGACCGGACTTGTCAAACTGGCATGATTGTTTGTTGATCCACCGCCAAGAGCATCATCATCAAAATAAGCAAAGGAAGTACCATTTAGATTCGTATTTCCTGCATGAGCTGAAGCCCCATTTAAGCCAACTGACCAACTCTGACTGCCACTGATGGCTGTAGTCGTCCAATTAGCAGGTAAAGTGCTTGTGTTAAAGTCTTCCTGAACATGAAAGTTTTGAGCTTGAAGCGAAAGACTTAATAAAGGAACAAGAAGAAAGGAAAAAGTAAAGGTTTTCATTTTAAATAGATTTTAATCAAAACTAAGCAAAAGGCGCTGACTCAATTTGGTCAATATTTGACCAACTTCTCTTTAACTCCAAGCTGATTGATTTGCAAGAAATAAATACCTGAAGGGGAATTGCTCA
>CAJXMH010000057.1 GCA_913056345.1 uncultured Flavobacteriales bacterium | reverse complement strand
AACTATAATGCGAACTTATAAACACGCATTTGTTAAATTAAAGGCCATGAAAAAATTGACCTTCATTATGATCGCTCTAATTGCTTCCCTCACTGCTTGTGATATGGGGAATGGAGAGCTTATAGGTGTTCAAAATAGAGTTGAGTGGTATCAGCCTGTTCCTTACGGCATGTTACTTATTCCTCAAGGAAGTTACACTATGGGAAATACTGATCAGGATGTTCCTGGCGCCCGCGTCTCTAAAACTAAGGTTGTTTCGGTAGCAGCATTCTACATGGATCAGACCGAAATTACTAACAATGAATACCGCCAATTTGTTTATTGGGTAAGAGATTCTATCGCTCGCAAGATTCTCGGCGAAGAGGTAAGCGAAGAGGAATTCTTGAATACAGTGAATATGTATGGAGAGGACATTGACCCGCCAACTATCAATTGGTATTCCAAGTTTGATTGGAATGGTGAAGAAGAGCGGGAAGCGCTCGAGGTAATGTTTTTGCCCGAATATGAGCGTTTTTACGGTCAAAAACAGATCGATACAAGAAAGCTCATGTTTGAATATTCTTGGATAGATTATCAGGCTGCAGCCTCTAGGTTTAATAGAGAGCAAGGGCAAATTGATCGTTCGGTTTTTATCAAAACTGACATCATAAATGTTTACCCAGATACTTTAGCATGGGTGCATGACTTTACTTATTCCTACAATGAGCCAATGACCAATATGTACTTTTGGCATCCTGCCTATGATGATTACCCTGTGGTTGGGGTAAATTGGAAACAAGCAAGAGCCTTTTCAATTTGGAGAACAAACCTATTGAATGGTTTCCTTCGTCAGAGAGGGATGAACGATGTGCAGTATTTTAGACTTCCAACGGAGTCTGAATGGGAGTGGGCTTCAAGAGGTGGTTTAGATAACAACCAGTATCCTTGGGGTGGGCCATACATCAGAAACACTCTTGGTTGTTTCTTAGGTAACTTTAAGCCTATGAGAGGAAATTATGTGGATGATGGAGGTTTACAAACTGTAAAGGTTTACGCTTACAATCCAAATGATTACGGTTTGTTCTGTATGGCAGGTAATGTTGCAGAGTGGACCAGCAACGCTTATGATGAAGCAGCTTATGATTTCCAACATGACTTGAATGCTGACTACATGTATGAAGCTAAAGAGTCAGATCCACCTTCACTTAAGCGAAAAGTTATTCGCGGTGGTTCTTGGAAAGATGTTGCCTATTTCTTACACAATGGTTCTCGAACTTTTGAATACCAAGATACTGCAAAATGTTACATCGGATTTAGAAATGTTATGTCCTACCTTGGACGTCCGGAAAATAACGAAGAACTTTAATAACCAATTCTATCACAAATAACTTCATTGCTAACTTTAAAATTATAACAAATGGGATTTGTACAGTTTTTATTTGAAACTAAAAAAGGTAAAAAAATTATGGGCTTGCTCTACGGATTAGGAGCAGCAGTAGTAATCGTTGGTGCACTATTTAAAATTGAGCACTGGGCGGGTGCAAGTGAAATGTTAATCATAGGTTTAAGTACAGAGGCATTGATCTTTGCCGTTTCGGCATTTGAGCCACCCCATACTGATGTTGATTGGACATTGGCTTATCCTGAACTAGCAGGAATAGAAGACGATCAGCTAACTGAAGCTAGCAGAAGAAGAGGCGGAGGTTCCGGTGATTCAGTTGCTCAAGAGATGGATAAAATGTTAGAAGATGCGAAAATTGGCCCTGAGTTAATCGAAAGTTTAGGTCAAGGATTTAGAAATCTATCGGAACATACTTCTCAATTGAATAACATTTCTGATGCTTCTGTTGCCACAGATGAATATGTTGGAAATGTTAAAAATGCTGCTGATAAGATGAATTCACTTTCTCATTCTTATGAAGAAGCATCAGAGGCATTAACTGGTCTTACAGTATCAAGCGAGGATAGCAATGAGTATTCAAACAACCTTAAAGGTATTGCCTCAAAATTAAGCGAGCTAAATAATGTTTACGAATTGCAATTGAAATCTGCTAGTGATCATATGCAGGCAAGTAATGAAGCATATGAAGGGATTGAGTCACTTATGACTAATCTAAAAACTTCAGTAGATAGCACTGAGCAATACAAAACTAATATTGCTGAGTTAGCTCAAAATCTTCAGTCCTTGAATACCATCTACGGAAACATGCTAAATGCTATGAACGCAGGAATGACTCCACGTTCTGAAGCTTAATTATTATAACTTAAACGATAAAAATTAGATAAAGCATGGCAGGAGGCAAGTTACCACCACGGCAGAAAATGATTGGTATGATGTACCTCGTTTTAACTGCTCTTTTGGCAATGAATGTTTCAAAAGACATTTTGAACGCATTCGTTACGGTGAATGATGGTTTAGAAAAAACCAAGCATAACTTTAAAGAGAAGAACAACGATCAATACGATGCATTTGTAGCTTCATACAACGAAAATCCTGAAAAGGTTAAACCCTTTTGGGATAAGGCTCAGAAAGTGCAAAAGGAAGCAGATGCGATAGTTGGATACATTGATGAGATCAAGGTTGAGATTATTGCTGGCGTTGAACCCTCGATTCCTAAGGATCAAGTTATGGGGAAAAATGAGTTCGGAGAGGATACCATCTTAAACCTTATGAATGTTAAGGTTAAAGATAATTACATTGTTCCTACAAACATTTTAGTTGGTTCGGAGCCATCAAATCCGAAAACTGGGGAGTATTCCGCTTTAGAATTGAAATCCAAACTAGAAGCCTACAGAGATAAACTAAAAGGCATGTTGCCTGCTGAATCGGCTATCGCTAAAGCTTTGGATGAGACCTTTAAATTTGGTGAAAAGAAAAATGCCTCGGGCGTGGTAGAGAATTGGCCATCTTACAATTTTTATGGTGTGCCAACTGCAGCTACTTTGACACTTTTGACTAAAATGCAAACGGATATTCGAAATGCAGAGTCTGATGTAATCAAGTACTTATATTCTTCAGTAGATGCTGCTTCATTTAAGTTTAATAAACTTGAGGCGGCTGTTATTTCACCATCAAACTATGTAATCACCGGAGATACATTCAGAGCAGAAGTTTTCTTGGCTGCCTTCGATAGTACCCAAAATCCATTAATTAACATTGGGACTGAAATTGATTCCACAACTATGGAAGTGGTTGGAGATACCTTGCCAATGGAAATCCAAGATGGTAAAGGGTATTTGAAGATTCCCGCAAACACAATTGGTGATTATAACTATGCAGGTGTAATCAAAATTAAAAATCCTGGCACGGGCGAATACAATCCATATAGCTTCAACTTCGATTATAAGGTTGCTTCGCCAAGTACTACAATCTCTGCAACGGCAATGAATGTTTTTTATATTGGGGTTCCTAATCCTGTAGATATCTCAGCTGCAGGTATTCCCAAAGACCAAATTCAAGCCACGGTTACTAATGGATCAATCTCCAAATCTAAAGATGGTTGGGAGGTTCGAGTGAAAAAACCGGGAAAGGCTGTAGTTAATGTTGCTGCAACA
>CAJXMH010000056.1 GCA_913056345.1 uncultured Flavobacteriales bacterium | reverse complement strand
TTATCGTGAAGTATTAAGGATATGGTTACTGTTTGACTTAGCAGCCAAATTAATTTGGAAAGGTGGTGAAGACGTATACCTTAGCGGCAAAAGAGATGTAGCTAAGCTTTATGAATATTGGTTGTACTTTAAACTTTTAGACTTAGTTAAAAAAGTATTTAAAATATCCGCAAAAGAAGTTGACGATCTTATTGAAGAAACTAATGATGGGCTAAGCTTGAAACTGAAAGAGGGTAATCATATCCCAATAAAAGGAGTTTATGATGCTGGCTCAAGAAAATTAAATATACAACTCAGTTATAATCGAAACTTTCAAGGCAGTAGCAAGGAGTTTTCTTATCCCCAAAAAGGTAGTTGGACTTCGTCACTTAGGCCCGACTATACCTTAACAATTTGGCCTTTTGGAATTAGTGACGAACAAGCAGAAAAGGAAGAAGTAATTGTACACGTTCATTTTGATGCAAAGTATAAAGTAGCAAACCTATCTCACTTATTTGAGAGAAAAGAACAGTCAGAACTAAGTGTTGAAAAAGAAGAACATAGAAAAGGTCTCTACAAAAGAGCTGACTTATTAAAAATGCATGCTTACAAAGATGCCATAAGAAGAACAGGCGGAGCTTATGTTCTATACCCCGGTGATAAGGTCTACCGCAGGTCAGGATTTCATGAAATTATTCCGGGATTAGGGGCGTTCAATATTAGCCCATCAAAGAATAATGATGGATTAGAAAGCCTTGAACAGTTCATCAGAGAATTAACCAACCACTTTTTAAATAGAACTTCTCAGTATGAAAAGAATGCCTTGGCAAAGTACACTATTCATAAAGAAAAACAGAAAGAAGAAAATAAGTTTAGAGAATCTGCACCTGAATTGTATGGAAAATACAGAGATTTAATCCCAGATGAAACTTTCTTATTAGTTGGCTTTATTAAGAATAAGGCTCATTTTGATTGGATAAAGGAAAAAAAGCTTTACAATTTTAGAATAGATAGTCAAAAAGGTTCTTTGTCCCTAGATTTTCAAACAGTTACCTCAAAATTCTTGCTTTTGCATGGGAAAGGAGATAAATCATCCTCGAAACTTTTTAGAATCAAAAGCAATGGTCCCAGATTCTATAGCAAAAAAAAGATGGAAAAATTGAAGTATCCATTTGAAAATAATCGTGAATCGAATGGTTATTTAATTGTAGAAATAGGAGAAATAGGATTCAAGGAGTGGGCTAATACTTATTGGGATTTCAAGAATTTACCTAAATATCAGAGATTTAGAAATTCAGGTCTTCCTTTTACTTGCTCCTTAGCTGAACTATTAAATGTAAAAATCTAATTCAACATCCTCCAACTCAAACCAACTTTCATCACCCGGCCTGGGATGGGATAATCCTGTATGCGGTAGCTGTCTTCGCTAAAGCTGGGCAGCAAGAGGTTTTCAAATTTAAACATGATGCGTGCGGCCTTGCTTAAGCCCAAATTCAAGAAGAAATCCAACTGTTGGATGTTGCCCAATGCTTCAGGCTGCGGCCGTAAATGAAACTGAGCCATGGCCGGATCATAGGCATAGCCTTGGTATTCATTTACCCAATAAAAGTCAAAGCCTGCTTGCAGACTCAAACTGCTCTTGAAAAAGCGGTTTTCATAGTAAAAAGAGTGGTAAGAGATCAAGTCGGGTAAAGGAATCAGGCTTTCATCTGAGATTAACTGATAAGCCAAGCGGTTAAAAAGGTGAAAGTTGCGCAAGAAATTAAAAGACTTGCTCAGTTGAAACTGCACCACTTGCATGGGATCAGCAGCTTGTTGGGGCAAACGCAAACTGTCAAAATAGACCCAATCCTGCAGGTTGCTGACTTCCAACTGCAAAACCAAACCACTTTTGTCATCACTTAGCTTCCCTCCTATGCGCTGAGACTTAGAGGTCTCCCACTCCAAATCATACAGGTAGTGGTTGCTTCTTTGTCGCCACCAAAAGAAGTCGGGTACCTTAGCAGTTAGTGCCGTGTATGCCTGTAAGTTAAAACTCTTCCATTTTGGAAAAGTAATGGCAGCATAGAAATCTGTTTCATCCGCTAAGAATCCACTCAAGCCTTTTTCAAAGCGTGCTTCTAGCGCATTACCCAAAAGTGTATCTTCAAAGGCAGCTGCCACAAAATGACTCGTAAAACGTCGATCAGTCAGCTGATTCTGAAAATAATGCTGATCCACTAAGCTGTAGCTAAAGCGAAAGCGGTTTTCCCAAGCCAAAAGGTAAAGCTCCTGCTTTACTTCATCTGCATAGCTTGAATCGGCACTTTGATTTTGGTCAAAGTAATAGTTGGGGAAAAAGTCTCGTTCATCTGCCGCTACATTATCGTTGTAATTACGAAAGGCTTTGGTCCACCGTAAGGCATATCCCAAACTGAGCAAGGGCAGGCTATCTTTCAGCTGCAAGAGATCATACTGCTGATCCACAAAAACCCCTTGAGAGCGGCTGCGGTTTTGGGCATTTTGCAATTCAATGTCAAGCAGTACGGTATTATCATCAGGATTGTCGTCAGAGCCAAACACTATGCCTCCATTCTCTTGTGCTTCAATGTTGTTGAGAAAAAAGTAGCCCTTAGCGCGAAAGCGTTGATCGCGGCTACGGGCATTAAAGCTAGCATGAAAGCGGGTATGATTGGTCAACTGACGCAGGAAAAATCCTTCTGAAGTAATGCGCTCGTATTTGAAACTAAGGTTCAGTCCTTCTCCTAGGTTTTGAGAGTGAAAGGCCTGAAAATACTGCTCAGCCTCTGCCCCATTCACATAAGAAAGCTGAGTAAAAGGCCTTGACATGCGGTAATAGCGTATGGAATCATGCGTTAAGAGCAGCGGCTGGTATCCCCCTAAATGTGATTCAATGGTCCAATCTTGTGCTTGGAATAATAGCTGATGCAAAACCGTACCCAAATTCCCAGAGCGAGCCCACGGTAGGTGTCGACGGCCTATTGGTCGGTAGGTTTGAAAACCATCTAAGGATTGATAGGGTAAATCATTGAAGTGCAATTGATCAGCAAGCTTGGCATATTCAAATACCAAGGTATCTGCATCCTGATCGGTTTGTTCTTGAGCCTGCAAACACAAGGCAAAAAACATTAAAATCAAAAACGACAGGCGCTGAATCATGCGGCAAAGATAACCTTTGAAGTAGAAAAGTGGAGCTACTCATTCAATCTTTAAAGTGCAAAGCTGAATAAAAAAACTTAGCTCGCTGAAGACGATTCATATGAAGGAAAATTTTGACATAAAAAAGCCCCTCGATAAAATCGAGGGGCTTTAAAAAAAATGGCGATGACATACTCTCCCGGTTGCCCAGTACCATCTGCGCTGTTGAGCTTAACTTCTCTGTTCGGAATGGGAAGAGGTGAACCTCAACGCAATAATCACCATAAATCGTTATCAAATTGTGCACTTCGACTTCGCTCAGTGTACAATATTGATGTATATCATGACATCAAAAAGAAAGAAAATACAGTATAAGAGTAGGAGTTACAACATTAGTAGAAAGCTTACGGGTAATTAGTATTGCTCAGCTTTGACATTACTGCCTTTACACTTGCAACCTATCAACGTCATCGTCTATAACGACCCTTAAAGGAAATCTCATCTTGAGGTAGGCTTCGCGCTTAGATGCTTTCAGCGCTTATCCCTTCCGAACGTAGCTACTCTGCAGTGCCGCTGGCGCGACAACAGATACACCAGAGGTGCGTCCAACCCGGTCCTCTCGTACTAGAGTCAGATCCTC
>CAJXMH010000055.1 GCA_913056345.1 uncultured Flavobacteriales bacterium | reverse complement strand
AAAAAAATGGACTTGAGAAACTTCATAATAGATTGTTTAACAAATAGACGCTAAAAACAGAAATAGTTGCCTTTACTGCTTCACTACTTTTTTAAAGACCCTCTCTCCATTCGCATTCGAAACCTCTAAAAAGTAAATACCCACACTTTGATTTAAGTCGTCTGCCACTAGTTTTTGGTTAGTAAAACTTTGGGTTGAGAGTAATTTCCCTTGCAGGTTTCTCACTTTAATTTCAAAGATTGTGGCTTTTGTAAGTTGCAGAACTCGATAAGTTTTCGGTGTAGACTTAATCTATTTCTTTTTAAGCGCTTCCCAAGTCTGATACAAGCTTTCCTGCATAGGTCGGTCTTTAGGTATTTCTGTTAAAGCTTCGGTGGCTTGCCACTCTGCTTTCATTTCAGTAGGTAGCTGTTGGTAAAGTTCTGTGCCTTTGGTTTTCCAAGCGATCATTTCATCGCTTACTTCTTTAATTTTCTTAGCCGGATTTCCTACGATCAAAGAGCGCTTTTCAAACACATCCTTGGCTTTGATGAAACTCAGAGCGCCAATAATGCTTTCATCACCAATCACAGCTTCATCCATCACTACAGCATTCATACCAACCAATACATTCTTTCCAATATGGGCGCCGTGAATAATCGCTCCATGGCCAATGTGAGCGCCTTCTTGTAGTTTAATGGTTATGCCCGGAAACATATGGATGGTACAATTTTCTTGTACATTACAACCGTCTTCGATTATAATGCCGCCCCAATCTCCGCGTATGGCTGCTCCCGGACCGATGTATACGTCTTTGCCAATTATTACATTACCCGTTACCGCTGCCTGCGGATGCACAAAAGAGGAAGGATGAACGACAGGGGTGAAACCTTTGAAACGATAGATCATCTTAATTACGAATCTTTTAATTACGAATTACGAATCGCCAAAACACGATTCATAAGACTATAATTATAGTTTATTTTTTGTTTTAATTGTTCGTTGTATGGAGCCAATTATCCTCAATAACTCTTCCACCTTATCTAACAAATCAAACTTTACCTCTTCAGCAATCAACCCTGAATCGCCCATTAGGCGCAACCAATAATGAGATTCTCGAGCTTCCTTATAAGATATTGAAATTTTGTGCAAGAAATCCTTTTCACTTTGTCCTCCGATTGCTTCTTCAACATTAGCCCCAATTGAAGTAGCTGAACGCATGAACTGTTTTGTTAAAAGAAATTCGTTTTTTTCATCTTGTAACTTAAAGCATAAATTAACTGCTGCTAAAGCAAAGTCATAACTTTTGTCTCGCAATGGATTTTCCTTTTTCATAATTGAAGGATTTATTTTTCGTAATTCACAGATTCGTAATTCGTAATTAAAGCTAAGCGTAGCGTGCCAGTATCTCTTTCGTATACGAACTCAACACCATTCTACCACTTAATTCAGCTCTGCTTTCTAATAAATTATCCCAATCTTCACAGCCTCTCCAAAAGACTTTCTTTAGCTCTGCTTGTGCTTCAGGATTTTTACTCAATAAATAGTTAGCTAATTTTTCTACTGCTTGATCAAGCGCTTCCGCATCGTCATGTACCTCAGCAAAAAGGCCTTTTTCTTGTGCCCACTGTGGACTGTAAAACTCATCGGCATTAATGGTCATCTGACTCATGGCTGAAACGCCTACTTTACGCTCAACCGCAGGACCAACCACAAAAGGTCCAATCCCAATATTTAACTCTGACAACTTGATAGAAGAGAACTTTGTCGCCAAACAGTAATCTACTGCAGAAGCTACTCCTACTCCACCGCCTACGGCTTTTCCTTGCACTCTACCAATAATTAGTTTCGGACACTTTCTGCAAGCGTTGATCACGCGAGCAAAGCCCATGAAAAATTCTTTTCCGGTTGGGTAATCCTCGATTGAAATCAGTTCATCAAAACTAGCTCCGGCACAAAAAGTACGGTCACCTCCACTTTTTAAAACAATCAATTTCACTGCCTCATCTTCACCAGCCTCAGTAATAGTCTCTGCCAGTTGGGCCAAAATATCACTGGGTAGCGAATTGTGTTTAGGATGAAAAAATTCGATGGTGGCTAAGCCGTTTGAGGCTTTATCTATGGTTACGTATGCGTCGCTCATTTCTTATAATTTTTAATCTTGAATTTTTAGTTTTAAATCTTTAAAAATCAAATTCTATTTCTTTTTTAATTTATTCTTCATTGTTCTTCTTATCGCTCCAAGTAGTCTTAGAATTTCTTTAATGTCTTTTTGTAATTCAGCCTTTTCATCGTGCGAAATCAATCCTACCTTCTCCATTAAACGTATCCAAAAATCAGTTTCACGAGCCTCTTTATATGAGATAGTGACTTTGTGTAAAAAATCTTTATCACTGTAGCCACCCATTGCTTCTTCTAAATTCGCTCCAATGGAACTTGAACATCTAATTAACTGTCTACTCAAGTCATATTCATTTCTTTTCTCTTGAATACTATATGAAAGCTTAATCGCTTTAACTGCAAAATCAAAACTCTTTCTTTGAACTACATTGTCTCTTTCCATCACTTTTTTATTAAAAATTCAACATTAATAATTCACAATTAAATTAGTCCAAACTGCTCAAAATGATGGTTAAAATGCTTTCGATTCAACAAATCCCAGTGGTCTTTGTCTAAATTTCCGAAAACTGCATTCGGTGTTTCTGCCTTAGGATTTTCTTTGAAATACGCTTCATATTCATCCCAGGCTTCTAAAAAGGCTTCTTTCGCTTTCTGAATGTTCTCATGACGAAGTGCTTCAGTTACTCCTTCTTTCATGGCCGGCATCTTAAAGTTCTTCGGCATAGCGCGATAATTCCAAAGTGAATCTTGGTATTTCTCCAATTGCTCTTCAGGCGTTACGATCTCCACTTTCTCTTTTCCAGCAGCATTTCTAAAACCCATTTCCAAGTGCTCCAACATATGCTGTGGCGTCATGATTCCCCAATTGGCTTTGGTGTCTTCTTTCAACTTGGCTAGATAGTCTTCCACATTACTACGTTTGATCTCTGCAAACGGACTTTTCTTGGCTACCATAGTCAATACAGTAGCAATGGCTACTTTCTCATCGTCTTGATCAAAGACCTCAACAAACCATTTCACTACTCCTGATGGAAATTGCTTCCCTCTTACATCCTTGTCTCTTTTCTCTTGACAAGTCAAACGCACATAAATGGAATCGTTGTGATAGATCGGGCGCATAAAACGACAAGTATCCAAACCATAATTGGCCGCTACCGGTCCTTTGTTAGGATAAACGAATAATCCCGCTGCAGCGGAAAGAATGAAATAACCGTGTGCTGCTCGCTTCTCGAATATTGTGTGACCTAAAGAAGTGATATCTGTGTGGGCGTAAAAGTGATCCCAAGAAAGGTTGGCAAAATTGGCTATCTCAGAATCAGTGATGGTACGCTTATGCGTTTTCAAACTCATCCCAGCCTCAATGTCCTCGAAATGATATTTGAACGGATGCTGTTCAGCTTCTTTGTATTTTGCATTGGGTTGATAGATCCCGGTGATTTCGGTAATGGTAGTCGGCGAACCTTGAATCGCACAACGTTGCAAGTAGTGTTTTACTCCTCGCATGCCGCCCATTTCTTCACCGCCACCGGCTCTTCCCGGTCCACCGTGAACTAAGGTTGGTAAAGGTGAACCGTGTCCGGTACTTTGTTTGGCACTTTCACGGTTTAAGACTAGGATCCTTCCATGATGGGAAGCAGCTTCCACGGTAAATTCTGTAGCGATCTTATCATCATTGGTTGCAATAGAAGCACAAAGAGAGCCTTTGCCCATTTGCGCTAACTCAACTGCCTCACCCAATTCTTTGTAAGGCATGATGGTACTTACCGGACCAAAAGCCTCTAATTCGTGCACCGCCCGATTTTTGAAGGGATCTTTTTCCAACAATAAAATGGGACTTAAGAAAGCTCCTTTTGT
>CAJXMH010000054.1 GCA_913056345.1 uncultured Flavobacteriales bacterium | reverse complement strand
AGGGCTCTTAGCTCAGTTGGTTCAGAGCACCTGCCTTACAAGCAGGGGGTCACTGGTTCGAATCCAGTAGGGCCCACATATCAAAGCCGTTTGCATTAGCAAGCGGCTTTTTTTATGCACTAACTTTTATTTTTTAAGCATTTCAATTAGAGTGCTCTTGACAAAATTAAAAAAGAGCACTGGTTCCCCGCTCGACTGAATATGTTCAGCCGTTTGATTTAAAAGTAGGCCAGAGTAGCGCTTGATTTCAACTATTGCACACTATTTATAATATGTCTATTTTCAAACATTGATTTAAAAGGCATGTCACTCAACTCCATTGACTACAAAGTAAGTTTTCAAGACGCTCCCATTGAATTAGCTGATGGCAGAAAATTCGAAAGAACTGCTATTGTAGAAAAATGGAAGGGCAGCCATAAGATCAGTGCAATTAAACTGGGCGCACCTGATATCAGCACTGTTTACGATAAAATTGATAAAGGAGAGAAAATCAATTTAAATGATTGCTACCTCAAAGACTTCTCTCTTGCAAGCTATCGTAAGCTCCGAAAGCTTGATGATCTTAAAGAAATTGAACTGAAAAACTTTAAGGCTAGCCATGCTTTTTTTGAAAGTGAATATGGAACTGATTTTGGCTATGCCAACTTTACGGAAGGTTCAGGTGATTTCTCCCATTCCGTTTTTAACTTAGGTCGGGTCAATTTTGGACATGCAAAATGTACTTCAAGCTTAAATTTTAATCGAGTAGAATTCTATTTAGAAGAGCTTAACTTCCGTTTTGCAGAATTTGACAAAGGTGATTTGCGCTTTTCTTCTTGTGTTTTTGATTGCGAAGACGTTTTGTTTGTCAACACCCATTTTGGGGAGGGGAATGTCAGCTTTAGGCAAGCAGACTTTAAAAAAAGTAACTGCAATTTTCAATACGCTCGCTTTGAAAACGGCAATGTAAGCTTTGATAAGGCAAGCTTTAAAGGAGATAAAATCGATTTTAGAAAGGTTGATTTCGGAAAAGGCAAAGCAGAATTTAGGAGGGTAAACTTTGGCGATGGTAATATAAGTTTCAATGAAGCTGAATTTGCAGAAGGGAAAATTAGCTTCCGCCATGCCATATTTGGACATGGGGAAAAAACTTTTGAGAAAATTTCTTTTGGTCCTAGTCAGGTTTCATTTGACGGTAGCATCTTCGGGAGTGGAATGCTTTCGTTTAAGGCTAGCGAATTCAACAACTTAAGTATCCGTGATGGACGATTGGGAGGCTACTGCGATTTTAGGGTCTCGAAAGGGAACGTTTTAGACCTTTCCTACTCCATTGTTAAAGACATTATCGATTTTCAAGCTGGTGAATATCCCGTTGAATTGAATAGTCTGAAAATTGAAGGACTGAAAATGATGGGTAAGCTTTTCATTTCTTGGGATGAAAACCAAGCCTACCAGCTTATTGCTAATCAACATCACACTTTGCTAAGAAGTAAGGCGCAACAGTTTAACCTGCTCAAGGAAAGCTTTCATCAAAATGGAAAGTACGATTGGGAAGACAAAGCTTATGTTGCATTTAAACGATTTGAAATGAAGGCTAATCTTGCAAATGGGAAGAAGCAAGGTGGCGTGGAAGCTCAAAAAGCCAAGTTCTTGTATGGAGCCCAATGGCTGATTTTTGATAAAGCAGGATTATTCGCTACTGCGCCTTTAAGAGTGTTTTTCAGCATGATTGTGGTTCTCTGCTTTTTTTCATTGCTGTATATTATTTTGCCGCTTTTTGTGCATGCAGAAATTGTATCATCAGTGGGTGATCCAGATCATTTAAGCTTAGTCGAAAAATCGTTTTACCACAGTGCCATAACATTCTTTACAATTGGATATGGTGACTATTATCCCTCGGGACATATTCGCTGGCTTTCTGCAGTTGAAGGCTGGGCAGGCGTATTTTTGATGTCCTATTTTACCGTAGCCTTCGTGCGAAAAATCTTAAGGTAATTTCAAAGCCTCTTCTATTTGGGCACTTCATCCATTTTGATCTCAGGAGGGTTCTTCTGAAGTTGCTTCGTCCTTTCATCTATTTCAGCTAGCATGCGCGCTGTTTCTCCTGCATCAATCCTACCCCTTTTCTGTAAACGCTCGATTGTTTTAACTTCATAGTTTAACAATGACCTAACAGCCTGCTGCGTTGATACTGCTTTATAAACTGCAGGATGTTCTTTCCTAAGGTTTCGGACAAACGTTTGTCCTTCAATTCTATTGGCATTTATTTCGTTCTCGATCATAGAAAGGGCATTCGCATCCTCTTTTTCAGAACGAATCATACTCTCTACCAATTTCAAGAGCTCTTCTTGAGCTAAAACGAAACTTACTGCACAGTCATAACTTAAGGTAACCCGATCTAGATACCAGTCTTTAACCAATTTGCCTATTAATGGCCATTCACTAGCCTTTCTTAAAAAGTCAGGAGTCTTCCAACTTTCTTCTAAGTCTTTTCTTTCACTTAGACTAACTGTTCCACCTTCATCTAATAATTGGCTAATATTATCGCTCAAAATCCTAACTGCTGACGATCCTAGTAAGCCATCTCTAAATTGATGCCAATAGCTACTTTTTTCAGCTTCGAGAAAGCGCTTTCTTAACTCTGCTATGGCTTCCTGTTTTTGCAATTCCTCAACCTCCATTCTTTCATCCTTTGAAGGAAGAAAATTCTCAACTTCATCCCAATCAGACTTCTTAATAAAGCGGTCTTTCTTCAAGCGCTCGATCTGATTAGCCGCACTCTCATGCAAATAATCTCTCGCGTTATTAACCATTAATGCCTTTGCCGGACTAACCTTGGTCAAGCCCAAATATTGAATGATGTATTTAATGGTAGAAGCATTAACCAATAAAGTGAGTGTCACTATTCCGGCAGTGAAAAACAAAAACTGATCTTTGATCTCTTTCGAAATATACTGATCATCTACTCCTGCAACAATTAAAGCTAAAGCTAAACCAATTGCCCCGCGCAGCGCTCCAAACCAAACAATAACAGCATCTTTTTTAGGCAAGCCATATCCTGCCTTTCGCATAAAAGGATATAAAACACTCATTACCAGAGCTCTTACAAGGTGAATCCCAATGTAAAAGATCGCTAACAGTAAAAAGTCGTTTGCGCTAAACACGCTGCGCTCTGCTACAACTATTCCAACAATCAAGAAGATCAAACAATTGGCAATAAAACCAGCCAATTCCCAAAACTCATGCATAAAGTGCTCAACCTGCGGACTGATACGCGAACGACCAACACCTCCTACGATCAATCCGAGTGCCACCAAGGCCAAAACACCTGATACCTTAAAGCTATGCTCTGCCAAAAAGAAGGTGAGGTAGGCAGCTGCCACCACTAAACTCGTTTCCACTAAAGCATCATTGTATACATTCTTGATCCAATAGATCAGGATATACCCAATAATACCTCCAACTAATAAACCACCAAAGGCAACTCTAAAAAATTCTATAATTGGACTTCCTTCAGTAGCTTGGCCTGTAATACCTAAAAAGAAAACCATGAAGAGCACAATAGCTGTTCCATCATTTAAGAGAGATTCTCCTTCAATCAGAGTACCTAACTTTTTACTTGCACCAAGATCTTTCAATAGAGCAACTACAGCAACTGGGTCTGTAGCACTAACAATAGCCCCAAACATTAAGGCCAAAGACCAATTCCAATTGCCCAAGCCAATACCAGCGAACTTTAGCCCCATGGCCAGAGCAGCGGTTAAGCCCAAAGCCATTAAAATCCCTGGAACTGCAAGCAGTACAGCGTTAGTAGCCGAGCGTTTAAAGGTATGCAGATCCATGGCAAAAGAAGCTTCAAAGATCAAGATCGGCAAGAAAATGAAGAGCAACATATGAGGATCCATATTAGCGGCAAATTCAACGGATTCACTTAAACCGTTTAAACTAAGGTGCATGCTGCCAAGAGCAATATCACCAAAATAGCCTAGTCGATTGAGCACCCCAAGGATGAGCCCAATGATCAATAGTAAAACCGTAAAAGGAAAAGGGCTTTTCTTCACAAAGTGACGAGTGGCAACCCCAATTAAAAGCGCCAATATGATAAAAAGTAAAGGTGCTGTATTGGTGTGATGACCACCCTCATGCTCACTTTCGTGA
>CAJXMH010000053.1 GCA_913056345.1 uncultured Flavobacteriales bacterium | reverse complement strand
TTAAAATATTTTAACCAAATGTAGTAGCCACTTTTCTCTTATTTCAAAATTTGCTGTGAACGACACTTTTTTGTTCTGACTGTCTCCTTTTTACATCCCATTATCGTTTTAGTTGATCAAATTGAAAACTTCCAGAAAGTGAGTTAAACCTTCTCTCCAGTGTTCTAAATGACTGTTTTTTGATGTAAACAGCATATCTTTAGCTTAATAGCAAAAAGCAGAAAAACTACCTTTGGGCAAATTTATCTGAATGACCAGGCACCTTTATAAGATCTGTTTGACTTTAGTTTTTCTATGCTATACTGCTGAGGTAAAAAGCACAGGTTTACCTTTTAATACAGATAGTCTATTTGCCTTAAATGAAAAAGGTGAGTTTGAGTTGGCAACTCAATATTTGGAAAAAAGTTTAAAGGCACTTTCTACCTCAGAAGCAAAAACAACCGCCAAACAATTGCTAAATAACGCTTCTTTTGCTTACGCAGAAAATCAGCTTGACCGTTCACTTCAAGAAACTGAACTAGCAAAGCGAATCAGCCTGCAATTCCAATTTCAAGATCTAGAATTTGCTGCAGCAATCAAACAAATTGAGATTTATCGTAAAATTAGAAAATACGAAAATGCACTAGTATTGATTCATCAATACTTAAGTGGTATTGATGGCACCAAATTGCCTTTGCAGACAAGTTTCTTTAATAGGGCCTCGGCAGTGCATAATGAAATGTTTGCCAGTGGAATGGGCGAGCAAAATATTGATACCGCAATTCAATACTCTAAAAAGTCTATCGCCTTGGCAAAAAGTATCTACCGGACTGACTTAATGGCCTACTCTTATCTAGAGTTAGGTAACATCTATCAAAAGCTAGGAAAGATTGATACAGCTAAAGGCCAATTCCTTAAAGCCCTAAAATATTGGGATAAGAGCGATAGCGTAAATTATGCGAATGCACTTCAAAACTATGGTCAAATTCAACTAAAAGAAAAAAATTATGATTCATGCCTATTTTACATGGACAAAGCACTACTGTACTTAAAAGAATCGCCACAATATGCTTTGATCAGCAATTCTTATGGCGGTAAAAAAGATGCTTACTTTCAAAAGGGTGATTCCCTAAAATACCATCGAAACAAATACAAACAAGCTTACTTCAACCATTTGTTAGATCAGCAAATCTATCGGTCAAAAATCCTAGATCTGAATACTAAATACGCTACAAAAGAAAAAGAGGCAGCCTTCAATAAACAAAAAGCTTCACTGATAAAAACAGAAAGCCGTCATCAAACTACCCTTATTATACTTGGTTGTGCAGCTCTTACTACCATTACCTTAGCCTATTTTTATTTCATTACGAAAAGAAAGAATAAAAAACTTGCCACTTTAGCAGAAGAAAATAGTTTTTTAGTCGGAGAATCTAATCACCGCATTAAAAACAATTTACAGCTTATTATTTCCTTGATTGGGAGAGAGCTATATAAAGAAAAGGACGATCGGGAAAGCTTAAAAGAGGTGTCGGATCAAATCACTTCTATTGCTACATTGCATCAACACCTCCATGTAAATGACTCTAAAGAAAAAGTAAACATTGATGCCTATCTCGCGAACATCTTAGAAAATTTTAAAAGTCTTAACTATTTTGAAAATATTGAGGTAAATGTGAGACTAGAGAAAATTGAGTTAAAGGTTGACCAAGCAGTTTACCTTGGCTTATTGCTTACTGAATTGGTTACAAATTCGGTCAAACATGCTTTTCAAAATAAATCAAATACAGCTAAACTGATCTCAATCAATTTATTAAAGAAAAAAAGCAATATAGAATTGTGTTACCAAGATAATGGAGTTGGCTTAGCGAAAACACAAGAACCTAAATTAGTTAGCTTGCTTTGTAAGCAACTTAAAGCAAAATTTGAACTAAATACGGGAGATGCTGAAGGATTTAAGCTCCATTTAATTCAGAAAGCATGAAAAGTAGCATCTACCCTCAGGTATGTCCATTTTTACAAACACAACAACCTTGTAAAAGATAAGTGATTAATGTTGAATCAAAAACCTATCATACTTTTTAGTTTACTGTTGTGCTTTGCTTGTTCAGCTTTTAGCAAATCCATTTCATATCCTAAAGATAGCATTGAGAAGCTCGTTGCTGAAGGCAACTATGAGGAAGCGCTAACTTTTATGAATAAAATTGAATCAACCATTCCAAATGATAATTATAAGCAGCGCTACCAATGGTTATTAGATTATAGCAAAGTAAACTCTTTACTCTATTCGGCTGATAGCTCTTACCAATCAATATTCAAAGCTATAGATCTAGCTAAACAGCACGACAACTTAAACCTCGAATTAAAAGCAAAGTCTGTTCTGCTCGAGCTTTACAGAAAAATGCAAATGTTTGATGCGGCTTTTGTACTTGTCAAAGAGGAAAGAAGAAGACTGCTTGAGGCATCAGACACCATAAAGAGCTACTTTTTTCATAGAGCAGCCGCCAACTACAATGAGGCCACCTATATACTGAATGATAGCAGCCTTCTCGACACCGCTATTTCACTCAGCTTAAACTCTCTTAAATATTCCACAAAACATGATTTAATAGACGATCAAGCCACCAGCTATAATGAGTTAGGTAATCTTTACGAAAGAAAGTCAGAATTAGATTCCGCTGAATTCTATTACAGGAAGGCCATTTCACTGCGAAAAGATAAGCCTTCAACTGATTATGCCAACTTGGTAATTAATTATGGAAACTACTTTCTGAGATTACAAGAATTAGACTCTGCCATTAACTATTACTTAGTGGGGGTTCGATTTTTATCGAAAAGCGACGAAAAGCGCATTGTAATGGATGCTTATGAAGGATTAAGAAAGGCCTACTATTCAAAAGGAGACTCTTTAAAACACTTGCGTTATGCGCTACTTTTCAAAGAAACCGAACACATACTTGATCGAAAAACCTTCATGAATCGCATCTATGAACTCGACAAAGCAATGCAAACTGAGAAAAAAGATGCGCTAATTCGAGAAACAAAAATTCAAATACAGGCTCAAGAAAAACAAGAAAGGCTTTTCATAATCGCTATTTCTCTTCTAGTCTCGGTGCTTGGTATTCTTCTTTTCTTTTATGGATTTGTAAAAAGAAAAAATAATACCCTTAGGACACTCGTGAAAGAAAATGAATTTCTTGTTGGAGAATCCAATCACCGCATTAAGAACAACTTACAACTAATTATTTCTTTAATTGGAAGGGAACTTTATAAGGGAGAGGAGGGCAAAGAAGGCCTAAAAGAAATTTCTGATAAGATTACCTCAATTGCCACTTTGCATCAACACTTGTACCTGAGCGACTCTAAAGAAAAAATTAAGATCAAGCCCTACTTGGAAAGTATCATTGAAAATTTTGGCAACCTCAACTATTTTAAATCCATCCGCTTACAGAAAAACATCCAAGACTTTGAGCTAAAAATTGATCGTGCTGTTTATCTAGGTTTGCTTATTACCGAACTGATTACCAACTCAATAAAGCATGCATTTCCGAATAAAATAAAAACCGATAACACCCTTTCGATCAATTTAAAAAGAGACTCCAACAAGCTAGAAATTAATTATAAAGACAATGGGATTGGATTAGCAAAAGGTCAAGAGCCTAACCTTGTAAAGCTGCTTTGCAAGCAATTGAAAGCAGAATATGAGGTGAAAAGCGAGGAAGGAAAAGGATTTGAACTAAACCTTATAATATGAAAACAGTAATAGTTGAAGACGATTTTATCGTCGCCGATCATTTAAAATTAATGCTTGGCAAATTTGATGTAGAAGTGCTTGGTATAGTAGATAATTACGATGAAGCACTCCAGTATTTAGATAAAGGAGTGGAACTCTACTTTTTAGACATACGAATTGACGGACCTAAAACAGGTATTGATATTGGAAATGAACTTCAGAAAAAGTCGATTAATTTTGTTTATGTAACTGCCAATAATGAAGTTCCCACCCTAAAACAAGCGGTAAAAACAAAACCAATGGCCTACATCACAAAACCTTATAAAGAAAGTGACATTTTAGCCGTGCTTGAAATTGCTAAGAGCAAAAAAGAGGAAATGATTACCGTTAATTCAAAGTTCGGGAAGAAAATGCTACCCTTGAAATCAGTACTTTATTTCGCTTCAGATGGTTCATACATTAATGTAGTCACTAAAGAAGATACTTTTACGGAACGTAACAGCCTAAATCATCTAGAAGCTTTGTATCAAAACAATTTTGCAAGAATTCACCGCAGTTACTTAGTTAACCTCTCCCACATAGAAGAATATAATTCGAAAAGTGTGTTCATAAACAACGAATCACTCCCTATTTCTAGAAGCTATAGAAAGGAGTTGGTAAAAAAATTAGAAAAAGCCGCTACCTAAATAAGCAGCGGCTTTCTATTCTTCTTTTAT
>CAJXMH010000052.1 GCA_913056345.1 uncultured Flavobacteriales bacterium | reverse complement strand
TTATACGATTTTACCGCCAAAAGCCAGAATGACTGGTCTGTGGTCAATGATGGTGTTATGGGCGGTCTTTCTGAAGGTTATTACAACGTAAATGAAGATGGCAATGGTGTCTTCAAAGGAGAGGTCTCTTTAGAGAACAATGGGGGCTTCACCTCTATTCGAAAAACGGTAAATTTTTCTGAAGCTCAAGGTTATAAGAAAGTCATAATTCGTTTAAAAGGTGATGGCAAGCGCTATCAATTTCGACTTAAAAGAGACCTTTACGATCGTCACTCCTACATTCAGTATTTTGAAACTTCTGGTGAATGGGAAGAAATTGAATTACGACTGAAAGACTTTTATCCTTCTTGGAGAGGTAGATCTTTAGACATGCCAAATTTTGAGGCGAATACCATCAAAGAACTTCGCTTTTTGATTGCCAATAAAAAACCACAAGAATTTGAGCTGGAGATCGATTACATAGCTTTAAAATAAGCTATTCCCCCTCTTCCAACTGAAATATCTCCTCTACTTGACATTCAAAGATCTGTGCCATTTTCAGGGCCAATAAAGCTGAAGGAACATATTTTCCTAGTTCAATGGCATTGATGGTTTGTCGACTGACTCCGGTTAGTTTGGCCAACTTAGCCTGCGTAAGGTCTTTCTTCGCTCGCTCTACCTTGATACTATTCTTCATCTCCAACCATTTTACGCTGCTTGCGAATTTTCATGGCGAAAATGAAGCTAAACAGCAATAAGAAACTAAACAATTGTGTCATCATCACATAAAGAAACAGTCCATCATAAACCAACCAATTGAAGATTAACAAGATTATACCATTATAAACCAGAGCTTGACTCATGGCTTCCAATCGTAATTGATGGCTGAACTCATCTTCTTCTTTTACTCTTGCAAAGGCAATAAGGTAGGTCCCAACAAGCATGGCGGTGAGCATCAATTCATTACTAATGTCATTTTCTACCCAAGAAATCAAACTGAAGGTTGGATCGTTGGGGTTAGAATCCAGAAGCGCAGGAACAGACCTCACAAAAAAGCCCTCTTCTGCGTCTCCAAAAATGCTCCATGTTAGTTCTCCGAATATGACTTCAGGATCAGCTACAAACATACCAATACAACTGATCACAAGCACTAAACCGATGTATCGGCACCATCTTGGTAATAATTTCAATTTATTCATGACGTATATTTTTTACCAAATGTAAAATATATTTTACATTTTATCTAACTATATTGACAAAAAATCCCTTTTAGTAAAACCAAAAGGGATTGAAATTGCGCTATATGTATTGTGAATACTAGAAATCGAGCAACTCTTGAATTTTAGCAGCTACCTTCTCTGCATTAGGAATCATAGTCTGCTCAAGCACTGAATTTAATGGAATTGCTGGCATGCTTTCCGAACCCATCACCTTAACTGGCGCATCTAGTGAAGTGAAACACTCTTCTTGGATCAAGCCCGCCAAATTTCTAGCGAAAGAATTTTGAAGACAATCCTCAGTCAGCACCAAGCAACGGTTATTCTTTTTAACGGAATTGAATATGGTTTCTTCATCCAAAGGGTTCAACGTTCTTAAGTCAACGATTTCTACTTTATTGCCAAACTCCTTAGACGCATTCAAAGCCCAGTGAACGCCCATTCCATAGGTTATCACGGTCAATGCCTGACCTTCGTGAATACAAGCTTGTGATGATTCTTGCACTACCCTCGCTTTTCCTAATGGCAAAATGTAATCTTCAGCCGGTTCAATGGTTTTGGCGGCTAAGGTTCCCGGCACTTTCGACCAATACAAACCCTTGTGTTCAAAGATCACTACCGGATTGGGATCATGATAAGCCGCCTTTAGGATTCCTTTCAAGTCTGCTCCGCTACTTGGATAAGCCACTTTAATCCCTTTAATATTAGCAATCATGGTTTCCACAGAAGAAGAATGATAAGGCCCTCCACTGCCGTAAGCACCAATCGGCACTCTCAAAATCATGTCCGCGGTATACTTGCCATTGGTCAAATAATGCGCCCGACTCAATTCGGTAAACAATTGGTTCATGCCTGGAAAAATGTAATCGGCAAACTGTACCTCTACAATTGGCTTCAAACCAACTGCTGCCATTCCCACCGTAGAACCTACGATAAAAGCTTCTTGAATGGGCGTGTTGAATACTCTTTCATCGCCAAACTTTTGGGCCAGGGTTGCAGCTTCACGAAAAACGCCACCTAGTCTTCCACCAACATCCTGACCGTAAAGCAGGCACTTGTCATTGTTCTTCATTAGCTCTTCTACCGCATGCAAAGCACAATCCACCATCACCACAGCTTCTCCATCTTCAGGACTTCTTTCACCTTTCTCTTCTGTGATTTCAGTAGGTGCATAATCATGGGTGTAAAGGTCTTCCGGAGTTGGATCGTCAGCTGCTAATGCTTTTTCATAATCAGC
Source organism: uncultured Flavobacteriales bacterium (assembly GCA_913056345.1). GTDB lineage: Bacteria > Bacteroidota > Bacteroidia > Flavobacteriales_E > Vicingaceae > CAJXMH01. Next base: position 3,508 of record CAJXMH010000052.1, on the reverse strand, counting down.
CTCTACCTGCTTGCGGACTTGCTTTTCAATTTTGTTTAGTTCGCCATCCTTAAAGCCATTATCCTTCATGAGTTTGACCATCTTGGGATAAGGGTCGCGTAATTTCTGCTCATCTAAATCATCGCGGTACCATTCCATGCGCACGCCAGAAGTATGGTGATTCAATAAGGGCACTTTGGCATGAATCAAATAAGGTCGGCGCTCTTTACGGATGGTCTTAATCGCTTTCTCAACTGCTTGATAAGATTCCTGAAAATCACTACCGTCAATGCTCACCGCTTCTATGCCATGAAAACCCTGAATGTATTGATAAGCATCTTGAGCTCGAGTTTCTTTGGCATTCGCCGAAATGTCCCATTCGTTATCTTGAATCAAATACAGAATCGGCAATTGCTTCAAGGCTGCCATTTGAAAGGCTTCGGCTACTTCCCCTTCAGTTACTGAGGCATCGCCCAAAGAACAAACGGTAATGGGTTTATCTTTCTTTTCAATTTTCAATAGCTCTTTATATTGCATTCCCATGGCCGCTCCAGTGGCAGGAATAGCCTGCATACCAGTGGCAGAAGATTGATGCGGAATCTTAGGTTTATCTGCATCATTTAAAGAAGGGTGAGAATAATAGGTTCTGCCACCTGAGAAAGGATCATCTTTCTTGGCCATTAATTGCAGCATCAAATCGTAAGGTTTCATGCCAATACCCAATAAAATCGAGTCATCTCGATAATAAGGATAAGCATAATCGTATGGTTTCAATTGCATCGCCGTCGCTAACTGAATGGCTTCATGTCCGCGCGAAGTGGCATGCACATACTTTGACACTACTTTAAAGTTCTCTTCATACACCTCCGTCATGGTTTTGGCAGCGGCCATCAACGTAAAGGCGTTTTTTAATGTGGTTTTATTTAATTTTTTCATCGTATTTCTTTTTTAGAACTTAGACTTTAGAGTTTAGACCTTAGAATTTGGAAGCTCTCAATACTCTATTCTCTACCCTATTTCTCTCTCCTCATCAAACGCTTCCAAATGATCCATAATTCTAGCTAAGAATGAACCGCCTAGATCTCCGTCTACCACTCTGTGATCAAATGAAAGTGACAAGTACATCAGGTGTCGAATGGCAATCATATCACCGTGATCAGTTTCTACTACCGCAGGCTTTTTGCGAATGGCACCGGTGGCTAAAATGGCTACTTCAGGTTGATTAATGATCGGAGTACCCATGACACTTCTAAAAGTTCCTACATTGCTAATGGTAAAGGTTGACCCCTTAATCTCGTCTCCTCCTAATTTGTTATTTCTTGCTTTATCTACTAATTCATTAACCGAAGCAGTCAAGCCCAAAAGGTTTTTCTTATCAGCTTCTTTAATTACGGGCACAATCAAATTACCTGTTGGCAAAGCTGCTGCCAAACCAATGTTGATGTCTTTCTTCGCCACGATTTTCTTGCCATCAACAGAGACGTTGATCATGGGAAATTCTTGGATGGCTTTTACTACAGCTTCCACAAAAATGGGTGTGAATGTGATCTTTTCTTCGTGCTTCTGCTGAAATGCATCTTTTACTCTGTTTCTCCACTTAACGATCTTAGTCATATCTACCTCAACATAAGCCGTCACATGTGGTGAAGTTTGTTTGGAATGAACCATATGGTCCGCGATCATGCCACGCATGCGGTCCATTTCCATAATTTCATAGCGACCTTCATAAACTCCTGCAGCAGCAGCAGCTTGATTTGGCGCTTGACTAACAGCTTTATGAGCAGGCACTGCAACTTGGCGAGGTGATTCTAAATAAGCCAAAAGGTCTTTTTTGAGCACTCTTCCTTTAGCACCGCTTCCTTCAATACGGCTAAGCTCTTCCATGCTCAAACCTTTCTTTTCAGCTATACTACGCACTAAGGGAGAGAAAAAGCGCCCTCTCTCATCATGTCGCTCTAAGTTACTGCCGTGTGTTTGGTCAGCACTACTTTCTGAATCATCTGAAGTTGAGGGTGCACTGCTTAACTGCTCCTCTACCTCAGGTTTAGGCTGATCGTCTGCAGATTTCGCTTTTGCAGAAGCTTCGGTGTCAATAATTGCTATTACTTCACCAATAGCTACAACATCGTTTTCCTGAAACATCAGTTTAGCTAGCACTCCACTCTCAGGAGCGGCCACTTCTGAATCAACTTTATCGGTTGCCACTTCTAGAATTGGCTCATCTTTCTCTATTTTTTCTCCGCTCTTTTTAAGCCAATTAAGGAGTGTCGCCTCTTTGATACTTTCGCCCATCTTAGGCAGTTTGACTTCAATGCTCGCCATTTGTTATACAATTAGAAGATTTGATAAGCGAAAATAACCATCACTAAATCTTTAATCTAGTAATATTTTATTTTGCAGAATAATATTCTAATTTTACACTGAATTATCCAACAGATACAGAATTAAACTCTCACAACTGAGCTTAAAGCGAATAATATTCTAATTCCATGAAAAAAATAGACGATACAGATGCAAGCTTACTTTCATTGCTGCAGCAAGATGGACGCATGACCATAAAGGAATTGGCGGCCCAACTAAAGATGTCGACCACGCCTGTTTTTGAGCGCATCAAAAAGTTAGAAAAAGCGGGCATTATTGATCATTATGCTGCCGTATTGAATCCTGATAAATTGGGAAAGAAGCTCTACGCCTTTGCGCACATCTCCTTGAAAGATCACTCTAAAGAATTGGTGGATGAGTTTACGATTCAGATCGTAAAAATTCCTCAAGTAATGGAGTGTCATTATGTGACCGGCGACTCAGACTTTATCTTAAAAATACTGCTCAACGATATGGAAAAATACCGCGAATTTGTGATGAGTAGCCTCTTTCAAATGAACAACATTGCTAAGGTAGAAACCTTTTTATCACTATCAGTTAGCAAACAAACCAATGTAATCCAAGTGGATTGATTACTGCTTCACTACTTTCTTAAAGACACGCTCCCCGTATTTATTGCTTATTTCAAGGAAATAGATTCCTGAAGGGCCTTCTAAATTGAATTCAGCATTGCTAGTACCATTAAACGGTTGCTCTTGTAATAGCTGACCACTTAAAGTAAATACCCTAAGCTGTAAAGCTTGTTTGGGTAAATTCATTTGAATCAAACCATTCGTTGGATTTGGAAAGAGTTGTACATCTTCTGTCCAATTCGCTTCATTCTTAAGATTAGTAATTGTTCCGCAAGGATTAGCCGGATCAGGTAGAACAGTTATTTCTATAACCTCGTGTTTAATAGCAGGTACAGGACAGTGGCCGTCTTGAACTCTTATTAAAAAAATATAGGTTTTTGCCCCACCGCTTGAATCTAAGTCACTGCAGTCGGGTGTCCATCGAAGGGTGCCGTTAAAATTAGACTGCCTTTTGAATACATAAACCTCCTTGGTGCTATCATAAGTTGGGCTTGTAAACGACCAAATATAAGCGCAAGAGGAATCGCCAGGAATAGGACAGTTACCATTGATGCTGTAATTATGCGTTAGATTAT
>CAJXMH010000051.1 GCA_913056345.1 uncultured Flavobacteriales bacterium | reverse complement strand
CTTTAAGGCTGAGATCATACCCGTTGAACCTGATGCCGGTAATGCGGTCGAAGGGAGACAGATACCTTATTTGTTAAAATAAGGTTTTTTGAAATCAATTTCAAGAAAAATTAGCCCCAAGTTTTTCAATTTTTTATTTGAAAGAAAAACTTGTTATGAAAAATTTAATTGCAATAGGTCTAACTATCCTTACTTCCATAGGCCTAAATGCCCAAAACATTGCTAAAGGAAAAGTAATAGACGCTAAAAGCGGTGAAGCCTTAATTGGAGTAAATATCTACGCTCCCGTCCCGCAAAGAGGAACGAGTACAGATAAAGAAGGCAAATTCTCATTAGAGCTTCCAGAAGGTGAGTTTAGCGTTAACGTGAGTTATGTAGGCTATGCGTCGCAAACTTATTCTTCTAAAAATCTAGATGATCTAACCATCAACTTAAGCCCCCAAGTCAATCTTGAAGAAGTTGTAATTAAAGCATTCAAAGCTCAGCCCAATGCTCCTGTAAGCCAAAAAACTTTGACTGCTAAAGACATACAAGAAGAGTATGTGGGTCAAGACCCAACTTATCTGCTTGAGCAAAGCTCCCCTTCTATCCTATCATATTCAGAAAATGGAACAGGCTTTTCGAATTACTCTCAATTTCGACTCAGGGGAATCGACCAAACGAGGGTTAACATAACACTGAATGGGATCCCACTCAATGACATGATCGACCAAGGGGTTTTCTTTTCTAACTTTACTGACTTAGCGAATAATATTGAATCTGTTCAAATACAAAGAGGAGCAGGAACCAGTACCAACGGAACCGCCTCTTTTGCGGGTTCCGTTAACTTCGAGTCTAGCCCTTTGAACCAAGATAAACCTTCAGGAAGCGCTGAACTTGTAGCAGGTTCCTTCGGAACATTGAGAGGAAGTTTAGGCATGAATACCGGGGTTATGGAGAACAAATGGGCTTTCTCTTCACGATATACCACCTTTACCTCAGATGGCTACCGAGACAACACTGACTCTAAGTCACAATCATTCTTTGGCTCAGCTGGATACTTTGGAGAAAAAGACCTGATAAAAATTACTGGGTTCATTGGAAATACAGCAAATGGTTTAGCCTATACTCCTGTGGCCCTTAGTCAAATAAAAGAAGACCCTAAAACCAACCCCTTAAACGAAAATGATCGCGATGATTTTGGTCAGTGGATGATTCAAGGACAGCACACGCGTTTATTCAACTCTCGCTTATCCCTTGCAAGCACCCTCTACTATGGCGGGGCAGGGGGTGATTTCTTTTCTACTTTCCCTAACGGCACAGGAGGCTTGGATCAGATCAACTTCCCACTTCGAAATGACCACTATGGATTAATGTCAAATGTCAATTACTCTAGCGAGTCAGGAAAAACAAATCTGCACGCCGGAGTTCACGCTTACACCTTTCAAAGACAAAATAGAGAGGAATTAATGCCTGACCAAGCCAATCCTTATTACGTAGAGGATTCATACAAAAATGAGCTCAGTTTTTTCGCGAAGGGAGACTATGCTTTCGGCAAATTCAAAGTTTATGGAGATCTTCAATTTAGAACACTAGTTCTAAATATTGACCCAGATCAGACTCTGTTGCCAAATGAAGGAAATGTAGCATTAGACTGGACTTTTATTAATCCAAAGCTTGGCATAACCTACCAGCTTGATGAATACAGGTCCGTTTATGCCTCAGCAGGAAGAAATGGGAGAGAGCCAACCAAAATCGATCTTTTGGGCGGCTTTCAATTGAATGGCTCAAATCTCACAAGTATTCAAAATGGTGATGTAGAGGCCGAATATGTTAATGACTATGAGCTTGGCTTAAACTTCAATTACCCAAGGCTTTCAGGACAAGTGAACGGTTTTTATATGCAGTTTGAAAATGAGATTGCGCCCATTGGAGAGTTTGTTCCTGAAGGATTTCTTCAACTTAGAAAAAACATGCCAAGCAGCTTTAGAGCAGGTGTAGAAATTGACTTTACCTTCAAGCTCAACGATCAACTAAGTCTTTCAGGAAATGGAACTTACATGCAAGCTGAAATCGACCGTTATGCACCAGAAGGTAATCAAGTGTTTACTAACGTAACTCCCGCGCTTAGTCCTGAATTGATGGGAAATGGAACCATAACCTATTCCTTTCTTAAGAGAGTTAGCTTAAGCCTTTCTGCAAGGTATGTTAGTGAATCCTATCTAGAGCCTACGAATGACGATCGGTTTAAAACCCCTGAATTTGTAGTAGCTGACGTAGGTCTGTCTATTAGGTTTAGTGAACGCAGCCAGCTTAATTTGTTTGTGAACAACATTTTTGATGAATTATATTTCACCAATGGTGCCCCAGTAGACCTTGACTTTGATGGAACATTTGATGAGCCAGGCTTTTTTGTGCAACCACCGAGAAACTTTTATACCCGACTTATGCTCAACTTTTAAGGGAGCGTACTTTAAAATAGTTTGAACTTAAACAAAAAACTAAGGATTAGGTCTTATTGAAAAATGGCATACAAGTCTTCGCCTTTTAAGGCCTGCAATCACAACGATTAGGGAAATAGATCTTTGTATTGGGGAATTCATTTTTCAATTTGGTAATGGACTCATCATCAAAAACCATTGATTTCAAATTAAGCTCAATCAAATTATGTTTGAGCTGACTAAAAGATTCGGGCAGTGACTCTAATTCATTCGCCCATAAATTTAGGTTTACAAGTGACTGAAGCTTACCAAAGTTGGCAGGCAATTGTTTAATGGAGTTTTTTGAAAGATCTAAAATTTCTAGCTTGCTCAAAGATGAAAATTGATATGGAAGTAAGCTTAAGTTATTATGAGACAAATCAAGTTCTTCCAAGCTGCTTAAAGCTGCAATATCTGGGGCCAACTGACTGATCTTATTTTTACTTAAATCCAAGGTCCTGAGCCACTTAAAAGTGTAAATACTATTAGGTATTTCATCTAACCTTTGGCGGCTCAGATCCAAGTGAAAAACCCAACTAGGATTTTCGGTAGCGAGCGTTAGATCAGTATAAATGTAATCGTAATCTCCGGGCTTTTGAGCTTGAAGTACATTGGCGAAAAGAATAAGCAGACTGCTTATGAAAATAGTTTTCTGCATGTAATTTCGTCTCTAGCTAATTCCTGCTTTAACTCAGTAAGATCATTAAACTTTTTCTCCGTTCTAATGCGCTTTACCAATTTCACTTTAAGGTTTTTGTGGTAGAGGTCCTCGTCAAAGTCAAAAAGATGAACCTCGATCTTCCGTTGCTTATTTTCTTCAGTTATAGTAGGCCTCATGCCAATGTTTAACATTGCTTGAAACTCCCTCCCTTCTGTAACTGCCTTAACTGCATAGATACCATTGGCTGGAATTAATTTGTACTGACTGTTTAACTTCAGGTTAGCTGTGGGGTAGCCGATGGTTCTACCAATCTGATTTCCTTGTACCACTTCTCCGTTCAATTGATATTCACCACCTAAATAATTATTAGCAACCTCAACTTCACCCTCAGAGAGGGCCTTTCTGATCTTGGTTGAACTTACATTTACATCATCAATGTCCTGAGCCGGAATTTCCTCCACCTCAAAACCATATAAAGGGCCAAATTCCTTTAAATGATCAAAAGAACCCTCCCTGTTTCTACCAAAGTGGTGGTCGTATCCTATTACAAGCTTTTTGGTGCCAATTTGGTTTACCAAGATATCGCGCACGAATTCTAAGGAGGTAGTACGGGAAAAAGCTTTAGTAAAAGGGTGAATGATCAGATGATCGATACCAGCTGCCTCCAGAAGTTCGGTTTTCTCATCAATGGTGTTAAGTAACTTCAGATTAGAATCTGCTTGAAGCACCATTCTTGGGTGAGGATAAAACGTAAGCAGCACACTTTCACCGTCTAATTTCTGAGCAATTTGCTTTAAGCGATCCAATATAGTTCGATGCCCTATATGAACCCCGTCAAAAGTTCCAGTAGTTACAGCGTAATTCGCTTTCCCTTCAAACTCCTCAATCCCTCTGTAAACCTTCACTTTAAACGCCTTCTAGAATTTTAATTTTCAAGCTTTTTGCTCTATTTTCTTACTCATTCAAAAGTAGCAAAATAAAAAAACTGTTTTACTTTTCTTAAAAAAGCAAAAGCACTACTTTTGCAGCCGAAATTTGCCAAAGATTTTATTTATATAACAAGTACGAAATGTCAACAAATTCTGGAAAAATTACTCAAGTTATCGGCCCGGTAGTAGATGTCAGCTTTGATGCTGAAGGATCTACACTTCCGGCTATTTTGGATGCCTTAGTAGTAACCAAGCCAAACGGCGAAAAAGTGATCTTGGAAACGCAAACTCACATTGGTGAGGACACTGTAAGAACCATTTCTATGGATTCCACAGAAGGTTTGCAAAGAGGTACTGCGGCAGTTGCCACAGGAGCGCCGATTAAAATGCCTATTGGTGATGAAATTAAAGGTCGTTTATTCAATGTAGTTGGCGATGCGATTGACGGAATTGGAGATGTAGCGAAAGAAAATGGCTCTTCCATTCACCGTGAACCACCAAAGTTCGAAGATCTTTCGACCGCTACTGAGGTATTATTTACCGGAATTAAAGTAATTGACTTGATCGAGCCTTACGCCAAAGGGGGTAAGATTGGATTGTTTGGTGGTGCTGGTGTTGGTAAAACCGTATTGATCCAGGAGTTGATCAACAACATTGCGAAAGGTCACGGTGGCCTTTCAGTATTTGCAGGTGTTGGTGAGCGTACACGTGAGGGTAACGACTTAATGCGTGAGATGATTGAAGCTGGTATTGTAAAATACGGTGAGAAGTTCATTGAGTCCATGGAAAATGGCGGATGGGATCTGTCTAGCATTGACAAAGAAGAATTAAAAGAATCAAAAGCCTCTTTCGTATTTGGCCAGATGAATGAGCCTCCTGGAGCACGTGCTCGAGTGGCCCTTTCAGGTTTGACTTTAGCAGAATACTTCCGTGATGGAGATAAAGATAGCGGCGATGGTCAAGGAAAGGATATCCTTTTCTTTATCGATAACATTTTCCGTTTTACGCAGGCTGGTTCTGAGGTATCTGCCCTATTGGGACGTATGCCTTCAGCGGTAGGTTACCAACCAACTTTGGCTACGGAAATGGGTGCCATGCAGGAAAGAATTACCTCTACAAAATCAGGATCGATTACTTCGGTACAGGCGGTTTACGTGCCTGCGGATGACTTGACTGACCCGGCTCCGGCAACAACTTTTGCCCACTTGGATGCCACTACTGTACTTTCAAGAAAGATTGCTGAATTAGGTATTTATCCTGCGGTTGATCCATTGGATTCAACTTCAAGAATTTTGACTCCTGAGATCGTAGGTAAAGAACATTACGATACCGCTCAGAGAGTTAAAGAAATCTTACAGCGCTACAAAGAGCTTCAAGATATTATTGCCATCTTAGGGATGGATGAATTATCTGAAGAAGATAAATTGGTCGTACACCGAGCACGTCGAGTACAGCGTTTCTTATCTCAGCCTTTCCATGTTGCCGAGCAATTTACAGGCTTGAAAGGAGTGTTGGTTGACATTCAAGATACCATTAAAGGCTTTAACATGATTATGGACGGAGAAGTTGATAAGTATCCCGAAGCGGCCTTTAACTTGAAGGGAACCATTGAAGAAGCGATTGAAGCCGGTGAAAAAATGTTGGCTGAGAATAAGTAATTGAATTGTTATGTTGATTGAAATTGTAACCCCCGACCGAAACGTTTACAGCGGAGATGTTTCTTTAGCCACTTTCCCAGGTTCTGACGGAAGTTTTGGAATTAAGGAAAATCACGCTCCTATGGTAGCCACTTTAAAAGAAGGGAAGATCAAGGTGATAGATGAAAGCAACAAAGAACAATTCTTTGAAGTCAAAGGCGGGGTGGTTGAAGTCAACCACAATAAGATTATTGTGCTGGCTGAATAACAAAAGCGATATTCAAAATTGAAAAGCCCTTCCCGCGACTGAGTCAGGAAGGGCTTTCTTGTTTCTTACCCTCTTTGATTAGTTGAATCTCTTCTTCTAGCTGCTGGATCCGAATTTCTTTATATTCAAGCAACTCCTTACTTAATTCCAACAGATGTTTGAAATTATTACGTTTTTCTTCACTGTTGGTATTCATCAGATTCTCTATCGGAATATTGAGCAATTGAATAATTCTTTGAAAGCGATTCAAATCTAGGCTACTTTCTCCTCTTTCTATTTTAGCATAAGAGCTTTGACTCAAACCTAACTCTTCAACAAATAATTCTTGACTTAAATGTTGGGTTCTTCTAGCATTTCGAATTATCCCAAGGATTTCTTTTGTGGTTTTCATGAAAAAGTTATTTAGAGAATAAAAATAGTCAAAATTCGAGTAGAAATTAATATTAAATTCTTTCAATCTTTGTTTCAGCATTGATCAGTGCCCTGTAAAACAATTTATTAACTAAATTTTATTATTATGAAAACGAAAATAATTTTAAGCTTATTAATCGCCTTTGGACTAACCTTTCAGAGTTGTGAGAAGGAGGATTCTAATTATTCACCAAACAAAATAGATCCAAAGTTAAAATCAAAGAATTCTAAATCTCCTGAATATTCAAGTCTTGGAAATGCTTCTATTTCTATTAACGAAGAAGGTCAATATACAGTAAGCAATATAGGATCTGACGGAGGAGATGGAATTTCCATTTCAGTTGAGGAGGATTGTGACCTAGATGGTATAATCGAACCATTAGATCTTACTGACAATCAAGTATTCTCTGTCGGCACATATACAAATAATGGAGTCTTGGTTTCAGAATTAAGTCTTGAAGAAAATGAAAATGAAAAATATACTCCTTACTTCCAAGTTAATGAAGATTACACAGGTAATATAATTCTTGCAATTGAAGACCAAGATGAAACGGTATATTCTGATACGATAAATACGGATACAATAAACACATCTTTAAGAATCCCTTGGGCAGTAATTGAATTTT
>CAJXMH010000050.1 GCA_913056345.1 uncultured Flavobacteriales bacterium | reverse complement strand
CTCTGCCTTTCAATAACAATAGACCTAAAGGGCTTTAATTTGAAAAAGGCAACCGTTAGATCAGGCATCAATAAAGGGTCAGAGTAATTCTCACTGTAATTTAAACTTATATAACCTATTGAGTCAATAGGATTAATGTATTTAGCTGGGTAGTTAGAAATATAAAAAGTCTTGGTGGATAGATTTCGTATTCTGACTTTAATAATTCCTGCTGAGTCATCAGAGGCTTTTTTGACTTTTACCTTTATTTTAAATGGAGCATCAATTTCAGATTGTGAATAACCAATAAGTCCGTAAAATATAGAAAAGAATAGTAAAGTTATTCGAATCATTTGGCAGTTTTAGTGAATGCACCACAACGTCTCGGCTATGGCAAGTGCGTGTTAAAACCTACTTCATTTTCAATTTGCATTGTCGGTAGCCAATTGCCAAGGCGATTGGCTAATTTACTTTTTATAAGGCAATTCGCCGCACGCGCTTTTGCATAGCTTCAGCGGCGCAAAGGGTGAATTGGCGAGCAAGTAGAGTAGAAGTGTCGGTTTTCTAAGCAGCAGCATTTGCTATAGTTTTTGTTAGGGCGCGTTTTTATTTTTTATAGTATCTAATAGTTCTATAGTTGGTTGTTCTACTTGATACAGTCTTATTTTAATATCAGTTGTGTCTTTAACTTCTTGATATTTTTTTGTGATAAAGTCCAATCTTTCAATTAAAAGACTCGGAATTAAAGTGTCAAAAGTTATTTGGATTAAAAGCATTCTTGGTGCATCAGCATAATCGGGATCTTGGCCATAATTTTTTAAATGTTTTTCAAGTAGTGAAGGAAAACTGTCTAAGGGTAAGCTAGAATCATAATATCTTTTAATAGAATCATTGTAGAACATTATCAAATTTCTGTAATAATGGCAGCCAATATCGTGAGGGCAACTATTCACAAGAATAACTTTTTTGAAACTTTCTGAGGATTCAAAGGAGATCGATGGGAACTTCTCGTTGCAGGTGATTTTATTGATTTTTGAATGTAGGCTATCTATATTTTTATATAAGTATGGATTTATCTCAACTGAATTATCTAGTTGAGATAATGGGCCATAAATTATTGTGTCATTAGTTTTCACAATAGTTGCTTCATCTTCTGATTCAATATTTTTTTGAGAACAACTAGCAAAGTATAGAATTGCAAGTAGTACAGATAAATATCGAAGTTTATTCATTTATTCTGATTAATTGAGGAATTGATATTAGGCAATGCGCCCTAACGTTTTGGCTAAACTGCGTTTTAATGCAGTTTAGGTTTTGTGCCTGTTGCACAACTTTTGTTGATAAAGATAAATAAGAGAAAGTTTAATTTGTGAAAGATCAACTTATCTTTAAGCATGCAAGGAAAAAAAGACTACAAGGAAAAGCTATTTACTCACTTTCAGTTAAGCGAGTACGTGCCTAAAGACAACTTCTATCGACGTTTGAAGGCAGCTTTGTCATTAGATTTTTTATATGAGCTAACCAAGCCCTATTATGGCGACTGTGGACAGAAGTCGATAGATCCAACGGTATTTTTTAAGCTGTGTTTGGTGGGTTATTTAGAGAACCTCACAAGTGATCGCCAGCTGATGAACCACTGTAAAATGCGCTTAGACATTTTATATTTTTTGGGCTACGACATTGATCAACCCTTACCTTGGCATAGTACCTTAAGTAGAACCCGTCAGTTGCTTCCTGAAGTCTTATTCGAAGAGATCTTTCATCGGGTGTTGATGCTGTGCATAGAGAGCGGTATGGTAAGCGGACATACGCAGGCCATTGACTCCGCCCCGATCAAGGCGAATGCCTCAATGGATAGTTTAGAGTTAAAGATACCCGAGGAGTCATTAGAGGAATACTTAAACAAGTATCATCATATCAGTAAAGGAGATAAGTCACCCAAAGCTAGTCGTAAAGCGAAGCACGATAAGAGCGATGATGAGGAACGCAAGGTAAGCGCCTCAGAAAAGGAATTAAAAGAAATAGCAGCCAGAACCAAGCGCTGGAGTGAGGAACAAGACCAAAGACCCGGGGCAGGGCATAAGCAGAGTAAGTATGTAAGCAACAAGACGCATTACAGTCCGGTAGATCCTGACGCAAGGATCAGTGTAAAGCCTGGCAAAGCAAGGAAGCTCAATTATCTGAGTCAGTTATCAGTAGACACAGCGCATCATGTGATTACCGACATACAAGCCTACCATGCCGATGGTAAGGACAATCAACAACTGCAGGATATAACCTTACGATTAAAGCGTAGATTATGGAAATTAGGCTTGCCATGGAAAACGGTATTAGCCGATACCGGCTACAGCAGCGGAGAGAATTATGCCTTTTTGGAACAGCAGGATCTTACTTCTTATATACCGCCACACGGTACTTACAAGGGCGGGCCTGAAGGGTTTGTTTACGAGAAAGAGGGCGACTATTTTACTTGTCCCCAAGGAGAGCAAATACCCTTTAAGAAAGAGTTTAAAGACTACCGCACACAAACGCTTAAAAAGGAGTACCGCAGCAGTACCCGCCAATGCAAGAGCTGCCCAATAAGAAGTAGTTGTTTAGGCAAGACAGCCAAAGAAAAGAAATTCTCAGTAACCTATTATAGAGCAGAGTATGAACGCAACAACAAACGAATAAAAAGTAGTTACGGGAGATATTTAAAAAAGAAGCGGAGTAGCACTGTAGAACCTGTTTTTGGTACACTGACTCAGTTTATGGGATTGCGAAAAATCAATACCCGTGGCATTGCTCAGGCTAATAAAGTAATGCATATGGCAGCCATAGCTTATAACCTCAAGAAATACTTGAAATTCATTAAAAAGCGTCGAGAAACAGTAGCCCAAGAAGCAGTAAAATGCTTGCTTCAACAAATTTTGCTACTGAGACTGATATTACTTGGAAATGGGCAATTGAAAATGAGCTAGAAAATAGCTGGCAAGAAAAAATAAACCCTCTTAAAAGAGCTTAAAGTGAGTTGCCTTTTTATAAAAAGGAAGGTTGTGCATCAGTTACCAATGTTGTGCTTAGTTTTTTATATTAAATTGACTAAAATATACGTACTCAGGATTAAATTCTTGGTCAAATTTATTTTCCTTCATTAATAAAAGTTTCAGTAGCGATATCAAGTTAATTACAGGAACAATTATTGTCCAACACAACAAAATCGAAAGTACTGTATAACCTGGTGATTTCAAATATGCCCATTGAAGACCTAATAAAGGAATTGCAAGTACTACAGCAGTATTTTTTGACTTTCTCTTGTTTTTCGCTATTTCTAGATTTTGCTCAATGTGATTTTTAATATCATTGTTGAATTTCTCCATTAGTCTTACAAATTCATTTCGCCTTTCTTCTAGGTAGTCAACACTTTTTTCTTTGTAATCATCATCAACTAAAGCACTTCCATGATTGAATTTGTCGTTGTATTGATTAATTAGTTCTGTTATGTCATTAATCTCGCTTAGCGTTTGATTTCCATTGAATTCTATGTTAGAAATTACCAAGTCGGTTAATTCAATCAGTCTTGATATATTTCCTTTGTTCGTTGAAACAAACTTCACTTTATTAATTTCTTTGATACTTTTTACTACGTCACTATCAGAGGGTTTTATTCTCCCTGAATAGTCACTTGCACCTTTTACTGCATAATAATTGGCACCTTTCAAAATTGAATTTGCACCTGCTCTTCCAAATTCTCTTCCAAATTGTCTTGCAGCACCACTAACTACATCATTTAGTATGTTCATTTCTTAAAGTTTTGTTCGTCTTTTTCTATTTCTCTAGCTTTTGATAATGCACTCGCTACAAGACCTGCTGGTATAGTAACAATACCCACTCCAATTAGCAAGATGAAAAAAGTAAATATTTTGCCACCAACTGTAATTGGATAAACATCTCCATACCCAACTGTCGTTAAGGTTACTACAGCCCACCAACCACTATGAATAACAGAAGTAAATACTTCAGGCTGGGCTTCATTCTCAAAGTAATATATTCCTGTAGAGGCTAGAAATAAAAATATTGCAGTTACTATTAAAAATAGAATAACTTCTTCTTTTACAATACCCGCAGCAATGTGAAATCTATTTAAGGCTTTATTATATCTGACCAATTTTAGGGTCCTGAATATTCTAAAAACTCTGAAGGCTCTTAATGCTCTGAGGTCAATAGCAGTTCTTAAGTAGAATGGAAAAATTGCTAGAAAGTCGATTATCCCGTAAAAGCTAAAAATATATTTCAAGGGTTTTTTTGCTACATAAATTCGAAGTGCGTATTCAATTGTAAAAATTGCTACACAGGTTATTTCAAATGCCTGAAGAATTTTAATAGTCTGCCTTGAATTATTTGGCAAAGTATCAATTGCAAATGCTACGAGTGAAGAAAGAATTAATACTTGAATAAAGTAGTCGAAAAGCTTTCCTTTTCTTGATGTATTATCTTCAACTATTTCTCGAATTCTATCTTTCATTTACAGATTCTATCAATTAAGCACAACGTTTAGTATATGGCAAGTAGGGCAGTAGAAAGGACAAACCTTTCAAGTTTGCACTGAGCCAAAGCGTTGTATTTTGTTTTTAATTTATTCATTCTTAAAAGCCAAATCAACGATTTGGCGGTGTTGGTAAATAATACTAAACTTTCGTAAACCACCGAAGGCCCTATTTGCTATATACCTTGTTGGCGGTAGTTTTTATTCTTCAAGGAACTTCATATTTATAAACTACTTTGGTCAATTTATTTTCTGCAAATTCCATTTCAGCTACGTATTCAAGCCCTTCCATAATAAAAGGTTTTAATCCTCCAACTTTATTAGATTCTTCATTTTCAAGCATAACAAAACGCCACCTCAATAAGTCTCTGTCATTTACTTTGCTGACCGAATCAGGGGTTCCAAAAATTTTTTTCACTTCATTAATTGATAAGCCAAGTCTTATTCCTTTTTCAGTTTGAATTCTGTCTATTTTAATGGTCTTTTTGTGGTTATTGATTTCTATTCCTTCGAATTGGAGCAGACTGATTAATTCCGGGTCGGTGATTTTCTTTTCTGTTAGAATGGCTGTAGTTATAGAGTAGTCAGTATAGGGAACGAAATATAGATTGCTCTTACCGTCCGAACTAATAAACCACTTAGAACCATCTTCTTTAAACTGGCTGAATTGAGAGGCATTTATATTAAAGAAGTCAGGGTGTATTCCATTAGAGTAGTTTGGTTTATTCTCTTGAATTTCTGATGGTATATTACTGGTGGTAATGTGTTCTTCTATTATTAATCCTTTCTCTTCCTTTGGGCTTTCAACTTGAACAACGGGAACGTCTATGTCCGATTCCTTTTCGGTAGAAATACTCTGTCCGCAAGAACTCAAAATGATTGCTATTAATATGTAGATAAAGTCTTTCATTTAATTACCGCCAACAAGTAAATATGTCGCATTAATGCAACATATTTACCTTATGGCTGTAGTTGTTTTAGGGTTTAAAATATTGATAGTTAATATTTTATGTTTTTTTAAATCTTTGCCTTCCTCAAATAAAATAACTGATTATAAACGTTTATAAGCATTTGTAAACGTTTGTTGTCGGCTATCATGCGGCTTTTTCATTGCCATGCAAAATACAAAAAAAATGGCATGTTGGCTAGTTGAGTATTTACTTCGCTTTTAAGCACAAAAAAAGCCCTGAAGAAGATCTTCAAGGCTTTTGAGGTTTGGTTGTTGTTTAGCTTACATTTTCAGCATTACGCTTAAATTCATCTCATCTTTAATAACCACATCTTTTGCAGGATGGGTAAAGGCTACGTCGTATTCTTTGCGGTCTACTACTAGCTCGCCGCTAGCTGTACCTTCTTCCATGTTGATCATTACATTCTCAACAGTCTCTTCATTGGTATTACCTCTAATGGTCAATTCACCTGTAAGGGTTTTGGCTTCTGCATTATGCGATTTAACTACAAAAGTGGCTTCAGGAAAAGAGTCAACTTGAAAAAAGTCACCTGAAGATAGGTGCTCGATCAACTTATCTGCGGTTTTTCCTTCCTCAGGATTGTAATTGTCGTCAGTTGCTACCATGGTAGTCAAGTCAGCTACAAACTCACCTTCTGTGATTTGGCCATTGTTCACCATTAAATAACCTTCTTTTACATCAACTGTACCTGAGTGCTCATAAACTCCAATTACAGAACCAGACCAATTTACTTTGCTCTCTCCTGCAATAATGTCTAGTTTTTGAGGCTCTGACTTTACTTCGGTGGTTTCTTCAGCTTTTTCTTCTGTAGCTGCTGTTTTTTCTTTTTTGGCTTCACCTCCACAAGCGATCATAATGCTTGAGAATAAAGCTACTGTTGCTAATTTGTAAAATACTTTCATCAATTTTTGTTTTAGGTTCGTGCAAATATGCCCAAATTATATGTACCTACAATTAATTTCGAGCTTTTTTACGATTTTTTTACCCTTGCTGCTAAGAGAATGCATTCAAACCACATCAATTCTGCTAAAAGCTTGTTTTATCTTTAAATTTCCGAGATGATTACAGACAAAACCTTTTCCTTTTTAAAAAAGCTCAAGCAGCACAACAACCGTGAGTGGTTTGCAGAACATAAGGCCCTTTATGAAGCATCTCATGAAGAGCTGATCGCTTTTGCAGATCAACTGCTAAAGGGTTTGAATCAATTCGATCAAATTGAAACACCAAGTGGTAAAAAAAGCCTTTTTCGCATTTACCGCGATATCCGTTTTTCAAAAGACAAAACACCCTACAAAACCAACCGCAGTGGTTCTTTTGCTCGATTAGGTGAAGAGAGAAGGGGAGGCTACTACTTTAGTGTAGCTCCAGGTGAAACTGTGGTTGGCGGCGGATTTTACGGTCCGTCCGCGGCAGACCTTAAATTAATAAGGCAGCAGATCGAATTAGATGCTGAGCCCCTGAAAGCGGTTTTAAATGAAAAGGAGTTTAAGTCCTATTATGGCGGCTTGCAAGGTGAAAAACTTAAAACCTACCCAAGAGGTTTTGACCCTGAGCATGAAGCAATCGAGCTATTGCGGCACAAGCACTTTTTTGTGATGCGTTCCTTTACCGATCAAGAAGTGCTGCAAGCTGACTTCCCTGATCAGGTGCTTGAGGCCTATCAGAAATTGCTGCCCTTTTTTGAAGTAATGAGCATGTATTTAACTACAAATTTAGATGGTGAATCGATCCTGTAAAGATTGAACGCACCTTTGCTTAATTTTGAGAAAATTTTAAAGAAATTAAATGGCTGTAAAGTTTAAACCCCTTAAGGTAAAAGCCCTTGATAAAACCACCGATGATTGCACCGTGGTTAGTTTTGACGTTGATGATGAACTGAAAGAGAGTTTCCAATACAAGCAAGGCCAATACCTTACTTTAAAGACAGATATTAATGGTGAATCTGTCCGTCGGTCTTACTCACTGTGTTCTAGTCCCCTCGATGACGAATGGAAGGTAGCCATCAAAAAAATTGACGGTGGTTTGTTTTCAACTTATGCCAACGATGTTTTGCAAGTTGGAGATACCCTCGAAGTCATGCCGCCCATGGGTAAGTTTTACTGTGAGGTAGAAGAAACGGCTGAACGACATTATGTTGCTTTTGCTGCAGGAAGTGGCATTACGCCTATTGCGAGCATTATAAAAACACATTTAAGAAAAGAACCCAAAGCGCGCTTCACGCTTTTTTACCTGAATCGCACTGTGCAATCCATTATTCTTAGAGAAGAGATCGAAGGCTTGAAAAATCAATTTTTAGGTCGTTTTGAGTTATACCATTTTTTGACGCAAGAAGAGCGAGATGCACCACTTTTTAACGGCCGCTTTACTGAAGAAAAGCTCGATCAAATCTCTAAAAGCCTAGTTGACTTTACTAAAATTGATGAAGTGTTCATTTGTGGCCCTATGGCTATGACCATGATGTTGAAGGACTATTTTACCAAGCTTGGTGTAGCTGCAAATAAGGTGCATTTTGAACTTTTCGGAACGCCTAAGAAGGAAGAAGTGAAGAAGCCGACCAAAAAGGTGAACAAAGAGGAACTTTCTTCCGTTTCTATCATTAACAATGGAACTAGGGTTTCATTTAAAATGAGTAATGAAGGTGAAAATATATTAGATGCTGCTCTTCGAAACAATGCCGATTTGCCATTTGCTTGTAAAGGAGGCGTTTGTTGCACATGTAGGGCTAAATTGATTGAAGGCGACATTGAAATGAAGGTCAATTACGCTTTAGAAGAAGATGAAGTTGAAGCAGGATATATTCTCACTTGCCAAGCCGTCCCTAAAAGTGAAAAAATTTTAGTAGATTTCGATAGTTAATACGTTTACATTATGAGTTCAAAAGAAAAAAGTTTAGAAGCAGAATTTCAAGCAAGAATTGATCGTGGAGAAAACATTGAAGCGAAAGATTGGATGCCCGAAAAATACCGCAAAACGCACATCAGACAAATTTCACAGCATGCACACTCAGAAGTAGTGGGGATGCTTCCTGAAGGAAATTGGATTACAAGAGCTCCTTCCTTAAGAAGAAAAGTTGCTTTACTTGCTAAAGTGCAAGATGAGGCGGGTCACGGATT
>CAJXMH010000049.1 GCA_913056345.1 uncultured Flavobacteriales bacterium | reverse complement strand
AAACCTACGTCTTCCCCATGTGCCCCAATGAGAGCAAAATTGTTGTTTATGCTTACTGCACCGCCAAATGCATTTCCGGCCGCGCGGGTAATCGGAACAATCTTTTGTGTTTCAGACCAATTTTGGGACAAACCCCAAAAACTGATCAGGAATAAGAAAGTAAGAGAAAGTGAATTTTTCATCTGTTTCAACTCACCGATTTCAAAATTAGTGTGTACTAAGTTAAGAATAGTATGTAACTATCGAATTATCTCTTATTTCTTGGACTCTATTTTTATGAATTATTCGACCGTTCCCTTGTGAATAAGCTAATAAAAAACTAAAGCTTGATTTTATCTACAAAAGCGCTGTATGGCCTGCTGGGCCTTCGAACTTCCTAATTGAGCTGCTTTTTGAAATTCCTGACAAGCAGTTATGAGCTGATTCTGCTGTTGAGCCATCATTCCTTTTAGAAAGTAAGCTTGAGCAAAGTTGGGGTTGGTTCGAATCGCCTTTTCTAAGTCTTGCTTTGCAGCTGCAAAATTTTGCAGACGCAATTTGGCAAATGCCCGATTGGTATAAGCATCGGCACTTGGTTTAAGCTCAATACTTTTCGTATAGTCTTGTAGCGCAGCTCGCAATTGGCCTAACTTAACTTTTTCATTAGCCCGATTGAAATAAGCATCAGCATGGGGACGCAATTTTATAGCTTGATTAAAATCAGCCATGGCAGCTTCACTTTTACCCATTTGACTATATAAGTTTCCTCGATTAGAGTAAGCGTCAGCATAATAGGGTTTTAGCTTTACTGCCTCATTGTAATGTTGAAAGGCCTCCTTGGACTTACCATCGCGAAGTAAGGCCGAGCCTAAGTTGTTATGAGCTTGCGCCACCTTAGGATACTTTTCTAACACATCTTCCCAAATCAATTGATCACTAGCCCAGATTTCGGTGCGATCGTAGGTTTTTGCTGCTAAAGTGAGTCCTAGAAAAACTGTAGCTAGCCATAGCTTTCGGTTTTCTGCAGCTCCATCTACAGCAGCTACCATTAAAAGAAGACCAATTGCCGGTAAGTAAAGGTAGCGATCGGTGGTAGGTTGATTCCCTACCGGAACTAGCTGAAGCATCACTGAAATACTAAGCAAATAAAAAAGCGCACCGAGCCAAAGCAGTTTCTTCCTGCGAAAGCGATAAATCAAAAAGGAAAGCAGTAAAACAGCAGGTAAGGCTGCGTAATAAACCCAAGGTAAGAATCCATTTTGCAATTCAGGGTAGGGATAAAAGGTGGAAAGTTCAAATGGGAATAAAAACTTAAAGGGGTAAAATAAAATGGAATAGGCCACCAAGAAAATACGGTCGATCAGGTCGAAGCTTAGGGAGAGGTCAGAGAGGTGACCCGCCGCTTCACGACTGTTTAAAGTGACTAGACCGAATACAATCGAAAGCAGAAAAAAAGGCACTTTCTCCAATAAATTCTTCAGTTTCCAAGTATGTCCACAATAATAGTCCAATAGTAGTAGGATCAGCGGTAGGGTAACGGCAGTAGATTTGGATAATAAACTGATTAGAAAAGCTGCTAAGCTCCAAAGCAAATAGCTCTTCTTTCCTTGCTTTTGATAGGCTAGATAAGCTAAAAGGCTGAGTAAATAAAAAGAAGTAAAACAAAGATTGCTAAAGGCAGATAACCAGGCTACACTCTCCACTTGCATAGGGTGCAAGAGGTAAAGGCTGCATAATAGAAAAGCTAGCGGAAAACTTAACTTAAAAGCTTGCAAAAGCCTAAATACCAGAAAACCATTTAGCAAGTGAAATAGGAATGCAGTAAAATGATAGCCCCATGGGTTCAAACCTGAAAACTGATAAATGATTGCATAGACTAGGGTGGTAAACGGTTGGTACATACCTACTGAGGTAGAGCTAAAAATGGCTTTGATGTTGGCAAAATCTAAGCTTTGTATGTGTGGGTTATTTACTACTTGCACCTGATCATCCAAGTGGGTAAAGTCATGGTCGAAACTATCTTGGTAGGTAAAGAAAACTACCGAGTAAAGCAACAAGAAGCTGAGGTATGACAAATAAGGTTTCACAAACTAAAGTTAGTTTACTTCACTTTTTTGAAAACAATTCCACTCAATTTGATATTCCACACCTTTTTCTTGAATGAGCTTTACTTTAGCTTCAAGTTGCTCAATCATACTGTTGATTAATAAGAGGCCTAAGCTTTCATTATCACTGGGGTTAACATTTGCAGGAAACCCGGGGCCATTGTCTGAGATTATTAAAGTGATTTTTTCTTGTTTTTTCTTTAAAAGAATTCTGAGTTCTTGTTTTTTGCTTCCTCGAATGGCATGCTTAAAAACATTGCTGATTATTTCGCCAAAAAGTATCCCGGCAGGTATTATTTCTTCTGCACTTAGAATAAAGTCATCTAATTCAATATGGGTATCAACCTCGCCCTTAAGCTTAAAATTATTGACGTATTCATCGGTCAACTTCTTTAGGAAATGGCTGAAGTATTTTACTTCGCCAGCCTTTCCGCGATCCAAACTTTCATTTACCGCAATTAAGTTTTGCATTCGATTTTTGGTTTCCCATAAAGCTTCCTTTAGCTTTTGGTCTTTGCTTAAACTAGCTTGAATACTTAAAATGCTGCTTGTTACTTGCAAATTATTTTTTACTCGATGGTGAATTTCATTGATGAGAGATTCTTTTACAGAAAGGTCGTATTCAATCAATTTGTTTTTATTGCTCAGAGCAAGGTTTAGCTGTTTGTTTTTACGGTTTATTGAAGCAATCAAGGCAACTAGAAAAACAGAAATTACAAGAACTATTGAAATTACTATGAGCAAATATTGTTGTTTTCTATTTTCCTCCGCCATAATCCTTTCACTTTCTTGAGCTACCAAAAGTTCTTTTCTAGCTCGCTCTAATTCCTGACTTTCGCTTTCGGCAATAGCATTAATTAAGGTTTGCTCTTTACCTAAACTGTCTTGAAGTGCTAGGTAGTGGGTGAAGTAGTAACTACTAGAGTCATACTTCTTCTTACGATGATAAATGCTAGCAAGCATTCTATATAAATCAGCTTCTAGTTCAATGTCGCTACCTATGGGGTAGTAAAAGTGCGCACTGTCAATATATACTTTTGCTTGTTTAATCTCTTTGCTCTCCACTGCTAATTCAGCTAAGCTTATGTAATCTGAAGTAATTCCAATTGCATAGTTAATTTTCAGGTCAATACTTAATGCTTTTCTTAATTTACTGTTTGCAGAGTCAAGTTGATTTAAACCTTGGTAAGAAATACCCAGGTAACGGTATGAATTTCCAATGCTTAAAGGTCTTTCACTTGCAACTATTTTCGGATGTGCCTTATTAAAGTATTCAAGTGCCTTTCGATAATTTTCTTTTTCTAATGCAACTAAACCAAGGTTAGCTTGACAAATATGATATCCTAAGCTGTCTCCAAGCTCTAAGAACGACTTAGCTGCCATATGGTAATAGTTAGTTGCTTTATCGTAGTAATCGATGTAGAGGTAGGTCGTACCAACCTGCAGATAAGCGAAGGCAGCTTTTCTCAGTTGATTGATGCTGCTAAATAGTCTGGACGCATTGAAAACGGCTTTAATTGACGCAATATAATCTCCTTGAGCATATAGTATTGCACCTTCTCTAAGCGCCAACATGCCCTCCTGCTCTTTGTTGTTTAATTTCTTTGCAAGTATTTGCGCTTGGTAATTGTGGCGTTTTGCAGAGTCAATATGGTTAAGGTTTAAGTATGTTTCTGCCTGTAAATTATGCAGCCATAGTTGGGCAATTTGGTCGGCTGACTCCAGACAAAGGTTCTGGTATTTTTGCATTAGTAAAAGGGCTTGAGCAACTGAATCTAACTCAAGTAGTAAGGATACTTTTCTTTTAATTAGCCTCCTATTGATGCTATCAGCGTAGCTTTCATAGTTTGGTTCAAATTTCTTTAGAGTTTCGAAAGCAGCTTCTGGGTCTAAACTATCTGTTAAACTAATGGTATTGTTTACGGCAAATTTTTCTTGAGCTCTTAGGGTAAAACTGTAAGATAAGCACTGAATAATAATGATTAAAAAAAGTAACCTTCTTTTAGAAAGTAAATCAAAGTTGAAAGAAATTACTTTTCCGTTTCGATTCATTTTTAACCTAATAATTTATCACTACCGGCTTTCCATTTAATGTT
Source organism: uncultured Flavobacteriales bacterium (assembly GCA_913056345.1). Lineage (GTDB taxonomy): Bacteria > Bacteroidota > Bacteroidia > Flavobacteriales_E > Vicingaceae > CAJXMH01. The sequence goes on along the minus strand of CAJXMH010000049.1, from coordinate 5,814 downwards.
AAAAGCTGATCCCCTTGGAGAAGTTTCTAACTTTATATTAGCCTCTAGTTGCTCGGCAAGAGTATAGATCAGCAAAAACCCAAAGGAGCCTTGCTCTTCAGCATTTAAATCTTTGGGAATTCCTACCCCGTCGTCAGCAAGTTTTAAGTAATAATGGCCATTATCCTGTCTCATTTCAATACTTATAGTTCCCTCTCGACCTCGAGGGAAAGCGTGTTTCAAGGTGTTGGTTACTACTTCATTAATAATAAGACCACAGGGCACTGAATCGTCTAATGACAATTCTAGGTCCTCTATGCTCATTTCAAGATTGATCTTATTTTCGTCTATTTGATAGGTTTCGAGTAGCTGGGGTATTAACTCTTTGATGTAGGTGCTAAACAATGACGTCTTTTTTCCTTCTTTTTTGTATAAACTTTCATGGATGAGCGACATCGACATAATTCTACTCTTACATTCTTGGAGGATTTTTCTTGTATCCCTGTCTTCCACGCTTGATGACTGTATGCTTAGCATACTCGATATGACCTGAAGGTTGTTTTTTACCCTATGATGTACTTCTTTTAGCAGCGCCAAGTTGGTGTTGAGTTCTGACTCTAGAAGTTGTTGTTTTTCCTGCAACTCTTCGTTAAGCAATCTAACTCTCCTGCTTCGGGATGAAAGAATACCGGTAAAGAATAAGGTAATAACAACAACGATCGAGAGTACGATAATCATTGTATAGTAGTTCTGGTTCTCTTGCTTGCCAAGTAGTTCTCGCTGTTTAGCGAGTTTTAGTTCATATTCTGTTTCAGCAAGCTGACTTTTGCCAGTTTTGGCGAGGTTTTCAATAGATAACAATTCTTGATCTAAACTATCACGCAAGCTGATGTATCTAGAAAGTGTGTTGTAAGCCTCTGTAAACTGTCCATTTTTTGCTTGCCATTTATTGAGGTGCTCATAATACTCTTTTCTTAATTCAGGCTTTGAATCACTATTGATCAAACTATCAATTTCTTCTGCATATTTTAAAGTTTGAGTTAAGTTTCCTTTTTTAAAACTTATTCTCGCTAGGTTGATCAAACTATAAACATGCCCTTCTTCATATTTTGTGATCGCATTAATTGAATCTGATTTCTTGATGTAATGCGTAGCACTATCTAGATTTCCTAAACCAAGATGCGCTAAGCCAATATAACGGTAAGCACTACCAATAAATGATAATCGTCCGGTCTTCTGTATCCATGGAAATGTAAGTCTCTTGATATTAAGGCCAAAAGCAAAACTATCTTGCTCAATCATGATCAAACCTTTATTTGAGAGCGAAGATGCCCAGCCTATACTATCACCGATTAGCAAGTGATATTTAGCTGCTAAGTCGTAATAATTTAAGGATTCTTCATAGTTATTTAAGAAATAATAAATATTACCCATTTGCATGTAAGCAATGGCCAATTGTCGCTCTTGATTTGTTTCTCTTAAAATTTCCGTAGCCTTCATAGCTGTTCTCATGGCTTCACCATATTTCCCTTGAGAATACTCTATTCCGCCCATTCGAAGGACCATCATACCATAGTTTTCGAAATCACGAAGGCTTTTAAATAGCTCTGCTGCTAGGTCTAAGTAGTAACTGGCAGAGTCCATTTGTCCGAGTTTGTAGCAAGATGCAGAAAGTTGTTTGTAACAAGCGGCAAGAAGCACACTGTCGCCCGTTTGCTCATACCGCTTCAAACCAAGATAGGCTACTTTTTTGGTGGCTTTTTGGGCAAAAAGTTGACTTAAGACACCAATTTTACCGTTCATGAGTTTTATGAAAGTGCTGTCTTCTAATTCGTTTTCATCTTTCAGTACCTCTTTTAGATATTGCATTGCCAAGCTAGAGTCTTTGACATTGCTTTTAGCTAATTCTAAATAGGCAGTTTGAGCAAGATTGGGGTTCTCACTTTGAGTTTGCTCTATTAAGTCTTGCTTGCTTTGGGCGGGCAAGCTGAAACAAAAAATGAACAATAAGAAACCGGTGAGAAATACTTTCATTTTAATAAAAAGAGAGGAGTTTATTCACCATATTTTTAGAACCAAGGATGGTAGGCACTCTTTGGTGTAACTCTGTCGGTTCTACTTCCATAATTCGTTTGTCTCCGGTACTTGCTAAACCTCCCGCTTGTTCCATTAAAAAGGCCATGGGGTTGCATTCATAGAGCAACCTTAATTTGCCATTAGGGGCTTTGCTTGTTTCAGGATAAATGAAGATGCCACCCTTGATCATATTTCGATGAAAGTCAGCCACCATAGATCCTATGTAGCGGGCAGAATAAGGTCTTTTGGTTTCTTTGTCTACTTCCTTGCAATAAGTTATGTATTGCTGAATGGATTCAGAGCAATAGGCCATGTTACCTTCGTTCATGGAATAGATCTTTCCATTTTTCGGAATCTTCAGATCTGGGTGGGAAAGGCAAAATTCTCCAATCGAGGGGTCTAAAGTGAATCCATTTACCCCTCTTCCAGTAGTGTAAACCAACATAGTGGAAGATCCATAGATTACATAGCCTGCTGCAATTTGTCTTTCACCTTTTTGCAAAAAGTCTTTTTCTTCTGCCTGTTTACCGGCTTCGCTAAGTCGCCTATAAATACTAAAAATGGTTCCAATCGAGACATTCACATCGATGTTTGAAGAACCATCTAATGGATCGAAGGCTACGACGTATTTACCTGCCATCGACTTTTGATCATTAAAAGCAACATAGTCATCGTTTTCTTCAGAAGCAATGGCACAAACCTCTCCACCATTTTTAAGTGCTGCAATGAACTGCTCATCAGCAAGTACGTCTAACTTTTGTTGGGTTTCCCCTTGAATATTTTCCTGATTTGTAGCGCCTAATATATCTGCTAAACCCGCCTTGTTTACCTCTCTATTTACAATTTTGGAGGCAATTACGATGTCGTTAAGTAAGTTGCTCAGATCGCCGGTTGCGAAAGGAAAATCTTCTTGTCTTTCGTAAATGAATTCACTCAGGGTCTTTACTCCACTCATAGGGCTTATTTCTTAGGATTTTCAACAAATATCGGAATAATGCTGGCTCTTTAGTTGAACTTTTTGAGAGCTTGTTGCTTTCTTTACTTTTGTCAAAATTCTATGCAAATGGCATTTACCATCAGACAAGCGAAGAAAGCTGACTGCCCCGCAGTTTTGGATTTAATTGTGGAACTGGCAATTTATGAAAAAGCTGAAAATGAAGTAGAATTAACGTTGAGAGAGCTTGAAGAAGACGGCTTTGGTCCACAGGCCATATATGATTTATTAGTTGCCGAACAAGAAGGTCAGCTAATTGGGATGGCACTTTTCTATGAAAAATATTCCACATGGAAGGGTCGCTCAATCTATTTGGAAGACCTGATCGTGACTGAAAAAGCGAGAGGTATAGGAGCTGGCAAAGCACTTTTTAATGCGGTAGCAAAAGAGGCGAAAAAGCGCAATAGCGGTCGTATGGAGTGGCAGGTTTTGGATTGGAATCAATCAGCTATTGAGTTTTACGAAAAGGCAGGAGCTGAATTAGATGGCGAGTGGATCAATTGTAAATTTAGAAGAGAAGATTTGCAGCAAAAAAACTTTGATGAATGAAGGTATTTAAGTTTGGGGGAGCATCGGTAAAAGATGCAGAGGCGGTAAAAAACGTTGCGGAGATCATCCGTATGTATCAAGGAGAAAGTTTGGCAGTAGTGGTTTCAGCTATGGGAAAGACCACCAATGCCTTTGAAAAATTGCATCGTGCGTTTTTCTTAAAGGAAGGAGATGCAAATCAGCAGCTTCAAGAGATCAAGGATTTTCATTTTCAAATTCTAGAAGGACTCTTCCCAGATTCAAAGCATAAGGTATACCAAGAAATTCATAACACTTTTGTTGAAGTTGAGTGGCAATTGGAAGATGATCCGATTGGTACTTTTGATTTTGAGTACGACCAAATGGTTTCTTTGGGCGAGATGCTTTCCACAAAGATTATTTCTGCTTACTTACTGGAAGTTGGAATCAGCAATAAATGGTTAGATGCTAGAGATGTAATCCGTACCGATAATCATTACCGTAAAGCATATGTTGATTGGGAGTTAAGCAATTCTTTGATAAAAAAAGTCATGGGTGGCTTTTTCGAAAAAGAGGAGGGAGGCATTATGATTACTCAAGGCTTTATTGCAGCCACTTCAGAAAATTACACTTCTACTTTGGGTAGAGAAGGTTCTGATTTTTCGGCGGCCATTATTGCCAGTGCTTTGCAAGCAGAAGAAGTGGTAATTTGGAAAGATGTAGAAGGAATGCTCAATGCCGATCCCAAGTATTTTGAGAAAACCGTCAAGCTAAATAATATCTCTTATCGGGAAGCGGTTGAGTTGGCTTACTTTGGCGCCTCAGTGATTCACCCTAAAACCATTAAGCCGCTGCATAATGCCAATATTCCCTTGTATGTAAAGTCATTTGTCAATCCTTCTAACCGAGGGAGTCTGATTGATGCCAACACTGACTCTGACTCATTGGTTCCTTCTTACATTCACAAGCCCGGGCAGATCTTGATCTCGATTGCATCTAAGGACTATGCCTTTATTGCTGAGAATAATCTAAGCGACATTTACCGTGTTTTTTCCGAGCATGGGGTGAGTATTAACATGATGCAAAATTCCGCCATCAGTTTTTCAGTTTGTGTGGATGATGAAAGTCCAAAAGTTGATAAGTTGATTAAGGCTTTGCAAGAGCATTTTTTAGTTACATACAATAAGTCGGTCGAATTGCTCACCATTCGTCACTACACCGAAGATATTATTGAAGAATTACTTAGTGGAAAGTCTAATTTGTTGGAACAAAAGAGTCGAAATACAGCGAGGTTTGTTTTGAAGAAGATTTCTTAATTGCCAATTAATAAGCTTATTAAGTCGTGCCTATTTTCTTGTCAGACTGAGCGGAGTCGAAGTCGACAAGAAATAGATCAAGCATTTTACTTTTGCCATGCTTCAACTATGTTCAGAATGATAATAGGAAACTATTTCAATGGACCTCATCTAAGCGGAGCATTATTTTTATTCATGTCTCAACTCCATCGATAAGCAACCCAATCAAGAATAAATTAATAATTGGTTTTTGAAAGCAATTAATATCGTAATATTGCGATAAGCAAATATTACAATGGGTATTACCAAGACTAATTTATTTACAGAAGAGCAAAACCAGCTAGCAACTTTAGCTAAAGCTTTCGCTCATCCGGCTCGCTTGGCTATTTTACAGTACTTGATTAAAAGTAACGCCTGTATCAATTCCGATCTAGTAGAAGAATTGGGCTTGGCTCAATCCACCATTTCGCAGCACTTAAAAGAATTAAAGCATTTGGGTTTAATCAAAGGAGATATTGAGGGAAATTCCTTGTGTTATTGTATAGATGCGAAGAAGTGGGATGATACGAAAGCGCTCTTTGGTGAGCTGTTTGATTCTTATGTGAATCCGAAGGAGTGTTGTTGAAATATGAGGTAAAAGCGCTTTCTCGGCGTACTTCGACTCCGCTCAGCATGCCAAGAAATGGCTTTTATCTGAGCTTTCTTTAACCCTTTACTATCCTTATCATTTTTGCTTGGACATCGAGCGCCCGTCTTTCGCATGGACAGGGAGTTGAGATACAAGCAAAACGAATTAAACTAAAAATAAACCAAGATTATGAAACTATCAGAAGTAAAAGAAAAACTAGATCAAGTAGAAGAACTCATTTTTGAATTGCCTAACGGCGAGCTAGTACCCTCTCATTTTCACATTACTGAAGTCGGCCTTGTGAGCAAAAGATTTATTGATTGCGGAGGCGTAAA
>CAJXMH010000048.1 GCA_913056345.1 uncultured Flavobacteriales bacterium | reverse complement strand
TCTGATTGTCTTCTAAATAGTAATAATAGATCCCTTCAGGTAGCTGTTCGCCTGCAAAAGAACCATCCCAATCATTGTTATAGTTAGCAGGAACTTCTAATACTGCTTCGCCAGCTGCAGAAAAAATAACTAATCGGTAGTCAGTATACAGTTCAACATTTTGAATCGACCAGGTATCGTTCAAGCCATCTCCGTTAGGAGAAAAGTAGCTTGCGGCAGGCAGACTTGCCTCAATTTGATCCAATACCTCTATCTGCACCTCAGCAGTATCAGTTAATCCGCCTGCATCAGTAACTGAAACTTGAATTGAATAATTACGCTGCACTTCATAATCTAGGGTTCTTAAACTTCTAAGCTCCCCATCAGGGCTTATGCCAAAATTGGTCTGCCCGCTAATTAAGCTAAAGGTAAAACTGTCACCTGCATCTCTATCAGAAGCTTGAAGCTGTCCAATCACAGTATTCAAAGGGCTATTTTCAGCAACCGTGAAAAATTGATTGTCAATTTCAGGTGCTTCGTTCCCGTTTTCAAGAGCAATTACAAACGCTTTCTCAAAACTTGATCCTTGACTATCAGTTGTTCGCAAGCGGATGTTATAAGCGGCCTGACTTTCAAAATCGAAATTGATCATGTTTTGTAGTTCACTTCCTACAATCATGAAAGAAGCGTTATCAGCATCACCGCTACCTGCCACCAACTCATAAGTAAAACTATCATTGCGGTCTTCATCTACCGTGCTGATGGTAGCAATGCGGCTTCCCGGAAGGTCGTTCTCATTGGCAGTAGTATCGCTCAATATAATATCGCTTGGGGTATCGTTGCTGTTTTTGATGTTGATCACATAATCAGCTTCTACGAAAAGACCATCCTTGTCAGTAGAGCGAATTCGGATGTTTCGCTGAGCCTTGTTATTGAAGTTTAAAACTGAGTCTGATTCCAACAAATTACCATTTATCCTAAAGAGTGCATTGTCATCAGATCCTCTGCCTGCTATTAAACTATAAGTATGATTATCAGTAGCATCTTCGTCTACAGTAGTAAGGTCAGCTATAAAAGTTCCAATTGGTGACTTTTCTGTAAGAGAGTCAGCAGAAATAGAAAGTGCTGTTGGTGCATCATTGGTATCCAACACATTTAAAGTCAACTGACGACTGTAAGTTGCACCTGCTTGATCGCGAGTCTGCACTTCAATAATATAAAGGCTCTTAGTCTCAAAATCAAAGCTTGCTGCCGTTCTCACTTCATCTCCGGCAATAATAAAGTTTGCATTATCATTTGTTCCTTGATTTACAAAACTGTAACTGAAGCGATCAGTCAAGTCAGCATCAACTGTGCTTAAGGTGGAGATTACTGTTCCTTGAGGTAGGTTTTCATTGAAAGCGGCAGGACTAAGACTGATGTCAGTTGGGGCGTCATTGGTGTTGCTTATTGTAATGGTGAACACCTGCTCAACACTTAAGCCACCTTGATCAGTAGAGCGCAGTCGAATGCTGTGCGTAGGTTGAGCATTAAAATCATATAATGTATTGGTTCGCAGTTCTTGCCCAGAAATGCTAAAGTTGGCATTATCAGCGTCACCTGTTCCGCTCACAAGACTATAAGTAAAAGTTTGATTTGGGTCGATATCGCTTGTAGAAAACAAACCAACTGCACTATTCAAAGTACTATTTTCTGGAATAGAATTATTAGATAGGCTTATGCTAGAGGGTGCATCATTCACATCAATTACATTAATGCTAAATACCGAAACCGTACTCTGCCCCCCCAAATCGGTGCTATTTAAACGAATGGAAAGCTGATTTCTAACCAAAACATCAAAGTTCCCGGTGGCGAATAAACTATCATTGGAAATTCTAAAGCTTGCATTATCAGTTCCACCTGTTCCTGCGACTAAACTGTAGGTAAAGCTATCTGCTGCATCTTGATCTGTAGTTGTAAAAACACCAACATACTGATCTGTAGTTTGCTTTTCATCAGCATCATTAGCTGATAAACTAATCCCTGTAGGTGCATCATTCACATCTCTGATCGAAATAAACAACTGCTTAGCGTAAAATCCTCCATTCCCATCATCAGTTTGAACTTGTACCACATAAGATGATTTGGTTTCAAAATCAAAAGAAGCAGTGGTTCTAAGTTCACTTCCAACAATCGCAAAATTTGCATTGTCGTTTGCAGATAGATTCACAAAAGAATAGCTATGTAAATCGTTGACATCAGGATCTACAGTAGAGAATTGCCCTACTAAGCTATTTCCACTTAAGTTCTCATCTATAGTATCATTTGAAAGGCTAATATCAGAAGGAGCATCATTGGCATTGGTGATGCTTAGGCCAATCACCTTCTCAAAATTCAAACCTTGAGCATCTGTTGTTCTAACCCTTATGCTGTATGAAGCCTGAAGGTTTACATTAAAAGTTGTATCCGTCAATAAATTACCATTTGAGATGATAAAAGAGTTATTATCAGCATCGCCACTTCCGGTAACTAAAGTATAAGTGTGGCTATCACCTTGATCAGGATCTTGCGTAGTCAAGTTTCCTACTACGCTTCCTCTGGTTGTATTCTCCAGAATAATGGGATTAGAAAGAAAAAGGTCTGTTGGAGCATTGTTTACATCATTCACCTGAATGGTAAAGTTTTTCTCGAAATTTGCATTTCCATTATCTGTGCTTCTAACTCTTATTGAATGAGTAGGTTTTTGATTAAATGAAAATACCTGGGCACTAAAAAGCGAATCGTTGGATAGTTGAAAATTGCCATTGTCCGTTCCACCAGGACCACTTACTAAAGAATAGTTGAAAGTAGAATTAGCATCTGCGTCAGTGCTGCTTACTAAACCTATGAAAGTTCCCGCTACTGCGCTTTCGTCTATGGTGTTATTGCTAAGTTGAATATCAGATGGTGCGTCATTCGCATCTATAATTCGAATGGTAAATTGCTGCGAAAAAGTCAGTCCACCTTGGTCTCTGGTTTGAATATAAATAATGTAGGTCGAAAGTGCTTCAAAATCAAAAACACTTCTTGTTCTCAGGTTATTGCCAACAATATTAAAAAGTGCATTATCATTTCCTGCCACCGGATCAAAACTGTAGCTAAAATTTTGAGACGCATCAGGATCTGCTGAACTGAGGTTAGCAATTATGGTGTTTTGTGGTAGATTTTCTGCAATTGAATCCGAAGAAATGGCTAGGGCGGTAGGCGCTTCATTTAAGTCTTGCACCAAGATCAAAAACGACTGCTGCAAGCTATTGGCTGCTGCATCTGTAACAGAAAGTCGAATCCTAAAAGTGTCCTTGCTTTCAAAGTCAAAAACCTGGTTAGTCCTTAACTCATTGTTCGAAATGGTGAAAGCACCATTGTCTGCATCTCCCATTCCACTTACCAATTGAAAGTTGAAATTTTCGTTTGGATCATTGTCAACCGCACTTAGGAAAGCTACGATTGCATTTGCTGCATTATTTTCGTTGATCAAATTTGAAGACAAGTTGATTGCTGTAGGTGCATCATTTTGATTTTTCACCTTGATCACAAAGCTCTGTTCTAAGCTACAACCAAGATCATCAGTAGTGGCTAGTCGAATGTTGAAGTTGGTTCGGTTATCGAAATTTGCCACCACGTTAGACTTTAGGCTGTCATTAACAATAGCAAATCGACTATTATCTGCATCTCCTGTTCCGCTTGCAAGCGAATAGAAATGAGTTTGCGAAAGGTCCGCATCAATAGTGGACAATAAGCCCACTAAAGTTCCCGTAGGCTGACCCTCTGTCAAGGTATCATAAGATAAAGCTAAAACTGCCGGACGGTTATTGTTGCGAATATTCAGAGGAGCTGCCGGACTTCCGTATAGTGCATTATTTTGAAAAGCAATGCTATCAATACTTTCATATAGCTGATTCCCTGCTTGATCATAGAACTTGAATTTAACCATCTCTCCATTCACCACATTACTGTACACCAACATACTTACCTGATAACGACCATTGATAACGGTTGAAGTATTGGCGTACCCTCGCAAGGTGTCATTGACAAAGGCTCCTATCTGGTTAGCTGGATTACTTAGCTCGGTGCAGTTTAAATTAGCAACGGCAGTTACAGACATGTTGTACTGATATTGATTTGGATTTATTGACCAATTAGGCGCCTGTGCAAGGGCAAACTGTGCTGTAGCAACTAAAAGGATCCAAGTAAGGTTTAAAACTTTCATGATAAATGGAATGATAATTAGATAATCACTTTGGTTAGTAAGGAAGTCCAATTGTGGACTTCCTCAATTATTTTATTTGATTTTAACGAGCTTTTCAGTGGTAACAGTTTCGCCATCAATGAACTTGAGGTGGTAAACGCCACTTCTAAAATTATAAAGCTGACTGCCATTCAAATACAACTCTTCTTGATCGCCTATCTGAACTTCATAGAGAATCTTGCCATGCTGGTCGGAAATCTGAACAAGCGAATTCTCACTCAATTCTTCAGGCACTTCAACAGTCAAGTAATTTCTAAATGGATTCGGATATGCACTTCGGCTCATGCTTACAGAAGTAGGTTCAGCCTCTTTAAATCTGTCGCAATTCTGCTCAATTTCTAAACCAATGCTCAAAGGATTAAACGCCTCTCCCTGAACCTGATCTTTCACAAAGTCAACCGTTTCGGCTAGCAGCAGCTTCTCTTTCGTGAATTTATTGAAAAGCATCAGCTTATACTCCTCTTGGTCTTCTCCGAAAATAGTGAGGTAATAAGCAGGATCAAGCTCTTGTTTTTGAACACTGTGGTCGGCGAAACCTCTCAATTCCTGACCATCAAATGCCGCTAAAGCCCAGTTGGTGTCTTGCACTATTTCCTGACAAGTATTTACCTCAATAATCAGATTACTGCTACTCTCAAAAGCGTGAGGAGCAAGAGATTTACCGTCGACTAGTGGACCATTCAAGCTCTTTTGAGACGTCTCTCCTTTCATTCTAAACAGACTGCTTCTTGGGTAGGTAAAAGTATCTCCTACTGCAGATTGCAATAAATAACCTTTACTTGGCTCAAGAGCGGTTAAACTTCCAATCCAACCAAGCGAGCTTAAATAAACAGCAAAGTCTCCTTGGCTTTTGATAAGATCACCATCAGTAGCTTGATAGTTAGCCAAAGCAGTATTTATGCCTATGTTTTTGGTTGAAACAAAACCTATTCTATTCCACCCCGCTACCGTTTGTATTGGCATGGTGTCAGGATCTATTTGTAAACCTGTGTAACCAATCGTATCTGCATTAGTACTGTGAATCAAATAAGAACGGTGATTGCTTAATCCATCACGACTCAACTGTCCAGTCCAACCTGAAGCTGAACCATAAGTGGAAATTGTATTAAATCCAATGGTTTTAACTTGGTCTCCATCCATGAAGTTTACATCATTCATAAAGTGCGTTAAGCTCTTCAACTTTTCATCATGAAGTGGGAATGAAACCCAATTCCAACCTGCCTTTAAGGCTATTGGCATGGCAATCTTGTTGATGGCCTTGAACTCTTGTGGGCTTAATAAGCTTCCTACTAAAGCATTCTCTGTAAAGGTTATTTCAGGCGTTACATCTTCATGCAACTCGCCACTCATCGCATTCCATACTTTAAACTGTAATGAATCTCCATTGGTGTTACTGTATATATCCATAAAGGCAATGTAACGGTCTAATGAAGGCACATACTGCAATTGCGCTTCTCCTCTAATTTGATTAGCTGAATAAGCCACTAAGATGTCTTCATCGTTAGTGCTGATCACATCATTGATGCTGATCTGACCGATCACACTCATCGTCTTTGAATACTGACTGCTGTTAAAGCTAAAGTCTGGAGCTGTTTTTCTTACCTCCAAGTTAACTAACAACTTCTCATCGAAACCAAAGTCGGTGCTTAACAATAAATCTTGGGTATAGTCTCCAATGTTGATGTTTTGGTTAACTGTAAACCTTATAGTTTGTGTGCTCAAGGGTTGTATGCTGCCTGATGATGGGCTAACTGTTAACCATGCTGGAATATTCGAAATGGTAAAATTCTTCACCTCTCCACCGCTGTTTACTACTCTCGAGCTAAAGGTCATGGTGTCGTTAAACTCTTTGGTCAAGTTCTTCTGCTGATCTTGCCACAACACTTGATTCTTGTTCACAAAGGCAATCCATGTCTTGGGCGACTGCATGCTATTGCCACGCAAGTCTTTTACATCTTTTACTGAGATATTCAAGGTCACATTCTCTATTCGAGCAGAAGGATCATTTGGTGTGATCACAATGCGATCGCCGTTCACACTCCAAGAGAAATTGACTTTTTCTACCGGACGTTGCAAAGCAATAGCCGGACTCTCCGTTGAGAATAAAGTACCATTGTTTGCTGAGGCATTCAATCGGCTTGGTAAATTACCCAACTGCGACTCATTGCTTAGGGCAGGATCTAAGACAGGCACCCCTAACTCTAAACGATAATCTTCAAAAGGATAGTAAGCTTGCAAACCAAACTCATCCCCGTTCAAACGATTAAACATATTGAGCTCAATGTTATCCCGAATCAAGGCTTTATTCCAAACTCTCACTTCATCTAGATTGCCATTAAAATGTTGGTCAATGGTCTCTACGGTTCCATTCAAGGAATAACGTGCACCAAGCATCATCTTCGCTCCGCTAAAGCCATGAAAGTTTGTTGAAGCTGTAGCATTTTGCTGCACCCCGTCAATGTAAGCGGTTGAATTTGCTAAACGGTTTACTACTAGAGCAAAATGGTGCCAATTGTTATCAGCGAAATCATGGTCTACGGCTCGGAAGGCGAAGCTATCGTTCTTCACCCAAATTTCGTTCTGAGCATTCATTTCAATGTTCCAACCGTTACGGTTAACATCGTTTGGTGTAAACCTTCCTCCTCCGTTTGAAAGCATGCTTTGCAACCTTCCCCCTGCTGTTTTGAACCAAAACTCTAAAGTCAAGTCCATTTCTTGGGTCATGGCTAAAGTACCTGCACTATCTGCTGAAACATATTGGTTGGTGCCATTTAAAGCAACTGCAGTAGACTTAGGATTCAATTCCCATTCAGCTTTCATCTCTGCATTTCTGAATCTGGCAATGTCTTGGGCTAAATTACCGCGACCCTCGTCCATGGGCCAACAGCCGATCAAACCTGCTTCTCTGCCATTTAAGCGGATGCCATTTCTGCTGCTGATTTGTGCATCACTCAAATAACGACTCCAAATGCGCAGCTCATGCATACTACCGTCAAAATAATTTGCTCCTGTCACGGCATCTCTTCCCACATAGGTCTTCCCTCCGCTTTGATAAGCATGGAAAAAATTATTGTTAACTGAACTTATTGAGTTTGAAGCAAAACGATCTACAAATTCGACCGCAAGATTGGCCCGATCGTAAGCTATAGAGTAATGATGCCAATTGGCTGTGTCTGTGATCGCAAAACTTGATTCAGTGCTGAAGTTACCCGCACGCAATTCTAATCGGTTATTGCTATTAAATACGATACTGAAATTATTATTAGCACCTGTTCCTTGACTGATCAAATATTGCTCTGTTCCTGTGGCGCTTCTTTTCGCCCAAAATTCAATGGTAAAATCACCTGAAGTAAAATCAAAGCCATTAGCAATTTCCATATAACCGGTAGCTCCATCAAAGTTCACAGCCTTGTCATTGCGCAGGCCTGCCCCATTCAATACACCAGTGATTTGGAAGTTATCTGCAGTAAGTGAACCGCCTTCAATGTCTTCATTGAATTGAATGGAAATATCATCATTGGGATCCAAAACTCCATCAGCAGGCGTTGGGCTACCAAAGGCATGTGGATTGATGCGGTCAAATACCCCACTGATTACTGAAGAAAACTCGGTATGCTCAGGGTTATTTGGGATTTGACAAGTTGATGCCGCCCTCAAGTCATAATCTTGATCGATCAACTGATCCATTTCCAATAAATAGGTGATGTAAGCTTGGTTTCTGGGCATCAATTTAGGGTCCGGATGATTCGGATAGCGTGTCGCTAGATCAACCGTATCTTTAAACCACTGGGTTGGTAAAGGCACCCATGATGCTTGGTTAGAGGGCTTATATTGTAACTGAATTTTTTCTAGACCTCCATAGTTAATGTCATAGCCTGAAATAACTACCGGTAGAGTATTGTTAAAGGAATTATTAGCTACAAACTGATTTTGTGGTGCTTGTAGGTCTATATCAGTACAAGAAGGCAAGAAGTTAACTGAAACGTAAACTGTATCAGCAATGTCTTCGTAATTAGCTGTTCCAAAAGCATACTGACATAAAGAATGAAAAACTAAAGCAATGCTATCATACTCAATGGCTGTTGGCCCTTTTTGAATAGAAAGAATCTTTGAAATAGAGGTTTGTGCAGGTACCGGGAAATTTCTATTTGGTCCAATTCCATCAATCCTCAAAATCGCTCCATCCGGATTGGAAGGCTCCAATACTTTCAAGCCATAAACTGCATCTTCTAATCCATCATTAATCAAGCTCAACGTAATATTTCCGGTTCCATTTGCCGGAACGTTGAATAAATTCGCAGGAGAGGCCGTAATTCGTGGCTGCTCCAATTGAATGGTTGCCTTGTCTAGGATCGTACCAGGTTGGTAATATTTGGTTACTGTTTCCCCTTGGTAAGGACAAGAAGTTTGTCCACCTCGAGTTTTGAACACCGGACCGAATCCATCGGCAGGTTCAAAAACATCCACCGAAAAATCATCATCCCCATCGGGGTCTGAAAGAGTATAACTAAAGGTAGTAGACTTACTTTCCCCATCGACCACCGAGGTGTTATGAGAATAATTCATGCTAACCCCCTGCTCTACTTCTACTCCGGCACCGCCAACTTTGGCCCCGATCTTCAAAGTCATTTCCTCTCCTAGGTTAAAACTAACCGAGGTAGTATTGCTTTCCGATCGACTTGAAGTGATGGTGTAACTAATTGAACTACCGCCTTGGTAAGAAATATTTCGCTGGGGCGTAGTAGCCGTTACCTTGGCTTTTTCATTCTGAGCAATGGCATCTTCCCAAAGTCGAATTTGTTTGTTGTACCACCACACGCTGTCCACTCCTAAGGTTAGGCGCATTTGCACTGGCCTAGTGACCAAGGGAAAAGCAGAAACTGTGTCAGTGTATGTGGTATCTACCGTTCGGTAGCCGGTAAAATGGTAGCTCTCTCCTAGGCTATCGATGGCACTATTATCCTCAGGGTTTGGCGTAGGATTGGTGAGTGACGGGTTATCATTACTTTTTCCGAAGTCATCATGGGAAGCTGCTAGCTGCGAACTGTAATCAGGATGTGATAGTAAAAGTTGATCTCTTAAAGCTTCTAATCTTGGGATCACTTGATTTTCAATTCCACCTTGGGTATAAACGAATTCCGTCTCGTAGCCCTGAGGAATGGTGAACATACTATTGGTTAAACCTATCTTATAGTTTTGCCCATTGTGACCGATGGCTGCTCCGAAGCAGTTGCCATTGCAGTCATTTACATTAACCAAGTTCAATACTTGAGATAAGCCGAAGTCCATGTTCATGGCTCGCCCAAAGAAAAGGTCGGCATCTGCTCCTACGAACTCATCACCTCCTCCGGTAGACAAGGCGACAGAACGAGAGGTCTCTTCGACGTACTCTCCTTGAGAACTTACGCTCGTTTCAATTTTGGTATTGAACTTCAGGCTATTTTCGATTTCAGTGGGAGTGGAGTACCCAAGCCCAACCGTAAATTTGGTTCCAATGGCAACATTCTTGTTCAAATTCAAGCCGATTCCGCCGGCATTTTCCCAGGATTTTACAGAGGTTACAGTTACGTTAGATTCCCAACTGGCGGAGCTTTCTGTTCCCGGTGGGTCCCGCAAGATCATGGTTACCACGTCTGGACCGGAGGTAGCAAAGGAATTTCCCAAGGCTCTAGCGCCGAAAATAATGCCCCGAAAGGTTTCGTTATTAGGCTGCCAAGTTACCGGAGCTCGATCTTTAGGCGCCAGAGTGATCTCACAGGTTTTGGTGAAGTTCTTAGTGGTATCTTGGGCATCGAGGGCAGTATTTGCCTGACCGGCAGCAAAGTTGTAAGCTTGTAAGCCATTGAACTTCACGGAATCGCTTAAGGTATATTCGAACTCTTCCCCAACTTGACTAGCGAGATTGTTGGTTAGGATGATTTTACCTTCCACCATAGGAACCGAATCTAAAATAGAAGTGGCCCCATCACGATTTTCATAGATCTCGAAGGCTGAAATCACCCATCTATATTCGTCGTTCTCGTAAAAGATAGGACGACCAAATGGATTGGTCCCATTAGTATCCAGTGGAATGGAAACGCTTAGTCCGGCATCTTCGAATGCCAGGGTATCACTTCCATATAACCCTGGGTATTTGGCTCCGATTACATTTACTTGAGGGCTGCTGTAATAAATAAAGTCTCTTTGTCTTTGGTAAGAAGCAGAATCCACTCT
>CAJXMH010000047.1 GCA_913056345.1 uncultured Flavobacteriales bacterium | reverse complement strand
TTGCGGTAAGTGCGATACTTCCACACCAATTGCAGCTGGATCAAGCTGTAACAGAAAATGAAGGCTAAAGCCAAACCGTAAATTGAAATTAGAATTACTTCCATAAGGCTGTTTCAGCTTTCAAAAGTATTTAAATAGGGTGGTAATGATTTTGTAACCGGCCATGAATGTCCCTTTTACGGTACCACTGATTTTACTGAAACCAATGCGGTTTCGGTAATCAACCGGAACCTCCTTAAATCTAAGTTTCTGCTTGGCTGCTTTGATCTGCATTTCTACCGTCCAACCGTAGGTTTGATCTTGCATGTTCAAAGCCAATAAACTTGAATATCGGATAGCACGAAAAGGACCCAAATCGGTGAATTTTGCTCCGTAAAGTAACTTTAGCAAAGTCGTGGCTAACCAATTACCAAAAAGTTGTGGAATGGTCATACTGCCTTTTTCGCGTTTACCCAAAGCTCTTGAACCAATTACTAAATCAACTTCCCCTTTTTGAATGGGTTCGATCAATTGTGGCATTTGTTCTGGGTAATCTGAAAAATCGGCGTCAATAAAAACAATGATCTCAGGTTTTTCAGGCATTTGTTTAAGGTAGTCGATGCCTTTTAAACAGGCTCTGCCATAGCCCTTCTCAGCTTCAAAAAGCACTGTAGCACCTGCTTCTTCAGCTTTTTGAGAAGTAAGGTCAGTGGAATTGTTGTTGACTACAATTACTTCATCTACCCGATCTTTGGGAATAGCTCGCACTACTTGACCTACCGCATTTTCTTCGTTAAAGGCGGGGATTATGACGACGACTTTTTCTTTCATTGTTTATTACAAATATCCCTAACCAATTGTATCATTACTCAACCATCTTACTTTCAATATTAGCTTTTTCCCATTGACTTGCCTGCATTAGCCGAATTGTTACATTCGGCATAGGCAAGGTAAAAATGTAACCAAAAAACTCAGATTACTTTTCAAAACTTCTACTCTCATAGTAAATGGACATTCACAAGAGTCAAGCTGTAATACTATTAACTGAATTTCTGTATAAATAGACAGCTTACAAAAGTCACAAAAAAGTGAGCGCCTAACTTGTGGACCTTCCACGGCAAGAGGCAAGTTCAATCTGAGATGTCTTTCATCTCCACACCAGATTGATTGTACTTCTGGATCCAATTCCCATCTTCCATGCTAGAAGCCTTCACCACCAACAAATAGGTCTGCTCATATATATAATAGGCCAAAAGATCGTCAACTATACCGCCATTACCATTGGGCATGCAAGAATATTGCACCTTCCCCGGACTAGGTTTTGATGCATCATTGGAGCTGATCACTTGGATCAAGTCGGCACTTTTTCACCTTTCAAGATGAATTCACCCATGTACGAAACATAAAAGACTCCTGCTCCTTCTCTTACTGCTATTTGTGCATCCTTCAAGGAAGAATATTGCAAAGGCATTTCATAGCCTGCAAAGGCGCCATACTGGCTCCAGCCTCACGATTTAGTTGGTCTAAAACCAACTTCTTCAAATCACTAATTTCTTCAATCCTTAATTAATCTAGTTGTATTAGCCCCGAATAAGGTCAGAGTGATTTATTAGATTCCAAATAATACATTTGGAATATGAAACATAAGAGATGGAGTGTTAAAGAGAAGATAGAAATTCTAACCAAATGGAATTTGATTTGTCTGCTTATTAAAGAGGCATTTATTTAGTGAAATACGGTAAAACCATTAAAAAGGTAGTACTAACTAGATAAGCACTAAGTATAGTTATATTTAAAAAAGGTCAACTCGATATGGAGTTGGTCTTTTTTTTGGCAGTTGTACTATCTATCTCTGCCGAAAAATAGAATTGTTGCTACTTATTTAGAGTTTTTCTCCACTTAATTTGACATTTATTATCTGCTTAGCTGTAACGCTTTTGATGAGCAGGTGATAGATGAGTAAACTAAGTTTAGTTTAAATCAGTACTAGATATAAGTGATTATTAGTTATGTTGCATAAAAAAATAGTAATGTTCTATGGTTTTTTAAAGGAATCTTTATACTCTTGAGGAGAAATGCCATTAATCAGTTTAAAAGCCCTGTAAAAGCTTACTCTATTCGTAAAGCCTGCTAATTCTGCTACTTCACTTATGGAGCTACTTCTAACAAGAAGTAGCTTTTGGGCATAACGAACTCGCATACTGTTTATCAGATGACTAAAATTATTATCGGTTGCTTCTCTAATTATTTTCGATAGGGTTGTGTTATTTGTGCCTACGTTGAATGAAACCTGATCAATTTTTAGTTCTGAGTCTAAAAACTTCTCTTCGTCTTTAAGATAACGGATTGTTTTAATGAAAAGCGGATGTAGTCGTGCAGCATTATGATTAGCACTTTCATCCAATTGTTTTTTATTTAAGGTATTAATTAAAGCAGATTTAATTGAACTTAGTTTTTGTTTAAAGAAAACAACTAACGCTAATAAACCAATGATTAAAAAGGATGCAACACTTACAATCCATTTATTTTTCTTTTCCTTATTTAACAGAATTTCTTTATTGGTTAGGTCTTGCTTTATTCGATCTATCTTATAAATGGTTTCCAATTGTTTTAACAGTTTTTGATCGTTTCTTGCTTCCAATGAATCCAACGACAATTTGTAGCGATCAAAAGCCTCTGAAAACTGTTGGCCATTGCCTGAATTCGCATAAATCTCCATTTCCAACTCTGAGATTTGATGAGTAATTACTAGATTATTTCGATGTTGTTCAAGTAGTTTCTTGAGAGTAGATAGTGCTGTTTTACTGTAACCTTCTGCGTGTAAAACTCTCGCCTCTAGTAAAGGAAGTACTGTATTAAAAAAGTAAGTATCTGTGGTATCGTAGACCTTACATTGGTTTAAATAATAGCGGGCAAGATTGATATTTTTTAGTTCTAGATTGTGATGCACTCGATTGTTTAGGCATTCTAATATACCTTCAGCATTTCCCATTTGATTGAAATACTTCAACGCAATAGAGGTTAACGAGTCGGCCATTGTGTAGTTAGAGATTGAAGCGTTTAGTTTTCCTAAATTTTGATAGCACAGTGCTACTTTGTTGCTATCAATTGAATCCGTTGAAAAGTAATTTAATGCTTCAAGGAGCAGTTTGTTGGCATCTACATAATTTTTCGAGTTGATAAAAAGGAGTCCAATATTCATTTTGGTCTCCATAGCACCGTAGTTGTTGCTAATTTTTTGTTCTAGCTTAAAGGATTTGTTGTACGCGGCATATGATTTATCAAATTCCATAGACAATTCAAGTGCAATGCCAAGATTGTTATACATTCTAGCTTTAAATGGCAAATTCTCATCAGAATACCTTGTGTTAAGTGCTTTTTTGTAATAGTTTGCCGACAGCTTTGAACGATGGTTGTAATAATTGATCAATCCTCCTGCTGCATAAAAGTGAGCATATACTGAATCTACCTCAGCTGTCAGGTAGCTTTGCTCCAACGATTTAAAAAGGCTATCTGCTGCTTTAATATCAGTTTTTATTAAGGAGTAAATGGAATCAACATCTTCTTTGTTTTGTTGAGAATAACATACCAAGGAGAAGTAGTATAAAAGTAAAAAGAGGGATCCGGACTGGGGAAAAAGTGGGTAGAGGGATTTCATGGAGTAGGTTCTAAAAGCACATGCGATCCAAAAGTACTATCATTACAGGAACATTTTTTGATTTATTTCGCTTCAGTGTTACACGATTTAAACTTACATAGGTTAAGGTTAGTATGTTTCACAAATGTATGTATTACAAGTAGATATGATTTGGTATTTATTTAAAGTTAAAGTGTGATAAATTTAAAGTGTGATAAATGTTACATTTTCAAAAAATGTTGAAAATGTAACGTCAATTACATTTCATCGTTTTAATCTTGCAGTCAAATTAAATTTATTCTCACGACCATCCAATCAGACGGATGTCCTTAAACTTAAGTTATGAAAAAATCAGTACTCTTTATTTCTCTTGTTTTAATTTTTGTCGCAGTTAGTGTCGGCCAACAAGTTTGGAATTTTAATTACACTGGCGCTCAACAATCCATCACTCTCCAACCAGGTAAGTATCGATTTGAAACTTGGGGCGCTCAAGGAGGAGATGGTTCCAGATCACTTCAAGGTAGTAATAATTGCCCTGGTGGTCTTGGTGGATACGCTAAAGGGGAAATTATATTAACAAATAGTACTACAGTATATATTTCCGTTGGTGGTCAAGGATTAGTTGGCTCTACCACAGCTGTTGACAAACCTGGTGGATGGAACGGAGGTGGTAATAGCGAAGGTTATTCAAATGACAGAGGAGGTGGAAGCGGCGGAGGGGCAACTCATATTGCAACTAGTCCAGGTGTTCTTTCATCTTTAAGTTCTAATCAATCTGCAGTTCTTATTGTTGCTGCAGGTGGTGGTGGAGCAGGTCCTGATGCTAATGATTTCGGAGGAGCTGGTGGAGGATTGACCGGACAAGATGGCTATATAGCTAATGGTGGCGGCGCAGGGGCAACTCAATCACAAGGTGGTGCATCATATCGAGGAAATAGAGTAAGTCAAAGTGGGTCAGGTAGTTTTGGTCAAGGAGATAACGCTCTAACAAACTCAGGTAATGGCGGCGGAGGCGGCGGATGGTATGGCGGCGGCGCAGGCCAATATAATGGAGCAGGAGGCGGTTCTTCTTACTTGGGTAATTTAGTTTTATCACAGACTATTTCAGGAAACACTTCCATGCCAAATCCATCTGGAGGTACAATGGTTGGAAAGACAGGTAATGGCTATGCGCGTATAACTGAATTGTATCAAGTAACAATTACTGAAACTGCTTCCATTTCTTGTAACGGATCATCAGATGGAGCTCTTTCAGCTGTAGGGGAAGGTGGGACTCCACCCTACACATTCGCTTGGAGCACGTCTGCTATCACCTCAAATATTTCTAACATACCAGCAGGAACCTACACCGTGACCATTACTGATCAAAATAGCAATACAACGTCAAGTTCTTATGTACTCCAAGAACCAACAGTATTGATAGCAAGTTCAGCAGTGAACGGCAATGTAAGTTGTAATGGCGGTTCAGACGGTTCAGCAACAGCAAGCGCAACCGGCGGTACAGCACCGTACACCTATGCATGGAGCAATGCAGCAACTACTGCAAATATCACAGGCTTAGCAGCAGGAACGTACACGGTTACAGTGTCAGATGCTAATTTATGTACAAGCACCTCAAATGTAACGATTACTGAGCCTGCAGGCATGTCAGTTACTTCTGCCGTAACAAGTTCAATTTCTTGTAATGGACTGTCAGATGGGGCTGCATCAGTAACTGTTTCTGGTGGGGCAAGCCCCTATACCTACGCTTGGAGCAATGCAGCAACTACAGCAAATATCACAGGCTTAGCAGCAGGAACGTATACTGCAACCGTAACCGATGCGAACAATTGTACGGCAACAGCTACAGCAACCGTAACGGAGCCCGTAGTTCCTACATCGAGTATTGCAGCAACTGCATGCGACAGTTATACATGGATGCAGAATAATATGATGTACACTCTGAGTGGAGTATATACAGACACCGTTCAAACTGCTTTAGGTTGCGACTCTGTAATTACACTTAATTTGACGATCAACAATTCCGAAACGACAGCCGATACGGTTACAGCATGCGACAGTTATACGTGGATGCACAACAACATGCAATACACCACAACAGGTGTTTATGTGGATACGGTACAAACAAGTTTAGGATGTGATTCGATCGTAATGTTGGATTTAACGATTGATACATTAGACTTAACTATTTCCAAGTTTAATGACTCATTAATAGCTAATGATGCGAATGCAAGTGCTTACCAATGGATTAACTGTGATAGCAATAATGCTATTATCACCGGAGCAACTAATTCCAGCTTCCGACCAATGTCTGACGGAAATTATGCAGTAATCCTAACGAAAGGAGCATGTGTGGATACATCAGCTTGTCAGAACGTTATCGTTAATTCTCTCATAGAGAGAAGTATGCAAAACAGCTTTGTTATCTACCCAAACCCAACAAGAGGAGATATTTATGTTGAGATTTCCGCCAATGCGGCAATAGGGAATGTAATAGAGTTATACAACTTAGCAGGGCAACTCATTAGAACGTATGAAGTAAACAACTCTAAAATGACAGTACCAATGGGAGACCTTGAGCAAGGGCTGTACTTAATCAAATACGGACAAACAATTAAAAAAGTAATCCTGACACGGTAGAAAGAAATATCTCTTTCAAAAATATGATCAAGCCGACTTCATTGCAGTGAAGTCGGCTTATCTTTTTGCCTAATATACAGCAAATACCGTTAAGCGCTTTCTTTAGACCAATTCATATCGATTCACTTATAAACATTTAATTGGTAAAACCTACATTTAAACCAATCAATACTAATTTCATAACCATACACTTAAAATATGAAAGTAGGGCTTTCATATTATTTCCTAGTTCTTTTTTTTAACAAATCCTGTTGGTGTAGTTTTGAATGTAAAGGATTTCAATGCGCATAAGAATGCTTATGAAAAAGCTACTTTCATTTTATCTTTTACTACTTTTTTATTCACCACTTTGGTCGAATAACAACATAAAAATCATTTATCGCAAATCGCCTTTCAGGACTGTCCAACTCAAGTATCCTTTCGACCAATACCCTAACTCAGAAATGATAATGGGCTTAGATTCCCTTAACATGCAACGACCACGAGAGTCATTTACCATCTTGAAACAAAACGATGGGCTTTTCAGCATAGCGACTTGCTCCTGTGTCTGCTCCATTCTCTAGTTTGAGCACTCCTCGCGGACAAACCGCGGAGCAAACTCCGCAGCCCACACAAGAGGAGCGTACAATGTTTTGTCCTTTTTGAGCATAGGCTTTTACATCGATTCCCATTTCGCAATAGGTGGAACAGTTGCCGCAAGAAATGCATTGTCCCCCATTGGAAGTAATCCGAAATTTAGAAAAGAAACGCTGTTGAATACCCAAAATAGCTGCCATAGGGCAACCAAAACGGCACCATACTCGATTTCCAAAAATGGGATAAAAGCCTGTGCCGATCACTCCGCTGAAAACTGAACCGATCAAAAAGCCATAGCTACTGCGCAAACTTTCTGCTTCAAAAAGAAAGATAGATGAGTCTCCAGTCCAATAATGAATAGCAATAAGCGAGAGGATAATAGCTAGATAAACTGTAGCAGCTATCTTGGCATCTTTTTTTAACTCTTGTCGTTTGAAGATAAAGATCACCGCATAAACTAAAGTGAGCAAGATCGTCACTCCAATCAGGAAAGCGTCTTTGGTGAGCCAGTATTTTTCAGCATCGTAGCCCAAGTAAGAAGAAATTACAGCAGTGGTCATCACGACTACAAAAACTACTACGGAGTGAATTACCCAGCGTTCTACTTTCCAAGCAAAGGTGCTTTTATCAGAATGCTGTCTAAAGGGATCGCCCGCGGTTTCTGCTAGACCACCGCAACCACAAACCCAAGAGCAATACCAACGCTTACCAAACTTATAGGTTAAAATGGGGGTAACCACAAAAATGGAAAGCACACCAAAGATCAAGAGTGCGACACCCACAGTTCCTGCTGAAATAAACTCATCTACTCGGTATTGCTCGAAATTGTAATAGTTGAGCGGCCAAATGTTTTTCAGATCGTAATAAGGGAGGCTAAAAGAATCGCTGTTTAAACGCGCCATCAATTCAGGAATCAAAAAGGCAAAGCCGGTTTGAAAAAAGATCACACTTAAAGTGCGAATGCGCTGGTAGGGATTATGCCGATACTTCAACAGGTACTTAATTCCGAAGAAGATAATAGCCATGGTATAAAGGGTGCCATAAACAAACCATTGACTTGCCGGATTACCGCTCAAAGCTTTACTCAAAGGGTCAAAGAGCGCAATTAAGCCAACATTTTCTCCAGCCTGTTTAAGCCCTAAATACTCCGGAAAAAAATACAAGACAATGTAAAAACCAGTGAGCACAATGCCCAGTACCCATGCCCAAAAACCTCTTGAGCTCAGGGATTTAAAATACACACCATCGTTTTTGATCCCGGCACTTTTATCGGCATAAGCGCCATAGCTAAATAGGCTAATGCCAAGCGCAATGCATCCTAAACTTAGACTTAACCAAAGAGTTTTGTGAGGAAAATCTAAGTTGAAAGTTGCCAGAGCCAAAATCAACAGACCTGCGAAACCGATGACAGTTCCGACTTTTTGCTTGCCATTTATGGAGACTGGTGGTCCGCCACTAATGCTAATGTCTTTATCTAGTTGGTTTAGCATTAGGCCAATTCTTTTTGTTGTTTTTGAAAAGCAGTTTGTATTTCTTTTTCGTGTCGAGGAAAAAACTCAGGATCAAAGTTAGCTTTTGCTAGATTATTAATCACATGATCTATCGACTGTTTGCTGCGAATCCACTCATCCATTACTTCGTGCCGCAGGCGAATCCCTAAAGCATTGATCGCTAAAAAGGTTCGGTTTTCACGGTGATAAACAAACCTCAAGCACTTCTCCCCCTTCTCATCTTCCCAATAAAAAGTAAGCTCTTCTGCTTTAGGCTTGGGCCAAACCCAGCCGTAAGTTTGGTATTCTAAATCAAAAAACTTGGCAGAGTTAAACCACACTCCCGGTCGATAGGGAGTTTGTTTACCACAAATGGTTTGAGCTACGGTTGCCCCCATGATTTTTCCGGTATACCACACTTGCTCAATGTTTTTTCTTCCCGTGGGATGTTCGCGAAATTCAGCACAATCCCCAATGGCATAAATGTTTTCACAATTGGTTCGCAAGTATTCATCCACCAAAACGCCTTTGGCTGTTTCAATTTCAGAACCTTCAAGAAATGAAATATTGGGTTGAACACCTATGGTTAAGCCTACAAATTCGCAAGTGATCTCTTCGCCACTTTTAGTCCGAACTGCCCTTACCCTGCCTTTTTCGTCTCCCAAAATCTCTTCTAATTCTTCCTCAAATTGCAGATCGACTCCGTGTTTTGAAATATGCTTAGAGACTAATTCTCCTTCCTCTTGAGGTAACACATTGCCCCAAAAACGTTTCTCACGCACCAAAAAAGTAACCGCTATGCCCCTAGTCAGAAGCATTTCTGCCATTTCTACTCCGATCAAGCCTCCACCCACGATCACGGCCTTTTTAATCCCTTGGGTATTCGCTTGCATCAATTCTAAATCTTGCCATGAATAGAGGCCTTGCACCCCTTGCAAATTTTGGCCGGGCCAATTAAAAAATTGCGGTCTAGAGCCACTCGCGATGATCAGTACGTCGAATGAGAGCCTTTCTCCATTTTCAAAGATCAATTGCTTGGTTTCAGTTTCAAGCTTTTTCACATAAGCTTGTTTCAAATCGATGCGGTTCTTTTCCCAAAAATGGTCTTCGTAGGGTTTGATGTCTTGATACCGCATGTGTCCCATATACACATACATTAAAGCAGTACGCGAGAAAAAATGCTTGGTCTCAGCAGAGATAAGGGTGATTTGAGCATCGCTTTGCTTGCGAATGTGCCGGGCGGCGGTAACCCCAGAAATGCCATTTCCAATGATTGCAATATGCTTCATGCTAACAGCCTTCTAAGGTAAAGATATTTAGTATACTTGTTGGGCTTTGTACTAGCTTTGTAAACAGCATTTTGTTAATCCGAAACGGATGAAAGTCATTCAAGAACGTCCTTTCCTTTTTCTTTTACTGATCCTATTGGTAGGATTAGGCTTGTATTGGCCTTCACTTGATTTTGAATTTCTGATCAACTTCGACGATGATAAGCTGATCTTGCAGAGCCCCGCCAATCAAAGTTTGGAGTATGAGAATCTAAAGGCACTTTTTACCGAGCCAGTTTTTGGTTTGTACCACCCCTTCACTTCCTTAAGTTGGGCAATTGAAAAGCAGCTTTACGACTTTAACTCCCGTTGGTTCCACCTTTCAAACCTCATATGGCATCTTCTGAATACGATCTTGGTTTTCTTCCTTAGTAGGCATTTTTTGAAAAGGTCAGATTGGAGTTTGGTAATTGCCTTATTGTTTGTGCTTCACCCTATGCATACTGAGAATATTGTTTGGCTTTCGTCTAGAAAAGATTTGGTTTACGGCTGCTTTTTCCTGCTTGGCTTGTTGAGCTACCTCCGCTATTTAAAAGATCAAAAGGTGGTTTTCTATGCGCTAATGGTTTTGGCATTTATCGCTTCCCTTTTCAGCAAGTCTAATGCGGTAGTTTTTCCGGCAGTCTTGATTTTGCTTGACATTTGGGAGCATCGGCGTTTTAAATGGAAGTATGTACTCCATAAAATTCCGCTTTTCGCTTTAAGCGGAATCTTTATTTACATCACGCTAAAAACGCAGCAAGAGGCAGGTTTCATCAACAGCTTTGAAGGAGATTATTCCCTCTTCGACAGACTCTTAATGGGTGTTTACAGCTTGGGCTATTACCTATTCAGTCTGATCGTACCTTTTGACCTGAGCCCCAAGAACCTATATCCATCTAAAACAGATGGCTACTTGCCTTGGGTGTATTATGCTGCTCCTTTTTTTCTGGCAGGAGTCACTTATTTGTTGTATCGCCTTGGCAAAAAAGAAAAATTGATCTGGTTTGGAGCTGCTTTCTTTTTGGTGATCATCGCACCAGTCTTAAAATTGATCCCCACCGGAAACGACATTGTTTCCAACCGCTACGCCTACCTTCCTTATTTGGGTTTGTACCTAGGTTTAGGACTTTACTTTTTAAAAAATAGTCCTCAATGGGGAAAGCTAGTGGCCGGTATTTGGGTACTTGCTTTAGCTTTTACCTCTTTTCAGTATCAAAACAGCTACCAAGACAGCTATACTTTGTGGACGAAGATCATAGAAGAAAATGAAGCTAACAAATGGGGTCAAGCCATGGCCTACAACGAAAGAGGGCAAATTCGCTACAAGCAAGGGCAGTATAAGGCTGCTTTGCGCGATGTAGAACAAGCTCTTGAGCTACAACCCAAATTGCCGCGCGGTTTAATGAACCGAGC
>CAJXMH010000046.1 GCA_913056345.1 uncultured Flavobacteriales bacterium | reverse complement strand
TCTAATTCGTGCACCGCCCGATTTTTGAAGGGATCTTTTTCCAACAATAAAATGGGACTTAAGAAAGCTCCTTTTGTAGCATCTGCTCCATTGACTTCAACTTTATCGAGGTCGCCGTAAACGAGCTCAGCAGTTTTTCTCAAATCTTCTACACGCCCTCTTACCTCTTCTACCTGATCTTTACTTACCAAGGCTCCCATGCGGGTTTCTTTCAAAGCAGGGTCACCAATCACTGTTCTGGATAGCGATTTACCCAACTCGATCTGCACATCTTCCACATATTGCTCGGGCACCATAATTCTTCGAATAGCGGTACACTTCTGACCACATTTTACGGTCATCTCATTTTTCACTTCCCTGATAAAAAGATTGAATTCAGGGGTTCCGGGAGCAGCATCCAGTCCTAAAACCGAACAATTCAAGGAATCAGCTTCCATGTTGAAAGGCACTGCTTCTTCAATGATTCTCGGATTGGCTTTTAGCATTCTTCCAGTGTCCGCAGAACCAGTAAAAGTTACTACATCTTGCGAATCAACATAATCTAAAAGAGTTCTAGCCGAACCGCAGATTAGCTGCAAAGCACCTTCTGGCAAAATTCCCGAATCAATGATCTCACGGGCTACTGCTTCAGTTAAGAATGAAGTATTAGTGGCCGGTTTCACTATAGCCGGAACTCCTGCCATCCAGTTAACGGCGCACTTTTCTAACATTCCCCAAACCGGGAAGTTAAAAGCGTTAATGTGCACCGCCACTCCTCTTTTGGGAACCATAATGTGATGTCCCATAAAGTCTCCTCCACGAGAAAGGTCAATCCCCTCGCCGTCTACATGATAGGGCTTATTGGGAAATTCTTTACGTAAAGAAGCATTGGCAAAAAGGTTTCCAAAGCCACCTTCAATATCCACCCAGCTATCTATTTTAGTAGCTCCGGTTTGAAAACTGATGGGGTAGAATTTCTTTTTATTCTTCATCAAATGCATGGCTAGCTTTTTCAGCATTAAGCCACGCTCTTGAAAGGTCATTTTCCGCAAAGCCGGATTTCCAACTTTTCGTCCATATTCTAAAATATCAGCAAAATCAAGTCCTTTGGTGGTTGATACCGCGATTTCTTCTCCATTTACGGCATTGATCAAAGGTGTTCCTTCTCCATCTCCTGGAGTCCATTTGCCTTGTACGTAGTTTTCTAGTTTCATATCTTAAGTATTTAAAGTACTTCAAGTTTTAAGTGCCTGAAGTTATATTTTAATCTATAGTTTTATTTTAAGTCAAAAAAGTTAAAAGTGTCTTAAATAAAAAGTGCCTTAAGGCCTTTATTAATTATTCTGAAGTTTCTAGTACTTAAAATTACAAGTACTTAGAATTTTGTTAACCATTGCTCCTTAGTTTATTACCTACTGAGATGAAGATTGCCAATAACTCTTTTACTTCTTTGCTAATATCTTCAAGTTCTTTTGTCTCTTTAACCCAAGATAGTTCTTCTAAAACGGCTAGCCAAAATAAGGTTTCGTTTGCCTCGCTTTCACTAATTTTTAGCTTATTCAAAAAATCCTTTTTACTTCTAGACTTGTTGGCTTCAAAATAATTAGCTCCAATGCTGCTGCCTGACTTAGTCAACTGATTCCGAATAACTCTTGACTCAACACTTTCCGGCAAACTAGCGGACAACTTTATGATCTTAACCGCTAAAGCTTTTGTTCTTTTTTCGAGCGACTTTCCGAATTCTTTGTTTGTCATTCAGTAGTAATAATTTGAAACTTTAAAATTTAAGTACTTAAAACTTTTAACTCTAAGTACTTCTAACTTTAAGTACTATTGAAAACTTGCGTTTTCAATCACAGTCGCATACCCCTGCCCTACACCAACACAAAGCGTACAAAGCGCATAACGCTTGCCAGTTTCTTGCAATTGTAAAGCAGCAGTGTGAAGTATCCGAGCTCCGGTAACGCCCAATGGGTGACCTAAAGCAATAGCCCCACCATTAGGATTAATTCTCGGATCATCATCAGCCACGCCCATTTCGCGGGTACAAGCCAAAACTTGAGCGGCAAAGGCTTCATTCAATTCGATTATGTCCATATCATCTAAGGTCAAGCCAGCTCGTTTTAAAGCTTTCTCAGAAGCCCCCACCGGACCGATGCCCATGATTCTTGGCTCCACTCCATGCACCGCTGAACTGACAATTCTAGCCATGGGTTTCAAGTCGTATTGCTTCACGGCATCTTCAGAAGCCACAATGGTAGCGGCTGCACCATCATTCAAGCCTGAGGCATTTCCCGCAGTAACTGTTCCTCCTTCTCTTCTAAAAGCAGGACGAAGTTTAGCTAAAGTCTCTACCGTAGTTCCCGGTCTAATGAATTCATCTTGATCAAAAATAATGGGATCAGCTTTTCGCTGCGGAATTTCCACCGGCATGATCTCTTTTCCCAAGCGGCCGCTTTCTTGAGCAGCAGCCGCTTTTTGCTGCGACCAAGCGGCAAACTTGTCCTGATCTTCCCGACTGATGCCAAATTTATCCACCAAGTTCTCAGCGGTTTGCCCCATAGCATCCGTACCGAACTTCTCCTTCATTTTCGGATTGACAAAGCGCCAGCCAAAACTACTGTCGTGCATCTGGGCATCTCTGCCGAAAGGCTTAGAAACTTTAGAGATTACCCAAGGCCCGCGCGTCATGTGCTCTACCCCACCGGAAATAAACAAATCTCCTTCGCCGGTTTTAATCGCACGATTTGCATGCACAATGGCCGACATGCCTGAGGAACACAAACGGTTTATGGTCTCACCAGGAACACTCCAAGGTAAACCCGCCAGCAAAGCCGACATGCGCGCCACATTGCGGTTATCTTCTCCCGCTTGATTAGCACAACCCATAATCACATCCTCATAAGCTTCTGCAGGAATGTTGGGATTTCGTTTTACAATTTCTTTGATCACCAGCGCACCTAGGTCGTCGGCACGAATAGGAGAAAGTGTACCGGTAAACTTGCCAATGGGGGTGCGAATCCCATCGATGATGTATGCTTCTTTCATAGTCTATTTTTAAGGAAGCATAAAGGTAACTAATGTAGGGCGCTTGGGAAAGGGAAATTCAAATAGGCTGAGCAGGTCTACAAATGCTTATTCATAGAATTCTTCTAGGTCATAATTGACAAAAACCAATTGAGTTCCTGCTGCATGGGTTTTGTGATAGTTGAAAGCACTTTCAAGGAATCGTTTGTTTTGGCGCCCCATAAAATGCGTGTAAATAACAAAAGTTGTAGCTCGCTTTTGATCAAGCTCAACCGTATTTATTTTATTGAGTTTAGAGAGGTAAATTGAGCGAGAAAGCGGAAAACTATCTACAAAATAGTAGCTGCTTGCCGGATACTTATCCAGCAAATGCTCCCAATTTAGATTCGGGTAGCCACCAGCATCACAATTGGCCACAGCACCTATTAGTTTCCCTTCTTCATTGAAAGTTACCAACTGCAAAGGTTGGTAGAGCGATTTAGCAGTATTGAAGTAAGCTGAGTCTAATAGAAATATGCTATCTAAAAGTGAATTTATAGCAGGCTTCGCTTGATAAACAGGATACTGATCAATCTCTAACTTTCTGGCTTTCTCAAGCAATTCGTCTTCGCTGAAAGATTTAACGTTCCACTTGATTCCGTAAGCAGTTACAAAAATTAAACTACAGGCACTTAGGCTTGAAGCGATAAGAATTGAAAAGATAACTTTAGTTGCGTTCTTCATCTTTAATCCTCGATCTGATGCTCCTTTGAGCTCCTGTAAACTGTGCCTCGCATGCGGTAAAAAGGCTCGGCCTCATTATTACAATAAATGTCTACGTCAATGTCGGCCTTTTTATGGCTTATTGCAAAGACTTTCGCTTCTGCACGAAGCACATCGCCTTCTTTGGCTGATTTAGAATAAACCATATTGCCATTGATCAAAGGCGAAACGCGACCATAAGAATTAGAAGCAAAGGCCAAGGCAGAGTCTGCTAGGCTAAAGGCAATTCCGCCATGCAAGATCCCGAAGCCGTTGAGCATTTCCTTCCGCACTTTCATTTGCAAATGACACTCTCCTTCTTCGATCTTTAGCGGCTCGATTCCCATCCATTGTGAACAGAAATCGGCTTTCATCATGCTTTGGTAAACTTTTTGGGCTTTTGACATAAGAAATGCGCTAAAATTTGAGAATTACTAAATGCCTAAAATTTTAAATAGACATTAGACCGCTTCGCTGCAAGATACAAGATTTTTGAGATAGACAAATTATGAGTTTGATCTTAGCTAATCTAAATGAACTAAAATTTATGAATGGCTGAATGACTAAAATTTTAATTAGACCTTAGACCGCTTCGCTGCAAGATACAAGATTTTTGACGACTCTATTTTAGATAATCTAAAATTGTGAATGCTTGAATTTGAAAATGCCCAAAATCTAGCAAAAGGTCTATTTGGTGTTCTTTGAGATGGTTGAGAATATCGCCAAGAGTTCTTTTGCTTCAGATTGCAGCTCTTTGAGTTTTTCATCGGTCAACCAATCGAGATCATCAATAATTTCAAGCCAATAAATGGTTTCGCTTGCTTCGGCTTCACAAATTCGTACTTTGCTTCTAAAGTCAGCCTTGCTTCTTGCTCGATTTGCTTCACGATAATTTGCACCAACACTAGTAGATGATCGAAAGATCTGGTTCTTAATAATTCTTCCCTCATCTCCTTGTTTCAAATAACGAAGCGTTTTAATTATCGTAACCGCAAAATCCTTGGTGCGTTTTTCCAAATTAGCTGAGAAAGCCTTCTTTTCTTCCTTTTGATATTTCATAATCAGTCTATTAAAAATTAGACCAACTAATTTACCCATTTTAGAGCATTCTCAAATTTTAGGCATTTTAGCGCATTCTCAAATTCCCCAATTTTAGGCATTCCCACATTCTAGGCATTCCCACATTCTAGGCATTTCCCCATTCTAGGCATTCTGCCATTCCCCCATTTCTCCCTACACCTCAAACCTCTCTCCTTTCGCAGCCATCTTCCTTAATATCGGACTGCAGCGGTAGCGCTCTTCGTGGTATTCTTCGAATAAGTCATCCATCGCCTCTACGCAATATTGAATTCCCAATTCGTTTGCCCAAGCCAATAGCCCTTTTGGATAATTCACTCCATTGGTCATGGCTAGATCAATATCCACTGCTGAGGCAATATTCAAGTGTAAAGTGTCAGCTGCTTCGTTGATCAACATTACCAGAATACGATCTAGGATCTTACGCCCCTTCTTTTCATCTTGTTCGGCTTCGGGATTTAGGGCTCCTTCTGCATAATTGTAATAACCTCTACCCGACTTTTTGCCTAAGTAACCGGCTTCCGACAAGCGCTTTTGTGCAAAGGCTGGCTTGTATCGTGAATCGTAGTAAAAAGCTTTGAAGACGGTTTCGGTCACGGTATAATTGACATCATTGCCAATGAAGTCCATCAGCTGGAATGGTCCCATTCTAAAACCTCCCAATTCTTTCATGGCCCAGTCAATAGTGGCTACATTGGCCATGCCTTCTTCATAAATGCGTAAGGCTTCTCCATAAAACGGACGGGCGACTTTGTTGACAATAAAACCGGGGGTATCCTTCGCCTCCACCACAACTTTTCCCCAATCGGCAATGGTTTGTTTGGTTTTTTTCAAAACCTCCTCACTGGTTTGAATAGCAGGAATCACTTCCACCAACTTCATAAGTGGAGCTGGATTAAAGAAATGGACTCCAATGAAGCGCTCTGCTTGCTCTAATGAAGCCGCCAAAGAGGCAATCGACAAAGAGGAGGTATTAGAAGCAATAATGCAGTTTTCATTAACGATCCCTTCCAACTCCTGAAATACTTTAGATTTTACTTCCAAGTTTTCTACAATGGCTTCAATCACCAAATCACTCCCTTTAAAATCATTTAAACGAGTTGAATAAGAAATCCGATCTTGGATCTCATCGGCTTTTGCTTGTTCATACTTTCCTTTTTCCACCAAACGATTCATCACTTTAGCTAAAGCTTGCCTGCTCTTTTCAAGGGCTTCGTCTTTCACATCATACAAAACCACTTCACAGTTTGCAGTTGAAGCAACTTGTGCTATTCCGCTTCCCATGGTTCCACTTCCGATAACTCCTACTTTCATTTGTTGTAATTTTTTGTTTTACGAAAATAAGCTGAATCAATTTTCAAACAAAGCAGCAAACTAAACTTTAAAGCCTGAATAGCTTTAGAAAGTGTTTTCCTAATTTAGACTGCAAATTATTAACCATGAAAACAATCTTACTACTCTTAAGCATTTGGCTAGTCAGTTATCAAATGAATGCCAAAACATTCCCAATTGAAAAACTGCAGCAAGAACAAGAAGTAAAAGACAAAAAGGCTACTTACCCAGGTGGTCAAGAGGCCCTAACTGAATTCCTCAAAGAAAACTTGCGTTATCCAAAAGAGGCACGACGCTACGGTAAAGTAATCATTGAATTTACCGTAAAAAAGAGCGGCAAATGCACTGACTTTACAGTAGTTAAAAGCGTAATTGACGAATTGGACTATTCAGCCATAGAAACCTTGCAAGGTATGCCCTATTGGGAACCTGCTATGAAAGACGGAAAAAAAGTGAATTCTAAGGTTAAACTTCCGGTGCTCTTCAAACCTGATGAAGATCCAAATCGCTAATTATTCTCCTTTAAAGTTCGGTTGACGCTTTTCAACAAAGGCAGAAACTCCTTCATGGTAGTCTTTGGTTTCACTAGCTTCGATTTGAAGCTTCGATTCTAAGGCTAATTGCTGTTCTAAATTATTGCTAAGTGAAGCATTAAAAGCTTGCTTGGTAAGGGCTAAAGCTTTGGTTGGCATTTGCGCTAGTCTACTTGAAATTCGATTGACATACTCTTCATATTCACCTTCCTCTGCAGCTTTATAAATCAAACCTAATTGCTCAGCTTGCTTGGCTGAAATCTTCTCGCCCAGCATGGCTAAGGCAGTTGCTTTTTGGAAGCCAACCAATCTTGGCAAGAAAAAAGTTCCACCGCTGTCTGGAATCAAGCCAATGGCGCTAAATGCTTGAATAAAAAGTGCTTTTTCATGTGCAATAACTAAATCACACGCCAAGGCAATGTTAGCTCCTGCTCCTGCGGCTACGCCGTTAACTGCGGCTACAACGGGCTTTTCAAGGGCTCTGATTTTGCTAATAATCGGACCGTAGTGTTCGTCTAAGATCTTTTTAAAGCCGGGATTCAATTTCTCGTCGGTCACCTCTTTTAGGTCTTGACCTGCACAAAAGGCTTTTCCTTCTCCCGTGATCACTACTACCCTTACATTCTGATCTGCTTGACAATCATCAAGAGCATCTTGGAAAGCAAGAGCCATTTCTCGGTTAAAGCTGTTAAACGCTTTAGGTCTGTTTAAAGCAATTGAAGCGATTCCATCTTTTTTCGAAAATAGAATTGAATCCATCTTTAGTTTGGTTTAGTTAGTGTTTTATGAGAACTCTATTTCAAGCACTTAAAGTAATCAAATGGCTCATGACAATCGTTACACTGAAAGAGTGCTTTACAGGCTGTAGAGCCAAAACGACTGACCATTTTAGTGTCTTTAGAACCGCAACGCGGGCACTCCAATTGATTTTTTTCTCCTAGTAGTGCTGCTTTATCTACTGACTTTTCTCTAGGCGCTGCAATGCCATACTTTTCTAAGGCGGCTTTTCCACGCTCCGTAATCCAATCGGTAGTCCAAGCAGGACTGAGAACCAAATTTATCTCAGCTTCAAGTCCTTCTTGTTTAAAAGCCGCTTTAATATCATCTCCAATCGTATCCATAGCAGGACAGCCTGAATAAGTTGGAGTGATGTCGATTTTATAGCGCTCTCCTTCTTGCTCGACTTTTCTTACAATGCCCATATCCATAATGGAAAGCACGGGAATTTCTGGATCACTAACCGAACGTAAAATCTCTTCTATTTCAGGGCTAGCTACTTCCATTTTACCACTGCATATTTGGATAGGCGCGCTGCATGTACTGAAATTCAGCCAAAATATAGCCTAAGTATTCTGTATGTGTTCCGGTTTTACCTCCATATTGGAAAATGGCATCCTCTTTGGCTATAACATTAGACTTCAAAAAGATATCTTTTACCCTTTCAAGGTATACTGGCCTCAGCGTTTCTAGATCAGGGCCAACTCCCATTTCAGCCATTATTATTTCTGTATCAGTTGGCTTGAATAATTCCATGCTGTAACGCCATAGAAAGTCCAATGCATCTTGCAGTCTTTTATTGCTTTCCTCAGTTCCATCACCTAAGCGTTGCATCCAAGTGGAAGAAATGTCATAGTGGTAATCAACCTCTTTAATGGATTTTTTTGCGATAGCTGCAATTTGGTCGTTCTTTGAATTCACTAATTCATTCAATAACAATTGATGGTAGGTGTCAAACAAAAACTGACGGCAAATCACATAAGCAAAATCACGGTTGGGCTGCTCTACTAAAAGGGAATTTTTATACTCATGCTCTAAGCGAAGCATCGCGATCGAGTCTTCTGTAGCATCTTCACCTGCAACTTTAGCAGCGTATTGAAAGTAATTCCTTACCTGTCCAAATAAATCAAGAGATACGTTGGTCAAGGCAATATCCGTTTCCAACTCGGGTCCGTGGCCGCAAAGTTCACCTAAGCGTTGACCTAGAATTGCGGAATTATCACCGAGTAAAAGAAGGTAATCGTATAAAGCTTTCTGCTCCATTACATGTGTTTTATTTCGTCGGGTAAATCGTAAAAGGTCGGGTGACGGTAAACTTTGTCTTTTGCAGGTTCAAAAAGCTCACCTGATTTTTCAGGGTTTGAAGCAGTAATGTGCTTCGATTCAACTACCCAAACACTTACACCTTCTTGTCTTCGTGTATAAACATCTCGTGCATTTTGAATTGCCATTTCAGCATCAGCTGCATGAAGGCTACCGGCATGACGGTGTTCTAAACCGTTTTTACTTCTAATGAAGATTTCCCAAATAGGCCAATCTTTATTCATTACTATTGTTTTTTAGTTAAGCTGATTTACTTACTCGTTTGGCGGCTTGTTTTTCAGCATGTGCTACGGCTGCTTCCCTAACCCATGCTCCATTATCCCAAGCTGCATTACGATCTTCTAATCTTTTAAGGTTGCAAGGTCCATTACCTTTAACCACATTCCAGAACTCTTCCCAATCGATCTCTCCGAAATCGTAATGTCCTCTTTCTTCATTCCATTTTAAATCGGGATCGGGAATAGTCAAACCTAGAATATCGGCTTGTGGCACCGTTTGGTCAACAAACTGCTGTCTAAGCTCGTCGTTAGTTTTCTTTTTGATCTTCCACTTCATCGATTGCTCGGTATTAGGAGAATCTTCGTCTCTTGGACCAAACATCATGAGTGAGGGCCACCAAAAACGGTTCAAGGCGTCTTGTGCCATTTGCTTTTGAGCTTCCGTACCATTAGCCAAGGCTAACATGATCTCATATCCTTGACGCTGGTGAAAACTTTCTTCTTTACAAATTCTTACCATTGCTCTAGCATAAGGACCGTAAGACGTTTTAGTTAGCATAACTTGATTAATGATGGCAGCACCATCTACCAACCAACCTACAGCACCCATATCAGCCCAAGTTAAAGTAGGGTAATTAAAAATGCTTGAATACTTTGCAGTACCGTCTAACAATTGCTCTACCAATTCATCTCTGCTGATTCCTAAGGTCTCAGCTGCACTGTATAGATACAATCCGTGACCCGCCTCATCTTGCACTTTAGCAAGTAAAGCAACTTTTCTTCTTAAGGAAGGAGCCCTGGTAATCCAGTTTCCTTCAGGAAGCATACCCACAATTTCAGAATGGGCATGCTGGCTCATAATGCGAATAAGCTGTTTTCTGTACCGCTCGGGCATCCAGTCTTTAGGTTCAATTTTTTCACCGTTGTCAATACGGCGCTGAAAATCATCAAGTTGTTGCTGAGTATCCATAAAAGCGCTTTTCTGTAAAATAGATAGATATTCCGTTTGGTTCAATAACGTCAATATAGGTATTTCAGTTCAAGGGAATGGGATATAATTTATATCCCATTGAGATATTTGCAGACCCTTTTCAGGGTTGGCCCAAAACCATAAGAACGGATGATTTATACGTTCTGCTGATGGGTAGTTCCTGTTCGGAGATCGTTATATTCGTTCGGCTAAATTTGTCAATGGCATTGCGGTTTACAATGAAAGAGCGGTGAATTCGTAAAAACGTCTCCGGCAAACTTTTATCAAATGATGATATAGTCTCTAAAGTAGTTACCGTTTTGGATTTTGTGTGAATTTGAACGTAATCCCCCATGCTTTCAAGGTATTGAATGTCATTCAGTTTAATCTGCTGTTTTGCACGATCTGCCCTAACCGTAATAAATTCAGTTTTTAATGCTTCCTTTTCATTGATGAGCTGCTCAACCTTAAACTCATTTCTTCTGAGTCGCAGGTACAGCAGGGAAAAGGCTTTAATCAGTAC
Source organism: uncultured Flavobacteriales bacterium (assembly GCA_913056345.1). Taxonomy (GTDB): domain Bacteria; phylum Bacteroidota; class Bacteroidia; order Flavobacteriales_E; family Vicingaceae; genus CAJXMH01. The sequence continues at coordinate 831 of CAJXMH010000046.1, read as the reverse complement.
AATGAGATAAATTACTGATGCCAACACAAAGATATTGGTCATGAGCGGATCCAGCTCATTGTAATTGTAGTTGGCAATAATTACAAAGGAGAGGATAATCACCAGCATCTCCAGATAAAGAGAAATTATGATTGTGTAGAGGGTGTAGACCCAGAATTTTATATACTTCTGCTGAAGAAGAAATACCGGCACCAGGTAGTAATTAAAAAAAATGGAAGTACCAATAGCTACCGGAAGCAAAAACGTAACAAAGTAGAAGCTGTTTACATAATTACCGTAGCTTAAGCCAAAAGTGAGCATCAGCAGGATAGCAGCTACAGACCAAAATAGAATATGTTTCCACATGGGTTTTGAATTTTTTTCTAAAATGCCCAAAACGATCATAAAAAAAGAGTTTTATCGATGAAATGCAGATTTCAATCGCTATTCTGCATTGCCAAATAGAACGTTTCAAAGATACATTGTATGTAATCACCAATGATAATATATCTTAAAACTTATGACTGATTTATTTTATATGGGCGGACCGGTATTTATGGGAATTTTAACCATTATACTCGTAGCTGTAGTTACAGTGGCAGTATTTTTACTGGTTAAGAAGCAGAGTGACCTTCCCAATGGATTCTCTGCTAACCTGATTAAGGAGCTTGGGCTATTTGGTTTGATAGTAGGAGTACTGGGACAATTTATTGGTCTCTATGAAGCCTTTAACGCTATTGAACAGATGGGTACGGTATCGCAGTCGATGCTGATTGGCGGGCTAAAAGTTTCTTCAATCACAACGATCTATGGGCTCCTGATTTGCACAGTTGCCTGGCTGCTATTTTTTTT
>CAJXMH010000045.1 GCA_913056345.1 uncultured Flavobacteriales bacterium | reverse complement strand
TTGGTTTTCTGACAATTCCAAGCTATCCAATTCGAGATTATTTCATCAACTTTACTATTTATTTTACGCTTTAAGTCTTGAGGAAAGCCTACTCCTTTTTTTGTCTTACATTTTTGCTTGTCTTTTCAGCATACGCCCAAGCCGACCTGTACCTTGGTGCGGAACTTAATGGAGGTCTAATGGGACAGGCAGGTCTTCAAAATGGTTTACTGGATAAAAAGAATTATTCTCCCACTTTTGGAGGTCAGTTAAGTGCAAGTTTGCGGTTCTTTGATCGAATAGGTTTAGAAGCGGGAATTGGACAGCATTGGAGTCGAATTCGTTTGAGAGACGGAGCCTTTGAAGATGAAATTGACGGTTTTTCACTTGACCTTAAAAATACGAGCATCTACTGGAATACCTACTTTGCCGCTTCTGTCTATTTTCCATTAGGAAGAACCGATTCTTACCTATATGCCAAATTCGGTTTATCGACTAATTTTTATGATGAAGGCTCTGTGAGCAAAAGCTCTAGTGTTCAGGTTGCCAATCAAGGCATTGACAGAGATCTTGATTACACGGCAAATTACCAAGCATCTAATGTGTCACTGCAACCTGAACTAGGAGTTCAACATAAGTTTTATGGCGGCAACTTATTAAGCCTTGGGTTACGGTATAATTTGGGTCAATCCGATTTTGTGGAAAGTGAATACAGCATTGATGATAATAACACAGGAGAGCGTCAAACCGACCGATTAAGTTCAGCAGGTGACGCTTTTTTGATCAATTTAAAGTTTGATTTCCGTATTGCTCACTACTCTGCTAAAGAAAAAGTAAGAAGGAGAAGGTCCGCTGTAGAAGATTTTGCCATTGATGTGAGCAACAAGCCCACAAAGCCAAAAGATACTACTCCACCAACCAATATTGGTGACAGAGATTTAAACGTAACAGATCAAGTTAAAGTAAATTCCGAAGAAGTCATTATAAAAGTTTGGGATCGGCAAACGGTAGATGGTGATCGAATATCCTTGAACCTTAATGGGGAATGGATCTTGGAAAACTACACACTTAAAAAAGAAAAATTAGAATTGAAGGTAAGCTTGAAAGAAGGACTCAATATCTTTGTATTACATGCTTTAAACCTTGGGAAGATCCGACCCAATACTGCTGCCTTTACAGTTGACGATGGTGAGAAAGAGCACAAAGTAGTGCTAGAATCGAATATGAAAGAAAGTGGAACGCTTCGAATTATCTATAAAAAGAAGAACAACAATGACTAAGTTGATCTCAAGATATTTGCTTGTTGCTTTCTGTTCATTCCTCTTTATGGGCTGCATGCAAAACGAGGTAGATCTTGAGGTAGAGCAAGATGCTTGTAAAAGATTTAAGATATCTTCTCCTTCCTACACTTTAATTGAAGATCCATGTTCTGATTCAGTCAAGTTAACAGCACAAATTAATTTCCAATTCAACCGCTCTGCAGAATGCTTACATCAAATCAATAATCGACCGGTTTTTTATCGCAGTGACAATAGCGAATTACTTGCTGAAAGTTTCACTGCTACCATAGAAAGAAGTGAGATGAATGTACTTGACCAAAGTGTAAGCTACCGCTTTGAGTCTGCATTCGTAGATCTAAGCACCGCACAGCAGTTGAATCACCTCATCTTAGATTTTGATACAGAAAATGAGCTGGGTGTTGAGAGCAATACTTTACAAATTCGTTTGAATACGCCATGTTCGATCTTAGATCAGAATTCTTACGACGTTAACAATAATTCAGTCCGGATTCCACCAAATCAAAACCTATTTACAATTCGTTTATGGGATAATGCCGCTGAAGATGGAGACATAGTATCCGTTTATTTAAATGGTCAATGGATTATTGAAAATCACACCCTCACCAATGCAGGAACTAATTTTACCTTTTCTACTTCTTTGTTAAAACCTGGGGCAAATGATTTAGTAGTTTTTGCGTTAAACGAAGGATCTTCAGGACCCAATACGGTTAGCATTGCAATTAATGGTCAGGAAATTCAGAATTTCAGACCTGGCTTGCTTACCGGTGAAGCGGTGAGGATCAACTTTTTCTAATTCACTTTTACAAAGCCAGTTCTACTTTTTGAATTTGACCGAACTGAAACTGCTTGCTGCTGTTGAAAAAGAAAAGTTTGTGATGAAAAGAACACAAATGCAGGATTTTTTAGAAATTGAGCAAGCTGAGGACTTACAAAGAATTGTAAAAGACAAGCGCAAAGGAAAAAGAGCCAATAAGCGCAAAGCCAAAAGAAGGAATAGGCATTATCAGAAAAGTTTACTGAAACATTTAACTGAAAAACTAGACCAAGATGAATGAGATTAAAAATGTGTTAGGAGGAGCCTTAATCGCTTGCAGTATGTCACCACTCACTGGGTTTTACCGAGATGGCTGTTGCAAAACAGGGATAGAAGATAGGGGCACACATACTGTTTGTGCTCAAATGACAGAAGAGTTTTTAGCTTACACAAAGTCAAAGGGTAATGATCTAACTTCACCAAATCCCAACTATCAATTCCCAGGTTTAAAGGAAGGTGATTTTTGGTGCCTCTGTGCACTCAGGTGGAAGGAAGCCTTGGAAGCAGGAAAAGCACCAAAGGTGAAATTAGAAGCTACCCATGAGAAAACCTTAGAGTTCATCGAATTAGAAACGTTGAAAGAATACGCGATCGAGCATGCTGATTGAAGAAGAACACGCTTTAGACGAGATCAAGCATATTTGTTTTCAAGAACTCAATAGAGGAGCAAAAGCTAGAAAACACCCTTTTCGCTTCGTAACACTAGCTTTAGCATACCAAAATAAACCAAGTAGCAGGTGGGTAGTGCACCGAAAGTTTACAGCTGAGCAACATGTCTTGATCTTTACAGATAATCGCAGCGACAAAATGAAAGCACTAAAAGCTAATCCTGAAGCTTCACTTTTGTATTACCATGACAGACACAGTTTACAATTAAGGCTAGAAGGGAAAATCACCATTCATCACCAAAATGAAATAAGTCGAAAATATTGGCCCGGTGTTAAAGGATCAGGTGCTAAAGACTATATTTCAGTTTTACCACCAGGAACACCTATTAAATCTCCCACTGCAGCCTTTAATTGGTCTGATGATCTAGATGATACTCATTTTGTGGTGTTAGAGTTTAAAACCGAGAGTCTTGATGTTTTGCAATTGAATCGTGGAAGGCATATACGCGCTTTATTCAATAAGACTGAAAACGGTTGGGAGGGTAGTTTCTTGGTTCCCTAAATCATTTTATAATGAGTAGGTTACTTCTCCACAGCTTTTTTATCTTTAACAGATGAAAAGAACACCTAAATGGCCTAAGCATGGTAGGCGAGATTTCTTAAAAAAGAATTTATTAGGCAGTTTGCTAATAAGTAGCGGTCTACCTTTTGTGTCTTTTAGACCAAGTGAAGAAAAAACACATTCTGCAAAGCTCCCAGGGTTAAATGGAGTAGAACCTTTTTCTAGCTTATGGGAAGGAGTTAGAGATGCCTTTCTTTTTGAAGATCAGCAAATCTATTTGAATACCGCTAGTTTGGGTCCGAGTCCTAAGGTTGTAGTAGACGAAATGTGTGAGCGCTTAAAGCGAATGGAAACTAAGTTTGGTGCGAAAGGAGCAAATGGTCACGGTTTAGAATCAGTTTATCAAAACATCGCGGATTTTTTTCATACTACCACTGACCAATTTGCGATTACTCGCAATACCACCGAAGGGATGAATATTATGGCGAATAGTCTTCCCTTGAAAGCAGGTGACGAGGTGATTCTAACAACCCATGAACATGTAGGGGGAGCCTCCCCTTGGTTGTTGTTGCAAAATGAAATAGGCATAAAAGTGGTCTTAGTCGAACTTGACCTTAGCGGAGTTGATAACTTATCAAGAATTCGAGCCAAGATTACAGACCGAACAAAGGCAGTGTGCTTTTCCCATGTTTGTTGTACCACAGGAATGATATTGCCTGCCAAGGAAATAGTAGAATTGTGCAAGGAGAATAAGCTTTATTCATGTGTGGATGGAGCACAAGCAGCTGGCTTAATAAAAGTAGACCTTAAAGAAATTGATCCTGACTTTTATGCAGCATCAGGTCATAAATGGCTATTTGGACCAAAAGGAACGGGTATCTTTTTCATCAACAATAGGGTAATCGAAAAAATAAAGCCTGTTTTTGCAGGCGCCTATTTTGATCGTAAGTTCGATTTAAACAAAAAGGTATTAGAGTACCGAAAAACAGCAAGAAGGGTTGAATATGGAACGCGAAACCTTCCTATGATAGCAGGTTTGGGCAAAGCTGTATCATTTGTTCAAGAACTTGGCATAGAGAACATAGAAGCAAGGGGGAAGGCCATGCATGATTATTTACGAAACACTTTAGAGTCAAATCAAAGAGTAGAAATACTGAGTCCGGCTAATAAAGAGTTTGCAACGGGCATATTTACCTTCCGCTTTAAAGAGAGAGACAACCTTGCTATTGTGAAAAGCTTGTATCAAAAACCTGAAAGGATCAAGTTAAGGGGTGTGTATGAGAACGATCTGAATGCCATTCGAGTAAGCACCACTGCTTTTACTCAAAAAAGGGAGCTTGATCAGCTACTTGCGGCGCTGCAAACTTTAGATTGAGCTTATAATGAAGGCTGTTTGGAAATATGCGCTAATTGCGGCTTTGTCAGGTTTGCTTTTTGGCTTTGACACTGCAGTAATTTCTGGCGCTGACCAAGAGTTGCAGGCACTTTGGGATTCTTCTGATTTTTTTCATGGCTTTGTGGTAATGGGTATTGCTCTATGGGGTACTGTGGCTGGAGCAATCTTTGGAGCATGGCCTAACAATAAATATGGCAGAAAAGCATGCCTAATGGGCATTGCAGTTTTATATTTATTATCTGCACTAGGTTCTGCATTAGCTGCTGATCCTTTCGTATTTGCTGCTTTCCGCTTTTTAGGAGGGCTTGCGATAGGAGTATCTACAATTGCAGCACCGGCTTATATCACCGAGATTGCAAATAGCGAGCAAAGAGGAAGGCTTGTTGGTCTTTATCAATTGAGTATTGTGAGTGGTATTTTAATGGCACTTTTATCTAATTATTTCATTGCAAGATGGGTTTTTGCTGATGCTTGGCGTTGGATGTTGGGCGTTGAAGCCTTGCCTGCTTTTTTATTTTTAATTTTTACAAGCTTGATTCCGCGAAGTCCTGCCTGGCTTTTAAGCAAAGGAAAAAGAGATCAAGCAAAAGCAATTGCTAACAAACTTGGAATTGTTATGCTAGAAAAGTCAAGCAAGCTAGAACAGTCTAAGTCTGTATATTCAAGGCCTTACAGGAGATCGATGTATTTGGTAATCTTTATTGCTTTCTTTAATCAATTATCTGGGATCAACGCCATTTTGTACTATGCTCCGCGTATTTTTAAGGAGGCAGGCTTAAACCTTGATCTCGCTTTTTTAAGTACTGCAGGTATTGGATTAGTGAACCTAGGTTTTACCATTGTAGGTATGTTACTGATTGATCGTTTAGGAAGAAAAAAATTGTTGTATTTGGGCTCTTTGGGCTACTTAATTTCTCTGATTGCGATAGCTTTCGCATTCTACCTTAAAGTTTCAGGTATGTATGTGGTTGCTTTGGTTTTTCTTTTTATTGCTTCTCATGCAGTTGGTCAAGGAGCTGTAATATGGGTGTTTATAGCTGAACTTTTTCCTGTAAGTGCTAGAGCCTCAGGTCAAGCTTTAGGCAGTTCAGTGCACTGGGTCTTAGCTGCCATAGTTCCATCTAGTTTACCTTTTATGATTGCTAAAATAGGGGCATCAGGCGTGTTTTCTTTCTTCGCATTTGCCATGCTTTTACAATTAATATGGATTTACCTAAAAGTACCTGAAACTAAAGGAAAGAGTAGTGAAGCAATCCAGCACGAATTGTCTTAGGGCTCAATTTTAATGGGAGTTGTGTTGTGGTAAATTACCTTTTCTGCTTTTTTATCACCTCTGATTTTAATGTCTTTTAATTTTAATTGCTCTACATCGTCGAAAACAAAAGCTGGTCGGTAATCTGGTTTACGAATTTTTAGTTTGATATTTTTCATATTTAAACCTTCAACATGTCTTACATAAAAGCCCCAAGCAGGCAATTCTCCGAACATGGAGAATTCAGGATAATCCTCAGGGTTTTCAGGAACTTCTTTCAGCCTACTCAGTGGGGCATAGGCAAAGGCTTTATTTCCTCTGCCTGGATAGCTAATTTCAATATTTTCAAGCGTAATTTCTTGAACTTTTTGATTTGGTAAACCTGTAATTGAGGCAGGGAAAGTGTTGTGAAAAAAGGGAAGGGCAGGACCACGAATTTCATAATCAAGATCTGCAGCAGAAAAAGGTATGCTTGCTTTGAGGTTGGTGATGCGCACATTTTTCAACCTCCCAGGATTTAATCTAGTGCTTCGTTGTCCGATTCGTATAAAAAGCGCGTTACCGGTGTTTTTTGCAGTAATTCTATCAATCTTAACGTTTTCTAAAAAGCCATTTCCATAAGATTCAAGTGCAATAGCTGAACGAAAGGTATCAAATACCTTGATCTTTTCTATCACAATATCTTTGAAGCCTCCAAATGATGCGGTACCAAACTTAACTGCGCTTGCGCTAGATCTAACTTTGCAATTGGCAATATAAATGGATTCACAAAAAGGTCTACCGTGCTTTTTTCTTCCATAGGACTTAATGCAGATTCCATCGTCTGACGCATTGAAATAGCTATTGGTTATGGAAACCCTCTTACAATCGATAACATCTATTCCATCGTTATTCCAATAAGTATCGCTATCGACATGAATCTTATCGATAACCAAGTTTTCGCACATATAGTAAGACTGAACCCAGCTTGCTGCATTCAAGATTTTGATCCCTTCTACAACTATATTTTTACAGTCAACAAATTCAATGATCTGGGGTCTTATGGTAACACTCGGACGCATTTCAGGAAATATGTAGTCAGCACTGTCAATCTCTCCGATATAGAATAAGCTATCAAGGTGAAGGGCTAGCTTTTCTCCTTGTCCATCAATGCTTCCTTTACCACTTATTTTAATGTTCTCCGCTTGGTCTGCCATTACAAGAGCTGTCCACCTGTTTAAAAACTTGTAATCTTTCGGATCGTCGCTTCCTAGAAGGGTAGCACCACGCTTTAATTCAAGCTCAACGCCCGATTTTAAAATAATTGAACCGCTTTTAAAAGTTCCCTTAGGGATGATAACCTTACCTCCTCCTGCAAGATACACACTGTCTATGGCTGCTTGGATTAAATGAGTGTTTGAGGTTTTGCCGTCGGATACTGCACCAATAGACTCAATATTCAAGTTAGTCTGGGCAGAGATCACCTTAAAGCCTATTAGACATAAGCTCAAAGTGATAAGCTTGATTAACTTTGGAAGAGAATTTTTAGCCAATAAATGATTCATAAACGTAAAGATAGCTCATTGCTCAAAATTGATCTAAGGGAGTCGATGATTAACCGATTTAAACAGACTATTCATTATTTTTTCCTTGCATTCATTTTTTTGTTAAGTGCTTGTTCTGAAGAAGCAGCAGATAGTTCAAGCATTCAATACATCTCAATTGAAGAATTACCCAATGCCTTGTTGGCTAGCCGTTTTGAAAATTTAGAAGAGTTGGAAAAGGTGGTTAAAATAAGTTATTTCCAGAAGGGGCAAGAAGTAATGACCGCAAACCCATTAAATAATAAAGTAATCTGTCAGTATGGAGCAGGAGGGCAGCAGATTGTTAGCATTTTAAAGAAAGGAATCAGTCAAACTGAAATTGTAGAAGCAAAGGAAGGCGATTGGAATGCGATTACAGCTCTGTTTCTTAATGCACCGCATTCGATTGCATTGAGAAAAAAATTGGCTTACACGAATTTACTTGCCCGAAGAAGACAAGACCTAACTGCTTGGGGAGATCCTGCTTTTTACGATTTATCCGCATTAACTGTGAAGAAGATTATTGATAAAGAAGCTTTTGTTACCGCAAAAGATAGCGGTTCAAAAGGGTACTTAAATACCTTTAATCACATCACCGCTCAAGCTTTGTTGACTTCAATTTTTTCAGAAGATATAGCCGACTTTATTGCAGATGTGCATGAGAGAGATAATATGCCTGAATTGATCACAGGTGTTTTTACCTCGGCTCAATTAAAAGACCCCAATATGAACCCCATGGATAATTATGTAGACATGATCAACAATGAGCTAGGGCAAGAGTTGGGCAAGGCCTTGAAAGAAAAATATGGGATAAATGAGAATACTAAATGGACGCCAAAATTGCTAGCAGCTTATTTAAACGAACTTCAGGCTTATTATGTAAAGTCCTTTGATATCGGAATGCAAGCCTTTGATGAGTCAGAGGTTGAAATTAAAAGGTTTACCAATAAAGTCAACCGCCTTTTTAATAAGGAGTTTGACTACGTTATCCCTACTTATTAGCCCGCAAGTAATAAGTAATCTTTTCTTTTCTTTTTGTAGAGTCTAGGCTATAGAATTTTTTGATCTCATCGGCATTGATCAATTGATTTTGATTTAATTCACTTAGCCATTGTTTTTTGACCGTAGCTTGATCTAATTTTGAGTTTGAGAAATCACTTTGTATGAGGTAGGATTTAAACAGTTTTGCACCGCTAAGGTCAGAATTATTGATGGTAGTCTCCTTTACAGTTGCACGAAAGAGGTTGGTATTTTTCAATTGGCTATTACGAAAAGTGGCACCAAGTACTTTTGCCCATTTTAGTTTCGCTCTATTTAGATTGAGGCTATCTGCAAAAGCATATGACAGATCAACACCATACATGGCAGCATTGCTTAAGTCAGCAAGATCTAATCTGCACCAATTCAATTTGCAGTTTACTAAGTCAGCGCTCCTTAATTGTGTTTTGATCAATTCTGCTCCCCAAAAATTTGCTTCTTCAAGTTTTGCATGATTTAATTTGGTGTTGTGAAGCTTGGCTTTTTTCAAATTGGAATATTTCAAATTAATTTCACTGAGGTCACTGTTACTTAAGTCTTGATAGCTTAAGTCAGCATAACTGAAATTAGTTTCAGTGATAGCCTCCTTAAGTGAAGCGGAATCGATTTGAAGCTGCAACAAATGCAAAAGTAATCGGCCTCTTCCGGGACTGTAAGCGCTATCATTCTCACTTTCTAGTGGCTTTAATAATTTGCTTAGCTCTTGAATACGATTGATCTCGTTTTTTTCTAAGGAATTTAAATTCAACTTGGCTAATCGATCTCGTAAACCTATCATCTCGAAATCAACTAATCTAAGTTGATGAATTTTAGCTTTTTTGTAAGCTGAGATGATCTCAGATCGCAATACTTCTTCTTTTTGCTCAAGAAGCTTTTTTTCTGCTAAACGGTTCTCTTCGCTTAAGTAAAAGTGTCCAATGAAGAGACTGAAAACAACTAAACAACTAATAGAAAGAATAAAGAGCTTTTGACTAGCATGATCTTTCTTATTAAACATTACGGCTAGCAAGAATCCAATTGCCAATCCGCCAAAAAGACCAAGTGTTAAGGCATGTTGATCTTCAAGATAGGGAAAGCGTAAATAGCCTAGGCATATGCCAAGAATGCATGCCATGAGAAAGGTGAAAATGTTCGCAAACTTTCGCTTCATGCTGTGAAATTATGGATTTTAAAAACTTGATTCTATTTTTACCAAATGAGCTACAGGTTGTTTAACATCATTATTATTTGCTTGCCGTTTTTATTTGCTTGTAATACAGAAAAGCAAAAACAAAATAAGTTGAGCTCTTCCACTTTAAGTGAAAGAGAAGAATTTTATCCAACCTCCAAACCCGGGGTTCGCTGGTGGTGGTTTGCTACCAAGATCAAGAAAGAAGATATCAGCCATCAACTTGATTGGGCAAAAGCAAAAAATTTTGGCGCAGTTGAAATTGCTTGGGTATATCCATTGCATCGATATCAGAAAATGTATGCAAAAAAATACGATCGTCATTATCCAAAAGACACCAGCGCGCAAGAGTGGCTAAGTAAAGGGTGGATCGAACAAGTAGCTTTTGCGAAAAAATATGCTGACTCAATAGGACTAGCCTGCGATTTTACTTTTGGCAGCGCTTGGCCGGCTGCGGGTCATAACATTGGGAAAGAACATGCGACTAAAATATATGGGGATACTTCTTTCCGCCAAACCTTAACTTTTTCTTGGGCTTGGCCGGACACATTTTTGGTGATCGATCATTTAGATTCTCAGGCCTTTCAACAATTTGCCCAACCCCTTGCCAAAGCCTTGGAACCCGCCTTAGCAGCAGGAGAGAAGTCAGCCCTTTTTACTGACTCTTGGGAAATTAAATTAAACTCAAAAAATAAAGTTTGGACAGACGGTTTTGAAAATGAATTTAACGAGCGTTTTGGCTACGACATCCTTCCATACATGGAGCAAGGGCTAGACTCCTTTCCCAAAGTCCGTTATGACTACATGATGCTGCTTAACGATTACGTGCTTGAAGGCTTTTATAAACCTTTTGTTAACCAAGCGCACGCGCTCGAGGCTTATGCTCGTGTGCAGTGTTTGGCTTCTCCTACTGATGTGATGACTACCTACAGCCTGGTAGATATTCCAGAAACGGAAAACATGTTGAATAATCCCAACTATTCACGGATCGTTAGCTCGGCTGCTGCTTTGTCTTCTAAGTATATGGTTTCTAGTGAGAGCTTTACTTGCTTGTACGGTTTTCCAGCCACCTACTTGCGCAAAGAGCAAACTGCAGATCTTAAATTGGTGGCAGATGCTGTTTTTGCCGAAGGGGTGAATCAACATTTTTACCATGGTATGCCTTACAACCCTCAAGGGGCCGAAAGCATCGACTTTTTTGCCACTACTTATTTTGGTCCGGGAGGAAGCTTAGAAGCAGAGCTAGCTGATTTCAATGCTTACATTGAAAAGGTTTCAGGCTACCTACAAAAAGGGAAGACCTATTCTGATCTAGCCGTTTACATTCCTCTAGAAGATGGAATTATGGCCGGAGCCTACCCTGCTGAACGTCAAAGAGTGTGGGTATGGGGGCAATACGAAATGCGTTACATTCAAACACCCAAAGATTTGGAGGGCTACCATCCTTTGTGGATCAATCGGCACTTTTTAGAGCAAGCAGAGTTCGTAAACGGTAAATTAAAGGTAGGAGATGCTAGCTTTTCGGCCTTATATATTGATGTCAGTTATATGGATCATAGAGCGTTAGAACGTATTCACACTTTAGCAAAAGCAGGCTTGAAGGTGGTGCTGAAACAAACGCCCAAGCAGCCTAGTAAAGTTGGCTTTTCGTCCTATCAGAATATGTTAGATAGCTTAATTGTACTGCCTAATGTTAAACAAGAGTTCGATCAGGAATTTTTGGGAAACCCATTGTTGGCGGGTAATGACCTGCCACCGTATTGGTGTCGTAAATTAGATGATGGAAGCCTTTACTTATTTTTAGCACAGCCAAATGCCAAGCAACTTACATATCCCATTTATTCTGGACAGTCATATATGAATCAAGCTGTCGAACGGAAACTCAGTATCAACTATAATGGAAACAAGCTAGATACTACCCTAATTTTTGAGCCCTATCAATCTAAGTTACTACGCCTTTCACCAAAAGGGAAAGTGGAAGAGATTGATATCAGTTTTTTTCCGAAAGATCCGGTGATCAGACCGAAAGAAAAACAACGGATGTATTTTTAA
>CAJXMH010000044.1 GCA_913056345.1 uncultured Flavobacteriales bacterium | reverse complement strand
ACAAGGCCCTTAAAAATCACGATCAAGTCATTCCCTTTTATTGTTTTGAAGATAAATTCTTCTCGAAAACAGCCTTTGGCTTTGAAAAAACTGGCTCGCTCAGAGCGCAATTCCTAAAAGAAAGTGTGGCCGACTTAAGGGTAACCCTGCAAGAAAAAGGCAGTAACCTTATTATCAGAAAGGGAAAGCTGGGAGAACAGCTTGAGAACTTGTTAGCGCAGGTTGAGGTAGATGAGATCTACGCTTACAAAGACATTCACCAAGAAGAGCAAGACAGTCAAGCTGAATTGGAAAGGATATTCTCTGGTAAAATCAATTACAGTTTTGGCAGCACTTTATATCATATCAACGATTTGCCCCACGCTTATCAAGATACTCCAAAGGTGTTTACTCAATTTCGAAAGGGAGTTGAGAAAAAATCGCAAGTGCGTGAGTTATTTCCAACTCCTGATAGCCTGCCTTCACTAGCAGAAAGCCTAGAATTAGGAGAAATTCCAACTTTATCAGATTTAGGATTAGAAGAACAATTAATCGACGAACGAGCAGTACTGCAATTTAAAGGAGGAGAGTCACAAGCCTTAGTTAGATTAAAACATTACTTCTGGGAAAGCGAAGAGTTGAGCTTGTATAAAAAGAAGCGAAATGGTCTGCTCGGTGCGGATTACTCTTCCAAGCTTTCTCTTTGGTTGTGGAATGGCTGTATTTCGCCTCGCAAGATCTATTGGGAAGTCAAGCAATACGAAAGTGAGGTGAAGAAAAACCAATCCACCTATTGGTTGATCTTTGAATTGATTTGGAGGGATTATTTCAAATTCATCAGTCTGAAGTACAGCAATGACATTTTCAAACTACATGGCATTAAAGAAGAACGTTACAATTGGGAAGTGGATGAGCAGAAGTTTGAAAAATGGGCCCAAGGAGAAACCGGCGTTCCTTTTATCGATGCCAATATGCGGGAGCTCAATCTTACCGGCTTTATGAGCAATCGGGGTCGGCAAAATGTGGCTTCTTTCTTAGTCAAAGAATTGGGACTAGACTGGCGTATGGGAGCGGAGTATTTTGAATCCAAGCTAATTGATTATGATGTGGCTAGCAATTACGGTAATTGGATGTACAATGCTGGCGTGGGCAACGATCCTCGTGATCGCTATTTCAACATCATTTCTCAGGCCAAGCGCTATGATGCTAAAGGCAAATATGTGAAACATTGGCTACCTGAGCTTGAAGATTTCGAAGCAGACTTGGTACACCACCCTTGGACGGCGCAAGGTAATTTATTTGGTAAGGTTGGAGCAGCTGGCTACGCAGAGCCCATGGTAGAGCCGGAGTATTGGAAGAAGTATTATTAATTACCAATTACTTCCTCCTCCGCTTTGCTACGGCGGATAAAAATGGGTTAATCTGGGAAAAGGCTTGTTCTCTGTGTCCCTCAGAGCTAGAATTAACTTTTAAGTTATTTCACCAAGGTCACGAAGAAGACACGGAGTTCCGCGGAGGATAACTGATCTTTAAGGGCAGACACTTTGAGATTCTTTGTGCCTGCTCTGTGGTTCTCTGTGTTACAGTTTTATAATGCTTTTTCACAAAGTGTATTGAGATGTCGCAGCGTTTCACTGAGGTTTGATATGTTTTTTGGGAATTTATTTTGAGGTTCTATGGTCTTTTCTGTGGTTTTGTGTGAAACATTTGAGCTTTATAATTAGAAACGCTATGCGTTAGGACTAGACTCCCGAAAGTTTAATTACCAAGCTTTTCTAATAGCTACTTGGCTGACAAGGTTAAAAAATACCGAGTAATAAGGACTTAGGTAGAAATCAGATTTTGTATTTTTCAGCATGTAAATGACTTTTAACGTTTATTAAAGGAGTTTAGGACGTGCGGTCGTTTAACAACAGCTTGTTAGCATTCTCGCATGATGAATACGACATTAAAAGATGAAAATTAAATTAGCCTATCTTATCCCCTTCTTCCTGCTAAGTGCCTGCATAAACAAGCAAAAAACAGACGAAAAACCGCCCCCGCTTTACCACCAAGCACAAACAGTAGCTGTAAACACGGATGGAGGTTATGCAGTTAATCAAGTAACAAGAGAACCTATAGAACCACTTGTGAACTCTTTAGGTGATATAATTCTAACTGGTGCGCCTATTCCTGCTACCGGAAAGCTAATTCATCCTGATCGTGTATCGCCCTCAAGAGTGATACCTGCACCACCTTCAGGGAGCTTGGAAAAGCATAATGCTCACCCCAATGTCCACAAAATACCGGAGGAGCTCACGGTCATTCCGTTTAATCATGATTCTTTGAACGTTATTCCAATTGAAGCAATAGCAGTTGATGATAGCGCGCATTACATTTTAAACTCTACAGGTGATAGGGTGAAAACCGGTGTACCCATGCCTATACAAGGTAAGAAAGTAAAAACCACCCAGCCTAGCCCTTCTACAGCCCTGTCGCCACGTTTTAAAGATGCTGCCAATACCAATCTGCAATACTTAGATGTAGATCAAGGCATGGCTTCATCTTACATCTACTCTATTTTAGAGGATAAAAACGGAAACCTTTGGTTTGGCACTTATGGTGGCGGGGTCTCGAAATATGATGGTGCCTCCTTCACTCATTATACCGAAAAGGAAGGCCTCAGTTATAATTACGTTAGGTCAATTTTGGAAGACAGCAAGGGAAACTTTTGGTTTGGCACTTATGGTGGCGGGGTCTCAAAATATGATGGAGCCTTCTTTACACATTATACTGAAAAGGAAGGCCTCAGTAATAATTACGTTTGGTCAATGCTGGAAGACAGCAAGGGAAACCTTTGGTTTGGCACTTATGGTGGAGGTGTTACGAAATATGATGGAGCCATCATGCCTTCCGGACAAGCAAGCTTTACACACTATACCGAAAAGGAAGGTCTTAGTCATAATACCGTCTTGTCAATCTTAGAAGACAGCAAGGGAAATCTTTGGTTCGGCACTCAGGGTGGAGGTGTTACGAAATATGATGGTGTATCTTTCTCTCACTATACCGAAAAGGAAGGTCTCAGTAGCAATATCGTTTATTCAATTCTGGAAGACAGCAAGGGTAATCTTTGGTTTGGGACTGAGAATGGGGGCGTCACAAAATATGATGGAGTATCCTTCTCCCATTATACCGAAAAAGAAGGACTTGGTAATAACACCGTCTTGTCGATCTTGGAAGACAGCAAGGGTAACCTTTGGTTTGGCACTGAGGGTGGGGGAGTCACAAAATATGATGATGCATCTCTGCCTTCCGGGCAGGCAAGCTTTACTCATTATACTGAAAAGGAAGGCCTCAGCAATAATATCGTCTGGTCAATCCTGGAAGACAGCAAGAGAAATTTTTGGTTTGGCAGTTATGGTGGTGGAATCACGAAATATGATGGAGCTTCCTTCACACATTATACCGAAAAGGAAGGCCTCAGTTATAATTACGTTAGGTCAATTTTAGAAGACAGCAAGGGAAATTATTGGTTCGGCACTTATGGTGGAGGCGTCACGAAATATGATGGAGCATCCTTTTCTCATTATACTGAAAAAGAGGGTCTTGGTAATAATTACGTTTGGTCAATGCTTGAAGACAGTAAGGGAAACCTTTGGTTCGGCACCTATGGTGGAGGCGTCACGAAATATGATGGAGCATCCTTTTCTCATTATACCGAAAAAGAGGGCCTCAGTAATAATATCGTCTTGTCAATACTAGAAGACAGCAAAGGAAACCTTTGGTTTAGCACTTATGGAGGAGGCGTCACGAAATATGATGGAGTGTCCTTCACTCATTATACCGAAAAGGAAGGTCTCAGTAATAATATCGTCTTGTCAATTTTGGAAGACAGCAAAGGAAACCTTTGGTTTGGCACGAATGGTGGGGGCGTTTCAAAATATAATGGTGCATCTTTCACAAATTATACCGAAAAGGAAGGCCTCAGTAATAATATCGTTTGGTCGATCTTGGAAGACAGCAAGGGAAACCTATGGTTCGGCACTGAGGGTGGGGGCGTCACGAAATATGATGGCGCAACCTTCTCTCACTTTACCGAAAAGGAAGGCCTCAGTAACAATAGCGTCTGGTCAATGCAGGAAGACAGTGAGGGAAACCTATGGTTAAGCACAGAATATGGGCTTAGTCAATTTGTGACAGAAGCAGGAGTTAGTTTACAAGCACAAAACCTGCCTGACCGGCAAACAGGTGAAAAAGAAATGGGAAAGGCTACCTACAGCATTATTCAGTACGTAAAAAATGATGGGTTAAAAGGCTTGGATTTTTATGTTAACAGTGTTTGTTTAGACAGCAAGAACCGTATTTGGTGGGGCAGCGGGAAAGGCTTAACCATGCTGGATTTAAATAAACACACAACAGCTCAAAACCCACCGGTTGTTTACTTGAAGCAATTGGATATTAACGAACAGTTTGTTGATTACAGAAACATCTCGGATAGTCTTGGCAATGAAATTGAATTCAACGGTGTACAGCGTTTTGAGAATTTTCCGCTGAACTTAGAATTGCCCTACGATCAAAACCACCTCACTTTTCATTTTGCAGGGATCGATTGGGCGGCTCCACACAAAATACATTATAGCTACAAGATAGATGGTTTGGATGTGGAATGGAGCCAACCTACCAAAGAAGCCAAAGCTAACTACCGCAACCTGCCCTATGGTAACTATATCTTTAAAGTTCGCGCTATTGGTGAAAGCGGATTATGGAGTGAAGCGTTTGAATATAAATTTACCATTCATCCACCCTGGTGGCACACCTGGTGGGCTAGACCTTTATATGCTCTTGCGACCATCTTTCTCCTTTTCAGTTTTGTTCGCTGGCGGACTGCTAAACTCAAACAGCGGCAAAAAGAATTGGAAACAGAAGTGGATAATGCTACCAAAGAAATAAGAGAACAAAAGGAAGAAGTAGAGCAGCAAAAAGAGATCGTTGATAAAGCACATCAAGAAATTAGAGATTCCATTAATTACGCCAAACGGATTCAAAGTGCGATTCTTCCCTCGCAAAAGCTGGTAAAAGAATACCTGCCCGAAAGTTTTATCTTATACAAGCCCAAGGATGTGGTAGCCGGAGATTTTTATTGGTTAGAGTATAAAGAAGGGAAAACTCTTTTCGCAGCTGCAGATTGCACTGGACATGGTGTACCGGGAGCTATGGTGAGTGTGGTTTGTAATAACGGCTTAAATAGAAGTGTACGCGAATATGGCTTAACCGAACCGGCTGAGATCTTAAGTAAAACAAGAGATATTGTAATTAAAGAGTTTGAAAAATCTGAAGAAGCAGTGCAGGATGGTATGGATATATCGATGTGTGCTTTAAATACTCAAACCAATCAATTGCTTTGGTCAGGAGCAAACAACCCCATTTGGATCATCAATAAGAACAGAACTGACTGGCCTGAAGGTAGCAGGCCTTTCATTAATATGGAAGGTGGAGTGGAAATAAAACCAAATAAACAAGCAATTGGGAAAGTGTATAATCCACAACCCTTTACAACCCACAAAATTCAGCTCCAAAAAGGAGATGCCCTTTACATATTCTCTGATGGCTATCAGGATCAATTTGGAGGTGAAAAAGGCAAGAAGTTCAAATCCATAAACTTTAAAAAACTGCTTTTAAGCATTCAATCAGAATCCATGGAAAAACAGCGAGAAATTATTGATAAAGTCTTTGAAGAGTGGCGAGGAGAGGAAGAACAGATCGATGATGTTTGCGTAATAGGTGTGAAGATATGAAAACCTATGGAGCAGTTTACCCTGAGCAGAGTCGAAGGGTAATAGGTGTGAAGATATAAACACCTATGGAGCAGTTCATCTTGAGCAATCTAAGATAAAAACAAGTTCTTAAGGTTCCCCTGATTCTTTATGTCTTCTCTGTGGTTCTCTGTGTAGCAGCATTTGCTACATCGGTATCACCTGATCTTCGACGATCACAAAAATTTGGTCTTGCTCTCTCACCGGAATTTTAGCCAAGCCCGTAAAACTGCCAAAGGCAGGTAGTATAGCCTGCTTTTCCCCAAAATAAAAACAAGCCGCTTTGTGGCTTTGTCTTCCCTTGCCACTTAACTTCACTCCTGGGTGAATGTGCCCGCAGAGGTTATAGAGTGCGGGCTCTTCCAAAGGTTCGTGCGTTAAAATAAAGGGCCCTTCAATTCTACTTTCCTGATACACTTCAAAGCCTAAAGCTTCATAAGCGGAGGCTTCTAAAATATCATGATTGCCCATCACCAATTCAAACTGAATATCCGGATAACTTTGGGTCAGTTCTCCAAACACCGTCCATTCTTTATTCTCCGTACTGTGAAAAAGGTCGCCTAAAAAGCAAACCCGCTGCGGTTGGTGCAAACGAAATAATTGGTGCAGTTTTTTCCAGTTTCGGTTGGCAGTTTGTGGGGGAACCGCCATGCCATTTTTCCGAAAATGAGCCGCTTTTCCCAGGTGTAAGTCGGCAATTAAGAGTAATTTCTTAGCTGCCCAATAGATGGCTTTTTCAGGGAGTAAATACAGTTTTTCATGCTGTATTTCTATGCTTTCGTAAGACTTTATTTCATTTTCAACAGACACAAGGCAAAGGTCGGCAAGACGACTTCAAAAATTGATACTTTATCAAAGTGTTTTAAAGACACATGTCAAATGTCTAACTAAAAATCATCCTTACTTAAGAAAACACCCAAAATCTTAAATAGAGATACTTCTTATTTAACAAAAAAAGAAAAATCTTAAATAAGAAAGTGTATTTGTTTCACTCAAACAAGTCCATGTACTCCTTAAACTTAAAAAGCCTGCCTCTTTTGCTGCCGGTTATTTCTCTCAGTATGTTTAGTTTTTCTAAATCTTCGATTAATTTGTAAATCGAGGGATTTGATAATCCTGTAATCGATTTAAGTTCTTGTGCATTAATTATTGGGTTTTGGTAGAGGTAGTTAATTATGGTTTGCGCGTTGTGAGCTCTACTTCCTAAAGTCTGAATTTTAATCTCTACTGATTTTTGAAGCTTTAAAATCTGATCAAAAGTTTGAATACTTTTTTCGGCGGTTTCTATAATGCCAACCACAAAAAATTTGAACCATTGATTTATACTGCCCTTCTCTCTTACCGCCATTAAATTGTCGTAATACAAGGTTCTGTTACGTTCAAAAAAGTCTGATAGGTATAAAATTGGTCTTTTAAGAATTGTTTTTTCAACTAAATATAAGGTTATCATTAAACGACCTACTCTTCCATTACCATCTAAAAAGGGGTGTATGGTTTCAAATTGATAATGTATTAGGGCAATTTTCAATAATTCAGGGAAATAGTTTCTGCTATGAGCAAACTTTTCTAAATCTCCCATATATTCAGTTATTGTTTCATGTGTTGGTGGAATAAATAAAGCATCGTTTATACTTGCACCACCTATCCAGTTTTGACTAGTTCGAAACTCACCAGGCCTCTTATGTTCTCCTCTAACCCCTTGTAATAAAACACGATGCGTTTCTTTTATCAGCCGATTAGAGAATGGAAGTTTTTCAAGTGAGCTGACCGCCTGATTCAGGGCTTGAATATAGTTTTGAACCTCTTGCCAATCATCTCGTTTTTCTTCTTTAACATCTTCTTTGTCTAAAAGAGCTTCTTGAATGTTTGTTTGAGTTCCTTCAATTTTGCTAGACTTTGTAGCTTCCTTTACAACGTGCATGCTGATAAACAAATCAATGTTTGGCACATATTCAGAATACATATCTAACCTTCCAAGCTGCCGATCAGCCTTACTCAAAAGCTGTAGTAACTCCATATTGTCAACTTTCCATTTTTTGTGGATCAGCTCCGGCTGAAAGCTCTGATAATGTCCTTTGTTGATGTATCGGCCTGCAAAAAAGTCTTTCATATTAAATATTTTCTTAAACAAAGATAAATCTTATTTAAGAAAACGCCCAAAATCTTAAATATCGCTTTCTCTTATTTAAGATAATGGATAAAAACTTAAATAGTGACTTACTTATTTAAGTTCCTTCCCAAAAAAGCTACTGCTCCAATTGCACCTTCATGCGTTTAATGCGGTCTGCCAACTTTTCAGTAGAAAGCTTTTCGCGCAAGCGATCTACCATAATGGGGAAAGAAAAGGGGGAGGGTTTGTTTAATGCTTTTAAAATAATGTGTTGATTTTCGATGCGCTCCATGGCTAATTGCATGCGACTTTCTTCCAATTGAAATTCCATCACTTCTTCGAAAGCTTGCAGGTAAAGCAAGTTCTGCGCCTCATAATCTTTAAACACATCAAAAAAGAGCTGAGAGGAAGCTTGAATGTGTTTATCGGCTTTATTTTTTCCAGGAAAGCCTTTAAACACTAAGCCAGAAATAGAGGCAATATCGCGAAAACGTCTCCTTGCCATTTCATTGGCGTTTACCGAAGCTTGAATATCATCGTGTAAATGTTCGGCGGTGAAAATGTTATTGTCTAAGGCATCTTCAAGGGGAATGGGCTGGTCGGAAAGTAATTCAAAGCCATAATCGTTTAAAGCAATGGAAAAGCTAATGGGCTGAATTAAACCAATGCGGTAGGCAATTACAGCGGCCATGCCTTCGTGTACAAAGCGGCCCTCAAAAGGGTAGAAGTAGGCATGGTAACCTTCCCGACTTTCAAAGTATTCAATCAAGAACTCATCTTCGTTGGGCACATGCGAACGCTGAGCTTGTTTTTGAATTAAGGGGGCTACGTTTTGCAACTCAACTTCTTTGCTACTTGGGCTCTGACTTTCCATGATCTTGTGCCGAAGCATTGCCGAAAGTTGTGAAGAAAGCGGCATTCTTCCCCCTTGCCAAGAGGGCACTTTACCCACTTTATCTTTGGAAAGTTTCACGATGGCTTGATTGCCTTTCATTTGAATGAGCTCCAGATTGCGGCCTGAAAACCAAAAAACTTCACCTGGTTTAAGCTTGGAAACGAACCACTCTTCAACCGTGCCAATGGCTTTACCCGACATGAATTTGACGCTAATCGCCGGTTCGCTCACAATGGTGCCTATAGAGAGTCGGTGGCGCATGGCGGTTCGTCGGTCGTTTACTTTGTAAAGTCCGTCCTCTTGAATTTCAACTTTCTTGTACTCATCGTAACTATCTAAGGAATTTCCTCCGGTTACGATAAAATCCAAGACCCAAAACCATTCCTCCTTGCTCATGCTCTCAAAGCAAAAAGTGGATTTGATTTCAGGATAAATTTCTTTGGGATAGAAGCCGTCTGAAACCGCCAAAGTGACCAAATATTGGATCAAGACGTCAAAAGAACGGAAATAGGGAATCCTTCTTTCCAAGGTTTTATCTTCCATGGCTTGACGTAGCGCTGCTGATTCAATGATTTCCAAGGAATGGGTCGGGACAAAATAGATCTTAGAAAGTGCTCCCGGTTGGTGGCCGCTTCTTCCTGCTCTTTGCATAAAACGAGCAACCCCTTTTGGGCTACCAATTTGCACTATGGTCTCCACCGGACGAAAGTCAACGCCTAAATCTAAAGAGGAAGTGCACACCACTGCTTTCAATTTTTCTGCATGCAAGGCATCCTCTACCCAATCTCTTAACTCCCTGCTTATAGAACCGTGGTGCATGGCAATTTGTCCAGCTAAGGCAGGTTCTTCTTCGAGTAAACGTTGGTACCAAATTTCAGCTTGCGAGCGGGTATTGGTGAAGATCAGGGTGGTTTTACTTTTCTTGATCACCGGCACCACTTTTTCCAGCATGCGAATGCCCAAGTGCCCTGCCCAAGGAAACTTTTCTACCTCATCAGGCAAGAGGGTTTGTAAATCAATTTTCTTTTCTAGATCAGCCTTGATCAAAACCGAACCTTCCTTATCATAACTGCTCCCTAGTAGCACTTGCATGGCTTCGTCCATATTGCCAATGGTGGCTGAAATGCCCCAAATTTTTAAATCGGAACAAACATTCTTTAATCGCGAATGAGCCAACTCCATCTGCACGGCTCGTTTAGAACCAAGCAGTTCATGCCATTCGTCGTTCACAATGCACTTGAGGTTTTGAAACATTTTTTCATAGCCTTTAGTGGCTAGGAGCAATTGCAAACTTTCAGGTGTGGTGATTAGAATCTGGGGTAGGTTTTTCTTTTGAGCTGCTCGTTCTTTGGCTGAAGTGTCTCCAGTCCGTTTAGCCACCTTCCAAGGAATGTCCAATTCTGCACAAGCTTCACTTAAGGCCGATTCTATTTCTTTAGCTAAAGCGCGGATGGGGGTGATCCAAATGGCTTGGATACCTTGATTGCGATGTTTCTCATGAGGCTCGCTGAGGTATTCAGCTAGAATTCCTAAACCAAGGGCGTAGGTTTTACCTGAGCCGGTTGGGGCATTCAACATCCCATTTTTTCCTGTTAAATAGGCTTCCCAGCTTTGTTTTTGAAAGTCAAAAGGTTGCCATTTTTTGGCGGAAAACCAGTTTTCTATTTGTGTTAATGGGCTCATTGCCCTTCCACTAGCTGATTGGTTAAGCGGAGCAATTCGGTTTCAGCTGACTTGATCATGAATTTTACAGCGACTAATCTTTCTTTTGCCCTCAGGCTGGCGGTTTGAACCTCGCGCAGGTCGAGGCCGGATATTCCACCTAGCTTGTAGCTTTCTAATGCGAAGTCCAAGCTTTCTTTTGCTGCTTTTACGTTAGTTTGTTCCATTTTAAGCAACTTCTTGTAGGTGTCATAGCGCTCAAATTGGACGATCAATTGTTCTTCGGCTTGAGCCAACTCTTGCTCGTAATTCAGTTTGCTTTCGCTAATCCTGATGTTGTTTAATTGGGCTTGCCTGTTTCGTTCAAAACCATTAAAAATGGGAAGTGCTAGAGTTGCTCCATAATTGACTCCATCGGTTTGGTTACTTCTTAAAAAGCCAGCTTCCGACTCTGACTCATTGTAATTATACCGTCCGTTTAGTGCAAGTTTAGGCAGGCGATCTGCAAATGTTTCTTTTTTCTCAATTACTGCAATGCTGAGATCTTGTTCAACCGATTTAAGGTTGGGATTCTCGGCCAATTTCTGCTCTAATTCTTCAAGTGTCAGATCTGAGGAGATTACCATACTATCAACAAGCGTATAGTCATGCTTGATCGCTTTGCCCATCAAGCGGTTTAGCTGGGTTTTAACTTGCTTTAGTAAAATTTCTTGTTCCATAACGGCAGACTGATCGGCATTCTTATCGACTGCTGTTTGAGAGACTTCTAGGTCAGAGGCAACACCGGCTTTTAATCTATCTTGACTCAGTTTGTAACGCGCCTCCGATAATTCTAGCTGAGCTTGATACAAGCGCAAGGTTTGTTTTTCGGCTACAGCTTGATAATAGGTATTGATCAAGGCAGAAACAGTATTGTTAATGGTAGCTTTTAATTCTAAGGACGATTTTTTTTCTAAAGCCTCGAGGCGATTTTTTGAAAGGAACATTTTGGTGCCATCAAACACATACCAGTTGGCTTGGATTCCTGCATTGAGGTTTGTTGATAGTGCACCATCTCTTTGAATTCCGCCGCCATCTACAAATTCCAAATTGGTGTTCTCTACCCTTTCTTGATAGGCGGCTTCTGCGTTTACTTCTGGAAGAAAACCTGCTGCTCCTAAACTGTTGTTTACTGCAGCCATTTCTACTTGTTTTTCACCAAGCTTAATATCGAAGTTGTTTTGCATACAATTAGCAATAGCTTCTTCAAGACTTAGCATTTCTTGAGCTTTTGACCCCACAGGGTAAAGAGTCAAGAGCACTAACAATAGCATGAGTGTTTTACTCCTCTTCTTCCACATTGCTAATTTGTTTTTCTTTTGATGAAATAAAAGCATAAATAGCCGGAATAATGTACAGGGTAAGAATTGTAGAAAAAATTAAACCACCAATTACTGCAACTCCCATAGAAACCCGACTTTCCGAACCTGCACCTAAAGCCAAAGCAATGGGCAAAGTACCTAAAATGGTGGAAAGTGAAGTCATGAGAATTGGTCTGAAGCGGGCCGCAGAGGCATCAATTATGGCTTCTAAACGATCCAAACCTTCTGCTTTTCTTTGATTGGCAAACTCTAC
>CAJXMH010000043.1 GCA_913056345.1 uncultured Flavobacteriales bacterium | reverse complement strand
ACTTCGCCTTTCTTGATCAAAATTGGATTGGTTGTTTATCCTCTTACATGCGATAAAAACTCTTTTCTGACCGAATCTTCTTCAAACTTACCGCAATACTCCACCGTCACGGTTTTGGAGTTGACATCTTCTACACCGCGAGCAGCTACACAAAGGTGTTCTGCCTCAATTACGACTGCAATGTCTTTGGTGTTGAGTAAGCTTTTTAATTCTTCGGCAATTTGCTTGGTTAAGCGTTCTTGCACCTGTGGCCTTTTGGCAAAATACTGTACAATGCGGTTGATCTTCGACAGGCCAACTACTTTACCATTGGAAATGTAGGCCACATGCGCTCTGCCAATAATGGGCACAAAATGGTGCTCGCAGAAAGAGAAGAGCGTAATGTCTTTCTCTACCAACATTTGGTTGTACTGGTATTTGTTGTCGAATAAGGCTACTCTCGGCTTGTTCTCAGGATTTAAGCCTGAAAAGATTTCTTTCACATACATTTTAGCTACTCGCTTGGGGGTGCCGTTCAGGCTATCATCGTTCAGGTCTAGCCCCATGATCTCCATAATTTGTCTAAAATGCCCTTCGATCTGCTCCATTTTTTCTTCATCGTTCAGCGCAAAGGCGTCTTCGCGCATCGGCGTTTCCAAAGAGGTGCCAATGTGGTTGTCACCGAGGTCTTCAACTTCTGCCTGAGTGGCTGTTCCATTATGGCCGTTTTTGTGGCCATTTTTCTTTTCTATAGTGTCGATTAGTTCGTTCATGATTTGGGTTTTTTAAGTTTATTCTCCGTATTCAACGAAGTTTCTCTTGGTTTCGTAAAGTGTCACTCTTAGTGAGTGCTCAGGGTCTATGCCCGGACGTAGTTTTTCGTAGATGATCCGAACAATGTTTTCTGCTGTGGGATTTAAATCCTTGAACTCTTCCGTGTCGAGGTTTAAATTTTTATGGTCAAAGCGTTCAAGTACTTCTTGCTTGATCAATTTTTTGAGCACTTTCATATCAACCACATAACCGGTCTCTTCATCAACATAGCCAGTCACGCTCACGATCAAATCGTAATTGTGTCCGTGAAAGTTGGGGTTGTTACACTTTCCAAAAATGGATTGATTCTTCTCATCAGACCAATTGGGATTGTGTAATCGGTGTGCGGCATTAAAATGTGCTCTTCGGCATACGGTTGTTTTCATCATACCGCTCTAAACACCCATTTAAGAATCTTTGTTTTAGAAAACCACAAATGGAAGTGCTTGTCGGACCTCGTTTGTACCAAATGGTACAGACCTAAAAGTCTGCCATAAAGGGAAGTTTTTGCTACAAACGATTGATGGTGAGTTGACTATAGCTAGAAGGCTCGAATGGAATTATTTCAATCAACAACGATTTTTAATTTCAAAAAATTTAGGCGACTGCTCAGTTCGGGCTGGCTCACTAAAGGAACTTTCCGCTTGCTTAAGCTACCGCAATAAAACTGAGCCACTGTTGCTGCTGCCTTGGTCAATGATCTCAGCCGGGTTACCAAAAACGATCAGATTGCCTTCACCGTTCAGATTGTATTCTAAGGTTTCGCTTACGTTAACCAAGCAGTCACCCTTAGAGTCATTAGAAATATAGGCGAACTCAGTCATCAGCAAACTAGCGTCCACCGTCATGAGGGCGGTATTCCAAATTTTAAGTTCATTGGTTTGGCCACGGAGGGTAAGCTTTCCACTGCAAGGGAAATTATTCCAATAAAAAACAATTTGATTGTCCGTTTCAATCTCAGCAACATTTGCCTTACTGCCTAATATTATTCCAAACTCGCTAGTGGTAATGGGGTTCATGGTTTTGATGTTGCAACTTTCATTGGCTGTTACTAGCTCTAATTTGGGGCAAGTAATCCATAGTTTGGGAATGTTGTTTTGAGGATTACTCCATTTGAATCTTTTGCTATTGTCAATCACCAAAACACTGTCTGTAATTTGGTATTCCATCTTCTTTATGAACGACTCCATACCTTCCATTTCAAGGCTGTAGTCTGAACCTTCAATCAGCTTGACTTCAAAGGCTTCATTCAATTCAATAGAGTGGAAGGCTTCTAGATTCACCTTTTTACGCATGCTGTCCTCTTCTTTTTGACAAGCAAAGAAGGCAATCATGATCAAGTATATAGCCAGCTTTTTCATAAGATCCATCCAACACCAATTTCGGGATAATCTAAAATGTGCAAGTGCGATTTCATGGCAATGCGAACCGCAAAATGCTCTTTCACTTTATACTTGGCAATACCCCGTGTATAAAAGCGGTGGTTTTCTACCTTTTCGCGAAAGCCCAAGTAGATGCCTTCTTGAAGCGTAAGGCTGAACCTTTGGTACACCAAAGTTTGAGAAATGTGAAGACCACTCTGAAATTGATCTTGAGAGCGGTAATTTTTTCCTTCTTTTTTCATGCGGTCTTTTACAGAGGTATCGTAAAAAAGGTCGGCCCCAAGTCCGAGGTGTAAGGCTCTAAAGCTTTGTTTGCGCAATTCGTAGGAAAAGCCGTGCGTGCGATAGAAGTCGGAACTCAGTAAACGGGATCGTTTTCCTCCAACTGAAAACATTAACTCTTGCTCAAGGTAACCGCTTTTTTCGGGCAAACCAGGCTTTTGTTTTGGGCTTGATTCACCAATTGAATAGGAAAGACCACTCATCCAAGTGAGGTAGTTGATCCCAAGATTTGGTTCTGCAGTATTGGCATTTGAAAAGTGATCTAAATTGAGAGCAGTTCTGAGCTTTAAGCGGTCTAAAATTTGGTAGGAAGCAATTAGCCGAGCGTTGAAGTGTGCATTTCCATAAGAACCGATTGCTACATTCAGGAAATTAGTCTCTGCGTCATACTTTCGGTTTACGCGGCTGTAGCCAAGGCCAATTTGGCTGTTCAGTTGAAACTTCCGGTAATTGAATAAAGTAAGCTGAAAGTAAGGGTAAATGCCCCATACTTTGCCAAGCACCTCATTATTGCCAAGCGTGGAGTGCATTATTCTTAAGCCATAGGCAGGATAGTTATAAAGCTGCTCCCAACTGTTTTTTCCACTGCTTTTTTTAAGCAAGCTTAGCTCATAATTATAGGCATAGTCTTGTGTAATTAAATTGAAGAAGCGGTATTCTGGAAGCACATAGCCAATGCCCTGATCGATTCCAATTTCAAGATCATCGTGCCATTTTTGGGCATGGATGAAAGGTGAAGAAAGAAGCAGTATGGCTAATAAAAAATAGCGCCCAATTTGCATAGCGGAAAATTAGCCAAACTACTTAGGGTATCGCTAATCCTTTTCTTTTATGCTTTCATAATTGTCATCATAAATCCGTTCGATCAACAACCTTTTTGGATCTATAGCTGCTTGTGCCGGCTTTTCATTTACCGTAAAACGAAGTTCTTGTTCACCTGTGGCTAGTTTTACCCGTTTCATTAAGATACTTTCCTCGGCATCTTGATCTTTGAAAATACCAATGTCAACCCATTCGTTCATCGGAGTTTCTGTTTCGTTACCAATGGTATCAGCGTACATTTTTTTATTGATCAGCTTGATCTCTACCAAATAATCTCCTTCTGCTTTTTCGGTAAAGGTGGCTTCATCAATTCTGAGATCGTAAAGCGTAATCTTTTTGAACCAATCTTCAATGAGGTAATTCAAGCTGTCGGGCACTTGTTTTTCCAAATGACGCAGAAAATCTAATGAAGTAGGGTAAGGTGGCTCAGCGTAGCGGTATTCTGCTAGGAAGTCGCTTAAAGCTTGGTTGACTTTATCTTCTCCAATGTAATCTTGCAAAGCGTACAAGATCAAACTGCCTTTTCCATAATGCAAGTAACCTTGGTTTTCCACTTTGTAGAGTGGCAATTCCTTTTCTCTTTCAGAACCTCGACCACGCAGGTAACGGTTAAAGTCGTACTTGATGAATTCCTTCATGCCTAAGTCGTCTTTTTTCTGCTTCATCACCATCAGCGAACTGTATTCGGCAAAGCTTTCGCTTAACATGGTTCCGCCTTGCATTTTGGCACCAATTACTTGGTGTGCCCACCATTGGTGTGCCATTTCATGGGCAATTACCGCATTTACTACATTGTTTTTAGTACTATCTTCCAAATTGGTAATAAAACCAAAGGATTCTGAATAGGGCATGGTACCCGGGAAAGCCTGTGCAAAAGTGGCATAGCGCGGAAACTCGATGATGCGCGCTTGCTCATGGTAGTAAGGACCAAAGTTTTTGGTGTAGTACGCTAAGGAAGCTTGGATCGCATCCAACATCATTTCAATGTTGTAATCGTGTTTTTCATCATAGTAGACTTCTAAAGAAATTCCATTCCAGTCGCGTTTGGCCACTTCATAATCTGCAGAAATGAAAGAGCAAAAAAGCTGTGAAGCTTGCTCTACTTTGTAATGGTAATAGTTGCGTCCCTCTTCTTGCCACTCTTTGATCAATTTGCCGGGTGCAATGGCAATTTGATCTGCTGAGGTAGAAATGTAAGTTTCCATCTTCACCCAATCCGCACGTCCGTCGGTTAGGTAGTTTGACATTCTCAAGGCTTTGTTTGAGCTATCAAGCTCAGGCATGCGATCTTTTGGCGGGAGGTCATACTTTTTACGGTCGTTCTTATCGCTTAGCTCGGCTCCCTCATAGTAGCCCATGCTTGGCAGCACTGCCATGTTGTTTATAAAGGTGCCATTTCGAATGATGGAAGTATTGCCCCGATTATTTTCAAAACCCTTGGTTTCATATTTAGTGTGGATTACCACATCCATGCTTTCACCGGGCTTTAAGGGTTTTGCTAAGGCGTAAATGTGATAATCCAGACTATCATCTTGCATCACCAATTCAGCATTTGGAATCTTGATCTCCGTTTCCCAATCATCGCTTAAATTGTAATGGATGGAATCAATTGCTTGACTCCCTTTGTTCTGCAAACGAATTTCAGCTTTAACCTTCACGTCCCTATCTTCCGGGAAAATATCAATATGGTAGACCACCTCGGTAACAGACGGCAAAAGCATGTTTTGGTATTTCTTATACTTCTTCTCGTATTTCACCGCCATCAATTCTCGTTCGTCGGAAGTTTGATAAGGGTTGAGAACTTGGGTGTTGTAATACACAAAAGAGGCAGAAGCAAGCCATAATACCACCGCCGCGATCAAGGGCATTTTTATCCCTGACTTTAGGTTGATACCGGCTCTTTGTAAGCGGTTCTTAACCCCTCCGCCAGTAGAGCGCACCCAAAATAAAGCAGCCACCAAAACCAAGATGCTTGCAAATAAAAGCCAATACACATTGAACCAAAAATTACCTAGAAGTCCCGGCCCAAAGCCATTCATGTCGGAATACTGAATGGATGGTGCTCCGCCAAAGCCCACCATATTCGATTGGATATCAAATACGCCAAGAATAATACTCCAAGCAATAACAAATAAAATGGAAACGAAATAACCTTGGTAGAGCTGATTCACCAACACCTGAATAAAAATGAAAAAGATGCTGTAAAACAGATAGCCCGGTAGCAGATCAATAAAGTAGGTACTGAAATACAAACCGATTTCAATATTGGTAAAGCCCAAGATCAACTGGTAAATGATCCCTAGCAAGCTAAAGAAAAAATAAAGGCTACTTACTACGCCCAAGAGGGTAAGGACTTTGGCAAAAAAGGAAGCCAAGGAATGGTGAGGGGTGGCATTGATTACTTCGTTTATGTGGCTCAATCGATCTCGCCACACTAACTCACCGCTGTAGAAGATGAGGATGATAATGATGAAAATACTCGAGGAGTCATCGATCATTTCCACTACCTTGTAAGTGATGGGGTAAGCTTGAAGGCCAAAGTATTCGAAGCCTCCGATCATGTCAGTTATTAGCAGGATGGTGGCAAATAGAAAAATTACTTTAAAGACGATGCTTTTTACAATATTCAAAAAGCTGATCTTGAAAAATCCCCAAAACTGCTGCCAGTTGAGTTTACTGCTAAAACTTGGACTGATAGTAAGCTCTTTCAATTCTGGAGTACTTTCCTCTTTTTGAGCTTTCTTCCGTTTTACTTTTTTGGTTTTTTCTTTAAATGAAAAACTCAAATAAGAAAGCAGTAAGATCAGTATACCAACCCCAATCCAGATCAGACGATTCCACAATAAAATGCCCTCAAAAGCAGGGGAGAGGGTGTTTTTTTCAACAGGAGTGAAATAGCGGGAATAAACGGTGTAGGCGCGCAATCCAAAACTATCTAACAAGCCGGCCAAAGTTTCATTGTCGATATCAGAAAGTAAGGTGCCAGAGGAAATGTAGGCAATGATCAAGATCAAGGCTCCCACAAAAGAGATCACAGTACTTTTAAAACGACTTGAAAGTGCAAAGAGAATGGCACCCCCAAAGAACATATTGGGCAAAATGAAGAGAAAGTAATTGTTGACAAAAGTTTCAAGGTAAAAAGGCCCGATGCGGTCGGGTTCTAGCCAACCGGCAAGCGGAGCTATTATGGCACCTAAATAAACGCCTAGGTATATGCCCAAAAGTGGAATGGTGGATAAGAACAAGGCACCGAAAAAGCGGCCGAAAAAATAGGCGGATTTGCTAATGGGTGTGCTGAATAAGATCTCGTTAAAATTGTTGTTGAAATCACGCAGAGCAGCATTATTAAAAAAGGCTACGGCGATGAGTATTCCAAGAAAAAAAGACAAAATGCTAACGAACTGAGTGATTACGTAAGGAGCATTTTTATAGATGTTTCCTATAGCGCCACCAATTTGTACGTTATCGGAAGCAACTGCTCCAAAAGCTAGTAAGGCGATAACGAAAGTGAAAATATAGATCATCGGCCGCTTAAAAGCCGATTTAATCTCCAGAAAGAAAAATTCCTTGAACATATCGATTGGCTTTAAACGGTTTCGGTTTTCAACTTAGTTTTAGTGAAGAATACATCTTCCAAGTTGGGAGTAACGGACTGAAAACCATCCCCGGGATCGTTTTCTTGGAAAATGTGGATCTGCGGTTTTCCGGCAATCATTTTGTCGGAAATCACTTGGTATTTAGCTTGGTAACTATCCAACTCCTCACGGCTTACTTGTTTTTGCCAAACTTTTCCTCTAAGCTCAGCAATGGCATCTTCCGGAGAACCGTGATAAACTATTTGTCCCAGGTTCATAACCGCAAAACGGGAACATAGCTCCCGAACATCATCCACAATGTGAGTGGAAAGCAAGATGATCACTTCCTGCCCTACGTCTGCCAAGAGGTTGTGAAAGCGGTTTCGCTCACCCGGGTCTAGTCCTGCGGTGGGTTCATCTACAATAATCAATTTGGGTTTGCCGATCAAGGCTTGTGCAATGCCTACTCTTTGTTTCATGCCACCAGAAAAGCCCTTTACGCTTTTATTTCGTTTTTCGTAAAGGTTTACTTTTTGCAATAAATGATCGACCAACTCTTTGCGTTCTCCTTTATTTCCGATCCCTTTCAATACCGCCATGTGATCCAAGATTTGAGCAGCGGTTATTTTGTTATAAACCCCAAATTCTTGAGGCAAATAACCCAAGTGTTTTCTCAATTCATGCGGTTGGTTTAAAATGTCAATCTCATCTAAGAAGGCGCTTCCGCTATCTGCCTCTTGCAAGGTAGCTAGGGTTCGCATTAAGGAAGATTTACCAGCACCGTTTGGTCCAAGCAGGCCAAACATTCCATTGGTGATTTCTAAACTTACTTGGTCTAGTGCTTTTACCCCATTAGGGTAGGTTTTGCTCAGGGAATCAATTTTTAAGGTTGGCATATTATGAGTCTTATAGTTTGATTCGAAGATAGCTAGGAAAGTTATTTGACCAAAATAAAGTTGTTGAACGGTAAAAAAAGATGATTAAGGCAAAATATACTAGTTTATGAGTATTGACAGGATGCGGTTAGCTGCTGACCTTAGCCCCATGGTTAAGTAGTTCTGATCTGTTAGTCTATTTGAAAACTACAGCTCAATTTTTTTTTCGCATAATCGTTCTTCATTTTTCAGCTTAATGCGAAAGACTAAAGGGTCAGAAAGGGGCGCTCCGGTGAAAGCCGGAGCGTTTTTTATTGCTCTAGCCGACTTACTTGAAGGTTTACTATGTTTACTCCATCGCTGCTTATGCTAAACTCTATTGGCCGGCAGCATCTTTCGCAATCCTCTATATAAGTCTGTTCTCGAACAGAAGGGTCAACTAAAATGGAAACCTCAGTCAAGCAGAAGGGGCAGGTGTAGAATTGTTCGAGCATGTTGCTTTAACATCATTTTTGGAGGGGAGTTTAAATAATCTCTTTTTCCTTACAGTAATTCAAAAGTTCTGTGGTGTTGTAAGTGTTGGTTTTCGCCAATAACCTTCTGCGATAAGTATCAACCGTATGGGAGCTGATCTCCATTTTGTCAGCAATTAATTTAGAAGGAAGCCCTTCTTCAAGATGTTCTAAAACCTCAAGTTCTCGTGGAGTAAAGTTGTTTCTCTCTTTCCCATTGACTTTCACTCCAATCACGCATACGTCGTCAATTTGTTCGAGATCGCCTTTCCATTGATCAAAAGTTTCTTCCATTTTTTGTTTTTGCACAAGCATGTCAAGGTGATAATTTTCAAGAATCAGTTTTCTGAAATTTTGATACTTGAATTTCTTGCCGTTTTTACCTCCGAACTGATCGGCATAACCATCTGAAAAAACGTAAATGCCATCGCCAGGCAGTAACTGAATCACTTTCGTTTTAAAGCCATCTTTTACGTCGTTTAAACCCACTGGTTTTTTCATGCCTTTAAATTCGTGTAAATAAAACTCAGAGATTTCTTTGTCGTGATGGGTTTTATAGGTGATTGGAGTGTCTAATTCCCCATTTTTTGAAACGATCCAAATCGGATTATTGGCTCCTGAGGCGTAAAGGGTTTTTCTTCCAATGTCTAGACCACAAAGGGCGATGTCCATGCCATCTTTAATTTCTTCGCCACTTTTCTTAAAAGATTCGATCACCAGTTCGGATACTTTATCTAAGATCTCTCCCACATCGCTCAGCTCAAACTCGTTGACTGCTCGATTTAACGCTCCGGCACAGATCACGCTCACCATAGCTCCCGGAACACCGTGGCCGGTGCAGTCGGCAGCGGCAAACAACACCATGGAATGTTTTCTGTCTCCCACCTTATAATGAGCGGTTTCCATCCAATAAAAATCACCTGAGACAATATCTTTGGGTTTGTAGAGAATAAAGCTGTTCGTCAGCCACTCTTTTACTAGTTTCTGCGGGGGCAATACGGCTTCTTGTAAGCGTTTAGCGTATTTAATGGAATCTAGAATTTCCCGGTTACGCTCCTCTACAATCGCTTTGGCTTCTTCGGCTGCGGTGTAGTTTTGATGAGCAAGGTCTCTTTGTATCTCCACTTCATCTCTTTGTTGAGCCATGAGAAGGTTATCTTTTTTCTTTCGTTGATTAGAACGATATAATAAAAGAATGATCAGGCCTGTAAAGCTGATTCCTCCGCCAAGCGCATAGCGTTGAAAACGAACTCGATCAAGTTCCATGTCCTTCACCATGAGTTTATTTTCTGCTTGTTCTTGAATCACTTGTTGCGCTAAGCTATCGTTTAACTTCTGTAGGTTTAGCTGACGTTCAAAGTCCATGTTTAAGAAATTCCGTTGACTCTCCAACAAACTATCTTGTTGCATGAGTTTAACCCAAGCTTTTTGATGGATAAAGCTTTTCTGATAATCTCTTAAAGCTTCGTATTGATCAGCTAGTAATTTATGCGCTTTTTGTTCAATGTTTTTAATTTGATTTAAGTGGCCGATTTTTAGCGCCTGTTTAGTTAATGAAATCGTTTTTTGCCGGTTCAACTCTGTTTTTGCGACAGTTGCCAAATGCAGCAGAGCTTGGGCTTCTTCATTTGGTTGGCTTAGGTCTTGCGCATAGGTTAAAGCTTCCTTGGCTGCCATTTCAGCACTATCAGTCTTGTTTTTTTTCAAATACAACTCACAAAAACTGTTGTAAAGTGAAGGGGCATATTCCAAGGCTCCAATATCGAAGATTAAATCAGAAGCATTATGATAATATTGCCCGGCTTTTTTCAAGTTTCCATAGAATTGAAAATGACTTCCTAAATTAAAATAACTGTTGATCAAGCCTAGGTCGTCTCCTAAAGTATCGCGGATAAATTTTGACTTTTCTAGATACTGAATTTCTCTAGCCGAATCACCAAAGTCAGAGTATAGGTTAGCGATATTGGAGTAAGTGGTGCTTAAGGGGTCGGCTTCCTGCAAGCTTTCTTGAAGTACCCTTGCCGAATCATACAGACTAAGAGATTTCAATTTTTCACCCATCTCATTCAGCAAACCCGCTTTGTTTCCCAAGGTATTGGCATAACCGGAAGTGTCTTCAAGTTTTTTGTATTCCCTTAGGGCTAAGTTGTAGTAATAAATAGCCGAATCATGACTGCCGGCTTCGTCGTGTTGGTAAGCTATATTATTATAAGCGGTGGGAATAGAATAAGGTAAACCACTTTTTTGAAAAGCGATCAAGGCCTTTCTATAGGTGTTGAGAGCAGAATCGGGGAAACCCAAAATACTTAAAGCGTAAGCGTGATTGTTTAAGGCATCAGCATAGTATTCCATAGCTCCGTTTGAAGTAGTTGGATTTGGACTCTTCAAGGTTTTATCCGCCAATTCTAAATAGAAAAGATTATAGGGATACCAATGTCTTTCGTCCCAATACTTGCTGAGTAGTTCGGCGACTGCTTCTAATTTTACTAAGGTGTCAGTGTTTTGATGGTAGATAGTAAGTTGTTTTTTAAGCAGCTTCAGATCGTGTAGATCTACTACCGTAGAATCAAAATCATCGAGCAAATAATAATTTTCCTGACTTTTTACTGGATGTAAAAGCGATAAAAAAACCGCAAAAAGGATAGAATTAACACTTTTCAAAGCAATAAATTATTAGCTAAAGCTAGCAAATATTTATAATTCAGCCTTATACTCATAATTGAGTATTGCGGCAAAACCAAGATAGCTCTAACATTGAGGCAGTATTAACCAAAATTTTTTCACCATGAAAAAGCTAAATTTATTTGCAGTGGCTCTTGCGACAACTGCCTTAACATTCACTACCGCCTGTAGCGATGATTCTGATGATTCTACCGATGCAAGCAACCCACCGGGAGGAGGTGGCAATTCACCCACTGTTAATTCTTATTCAGGTTCTGCCACCTATGGCGATCTCGTTACCTTTTCTATTAACAAAACGGAGGGCAGCTATACCTTAAATAATGAAACTACCGGCCAAACCGAATCCGGTAATTATACCGTAAGCACCGATACTTACTTCAAAGGTGTTTATCAAGTTTCAGCCGGCGGGAATACCTTCTTTGGCATTGAGTTAGACGATAAGATCGTAACGGCTAATTTTCCTTCAGGAAACTCCAGCAATGACCTTTCGTTTGGGGTGTCATCAGAGATTGACAATTCAGGTAGACTAAACGAAATTGCCGGCGATTATTTCTACGTAAAGCTAGGAAGCTACTTAGCCAATGGTAACCCCATGGAATGGGGCGTATTTACAGCAGGAACAGACAGTATTTGGGGAGTAACTGAAGCAAGTGGCAATAACGGTCCGGAAGACATCA
Organism: uncultured Flavobacteriales bacterium; assembly: GCA_913056345.1. Taxonomy (GTDB): domain Bacteria; phylum Bacteroidota; class Bacteroidia; order Flavobacteriales_E; family Vicingaceae; genus CAJXMH01. The sequence continues at coordinate 593 of CAJXMH010000043.1, read as the reverse complement.
CTATCAACCGTCCATTGGATTATTCTGTTAGTGATTTTGATCTTTCTTATACCGTTAATAATGATCGACTCACTATTTCTGATGGGAGCGGAAGCAACTTAACCGGTTACGTCTACGCCGCCGGAAATACGTCTGTTTTCTTAATTGATCAAGGAACCGGAATGGGGACTTATATTGCCTATAAGATTGACGATAACTTTAACCCTGCAAACTCTACCGGAAACTATAAGTTTATTGATTTTGCTACCGACGGAACCAAGGGAGCAGGAAATTATAACATAGATGCCAATGGTAATGTGAAATACAGTTGGACGGATGGCACGGCAGCGAATACGGTTACTGATATCTCACTTAATAGTGCCCTTACGCAATCCAATATTCCGAATGTGTGGTATGCTTACAACGTTAATTCTGATGGAGATAATCTTTACTTAGTGGTAGCAGGAGATGCTATTATGCACTATGTTTTCGACAGAAATTTTAATTTCATTGAGTATGGAGCAGGAGCCAAACTATAGTGCTTAGCTTTAGTTGGTTTTATGTTTGGGGTCGCCGAAAGGCGGCCCTTTTATTTTTGAGGCGTTCCAAAAAGC
>CAJXMH010000042.1 GCA_913056345.1 uncultured Flavobacteriales bacterium | reverse complement strand
TGACTTCGCTCTCTTTGGTCTGCTTTTGATAGACGCAACCGAATAAAACCTGAATTAACAGAAGAAGAAGCACCAAAACCGGGGGAAGTAACCGAGATCACCCCACTTTTTTCAGGGACTTCTTCAATAATCAAAGCAACAAGCTTGTCCATGTAGCGTGACATATAATCATAGGTGGCGCCTTCAGGAGCGCTACTAAACACCCTTAGGTTACCACGATCTTCTAGAGGAGCTAACTCTGAATTGAGTTGTTTTCCAAATAGATAGATCATGCCAAAGGCTACGAAAATAAAAACAAAACCCAACCACTTTACGCGCATAAAACTGCTGAGGCTGTTTTTATAAGCTGCGGTCAAATCTTTATAAAACGTTTCTGTTCGGCGGTAAAAAACCGTCCTTTTTTTCTTTTTCTTCAAAAGGTTGGCCGCCAGCATAGGAGTGAGCGTAAGTGCTACAAAAGAAGAAATGATCACGGCACCTGCTATGACTACCCCAAATTCTCTAAAAAGTCTTCCGGTTACGCCTTCTAAAAAAATCACTGGCATAAAAACTGAAACCAAGGCCAAGGTTGTGGCAATTACGGCAAAGAAAATCTCTGCAGCTCCTTCTTTGGCTGCCTTTCGGGAACTCATGCCCGACTCTATTTTACTGTAGATGTTTTCCAAGACCACAATGGCATCATCAACCACCAAGCCAATTGCCAAGACTAAGCCTAGAAGGGTGAGTACGTTAATCGAAAAATCGGCGATGTACATCACAAAAAAGGAGCCGATCAAGGCAATGGGTACGACTACAATGGGAATAACAGTCGACCTCCAATCTCTCAGAAAAAGAAAAATCACCAGAATTACCATCACAAAAGCGATGTAGATGGTTTGCTTTACTTCAGTGATCGAATCGCGAATGTATTCCGTGGTGTCGAAACCAATCCCAGTTTTGATATCAGCAGGCAAGTCTTTTTTGATCTGTTCTAGTCGACGATAGAATTCATCGGCAATTTCAATATGGTTGGAATTAGGCTGGGGCACTATGGCATTTCCTACCATGGGCAGTCCATCTCGCTTCAAGCTGGTTCGCTCGTTTTCAGGGCCAAGCTTGGCGTAACCGATGTCCTCCAAGCGCACCAAGCGGTCATTTTCTTCTTTTACCACTAGTCTATTGAACTCTTCTTCGGTGCTGAGCCTACCTACGGTGCGTACGCTCAACTCTACATTGGTTCCCTCAATTCTACCCGTTGGTAGCTCAATGTTTTGAGAAAGTAGGGCATTGCGTACCTCAAGTGGGGTAATTTTGAGTGCAGCCATTTTTACAGGGTCAAGCCACAGCCGCATTGAATAGCGCTTTTCCCCCCAGATCCTAATTTCAGAAACGCCAGGAATAGTTTGGAGGCGCTCTTTAAAATCGCGTTCCGCAATTTCAGTTAGTTCTAGCAGGTCCCTTTGGTCTGATTGAATGTTGAGGAAGATAATGGGGCTAGCGTCGGCATCTGCTTTGGAAACAATGGGTGGTTCTGCATCTTCAGGTAAGTCGCGTATGGCTTTGGAAACTTTATCGCGTACATCATTGGCTGCATTGTCGAGGTTTTGACTTAAATCAAATTCTACGGTAATGGTGCTTCTACCGTCTCTACTCACAGAAGTTAGGGTTTTGATACCCGCAATACCATTAATCGATTCTTCTAGTGGCTCAGTAATTTGGGTTTCGATCACATCAGCATTAGCTCCAACATAATTGGTAGAAACCGTGATCTTAGGAGGGTCAACACTCGGGTATTCTCGCACTCCAAGAAAATTCCAACCGATTATTCCAAAAAGTAGAATAACCAGACTAAAAACGGTGGCTAGCACCGGGCGACGAATACTGATGGAGGATAAACTCATTCTGAAGCTTGCTTTTGATAGCTTTTATCCATGCGCACTCGAACCGGAATTCCCTCTCTGATCTGCAACAAGCCCGAACTGACAACGCTGTCGCCCGCGTTTAAACCTTCAATGATCTGTATTTGGTCAGCTCGCCGAATACCACTCACTACTTTTTGAGCCTTTATTTTTCCGTTTTTAACTAAGAAGACCTTTTTGCCATCCAGTTCAGGCACAATGGCTTGGTTTGGAATTACAATGGTATTTTCAAAAGCATCAGTTTGAAAGAATACGGTAACAAACCCCCCTGGCAATAAGGCACCATCTTCGTTGGCGTATTTGGCTTTTGCCTGTATGGTTCTGCTGCTTGCGTCGACTTGGGGTTCAATGGCGTAAACCAAGGCTTTTTTTCTAGTAGACAAGTTGGGAGATTCAAATTCTATGCTGTCGCCGATTTGCAGTATACTGAGGTATTTTTCAGGAATAGAAAAGGAGATTTTGATGGGCTTATAATCAATTAAAGAAGCAAAACTGCTGTTTGGCCCTAAATAGTCTCCTAAGCTCACACTTCTGAGGCCAACAAAACCATCAAAGGGAGCAACCGCTTTGGTTTTCTCTAGTTCAGCCAATAGATTTTGCCTTTGCGCATTAATGCTTTCTAGGCTTGTTTCAGCTTCATCTAAAGCCTCTTGGCTGATCCCTTTTGCTTCAAAAAGCTGACGGCTGCGCTTTGCTTTCTTTTCAGCTAATGATTTTGTGGCATTAAGCTCCGACAGTTGCGCTTGAAGGTCTTGGTTTTTAAGGCTTAAGAGTAGTTGGCCTTGCTTTACTGCTTGACCTTCCTCAAAGTTAATCTTAGCCACTATCCCTCCAATTTCAGTGCTTAAGTTGGTTGACTCATTTGCCTGCAGATTACCAGTGCTTCGGATTTCTTTCGTTAGCTTGCTTTCTTGGGCAAGGATCACTTCAACTAGGGTAGCTGCCTTTAATGGCTTGCCCCCCTCCGCTGATTGTTCAGAAGGATTCTCACAAGCCCAGATTGAAGCAGAAAAAATAAAAAGAATCAGGAGTTTTCTCATATTGGTTTGGCGATTGAAACTCAAAAGTAAACGAATTAGCTGTAGCTACAATTAATCCACTTGTTAATAACAACAAATAGAAGAGAGTGTTTTTTAGGTATAATTTAGCTTTTGACTGATACGCATTAAGTAATTTGTTTGGAAATTTCAATTAGGCGTTCCTTCAAATCTTAAATATTGCTTTTTCAGTTCATTGAATACTTTCACTTAATTTAGAATAATGTTCAAGTTCGTGCTTCGCTTACTTCCTTTTTTGGCTTTTGCTCTTGTTTTGCAGGGCCAATCGCTTGACTCTACTTACCTGGTTCGAATAGAAAGGATCAATGACCTTAGCGATGAGCATTTTTTCTTAGCTGATAGCCTGAGTGAAACGCTGCTAGAAGAGCTTGATGAAAAAGAGCTTAGCCTTAGCTACCAGACCAAGTATTTAATTTACAGAGGTATTGGAAACCTCAAAGCAGACCATGGTTTTTTTGAGGAAGCTAATGTTTACTTTCAAAATTCGTTGCAGCAAGCAGAGAAAGTAAATGAGAAAAAACTTCTAGTGAAAGCTCTTGGTCGTTTGGCTGAGAACCAGCTTGATATGAACCTGCAAGACCAAGCGATAGAAACAGCTTTAAAAGCACTTAATATAGGAGAAGAACTTCAGGATCACAAGTTGATGGGAATTGCGCAGAGCAGTTTGGCGGAAACCTACCGACACGCAGCTAAATTAAATTTAGCGGAGAAATATAATTTACGAGCGGTTGAGAGTTACAAAAGGGCAGGCGATTGGAATCAAGTAGCAAGATGCTATAACAACTTTGCAGCCACCATCGGTAAGCTAGGGCGGAATCAAGAAGCGATTGATACCTTAAAAAAAGCCTTGGCTTTTGTGGATGAAGAAAACTTGTTTGCCAGGGGGAAGCATTACTCCAATATTGGTTATTGCTTTCGAAACATGGAGGAGTATGATAGCGCTTTGTACTACAATATAAAATCCCTTAACATAAAAAAGCAAATTAATGACAGCTGGGGAATTGGCTATTCATTAGGTGCTATTGGGCGATGTTATATAGGGCTAGAACAATATGACTCTGCTATTTTCTATACACGTCAATCGTATGACACGACCTTAAAATATAAAAACCTTTACCGCATAAAAGATGCCGCCCAATACGTTTCAGACGCTTACAGGGCAGCCGGTGCTTATGAAAAAGCATTGTATTACTCCGATATTAATAAAAAGTTAGATGATTCCATATTTGTAGAGGAAACTAGTAGTAAGATCGATTTACTGCAAAGGAAGTATGATTTGTCGAAAAAGGAAGCCGAAATAGCTCATTTGAAAAATCAGCAAAAATTGGACAAGGCTAATCAACAGACAACATTAGCCATTTTGCTGGGGGCATTATTTTTGGTCATTGCTTTTGCCCTTTATTTTAGATTAAGAGCGAATAAAAGAATTGAGGAAAAACGCTTAGTTGAAATGGAGTTGAAGAACAGTCAAGAGGAGCTTCAACGCAGTCAAGCTGAGTTGGAGAATTACACTTGGGAGCTGATGGAAAAGAACAAGTCGATCAAACAGTTTCAGCAAAAAGTAATTACAAAGGAACAGGAGCTAGAGAAGTTTCGTAAGCAGAAGTCAAATGAATTGGAGCAGCTTGCTGAATTAAAAATACTGACAGATGAAGACTGGAGGAGATTCAAACTTCTCTTTGATCGGGTATACCCTGATTTCTTTGAGAAACTAACTCAGTCTTCTTTAAGCTTTACAAAAGGCGAGAAACGCTTGCTAGGGCTCACTAAATTGAATATGAGCCATTCTGAAATAGCGGACACTTTAGGAATTTCTTCCGAAAGTGTATCAAAGTCGCGCTTCCGATTAAAGAAGAAATTAACCGCTGTAGGTATTGAAAACATTGAAGATTATCTGAAGTCTTTGTAGTTGTCCCAGTTTTGTCCATTGCCTTTTCTGTTGATCTTGAATAGATGATGATACATTTAGTACATCAAATTCAATCACATGATACTAAAGAGTTTCATAAGCAATCAAAGCAAAGCTGATCTTCATCAGGTGTACCAGCTTGCTAAACAAGTATTAGTTGTAGATACGAGTCCCTTGAGCATAAAACTCATAGCCGATGGGGTTAAGCAGCTAAACCACATTTATGTTGGTTCAGCCTCAACTGTCTCAGAGGTAGAAGAAGGCATTGAACGTTACCATGCTGACATTTTATTCATTAACTGCCATTTAAAAGGGAATGTTGATGGATTACAACTTGCAAAAGTTATTAAACACGATCATGATATTCCCTTTTATATGATGTGCGCCGAAAATGACTGTGAGTCAAAAAAATGGTCTGCAGAGTTAAACCCAGATGGATTTATCTACCTTTCTCAATCGCCTAATCACTTTAAAGATCAATTGAGAACTGCTCTTGGCTAAAAATCAGGATGAGCAGGCTTGTTGTCTAATATCGCTTCGATCTTCTCCATAGCCTCTTCGTTCAGTTTATCTAGATCGTCCATTACGGTTAAGGTTTCAGCCAATTGTTCTTTTCGGGAAGCCCCTAAGATGGCCGTACTCACATTCTCATTTTTCAAGGTCCATGCAATGGCTAATTTGGGCATGGTAGTACCAAGTTCTTTAGCAAACTTTGTTAGTTCGCGAACTTTGTCAAGCTTTTCTTCTACCAAATTGGCATCTTTTAACCACTCCAGACCATCCATTGATAAACGAGTCGATTCAGGCATGCCGTCATTGTATTTTCCAGTTAAAATACCGGAAGCCAAGGGCGACCAAATAGTGGTACCGAGTCCAACTGTTTTGTAGATCTGGCTGAATTCAACTTCTACTTTGTGCCTGTGTAGCATGTTGTATTGCGGTTGCTCCATGCTTGGACCGATCAAATTGTATTGTTTGGCTACCATGTGGGCTTCCATGATTTCTTGCGCACTCCACTCAGATGTTCCCCAGTACAAGATCTTACCCTGCTGAATCAGGTTGTGCATGGTCCAAACGGTTTCTTCAATTGGTGTTTCCTTGTCTGGTCGGTGGCAGAAGAAAAGATCCAAATAGTCTAATTGCAAACGCTTAAGTGCTGCTTCACAAGCTTCTACTAGGTGTTTGCGGTTTAAGCCTTTTTGCGTGGGTAGCTTACCACCATCTCCAAAAAAGGCTTTGGAGGAAACAATGTAAGAATCTCTTTGCCAATCTCGGGCTTTTAAGATTTTTCCCATCACTCTTTCTGACTCTCCTCTGGCGTAGATTTCGGCATTGTCAAAAAAGTTTACGCCTTTATCATAAGCCAGATCCATCAATTCTTCGGCGATGTTGTTTTCGATTTGTTTGCCAAAAGTTAACCATGAGCCTAGAGAAACGCGACTCACTTTTAATCCTGATTTTCCTAGATTTTTATATTGCATGATGTGTAGTTTGGTGTGTTTTTAAAACTACTAAATCCGCTGATTGTTTCTCATGAGTCCAATAAGTTTTAAGGCCTAGCAGCTATACTTTCTTCACTGGGGTGTTTTGTAAGAGCTTTTGTTGTAACACAGAGCTCCACATAGGATTCACAAAGGGTCACAGAGGTAAACCCTTTGCGAAACTCAGTGCCTTCTTGCGATGACGTTTCCATAAACAGTCATTGCGAGAGCAGTGAAACGCAATGAAGCAATCTTACATTACACTATAATTGCCGAGCGTAACCACGCTACGCTCGCAATGACCGGCAATTACTAGACTATCGTTTCACAAACTTCTGATTGATCAGTTCGCCAGTTTGGGTTTGCAGGCTGATGAAATACAAGCCGTTCGGAAATTCACTGATATTCAACTTGTTTCTTGAATTATCCCATTGTTTTACTTGTCTGCCACTTTGATCAAAAATGCGGATTATGGTAATCTTTTTAGCATCAGAAATAAAGAGCGTTCCAGTGGTGGGGTTAGGGAAGACAATCAAAGATTCGTTCTTAGCTAACTGATTTAGGCCAACAATGATGGGCTCATTTCCCCATCGGTAATTTCCCTTTTGGAAAAAAAAGACTTCTTCATAAGTATTGTAAAATGAACCCATAAGGTTTGCCAAGGTGTTTTGTTGGTTGCCTAAACCGTAAATTGGATATAAAACACCTGAGGTTTGGAATACCTTAATTTTTATCGAATCTGGAGGACTAAATGGAATAATGGACTGCCTTGAAATTTCAAGGTTTAAATCCTTTAAGCTGACAAAAAATCGCTCTCCTTGCTTTGATTGAAAGCCATATTGGAAGGCATTGTATTGGTTGTATTGCCAATTTACCCTATCAGAGTCATTTACGATTCCAGACTCTTTTGCTCGATAATTACTATCAATAGTTAGCTGATAATAGACAGTATCTAAATAATTTGCTTGAAATGTTGAGGGAGGGTTTGGAATTTGACGTGGAAATGAAGGACTAAAGAAATAAGCAGAGTGTTGCCGTTCAATCCCAACAGTGCGAATTGAGCCCGCGCTTACGTCTTGAAAAATAGAATGCTTTACTGTTTTGAAACGAAAGGTGCTATCTTCTTTTAATGAATAATAGTAATCACCAGTAGTAAGTGAAATGTGTTCTTCATGCTTCAAAAAAACATTGTCATTTGACTTCCAATCAAAAACTTGATAGGTATAGGCCACATCAAGATCTGTGAAATCAATCGTTTTAACTAAACCATTGTGCTTGCTTAAAATGATGGATTGGTTGAAGCTAGATGAGCTTATTGGATTCATCGAAGAATCATAATGATGCAAACTAATGCTTACCAAAGAGTCTTGTGCAGAAGCTGAAATGTTTCCAAAATAAATGGAATCTACACTTGCACTTAAATACTGCTTAGATGTGGTGCCTAATTGCCAAGACAAACCATTAGAATATCGTGCAGGAAAATGGAGTTTAAAACCTCTTGGGTCAACAGAATTAATTACAGTAGAATCTTGATAAAACCGAATAGTGTCGCCTAATATTTTACCTTTGATTAACTGGTAGGAGTATGCTCCGGCTGCATAATTAGAGCCGTTAGCTTTTAGGTAGGAGAAGCCCTTTTTGAAAACTTTAGTGGAAATGGAGTTTTTTACAAACTGAGTATCGATTACCAAAGAAAGAAGGGGGTAAAAGGTAATGTGTCTATCGGTAGAATCCTCTGCCAAATAATGCCTTACGGTATCTGTTGAATTGAAGGGCCTCCAGTTTTGCGCATTTAGCTGTCCAAGCAGCAGCAAGGCGAGTGTAAGGAGTAGAATTTTTTTCATGAGAGTCGATTTTCACGAAATATAAAGTTAAGAAAAATTAACAAGCCTGCATAAGTCTTCTAGTTTTCACTTTCTGTCGGGTTTTTTTCTCAGAGTCCCACTGAGAAGCCACAAAGAACCAAAGGGAAATTCTTGTTTTTTAAACCTTAGTTCAAATCGGAGTCTATTTGTTGTATTTCATGTAATGGTTTTTTGTTGTAACACAGAGCTCCACAGAGGAGTCACAAAGGGTCACAGAGGTGAAACCTTTGCGAAACTCAGTGCCTTCTTGCGATGAAGTTTCCATAAACAGTCATTGCGAGTGCAGTGAAACGAAATGAAGCAATCTTAGATTACACTATAATTGCCGAGATCGCCACGCTACGTTCGCAATGACCGGCAATTACTAGACTATCGCTTCACGAACTTCTGATTGATCAGTTCGCCAGTTTGGGTTTGCAGGTTGATGAAATACAAGCCGTTCGGAAGTTCTCCGATATTCAACTTATTTCTTGGATTATCCCATTGTTTTACTTGTCTGCCACTTTGATCAAGAATGCGGATTTGGGTAACCTTTTTAGCATCAGAAATAAAGAGCGTTTCGGTGGTGGGGTTTGGATAAAGAAATAAACCATGCTTTCTGTTTTGAAGTTTTTTTAAGGAAGTAGTTACAGCTTGGCATGAGAAAGGAGTGAATTGTATATTTCCAATAATACTATCTGAATAACACCTTATGCCATAAATATAATTGGAGGCAAAAGCACAACTAGAGTTAACCCAAGGAAGCAGCGCATATTCATGTCCAACTACTTCTGTAATCCAACCGTCGTGAAAGTTATATCCCCCTGCAGTATTAGTTTGCCTCAAATACAAAGACCTTAAATTGTTAGCATTATAACTATCTATTCTCACAGAGTCTACTCGAGCGATGATTGTTCTTACAATTGTTTGATTTCCGTTAGAAACTGCTATGTTGTAACTGAAGGTATCTGCAATTGAGGCATTAAAGTCTACTAATAATTGCCATGTTCCATTTTCATAAAAAAACAGAGAATCAGCTTTTTGAGCCAATAGAGCAGTGTCAACAGAATTAGGACAAGGTAAAGCATTAGGTGATTCGTAGGTGTATGAAAAAATCTTTGCATTTTTTCCTGCAAAAAAGGTATCTGCTATTGCCTCTACCCTTACCCACCTCAAACTGTCTTGCATATCATGCTTAATGCTGTAATGCCAAGTGGCTCCATTTGGAGCAAAAGTTTGGGCCTTAACATTTGTAATTATAGAAAGAAAGGTTAAAAGGAGTATAGGTTGTTTTATCATTGTTAACTTTTATAAGCTAATCAGTAGCTACTGCTTCACAAACTTCTGATTGATCAGTTCGCCGGTTTGGGTTTGTAGGCTGATGAAATACAAGCCGTTCGGAAGTTCGCCGATATTCAACTTATTTCTTGGATTATCCCATTGTTTTACTTGTCTGCCACTTTGATCAAAAATGCGGATTTGGGTAATCTTTTTAGCATCAGAAATAAAGAGCGTTTCGGTGGTGGGGTTTGGGAATATGCTAAATTGATTTTCTTTTTCGACTTCATTTAAACTAACCACAAATGGAATCGGCTGTATCCCCCATGTTTGTCCACCCTTACTTACAAAGAATATATTCTCAGAATCATAGAAGATTCCTGGAGAACCACCCGTTCTGACGTACTTCTCTGGGCCTACCCCAAGCAGCGGATAACGAAGAATATCCCTTTCGAAAATGTCGATCTCAATAAAATCGATACCAAATATTAGCGCCCATAAGGTCTTATTTTGAAGATTATAGTCTTCAAGTTTTACTGGCCACTTAGCGCCAAGTTTAGCGTGTAGTCCAAATTGTGGATAAATAGCATAAGGGTTATTGGATGATACAGCAGATAGGCTATCATGAAACACTCCTGAATGTTTAAGGTATAGGTTACTGTCTTGCTCAACTACTAAAGTCTCAGTCTTAGTACCACGAGTACTGTAGTAGAGTTGATTATAGAGCGAATTGAGTGAAAGTCCTAAACTATCAATCTGATAATTGATAAACCGCCTACCGTTTGCAAAACTATCTGAAACAACCGTATACTTATAGCCATGAGGAATACCCCAACTTGTAATGGCTTGTGAAAAATAGAAATCACCAGGGTTAAGTTGGTAGACTTCACCCTGCTTTATGTATTTTTTATCTTGGGTTTGCCATGCATAAAGCTCGTAAACAAAAGCACTATCAAGGTCTGTAAAGTCGATAGTTTTTATGAGTCCGTGTGACTTGCTTAAGACTATACTTTTATTAAATGGAGAATGAGGAAGTGGATTCCCGTTTAGATCTGTTGCACTTAATTGTATAGAAATCATCGAGTCATTACTAAAATTGGGAATGCTATCGAAATAGATCGAGTCAACTGTTGCGCGAAGGTTTTGGCTGTCAGATCTTGCAATTTCCCAACTGTCTCCAAGATTATAAGTCGTTGGAAAGTTTAAAGTAAAGCCTATGCTGTCTATAGATTTTATAACTGTTGAATCAAGATAGAAAACAGCCGTATCGCCTAAGATTTTCCCCTTGACCATTTGCGCTTTATTAGCATAAGAGGAATAAGTATAATCTCTGTGTGCCTTGAGGTAGGAAAATCCTTTAGAAAAAACGCAGAGGGTTTGATTATTTTGAAGATATGCAGTGTCAATTACAGTTGAGATAATTGGGTAAAAGGTAATGTGTCTATCGGTAGAATCCTCTGCCAAATAATGCCTTACGGTATCTGATGGATTAAAGGGCCTCCAGTTTTGCGCATTTAGCTGTCCAAGCAGCAGCAAGGCGAGTGTAAGGAGTAGAATTTTTTTCATGAGAGTCGATTTTCACGAAATATAAAGTTAAGAAAAATTAACAAGCCTGCATAAGCCTTCTAGTTTTCACTTTCTGTCGGGGCTTTTTATTGTAACACATAGGATCACAGAGGAGACACAAAAGGTCACAGAGGTAAACCTTTGCGAAACTCAGTGCCTTCTCGAGATGATGTTTCCATAAACAGTCATTGCGAGTGCAGTGAAACGAAATGAAGCAATCTCACATTACACTATAATTGCCGAGATTGCCACGCTACGCTCGCAATGACTTGCAATTGTCAATCTACCGCTTCACCACTTTTTTTCACCACTTCTCCTTTTTGGCTAGTTCCCCTAATAAAATATAAACCGCTTTCTTGACTTTCAACGAATACCAAGCCATTAGTCGGATTCAGAAAAAGCTATATGCTCTAAGCTTTTGGCTTTCAGCTTTCCACACTCAGCCATAAAGCTTCAATAACTCTTGTAAATCTTCAAGCGTATTGGCCTCTTCTTTGGGTTTGTCTTTCCGCCAACGGTGCATGCGTGGAAAACGCAAGGCCACCCCTGATTTATGCCGACTAGACTTGGCAATGCCTTCAAAAGCAATCTCAAAAACCAATTCAGCCCTTACGCTGCGCACCGGACCAAAACGCTCCAAAGTGTTCTTTTTTACAAAAGCATCAACTTGTCGAATTTCTTTATCGGTTAAACCCGAATAAGCTTTGGTAAATGGCACTAGGTCATCGCCTTTCCAAACTGCAAAAGTGTAATCTGAATACAAGTTGGCTCTTCTTCCGTGCCCCCTCATGGCATAAAGCAATACAGCATCAATGGTCAGTGGATCAATCTTCCATTTCCACCAATCGCCTTTTTTACGGCCAACTTTGTAGGTAGAGTCTTGGTGTTTCAGCATTAAGCCTTCTGCGTAAAGTTCTCTAGATCGGTCTCTTTCTTTAGCTAAGGCTCGCCAATCCTTAAACTCAAGCAAGGAGGACAAAAGCAATTTATCTGTCTCAAGCTGAGCCATGAGTTTTTCCAATTGCTTTCTGCGTTTTTTCATGGGCACTTCCCGAATGTCTTTTCCTTCGTATTCCAAAAGGTCGTAGGCCATCATGATCACTGGAGCTTTTTTGAGAAGGTTTTTACTTACATTTTTACGGCCAATCCTAGTTTGCAGCACATTAAAGTTCAGTGGCTGTCCATTTTCGTAGGCTAGAATCTCCCCATCGATTACAGTGCCTGAAGGTAGTTTTTCTTTCAATTCGTCAAACTCTGGGAATTTAGCCGTCACCAACTCTTCTCCCCTCGACCATACAAAAAGTTCACCTTCTCTAACGATCAGCTGACCGCGAATACCGTCCCATTTTCGCTCGGCAAACCATTCAGTTGGCTTCCCAAGTGCTTTGGTTTCTTCTTCTAAAGCATAGGCCAAATAAAAAGGGTAGGGTCGGGAGAGGTTTTCGCTTTCATCAGGCTGAACTACAAGTTTTTGGTAGCTTGTTTGCTGCGGTTTCCAATCACCCATTAAACGGTGCGAAAGCATGTTTTCTTCTATGCCAGTGTGCTGTGCTAAGGCTCTGGTCATGAGTTTTTGCGAAAGCCCCATGCGCCAACCACCGGTAATTAGTTTATTGAAGACAAAGCGTTCATCGTGATTGAGTTGGTTCCAAGCCCACAGCACTTTTTCTTTTTTCCCTTCCTCTTCTAATTCGTTAAGGTCGATCAGAAACTGAATCCATTCACTCAGGCTTTTATCGCCCTTGCTTTCCACGTTAGGATGGACCAAGGCCATAGTTTCGGCTAAGTCGCCCACCACATGGTAAGAATCTTCAAAAAGCCAAAGCGGAATACCTGAGATTTCAGCGGTCCATTCTCTTAATTTTACGGTGCGCACGCTGCGCTTGGGTCGGCGGTGACTGAGAATAGCAATTGTCCATAATTTGTCCATCTCATTGGCTTGCTCAAAATAGCTTACTAGCGCCGCCACCTTTTTATTGGTCTTGGTGGTTTGGTCAAGCTGTTGAAACAAATGGACGAAATCTTTCATCTTGTGAAAATAACAAGCTTGCGTTTAAATTGATTTATTGAAGGTTCTATTGGACTATGCCATCTGCCTTTCGGTCAAGTTCTTCTCATCTAACCACTAAGGGCTCAAAGTTCTCGCTAAGATCTCGAAGATTTAGTTGCTTTGAGTTCTTTGAGAATGCTTAGAGGACTTTGCGGTTTAAAATTGGGCTATTATAAGCTTATTACTGCTTCACAAACTTTCGGTTAACCAGTTCACCTGTTTGAGTTTGCAGTTGGAGAAAATAGAGTCCTACCGGAAGGTTGTCAAGGTCTAGTTCAACAGCCGAATTACGCCACACTTTTACCAGTCTTCCTTTTTGGTCGTAGGCTTTGATGCTTTCAAACCTTTCTGAGCTTGAAAGGAAGAGGTTTTGAGAAGCAGGATTCGGATAAACTTTAATGGATGGGGCTGATGGTTTTGCATCAAGACCAACCACTAGCGGTTGAGCTCCCCAAGTCTGATTCCCTTTTTTGAGAAAAAAGATTGATTCATACCAATATTGCAAGCCAAATTGAGAGCTATAACTATCGTACTCATTTCCGACACCGATAAGCGGACAGGCCACTCCTGAGCCTTCAAAAACATATATCTGAATAGAGTCTCTTGAGCTGGGGAAAAATGACATTCCGGATATCTCCAAGTTACCGTCTTGAAATTCAACTGGCCACCTTTCCCCCCATTTAAGGCGCAAACCAAATTGTGGAGTGGTATAACTATTGGTATAGTTGTTAAATAGATTACTATCATTAATAACCCCAGATTGTTTTACTCGGTAGTTGCTATCAAGATTTATTTGAATGCTATAATTGGTAGAACTTACTGGTTGAAAGGTATAATTTGAAGGAGGGGTAAAAATGAGCGAAATAAATGATGAAGCAGATGATTCAACTTGCATACTAATAGTACGAAAACCGTTGTGAATTGAATCTGAAACAACTGTGTGTTTATGAACCCTATAGGCCAATAAATTTTGGAGAGTTTCTGAGAAGAAATAATCACCAAGGGCTAACTGATAATATTCTTGATGCTTATAATGTGTCTTATTTTGTGTTTTCCAAGGGTAAAGGGTGTAGTTATGGGTAGTTTCTAAATCGGTAAAATCTATAGTCTTTACTAAACCATGATGTTTACTCAATATGATTTTCTGATTAAAAGAAGAGTTATTTAGGGGATTTCCTGCGGAATCTAATAACTGTAGTTGAATTGAAACCATTGAATCCATTGGGATACTATCAAAGCCTGGAATACTATCAAAATAGATTGAGTCAACTGAAGCACTTAGCTTTTGATTTAGCTTGGTTCCTATTAGCCAATTTTTTCCAAGGGTGTACCTAGTTGGAAAATTTAATTTAAATCCATTATGGTCAAGGGATTTTATAACGGTTGAGTCAGTGTAAAAAGTAGCTGTATCCCCAAGAATTTTTCCTTTTATTTTTTGGTAATTGCTGGTATTGGATTGAGAATCTAAACGAACAGCTTCCAAGTAGGAAAAGCCTTTTTTAAAAACATATACGGCATTGCCGTTACTGAAAAAAGAACTATCAATCACAGTAGAAAGAATTGGGAAAAAGGTAATGTCTTGTGTAATGTATCGTGTGGTAGAGTCTTCTGCTAAATAATGCCTAACCGTATCTGATGGATTGAAGGGTCGCCAGTTTTGTGCCTGTAGTTGGCTAATAAGCAGGAAAGAGAAGGTTATGAGTAGAAGTTTTTTCATGAGCGTCGATTTTCGATCAATTATAAAGTTAAGAAAAAGAAATAATACGCTTATCAATTGCTCTTTTTAATAGACTGTATTTCAATGGCTTGTTTGTTTAATTACAGATTGAAAGATTAGTAACTAATCAACCACTTCTTCAATTGGATTATACTTAATGTTTTGAGGTAGCGTTTTTAATCTAACCACTAAGGACTCAAAGTTCCCGCTAAGATCTCGAAGATTATTTGCTTTGAGTTCTTTGAGAATGCTTAGAGGGCTTTGCGGTTAAAAAGGAATTTTTAATAATTAAATAAAAACTAATCCTCTACCTCTCCCTCAAACTCCGTACTTTCAATGGCGGCATCGTAACCTTGTTCTTGTAGATACTGACTAAAGATTGAAGTATAGCCATGAGTTACGATCACTTTTTCACATTCAGTAGCCTTGATGGCCGATAGGAGACCATTCCAATCGGCATGATCAGAGAGTACAAAACCGCGATCTACAGAGCGGCGTCTGCGCGGGCCACGCAAGTTCATCCAACCTGAAGCAATGCCCACCTCAAAAGGATGAAACTTCTTTTGCCAAGCAGTGCCAAGGGCAGAAGGCGGTGTAATGATCAAACTGCCGGCATAATCTTTCTTTTTATCGTTTGGGTCAACGTAAATTGTTTCCCTTAATTCCACTCCCATCCCGCGGATCACTTGATTGGTATTTTCGATGGCACCGTGGGTGTAGATTTCGCCAATGCTGTGGTCGACTCCCTGCAGCAGGCGTTGCGCTTTACCGAGCGAGTAACCGCATAAAATAGTGGCTTTGCCCTCTTCTTTGTTTTTTTTCCACCATTGGTTGATTTGCTCAAATACCACTGCGGGTTCTTTCCAAGCAAAAACAGGTAAGCCAAAGGTGCATTCAGTGATGAAAACATCACATTTCACTGGCTCAAAAGGAGTTGAAAAACCATCGTCTTCTAATTTGTAATCTCCCGAAGCCACCCAGACCTCTCCTTTGTATTCTACGCGTATTTGTGCACTGCCAATAATATGACCTGCTGGATGAAAGGAAAACTTGACTCCCTTAATATTTCGTACTTCACCATATTCCACACTTTCAATGGAAATGTCTTGACCCAAACGGTGTTGAATAATCGGTTTAGATAGGTTAGTGCAGAGGTAATGTTTATTTCCCCATCGCGAATGATCGGCATGCGCATG
>CAJXMH010000041.1 GCA_913056345.1 uncultured Flavobacteriales bacterium | reverse complement strand
GTCCAAAGTAATGTCCAAAGTGGAACTTGGAGAATTACAAAATTTATTGACTCGGGAACAGACGAAACAAATCATTTTACAGCTTACAACTTCACATTTAATAGTTCAGGAGTTTTAAACGCAAACAATGGAACCAATAACTATGATGGAACTTGGAGTATAACAGACAGTAATAGTAATGATGATAGTCAAGATGATTTGGACTTTAACATCAATTTCAACTTAACCAATGATTTTGAAGATTTAAATGACGATTGGGATTTTATCTCTCAATCCTCGACAAAAATTGAACTTATAGACGTTAGTGGTGGAAATGGTGGAACTGATTATTTAACATTCGAGAAGAATTAAAGGCAGCACACAATAATGTATAAAAGCAATAGCGGTTCTTGTGCAAACTTGAACCGTTTTTGCATTTAATTAAATTATCTTTCTATCCGAAAGTTCTCAGCATTTAAGCCGCTACTGCTCTTATACTAACCGTTAGTTGTTATTAACAGGATGACCCAGAAGATAAATGATCTTTCCTCCTCGCCCATTATCTATTTTACCACTTTTCCAGTTATAATCTTCTGCCTTTAGATCGGAAACAAGCTCATCCAAATCTTTTGGTGCATATAGTTTAAACAGAGCCAAAAAACCATCAATAAAAGTAACTAGGGGTAAAACTGGAATTAGATAAGTAAATATTATTCTTGACACTCTAAATGGTTTAACGAATGGAGCTGTTAAAATTACTGTTAACGGCACAATCACCGTCATTCCAAAAACTTGCCAGAGACTATCATTATTCCCCTCCACAATTACAATAGGTTGCTTGATATCTGATACTTTTCTCAATATTTCTTTTGCATTCTCTGGTTTCTCTTGATGAAAAGAATTTACCATGATATACAATCCTTTTGTTTCAATTTCATCTTCAGACACAAAAGTTCTCGGAATTGAGTCTTTAATTAGCGGATCTAGAGTTTCAAACCCTGCTCCTACATCCTTCTTGATTATTACCAATTTGTCTGCATAATTCAATCCTTCATTTACAAGCGGAAGAAATGGTTTTGCCGCCCCTACTTTACCAACAAACCAAGTCATAAATTCATAAATACATCTTTTCAACACCACAGGAAACCAAGAAGAATTACTGAATTGAACTACACTTTTCCTTTTCACAATCTGCAATTAAATCGTATTTTAGTCCAAATGTACTAATCAATTAGGCCAATTGGACTAAAGTGAATAAGACAAAAAGAAAAATTCTTGAAAACTCTATCGAAATTTTCAATTCAAAAGGAGTTGCTGATGTATCTCTTAGGTTTATTGCAAAGGAAATTGGAATAAGTCATGGAAATCTCATGTATCACTTCAAATCAAAATCTGAGATCATTCAAGGAATCCATCAAATGCTTCTAGAGAAAGCTATTGAATTAAACGAAGGAATAGATCGATTGAATTTTGATATAACAGAGTTATATGTAGCGACAAAGAAAGGTTTTCAAGTTATTCATGAATTCAGATTCTTGCTTAATGAATTACTCTATATCGTGAAAACAGACAGAAATATGTTAAACATAATTCGGTCTATTGAGAAAACTAGAACCAAAATGTATGAAGAGTTAATTCAATTATCAATTGAGAACGGACTGATGAGAAAAGAAATTTATAAGAGTGAATATGACAACCTCATTAAAAGGATAAGAATTTTCAGTGACCATTGGCTCACTTCAGCCTTTATCTATGATGGACTTGAACAAGAACCTGATTTTGATAAATACACAAATCTCTTCGTGGATCAATTCTATCCTTATTTAACCGAAAAAGGAAGATTAGTAGTAAAAAACAACAACTAATCAAGTAGACGGCTCCGCCCCTAAATAGGAACGGAGCTCGCTCTTTGGCAGGCTCAGTAACCACCTCTCACACCACCAGATCCTTCCTTCGTCAGGACAGGCCAAACGGTTAGCAAGCTTGCCACTTGCTTTGCTTCCGGGCACAGCCTGGGCCATCAAATCGGGAACCCTAGCGCATCAGGGACCTGTCAGCCGTCAAAGGCAGGCTTACACCCTTTGGGACATTCTTATTATAGAACTATATTTACCATTCAAGGCACACACAGTACCTATACGCAATACCCTTCGGGATACTGCGCATAGGTACTGTGTGAAAAAGCAAATATTTTTGTAAAAATTTTAGGAAGTCAATTGATGTTTTAATTGACTATCCTGCGCGGCAAGCTCTTTGCGTCTTGCCGCTTTCTTTTTTGTAATATCAGGATCGTAATTCTCCTCTTTCTCCCACAGGGTATACATCAATAACAATAGCTTTCTTTGGGTGGCTACCAAGCCTATTAAGGGCTTTGTCTTACTTGACTTTAAGCGTTGATAAACCAGATCTCCTTATCCCTCTTTCCTTGATTGATGGTTAATTAGCTAATCTAATTCTTTCACTTAATTTAGATGCTTAACTCAAACATCCTAGCCGGGTCGTTGCAGCCAATTTAAAAAATCTAGAAACCGAACATAACAAATGAGATTTTTTTTATTAATAACCTCTATTCTATTTTTTACTTATGGAAATGCCCAGAAAAAAATAAAACCTAAAAAATTAAATGAGGACTTTGAGTATCTCATCACAGAACTAAAATTACAACATCAAGGAATTTACGAATACATCGGCGAAAAAGAAACAGATATAAAAATTGACAGCATTCGTAATACTTTAAAAACGCCCCAAACTAAATTAAAATTCTACGAAAAAATAAGATATGTAATCGGACTGACTAACGAGGGACATACTTCCATCGAATTACCTAAATGGACAATAATAAAATTAGGACTTTCAAAATCCTTTTTACCATTGACCGTAAAGCTTTGTGATGAAAACCTGATTGTCACACAAAATTATGGCAAAGGTATTATCGGACTCAAAAAAGGTTCAAAAATAATTTCAGTAAACAACAAAAAAGTAAGCGAAATATTTGACACATTATATCCTTTAATCCCAACAGACGGATTTAATGAAACCTCAAAACACGAATGGATTGGAGGCTTAAATTTCTCTTTGCTTTACAGATTGGTTTACGGTAAAGAGAAAAAATTTAAACTTCAGATTCAAGAGTTCGGAAATGACAAAATTCAAACTTTGACCGTTCCCGCCATTCGATTTACAAGGTTTAAAACCAAAAATGCAAAATTCAAATCAAAAAATTTTGATTATACTAAGTTTAAATTTGAGCAAATTAATGACTCGATTGCGTATTTAAGTATTCCAAGTTTTGGTAATGATGATCTTAATTACGAAGAATTTTATCAAACAAACTTCAAAAAAATAGATTCCCTGAACATAAAGCACCTGATGATAGATGTTCAGGCAAATGGTGGAGGAACAGAAGGAAATGAAAATTTACTTTTCAGCTACTTATCTAACAAAGTCGTTCAGAAATATAGGCAAGTGACAATGCCTCCAAAACCATATCAAAAAAACAAAAGCAAACAAGGTTATCTTGAGGACAAATGGACCTTTCAAAACACCATTGCCAAAAGAGGAGATTTTACGCTGTACAGCGATTACTATTCAGATTTAGGATATAAAAAACCACAAAAAGAACTGATTTACAATGGAAAATTGTACGTTTTGATAAGTGGCAGAACATTTTCTGGCGGAGCAGAATTTGCAAGTTTGGTAAAAATGACTGACAGGGGAATATTTATTGGAGAAGAAACCGGCGGAACTTATGAAGGAAATGTTAGTGGATATTCGGAATATATAAAATTGCCAAATTCAAAAATTGAGGTAAAAATCCCGACCGTACATTTTCAAATTAATGTTTCCCCGAAAATAAAAGGGCGTGGCATTATTCCGGATTATAGAGTGCCGCAGACTTGGAAAGATTATTTGAACGGAAAAAACACGAAAAAAGATTTTGCTATAAAGACCATAATTGAATAAAAAACTGGCTACAATCGAGTAGACGACTCCGCACCTAAATAGGAACGAAGTTCGCACTTCGGCAGACAGGTTCGGCGGTTCGCCACCCATCTTTTCAATCGCTCTTTACACCGATAAAAACTATTTCATATTTTACGAAAAGGTAACAGATTTCTACAAAATCGGCTGACTTCTCTGCTCTGCCAAACGTGGCTACAGAGATCTCCCTTGGTAAGGTAAATATCCTTCAATCTGAGTCCGCAGAATCTACATAGGTGCTTTTTAAAGTTTTAGGGCTTTGCCATGATGCGATGCACTGAGCCGTTCTAAAAACGGCCTTTCCCTGCAGCTGCTAAATCTTCTGAAATTCAGTATTAAAACGCCTATTTATTAGCTAATTTAGTGTAAAGTAGGTATCGATAACTTGCATAAAGGGTGTAGCTTTACAAACAACGAACACCAAAAAAATGCGCGCTTTATTAAAAAATAGAAACCATCCACTGATTAAAATGCTCAAAAGCGAAATTGAAATATCCTTTCATCTGATCTTTTGGCTTTTTATACTTTCAGCTTTAAATGTGGATTGGACAGCCAATTGGTTTGATTCGAGCTTACGACCCAATACGCCTGCGCCTCTTTCGGTAATCGCATTTGCCCTCTTTTTTTATGTGAACACCTTTCTCCTTCTCCCAAAGTATTTTTCTATCAGCAGATGGAAGAAGTATTTCGCTTACGCTATAGTGCTCTTCATTTTGCCGGAACTCATTCGTGTGGTGATTTACGGATGGACCATTTCCAACCTAAGCTTTGAAAGCGAACTGTTTAGTCGGGATAGTTTGCTATTTGCATCCCCAAGTCCGTTTTTTATTTCCATTAATGCCTCATTCATATACAGGCTTACCAAAGATCGCCTATTAACGAGAAAACAAATACAGCAAAGGGGTGAATCCGTTCAGAAAAAAGTCAGCGAACCTTATAAGGACGCCAATTTGCTTACCGACCATGAAGCTCGGAAACTTGAAAGAAAACTGAATGAGCTCTTGGCAGATAAAGAGATATTTCTCAATCCGAAACTTACTTTAAGGGATGTGGCAGAAGCTTTGGACTGCACGGAGAAAAAAGTGTCCTATTTACTCAACCAATATTTGGAGAGCAATTTTTATGAATACATCAATAAATACAGGGCAGATAAATTCAAAGCTGAAATAGCTAAAACTGCCAATAAGAATCTTTCGATGGTTGGAATTGCCTTGAATTGTGGTTTCTCATCTAAAAGCAGCTTCTACAGAGTTTTTAAACTACACATGGACATGTCTCCTGCTGAGTACCTGAAAAGAATTTCTAGGTGACTTTAAGGGAGTATTCCACAGTCCTAAATCAAGCAGTAAGACTTCACTAAAAAGGAAAAAATTGTCCCACTTCATCCTGTGGGACTTACCCTATCGCTTTAAAATTGTTTTCCCGTTTTCACGCATCTAGTTTTGAATAAAAGCTAAGCGTAAATGATATTATCTCTACAAAATGTAAGCAAGACATACAGCAATGGTGTAAAAGCAATGGATCAAATAAGCTTTGATCTTTCTCCCGGTATGCTAGGCTTGTTGGGGCCCAATGGAGCGGGAAAATCATCGCTGATGCGGACTATCGCCACCTTGCAATTGCCCGACTCAGGCAAACTATATTTTAATGATCTCGACATTTTCTCAAATAAAACTGCCTTCAGGAAGCACCTAGGCTATCTTCCTCAGGAATTTGGTGTATATCCAAAAGAGACTGCCTATGGTCTGCTCAACTACTTTGCACTCCTCAAAGGGATCTCTTCCAAAAAGGACAGGAATAAAATGGTGGATAGTGTTCTTGAATTGACCAATCTGCAAGAGGTCCGCAAGAAGAGGGTCAGTACTTTTTCAGGAGGAATGAAGCAGCGCTTCGGTATAGCGCAATTGCTGTTGAACCAACCCAAGGTCATCATTGTGGATGAGCCCACCGCAGGATTAGACCCGGCTGAAAGAACGCGATTTTTGAATGTACTGCGCAATATCGGCAGCAAAAATATAGTCCTGTTTTCCACCCATCTTGTTGAAGATGTAAAAGAGCTCTGCAAAGACATGGCTATAATCAATAAGGGCAAACTTATTACGCAAGTTGCTCCAAGCAGAGCCACCGAAATTCTGAAAGGAAAAATTTGGGAAACTGAATTGACGGAGAAGGAACTATCAGAATCTTCGCTTCCTTTACTGACACTTAGTAAAAAGTACAATGAGGCCAATCAAGAGGTAAGCAGAATTTATGCGGAACGATGTCCCTTCGAATCTTGCCGGCTAGTAAGCCCGAAACTCGAAGACTTCTATTTTCTAACTCTAAAAAGCGGGTAGGATGAAAAGCGCGGTTTTCCTGTACGAAGTAAAGACTTGGCTGAAGTCTCCGATGTTCTACATATTGGTTCTGAGCTTTTTTCTTTTTGCATTGGTGAGCATGCTGGGCACCGGAGGGTATTTTGATGGCCCTGTCAATTCAGGCGGCTCCATTCAAGTAATAAATTCGGCTTATTCCATCTCCTCCATGGGGTTTCTGTTTACCAAATTTATGTTATTTGTAGTTGCCATTTTTGGAGGTTTCAGCTTATACAAAGACTACAAGGAAAACGTCCACGCTCTACTTTATTCCTTTCCCATTTCGAAGTCAGCTTACCTGTCTGGCAAACTGGGCAGTGTCATTTTAGTGCTCTTATTATTCAGTTTACTTACTTTTTCAGGCATCTATTTTGGTGAAATAATCCTTGGGGAGGCCAATCCGAAAATTGCTGCGAAACCAATTTCAAGCTACCTGCTTGCCTTCGGATTCTATCTCTTCCCCAACCTGGTTATTGTCGGGGTTACGGTTTTTGTAGTGGTGGGAATTTCAAGAAACCTATTCAGCGGGTTCATAGCCGTCATATGTTTTGTGCTATTCCAGCTCATTCTGGAAAACGTTTTTTTCGGACACAGGGAATGGTTAGCACTGTTAGATCCTTTCGGTCAAAATGCATTTCATTTTGCCACGAAGGAATGGGACCTTAAAATGCAAAATTCGACTAGGCTTCCAATTAACAGCCTCGTGATTTGGAACCGGATCTTGTGGATATTTCTTGCCTTTTCCGCTTATTACTTTTTCTACCGAAAGTTCAATTTGCAATATGGTCCCTTCTTGCAATTTAAAGGTGCTACGCTTCAAGAAAAAAAGATTAATATACCATCAGCGCATAAGGTTTTAGGGCCGAATCATGCCATTCGATACCATTTCTCCTGGAAGGCGAGAATCACAACCCTTGGTCAATTGATAATCTTTGATTTCAAAAGCATTGTCAAGAGTTGGACTTTCCTCGTACTATGCCTTTTCGGTGGCATTACCGTTTTCTTTATTCAATTGAAGGTGAGCAAAACAGGAGAATTCAATTTGTGGCCATTGACAAGATTATTCATTGGTGCTCCTTTGAGCTTTTATGCCGTAATTATAATATTCGGTACGTTTTTGTTCTCAGGAATATTAATGCGGAGGGCTGGGCAGTACAAAATGAACCTTATGCTTGATGCTACAACTATAACCAACCTGCAGCTCATGCTTTCCAAAATAGGAGCAATTAGCTTGCTCCATATTGTACAATTATTGCTCTTTATGCTGATTGGCCTCGCAATCCAGATCATAAATGGATACCACAATTTTGAGTTAGGGTTGATTAACTTTCATCTTTTCGTTCTCCTATTTCCCATACTGTTGGTATGGAACATCACAAGTCATTTTATTCATTCTCTATTTCCAAATCTCTTCCTCGGCTTGTTTGTATTAATAAGTATCTGGATGGGAACTCAATCCTTCGAACAATTAGGCATTGAAACAAATATCTTAAAGTTCGCCACCTTGCCAAGCTTAACATATTCGGATTTCAATGGTTATGGAAATCAATTGAATGGGTATTTCCTCCTTCTCTTCTATTGGCTTCTGTTTGCTCTTATTTTAGTTTTTGCAAATTCTGTTATCTGGCTAAGAGGAAGCCTTACTTCAATAGAAGAAAGATATATACTGACTAAGTCACGAATGACAAAACCGCTTTCGCTGACTTTGATTCTCTTGTCAGTCAATTTTATATGGTTAGGATTTGAAATATACAAGCTTGAAAACTTTGACAGAAACACAATTACGGAGAAAGAAAACCAGAAAACAGTTCTAACAGGCTACAAAAAAGAATGGGGACGATTCAAAGATATCACACAACCTACAATTACCGATGTATATCTTCACCTTGACCTATACCCTCATGAAAATAGATTTAAAGCAAAAGCTACGTACAACTTAGTAAATCAAACCAATAAGAAGATCGACACTATTTTTATTCGAGCAGGCTTTGATGAAATCACCGAAATCGACTGGCAAGGATTAGCCAGCTTGGTGAAGGAAGATAATACTATGAAAAGCTATTTATTAAAGCTAAACCAGCCTCTGAAACCCAGAGATAGCCTGGAGGTATCTTTTAGGATTAAGAATAAACCCAACGGTATTTTCACGAAAAATTCGAATGTTATTGAAAACGGATCATACATCCAGCAGGACATTTTACCGAGATTGGGTTATCAATTTACAGAACATGAATTGCCATTGACAGATACCTTGGTAAGCAGCCATAACTATTTTCATAGAGATGCAAGCTATGCAAATATTCACACGCTGATCAGTACATCAGACGGGCAAATTGCCCTTGCACCAGGCTATCTAATCTCTGAAAGAAAAGACGGGAATCGCAGTATTTTCGAATACCGCTCTCCACGATCCGTAAAATTTAATTTCTCATTCCATTCGGCAGCATACGAAGTCCTAGAAGAAAATTTCGGTAATGTCACCCTTAAATTATACTATCAGAAAGGACACGGATTTAATAATGAACTAATGATCAAAGGTTTAAAGGCTTCTTTGGATTACAATAGCAAACTGTTTGGAGAGTACCCATACAAGCAAATCAGAATAATCGAATTTCCCCACACCGAAAAAAGTTTCTCAGCGACATTAAAATCGAATAACATTCCTGCATCTGAAATTTTGTTCAACATCAAGTCAGAAAAGTTCAATGAAAAAATTAACCTCCCCTTTTATACAATGGCTCATGAACTCACCCATGAGTGGTTTGGAAATCAAGTAATGCCTGCTGATGCAGAAGGAGCAAAAATGCTCACGGAAAGTATTACGGAATACATAACGCTGCGTATCTATGAAAACCAATTTGGCGAGGCAGCAGCCAGGAAATTCTTGAATGTACAATACCGGAGGTACAAAGAAGGCAGGAAAAAAGAAAATCGCGAAGAACCGCCTCTAAGCAAAGTCTTGAGTCATCAAGAGTATATTGCCTACGGGAAAGGGGCTATTGCCTTTTATGAGATTTCAAAATCCATTGGAAAGGGTAAATTTGAATCAGTGTTGAGGGACTATATTTCAAAATTCAGATATGAGTCTGAGACCTATCCCACAACCAAAGAATTTATTGAATTGCTTAAAAATAAGACAACCAAAGAAGAGCATCTTATTATAGAAAATTGGTTAAGCCAAACCAGTGCTATAAATTTAGATTATAAAAAGACATACCCATAACACTGTATTGGAAATCATAGCGCCCTGCGGGATACTGTGCTTCGCATACTAACCATTGTAAGCAATTCCCAAACGCTACCTTTCTAGTCTTCCTATAAAGTTTTTTGACCGTAAATTGATCATCTGAGGACAATTTCTGATAGACGGTTCAGATCACTCAGTTTTTGACTGCTTGTAAAGCGGACATAAACTGACGGGGCGGGCTGACGGAAAAGCGGTGCAAGCTTTTTTCTGTCTCGACACTTCGATAAATTAATTACATGCTTTTTCGGTTTCGCATGTTTGGACTTTAAACAGTTTCTTTGAAGAAAATAGCAAGGTGGTAACAAAAGTAGCTGATCCCGCATAAGACGAGACATTTGCATATTCTGAAGCTTCGGTAAAGGCTCTCCCACTCTTCTTGATTAAAAGACAGATCTCTTACACCGTTCTATGAACGGCATTTTCCTGCAGCTGCTAGACTTTCTAAAAGTCTGTATTAAACGTCTAATTATAAGCTAATTTAGTGTAAAGCATGTATCTATAAATGTGTAAAGCATGTATCTTAACGGTCATTTGCACAAAATACCAACTATAGGTACTTTTGAATAAACTATTTAGTTATGAGTAAAAATACCTCCATCACTTTAGGAAATTATTTCGATCAATTTATAAAGACCCAAATCACAGACGGCAGGTATAAAAATGTCAGTGAAGTTGTCAGAGCAGGCCTCAGACTATTAGAGGATGAGGAAAGTAAAACAGTAGCTTTAAGAGAGGCAATCAAAGAAGGTAAAGCAAGCGGAATTGTAGAAGACTTTGATCCTGTTCAAAATCTTAAAGACTTGAAGGCCAAACATGGTTTGAATGGCTAATTACCGATTGACACACTCTTCAAAGAGAGATCTAAATGAAATTTGGGAATACACGCTCAATAAGTGGTCTCTGACACAGGCCGACAAGTATTACAAATTACTAGTTGAATCTTTTCAAAAGCTTGCCGATAATCCAACATACGGGAGAAGTTATGAAGTTGTTGACGCAAAATTGATGGGATTCAAGACAGGCAGACACCTTATTTTTTACGAGCAAATTGATGATAAGACCATCGAAATAAGTAGGATTTTGCATGATAGTATGGACATCAAAAATAGACTCAAAAAGTAAAAAACAACAACTAATCAAGTAGACGGCTCCGCCCCTAAATAGGAACAGAGCTCGCACTTCGGCAGACAGGTTCGGCGGTTCGCCACATATCTTTCCAATCGCTCTTTACACCGATAAAAACTATTTCATACTTTACGAAAAGGCTACAGTTTTCTAGGAAATCGGCTGACTTCTCTGCTCTGCCAAACGTACTACAGAGATCTCCCTTGGTAAGGTAAATATCCTTCAATCCAAGTCCGCAGAATCTACATAGGTGCTTTTTAAAGTTTTAGAGCTTTGCCATGATGCGATGCACTGAGCCGTTCTAAGAACGGCCTTTTCCTGCAGCTGCTAGACTTTCTGAAATTCAGTAGTTAAACGTGTAGTTATTAGCTAATTTAGTGTAAAGGATTTATCTTCACGAACATTAAAAACGAATGAAAAAAACATTATTCCTTCTAACTATTATAGCTCTAATTGCCTGTAATAAACAAGATGAAAGTCCAATTGATAATCAAAATATTGAAATGGAATATTATGAATCAATTATGGTTGACGGTTTGGAACGAACTTATTTTGTCCATTTACCTAAAAGTTATAATCCTTCTATTTCTTACCCTTTGATTTTTGCAATGCACGGAGGCGGATTAATTGGCTATGAAGGAATAGAAGGTCAATCTCAACTATCTAAACTTTCAGATTCTGAAAACTTTATTGTTGTTTATCCCGAAGGTTTGAAAACACTCGGGTTTCGAACTTGGAATGCTGGAGATTGTTGCCCCTCTGCTACAAGCCTCGGAACTGATGATCTAGGTTTCATAAATTCATTGCTTGAAAAATTAAAGCTTGAATTATCAATAAATAGCAAAAAAGTCTATGCAACAGGATTTTCAAATGGAGGGCAACTCGCTTACAAACTAGCTAATCGTTATCCGACCAAATTTGCAGCCGTTTCATCTGTAGCAGGAGTTTTGCAAGATTTTCCTTTCAATCCTTCAAGGAAAGTTCCAATAATTCACTTTCATTCTTATCAAGACTCAACAGCCCCATATAATGGAGGATTTTCTGATGCACCCTTAATTAATTTTGAATTTCCATCAGTGGACTCTACACTGAGCTTGATTGCCACCAACTACAATTGTGGTCAAATAAAGGATACCATTTATAGCGAACCGAATACTTACGATTTTTTTAGCTATTCAGATTGTGATAATAGCGTGATACTTGAACTCTATGTCAGTCATGACGGCGGACACACTTGGCCGGGCGGTCAAGCTTTCGCTAATATGCCCATAACAAGTCACTTTAATGCAAGTAATTTAATGTGGGAATTTTTTCAAAACTATGAAGTACCATAAAACAACTACTGCCAACAAGGGTAGCTGATGCATGCTTACACTGAAGCTTTAGCATAGCTCCCACCCTTTTTGATCTAAAAATAATGCCTTTTAAGACGCTCACTAACGGATTTTCCCTGCAGAAGCTCGACTTTCTAATCTTCAGTAGTTTAAAGACTAGCTAATAACGACTTTAGTGCAAAGCATCTAGCTACCAATTTCTGAACAATCTATTTTAAAGTATATTTTAATAGATAGAACAATTCTTAGTATAAACCAATCCTTTACACATGTCAGCAGTCAGTAAGAACTTCAATATCCTTTCTTTTTTCATTGCAAGCGCTATTACCCTAATAAGCTGCTCAGGGGGAGGCGAAAAGGTCACTGAAGAAGAAATTATTCCTGCTGATGAATTGCCCACTAAAGACTTAGCAGAAATAAAAGAAGATGGTGTGCTTCATGCCATCACCACCTATAGTTCTACTAGTTACTTTCTGTATAAAGGAATGCCAATGGGCTTTGAATATGAGCTACTTTCTCGTTTGGCCAAACACTTGGATCTTGAACTAAAAATAACCATTGCAGAGAATTTTGATGACTTGATCACCAAGCTCAACCAAGGGGAAGTGGATTTGATTGCCTATGGTTTAACCATTACCGAGCCCAGGCAAAAACTAGTAAGTTTTACAGAGTACCACTACGTTACGCACCAAACGCTAGTGCAGCGAATGCCCGAAAATTGGCGCTCGCTTCCCGGTTATAAAATTGACAAGAATGTTATTTCCAATACCTTAGAATTGATTGACGATACAGTTTGGGTTAGGGAAAACACCTCTTATGAGCAAAGGCTAAAAAACCTGCAAGATGAAATTGGGGAAGAAATCCCGATCGAACACATAGAAGGCAACATCAACACCGACGAAATCATCAGAATGGTGGTAAATGGCGAAATCGATCGAACAGTAGCAGATTACAACATTGCATCAATTAGCAAAACCTACTATCCAATCTTGCACATTAATACCAGGGTTTCTTTTGCTCAGCGCATTGCTTGGGCGGTAAGAAAGAATTCACCTGATCTACTGAAGGCAATCAATAGCTGGATTGCGAAAGAGAAAAAATCTGACGATTACTACGTGATCTACAACAAGTACTTCAAAAACACCAAAGCATATCGAAGACGCGTGCAAAGTGATTTTTTCAGCAAAAACAGCAACAAGATCAGCCAATACGATGCGATTATAAAAGAAAACGCTGCAAAAATTGGTTGGGACTGGCGCTTCCTTTGCTCTCAAGTGTCAAGAATCCAGATTTGATCCCAAAGCTAAATCGTGGGCAGGTGCAGGCGGACTGATTCAGCTGATGCCTGCTACTGCAAAAGAAGTTGGCGTAAACAACCGCCTTGACCCGGCTCAAAATATAAAGGGCGGAGTAAAATACCTAGATAAAATGCGCGATAAGTTTGACGCTGTAGAAGATTCTATACAAAAAGTAAAGTTCACCTTGGCTGCCTTTAATTGTGGAGCAGGACATGTGTTTGACGCAATGCGATTAGCGGAAAAGCATGGGAAAGACCCTCATATTTGGGATGAAAATGTAGAAGAGTATATTTTGAAATTGTCCGAAAAAAAATATTATTTAGACGAAACAGTTAAATATGGCTTCGTGAGAGGACAAGAACCGTATAACTACGTTAGGGATATATTCCTACGCTACGAATACTACAAGCAATTTATTGAGCTAGAAGCGGCAGTTTAGGCATAGAAGCAAAACTAGCACGCTCACTCCAACTAACCTCCGCTACACTGTTTATCTTAGATTGAGAAATTATTTCCCCCCAATAAGCAGTTCAACGATTGGGGATGTCACTTAAAGTTTACGGATTCTGAATCCCTCTAGTTTGCCTAGCTATCGCTATTTTTAAATTCTAAATTCAAACAGACAAGCCAAAGCCTTTATAGCCTGCAAACTTATTCTCCTTTTAAAAAAGCCGAAAAAGTAAATGAATCAACAAACGAAGCTTATAGTATTTCTTTTTTGCATCGTCAAATTAGCGCTTCATTTAATTGCTGATGGCAATTCGGGTTTCCAAGGAGATGAGCTGCTCCACATTGAAGCAGGTAATCATCTTGCATTTGGCTATATGGAATTCCCCCCTATGATTGGAGTGCTCGCATTCATGCAAAATCTCTTTCATTCAGAGGCTCTTTTTGTCCACCATATCTTTTCGCATCTTGCTGCAATTCTCATACTCATCTATGTTTCCAAAATTACGATTGAGTTAGGTGGTAAGACAAAAGCTGTTTTTTTGGTTTTATTATGTATCCTTATCGCTCCTGCCTTTGGTCGTTCGCAACAGCTGTTCCAACCGGTGGTTTTTAGTCAACTTTTTTGGGTGCTCAACTTCTTCTTTTTAACCAAATATGTTAAAAGTCTAGATAAAAAGTATTTATGGCTCCTAACCATTGGCACTGCCATGGCGTTTTTGACTAAATACGATGCTGTATTTTTTATTTTCGCATTATCATCTCTGCTGCTTTTTAAATCGAAAAGACAAGCCTTGATCGATCAAAAATTTTGGTGGAATATAATTGTCTTCATACTCTTAGTAAGCCCCAATATTATATGGCAAATCGTCCATGATTTTCCAGTGTTGAAAATGTTTGACCGACTGTATGAAACCCAGTTAGCTAAACAAGCACCGATGGATGTTTTACAAGGCCTTTTTATGGCCTTGAACCCTATAAGCTTGCCTATCACTATTCCTGCGATCATTTCAATGTTCCACTACTCAATGAAAAGCTACAGACCCTTAGCAGTATCGATCCTTTTAGCTATTGTCTTTTTAGGTTTCAGTCAAGGAAAGGGATATTACTTTTATCCTATTGTATTAACGATTTTGCCATTTGGTGGTGTGTTTTGGGAACAGACTATTCTACCAAAAAGGAAAGGTTTGATTTATCCGATCGGGGTTTTACTCTCAAGTGGTGTGATCTTAATTCCTTACGGCATGCCTATATTTCCGCTTGAAAGTTATTTGCAACACGACTATCCGAATGAAAACAGAAAGCTTGTAAAAGGTGGGCAATTCAATGTCCGCTTTGAAGAACGCTATTCAAGGGAGAAATGGTCTATTACAATCAAGGAATTAAAAAATGTTTACGATAGCCTACCTCCTTCAGAAAAGATCAATACCGTAATTTGGGGCAAACATTATGCACAAGCAGGAGCAGTAAATTTGTCTATCGATAAATCTAATTTACCTATGGCATTTTCCTTACACGGAAGTTTCTACAATTGGGTTCCAAAAGGGAAAATGCCTGAAACAACACTATGTTTAAGTTATAATGTTGGGAGCTTTTTCGATCAATATTTTGATGAAGTAATTAAGGTTAAAAGCATCTACAACCCCTATTCGGAAAATATTGAAGAGCTATATCAACATATCTATATCTGCAAAAAGCCCCGACAAACATTTGAAGAATTGAAAAGTTTGTTTAGAATGCGAGTATTTGAATGAGCAACATACCCATGGTATGGCTTCTGTTGCTGCTTTTTACCAATAAAATAAGTTAGGCTCTGTTATTTAGAAGCGAGTTCTTTTAGTCTTGCAGAAGAAAGTATTTGTTTTAAATGAAGTTTTGATTTTCTAGGTATAAAGTGCGAAAAAGCTAACTAAAGCCTTTTGGCTTCTATCAAATTCGGAGTGAAGTCAGGTATCAAGTCCTTTAAAAGTTGTATATTAAGAGGTATGATGAAATATATACTTAAATCCTTAGCAATTCTGCTTTTATGCACTAACGGTCTTCTTGGACAAGAGATTTCTTCTTCCGACAGTTTAGAAATCAGACAACTTAATCAAGAACTCTTCGATGCCATAGACCTACTTGATCGAAAGTCTGTCAAGGAAATGTCAGCTCCAAAAATCTATTGCACTGTTTGCACTAACACTACTGACTTTTCTAAAAAACCCTACATGATTGATAAAAATGAATTTATCAGTCAGCACTTGATCACAATAAGGGATAGTGAATTTTTTAAACGCGCTAAAATGAGCAGTAAGTTAAACTTGGTAAGAGAAGAATCGGGTGAAATAGTTGCGCTTTGGAGGATTCTAAAACCAAATGAAATCGCTCCCGGACACGAAGGAGGACAATTGGGAATTTACTTTAAGAAGCTTAATGGGAGTTATAGCTTCTCAGGGATAGAAACAATTCCGTAATAAAGAAATAGAGGCAGCTTAGTATTCACCTTGCTTATCTCCACAACTGAGAGAAAAGCTTCAATAATAGCTTTACTAAACCTGGTTGTGAGAATGTTAGTTTTTAAAGTCTTCGATTT
>CAJXMH010000040.1 GCA_913056345.1 uncultured Flavobacteriales bacterium | reverse complement strand
CAATCTCCAAATCTAAAGATGGTTGGGAGGTTCGAGTGAAAAAACCGGGAAAGGCTGTAGTTAATGTTGCTGCAACACTTGAAGGTGAAAGAAAGAATATGGGAAGCATGGAATTCCGTGTAAAAAAAATTCCTACACCAACACCTGAGATTGCGGGTAAAAGTTCAGGCAGTGTAAATAAGAATCGTTTAGCTGTTACTTCGGGAATCATTGCGAAAATGGAAAATTTCGAATTTGATATTCGTGTTATGGTTGATTCTTATATGTTCACATACATAGCTGCCAATGGTTTAAGTAAGGAAATGAATGTTAAAGGGCCCAGATTCACGCAGGAGGTTAAAGATGTAATTAAAAGATTGAAACCAGGTTCAAGGGTTACTTTTGAGAAAATTAAAGCCAAAATGCCTGATGGTGAGCTGAGAACATTGCCTCCCGTTGTTTTAAAAGCAATATAAATTTAATGTCATGAAGCGAATAGTCTTAATTTTTCTAACATTAGTATCGTTTTCAAATCTTGGATTCTCTCAAGAGAATAAGGTATTGGACGGTATTTTCATTAAAGAAACCGCACCAACAAGAAGGGTTGTTCCTTATACCCATATTCGTGAAGCAGACGTCATGTATTATAAGCGAGTTTGGAGGATAATAGATTTGAGAGAAAAAATAAATTTTCCTTTATATTATCCCGAGTTGCCAATTAAGGAAATAGGTTATGAAAGGGTTAGTTTGTTCGAGGTTATAAAGCGTGGTGTTGAAGAAGGGACTATTACCGCCTATGAGGACGATGAAGTTGGAGGGCAATTTCAGGTACCTTTAACGAAAAGTGAAGCTGTTAAGAAACTTTCAGAGGAAAGAACATCAACTGATATTGACCTCGAGACTGGGCTTGAAAAGGAAATAACCTTTACCGTGGACATTGGTTCTCAAGATGTAGTTAATTATCGTATAAAGGAAGATTGGGTTTTTGATCGTGAACGATCTGTAATGGAAGTACGAATATTAGGGATACTACCTGTAATAGAAAAAGAAAGTGCAGAGACAGGTCAGAAAACGAGAACGGGTTTATTTTGGATCTATTTTCCTGAAGCACGTTATGTTTTTGCCAACCAAGAAGTTTACAACCCTTCTAATGACGGTTCCCGCTTAACTTTTGAGGATTTATTTAGAAAAAGGGTGTTTTCGTCCTATATATTCAGAGAAACAAACGTCTATGATAACCGAATGATTGACGATTACACAGACAATATTGATTTATTGCTTGAATCAAGGAAAGTTGAACAAGAGATTATCAATGTTGAACATGATATGTGGCAATATTAATTACGAAACTATAATTAAAAGCCCTGCCTCTTATGGTGGGGCTTTTTTGTTTTATGCACAAGCAGCTTCTTAAACTTGCGGTTCCTAATGTATTGACAAATCTCTCTGTTCCCCTCGTTAGCATGGTTGATTTAGGTCTAATGGGAAGAATGCCTTCAGCCTCTTATATACTAGCTATTGGTTTTGGCACCATGTTGTTTAACTTTCTCTATTGGGCTTTTGGCTTTTTACGCATGGGAACAACCGGAATGGTTTCTCAAGCCTTTGGTAGGGGTGAGAAGGAAGAAGCTCAAGAACTCTTAAGGAAGGGCCTTTTAATAGCTTTAATTGGTGGCTTAGCTCTAATCATCTTGCAAGTTCCTCTGCTAAACTTAGCGCTTTATATCATAGAGCCAGATCAGGGAGTTATAGAACCACTAAAGCAGTACTTCCAAATAAGAATCTACGCAGCACCTGCAACTATTTCGATCTATGTAGTTACAGGTTGGTTGCTTGGAATGCAAGATGCAAGATCAGCCTTGTTTTTAGCCCTAATTGTAAATGGATTTAATGCCGCAATAAGTTATTGTTTAGTGGCTTTTGCTGAAATGGGTATAGCAGGTGTAGCACTTGGTACATTATCAGCACAAATCTTGGGAATCTTTGCTGCCGCAGGCCTTATTCTCTTCAAACATGAAGTCAATTTATTGGCAGTTTTAAAGAAGTCAACTATGCCTAAGAAAGGTTGGCTAGATTTTGTTAAGGTCAATTCGAATATATTGATCAGAACTTTGTGTTTGATCTTTGTAATGTCGTTTTTTAAAACCAAAGCAGGGAATATTGATCCAATTTTAGGTGCGGCAAATATGCTCTTAATTGAGTTTATTACGATTTCTGCCTACGGAATAGATGGATTTGCCTTTGCGGCGGAATCCTTAACTGGTAAATATTTCGGTAAAGCTAAGAAGGCTTTATTTGAAAAATCGTTAAAAGTATCGATGCTTTGGGGAATAGGAATTGCTTTACTAATAAGCATTGTATTTTGGTTCAGCGGTGAAGCAATTCTTGCTTTATTAACTGATAAGCGAGCGGTTATTAAGGCTGCCTTGCCTTACTTTCCTTGGTTAATTGCAGCTCCTCTGGTAAATGCTCTTGCTTTTATTTGGGACGGGATATATGTTGGAACAACTGCCTCAGTAGCTATGCGCAATGCTATGATCTTGGCTACTTTATTGATCTTCTTGCCAAGTTTCTATTTAGCAAAGCCATTTTTATTTAACCATGGAGTATGGTTGGCATTCACGCTATTTATGCTTAGCAGAGGTGTCATCCTAACTTTAATGGCCAAGAGGCATATTTATGCTAGGCTTGAGCCCAATTGATCAATTCAGCTAAACAACTTTCTGAAATCTCATGCGAGCCTTTAAATGGATGCGGAGTCACTTCTTGCCCTAAGCTAGCAATTTGTTCAACTTGGGTTTTAGCATTGTTAAGTGTCAATAAAGGATCGTCATCTCCAAAAAAGTAATGAATACGATGTTTGACCTCCTTAAAATCGCCTTGACTTAATTCAGGTGGAACACTGCCAGAACATAGAAAACAATTTATGGAATCTTGGTAAAGACTTAACCATCGTAAGCAAGTTGATACTCCTTGCGAAAAGCCTAAAAAGGCGATATTTTTTGTAAGCTCTTTTTGCTCTACATCTTCTCTAAGTTGATTCAAATACTGCTTATAATCAGCTATTTCATCTAAGCGATTACGACTTGTCATCCAATTAGAAACCGCATCACCTTTTTTGTTGTAGAATTTGGATAAGGCTTCAGGAGCAATAACAAGTACACCATAATCCTTCAGAATGGTAAATTCTTTTAGGAATGCATCAGCATTTTGTCCGTAACCATGCAGAACATATAATATGCTTGTCACCTTCTCCGTAGGATTCTGAACATAGTAATGCGCTGTTTTTCTAACTTGAAGTTTCTTCAACATAGCTGCAAAGGTGCGCTTTTTTGAGTATTTAGAATGGCTACTTTTGCATTGTGGTAGGAGTCAATAACATTAGTTTACACTTTGCAGACCGTGCGCTTTTTGATGAGATCAATTTCATCATTAACAAGCAAGACCGTATAGGGTTGGTGGGCAGGAATGGAGCAGGTAAGTCTACTCTTTTAAAAAGTTTAGCTGGAATACAAAAGTTAGATTCAGGCAGCATTGCCTACCCCAATGGCTTAACGCTTGGCTACCTACCACAAGATATGGACTTTGAAACCGGTCGCACAGTTTGGGAAGAAACTGAACAAAGCTTCAACAAAGCGATCGAATTGCAACATCGTTTAGATGAAATTAACGAGCAGCTGGCTTTGCGTGATGATTATGAGTCTGAATCATACCTTGGGTTGTTAGATGAACTAACTGAATTAAATGAGAAGCTAAACCTGCTTGGCGCTAGTTCCATTGAAGCTGAGATGGAGAAGGTCTTAAGTGGTCTTGGTTTTAACCGAGAAGATTTTGATCGCCAAACTGATGAATTTAGCGGAGGCTGGCGGATGCGTATTGAGTTAGCAAAAATTTTGTTGCAGCAGTCTGATCTGCTCTTACTTGATGAGCCGACAAACCACTTGGACATAGAATCGATTCAATGGTTGGAAGATTTTTTGCAATCATATCCGGGAGCGGTGTTACTCATTTCGCACGATCGTGCTTTCCTTGACAACCTCACCAAGCGGACAATTGAAATCACGCTTGGAAGAATTTACGATTACCAAGCACCCTACAGCAAATACCTTGAGCTTCGTAAGGAAAGAAGGGAGCAGCAAATGGCGGCATTCGAGAATCAGCAAAAGCAAATCAAGCAAACAGAGCAATTCATAGAACGCTTTCGTGCTAAAGCAACTAAAGCTGTTCAAGTGCAGTCAAGGATCAAACAGCTCGATAAGATCGATCGAATAGAAATTGAGGAGGAAGACCAGTCAGCTATGCGTTTTTCTTTTCCTCCCGCTCCCCACAGTGGCAAAGTTGCATTAGAGGTTAACGCACTCACAAAGCGCTACGGAGATAATACCGTGTTTTCAGATCTTGACCTAAATGTTGAAAGAGGTGAGAAAATAGCTTTGGTTGGAAAAAATGGAGAGGGAAAATCAACTTTTTCGAGGTTGTTGATAGACGAGGAACCAAGTTCAGGAGAAGTAAAACACGGGCATTTAGTAAAGATTGCCTATTATGCCCAAAATCAAGCAGAAACACTAGATCCCTCTAAAACTGTTTTCGAAACCATTGATGAAGTGGCAACCGGGGAGATTCGTAAAAAGATCCGGACACTACTTGGTAGTTTTCTTTTTCAAGGAGAGGAGGTTGACAAAAAAGTTAGCGTCTTATCAGGTGGAGAGCGTGCAAGGGTGGCTTTGTGTAAATTGCTACTCGAACCAGTTAACTTTCTTCTTTTAGATGAGCCAACGAATCACCTAGATATACAATCTAAGGATATATTAAAAGATGCCTTGCTACGCTACGATGGGACTTTATTGGTGATTTCTCACGACCGTGACTTTTTGCGTGGTCTTGCAGATAAGGTTGTCGAATTTAGCAATGGTAACATAAAAGAACACCTCGGCGGGATTGATTATTTCTTGAAACAGAAAAAGGCAGATGATGTAAGAACTTGGGAGCAGGATGATAAAAAAACAAAAGCTCCACAGCAGAAGTCAACACAAAAAGCAGATGCTCCTAAGCTCGATTATGAGGACCGAAAGAAATTAAAAAAGGAATACAAAAAACAAAAGAATCAGCTTAGCAAATTGGAGAAAGAGGTTTCACAACTTGAAGAGGAGTTAGCTTCATTCAATGAAATACTCAAACAAGCTGATGCCTATACCAAAGAAGAGAATAAAGAGGTAATCAGTAAATGGGAGCTTACTAACAAGAAGTTAGAGAAAAGCATGCATTTGTGGGAAAAAGCAATGGAAGAATTCGAGAAATTGGAAGAGCAAGTAAAAGCTATAGACTAATTTCCTAAGTTGGAAAGGAACTTAATTCGCATTAGCCTCAATTCTTCTTCTGAGTAGACCTCATCAAATTCCTCAACCGCATCGTCCATTGAATCAACCTCGGTTTCTCTGAAATAATCAAAAATCTCCTCTTGGTATTCATCATCCAACAGTTCATTGATAATATAGTCAAGATTCACTTTTGTACCGCTGTTTACAATATGTTCAATCTCCTCTAATATATCATCAACACTACGATTTTTAGCACTTGCTATGTCTTCGAGAGACATTTTTCGATCAATGCTTTGAATAATGAAAACTTTTAATCCTGACTTATTAACCACTGATTTTACAACCAGATCATCAGGTCTTTCAATTTCATTTTCTTCTACATAGTCTTGAATGGCTTCAATAAAAGGTTGACCAAACTTTTCTGCTTTGCCCTGACCAACCCCGGTTATATTGGTTAGCTCCTGCATGCTGATTGGATACTGGGTAGCCATATCTTCCAGTGAGGGCTCTGAAAAAATCACGTAGGGGGGAAGGTCTTCATCTTTAGCTACTTCTTTACATAGCTCTTTTAAAATGCCAAACAATTCTTCATCGGCTGCACCGCCACTAGCCGTGTTGGTGCTAATGATACCTGAATCGCCGTTTGCATCGTATTTTTTGGGTTCAACAAAGGTGATTTTATGAGGCTTTTCTAGAAAATCTTTGCCTTTTTGGCTTAGTTTAAGAACACCATAGTTTTCAATTTCTTTGATAACCAAGTTTTCAATAATACACTGCCGAATGATTGAATTCCACATGAACTCATCTAATTCTTTTCCTGCTCCAAACAACTCATGTTCATCATTTCTTAGGGTTTTGATCTCAGAAGTTGTTTCACCTGCTAAGAAGTTAGAGATAAATTTGGCCTTGAAATTTTCCTTGAGTGCGAGTATGGCATCTAACAAAAGTTTTACCTCTTCTTGTGCATCAAAATGTTCTCTTGGATTTAGGCAATTATCACAGTTGCCACAATTTTCTTCTTGATATTCTTCACCGAAGTAATGGAGTAGTTGTTTTCGTCTACAAACTGCAGTTTCTGCATAAGAAACGGTTTCGAAAATTAATTGTCTACCTATTTCTTGTTCTGCAACGGGTTTTCCCTGCAAGAATTTTTCTAGTTTTTCAATGTCTTTATAGCTGTAAAAAGCGATGCACTTGCCTTCACCACCATCTCTACCTGCACGACCTGTTTCTTGGTAGTAGCCTTCTAAACTTTTTGGAATGTCATGGTGAATCACAAACCTTACATCTGGTTTGTCAATTCCCATTCCAAAAGCGATGGTAGCCACGATCACATCAATGTCTTCCATCAAGAACATATCTTGGTGTTTTGCCCTTGAGGCAGCATCTAGCCCTGCGTGATAGGGTAGCGCTTTAATACCATTAATCTGCAGTGTTTCTGCAAGTTCTTCTACTTTTTTACGACTGAGACAGTAAACTATTCCTGATTTTCCCTTTAATGAGTTTATGTATTTAACAATTTGCCGATTGGCCTCTTTTTTGGGGTTCACTTCATAGTAAAGGTTCGCTCGATTAAAGGATGCTTTATAAACACTAGCATCAGTCATGCCCAAATTCTTCTGAATATCTTGCTGAACTTTAGGAGTTGCCGTGGCCGTTAAAGCAATAATTGGAACTCGGTCAATGGCCTCGATAATTTCTCTTAATCTTCTGTATTCGGGCCTAAAGTCATGGCCCCATTCAGAAATACAATGTGCTTCATCAATTGCGAAAAAAGAAATATCTATGGTTTTGAAGAAGTCTATATTGGCTTGCTTTGTAAGGGTTTCAGGCGCTACGTAAAGGAGTTTGGTTTCTCCTGCTTGCAGGTCTTCTTTTACTTGAGCAAGCTCTGTCTTGTTCAATGATGAATTCATGAAATGTGCCACAGAATTCCCTGAAGAGAACCCTCGAATAGCATCAACTTGGTTCTTCATGAGCGCAATAAGCGGTGAAACCACTATGGCAGTGCCATCCATGATCAAGGCAGGCAGCTGGTAACACATTGATTTCCCCCCACCTGTTGGCATAATAACAAATGTGTCTTGTTGATCTAAAACACTTTGTATGATATCTTCTTGCTCTCCTTTGAAACTGTTAAAGCCGAAAAACTTTTTTAGATGTTGAGTTAATGGTAAGGATTTTGTCTCCATTAAGGGTGTTTTCTATATTTCATTTACTTTTGCTGAGGCTAAAACTTTAGTCCTTTTTCAAAATACAAGTTAGGAAAAATTCATTGCTTAAAAAATAAAATAGCCGGTTGAAAACGAAAAAAGAAATAATTGAGATTGCGAGAAAAACCCTTGAAATCGAGCGGGACTCGATTCATGATCTTATTCGTACCCTTGATGATGATTTTGCAGCAGCTGTGCAATTAATTTACGAAGGTAAAGGCCGTCTCGTAATCAGCGGAATAGGGAAAAGTGCCATTGTTGCTCAAAAGATTGTGGCTACTCTTAACTCAACAGGCACGCCTGCTTTGTTCATGCATGCTGCAGATGCTATTCACGGAGATCTTGGAATGATTCAAGAAAATGACCTTGTAATGTGTATCTCAAAAAGCGGAGACACTCCTGAGGTTAAGGTGCTGGTTCCTTTGGTTAAAGACATGGGCAATAAACTTATTGCACTTACTGGAAATAGCAGCTCCTATTTAGCTCAGTATGCTGATTTGAAACTCAGTTGTGAGGTTAGTCAAGAGGCTTGTCCAAATAATTTGGCACCTACAAATAGTACCACTGCACAAATGGTAATGGGAGACGCACTAGCTGTTTGCTTGATTGAATGCAGAGATTTTGGCAGCAAAGATTTTGCTCGTTATCATCCTGGAGGGGCTTTGGGTAAAAAGCTGTATTTGAGGGTTCGAGACCTTTCGGAACAAAATGAAATGCCTGTGGTTAGTCCTGACTCTCCTATTGACGATGTGATAATAGAAATTTCAGCCAAACGTCTTGGTGTAACAGCGGTAATAGAGGAAGATAAAATAATTGGCGTAATAACAGATGGTGATTTGAGAAGAATGCTGAGTAAAAAGCCTGACTTGTCAAATATATGCGCTAGAGATATTATGAGTGCTTCACCTCGAACCATTGAAGAAGAAACCATGGCTGTTAAAGCTGTTGAAATGATGAAAGCCTCAAACATATCGCAATTACTCGTGGTCAAAAATGGCAAGTACAAGGGAGTAGTGCATTTTCATGATTTATTAAAAGAAGGGTTAATCTAGTGAGCTTAGATCAGAGCTTTGACGAGGATCAGTCAGAGGACAGCATGTCCTTTTTAGACCATTTGGAGGTTATGCGCTGGCATTTGATCAGAATGCTAATAGCCATTATGTTTTTTGCAATTTTAGCTTTCGTATTCAAAGGTTTTGTTTTTGATACGCTTGTGCTAGCACCCGCCTTCAATTCTTTTATTACCTATCAATTGTTTTGTGATTTTTCACATCTTTTAGGCTTAGAAGATAAATTATGCTTTGAAGATCTGCCATTTAACTTAATCAACTTAACCATGGCAGGGCAGTTTACCATGCATATTCTAGTGTCCTTTGTAACGGGCATAATTGCGGCTTTTCCCTATATTCTTTTTGAAGTGTGGCGCTTTGTAAAGCCGGCCTTAAAAAAAGGAGAAGCATCCTACGCAAGAGGACTCGTTTTTTGGGGTTCTTTCTTGTTTTTGTTTGGAGTTTCTTTTGGTTATTACTTAATCACCCCCTTGTCTGTGCAGTTTCTAGGTGGCTATCGAGTAAGTGACCTAGTGCTTAATCAAATCAGTTTGAAGTCCTATATTTCTACCGTGACTACTATTACTCTTGCTTGTGGTTTACTTTTTCAGTTGCCTATTGTGGTTTATTTTCTGTCTAAGGTTGGTATAGTAACCCCTCAACTAATGCGCACTTATCGTAGACATGCTATCATAGTTGTATTGCTGCTTGCTGCCATTATAACGCCACCTGATATTTCGAGCCAAGTATTAGTGGCCATCCCTTTG
Source organism: uncultured Flavobacteriales bacterium (assembly GCA_913056345.1). Taxonomy (GTDB): domain Bacteria; phylum Bacteroidota; class Bacteroidia; order Flavobacteriales_E; family Vicingaceae; genus CAJXMH01. The sequence goes on along the minus strand of CAJXMH010000040.1, from coordinate 8,200 downwards.
GTAGGCTTATATGAAATTAGCATTATCATTTCTAAAGTTGTAAGTCGAAATAAGGAAAATTGAGCTCCGTAACAATTACTTGCTTAATGGATTAATTACTTTTACGCTATCAATGAAAGTGCTCAAGTACGGTCTCATATTTCTTCTATTGTTTTCTTGCTTTACCTTTCATGCAAAGCACGCTTATGGGCAAAAGACCATTGTAAAAGGAAGCGTGATCGATGCTCAATCTAAAGAACCCCTGCCTTTTGTTAATATAATTTTCAAAGACTCTAAAATTGGGACGACAACTGATTTAGAAGGTGATTTTCTAATTGAAACCTATTACCCTACTGATTCTCTTTCAGCTCGTTTTATTGGCTATCAGGTGCAAACCAAAGCAGTTGAAAAAGATCGTGATCAAACCGTGAACTTTGAGTTGGCCAAAGGAGATATTCAGCTTGAGGAAGTTGTAATCGAATATAAAGGCAACCCTGCTCATGAGATTCTTAAAAAAGTTTGGCGAAATAAGGAAGCGAACAACCGAGAGAAGTACGACTATTATCACTATGAAGTCTACAACAAAGTAGAATTTGATATCAATAACATAACTGATGAATTTAAGAATAGAAAGATCTTCAATAAATTTCAGTTCATATTTGATTATGTAGACTCTACTTCAGAAGAAAAACAGTTTTTGCCCATGTTTATGACCGAATCTGTTTCTGACTTTTATTACCGCCGAGAACCTAAGTCTGAAAAGGAGTATATCAAAGCTTCTCAGGTTTCAGGTACCTCCAATGAGAGTATCACCCAGTTCCTAGGAGACATGTACCAAAAAGTGAATATTTATGAAAACAATATATCTGTATTTGGGAAATCGTTTATAAGTCCTATCTCTAATTCAGGTTTAGCTTACTACCGCTATTACCTTATGGACAGTGTAAACATAGATGGGCGGTATTGTTACCAGATCGATTTTGTACCTAAACATAAGCAAGATCCTGTATTTGAGGGTACAATGTGGATAAATGATACGACTTATGCTGTAAAACGAGTGCATGCCAATATCAGTGAAAATGCAAACATCAATTTTGTCAACGGTTTTGAGGTACGCCAAGAGTATAAAAAAGTGGATAACCAATTTTGGATGCTGGAGAAGGATGAATTGACTGTCGATTTTCAAATCGGTGAAAAGATCATGGGTCTCTATGGAAGAAAGTCCACATCCTATAAAGATTTCGAGGTCAACATTCCACAAGAAGATAAATATTACGAAGGAATAGATAATGTGGCCGTTTTAGAAGAGGCTAATAAAAGAACTAAAGCTTATTGGGATTCTGCTAGGCACGATACCTTATCGGCTAATCAAAAGGGGATATACGAGATGGTGGATTCGGTTAAGAACGTTCCAGCTTTTAAAACCTTTGTAGATGTTGTTCAGCTGATTTTTACCGGCTACAAAGAGATCGGTTTATTTGAACTTGGACCATATTTTAAGCTTTATAGTTTTAATCCGGTTGAGGGTCACCGCTTTCGTTTTGGAGGAAGAACATCTAACCAATTTAGCACCCGTTTAATGTTAAATGCCTACTTGGCTTATGGATTAACAGATCAACGCTTTAAATACAATGCAGGCTTTTTATACAAGCTAGACGATAATCCAAGGCAATTTGTGGAAATGCAGTACACTCGTGATGTGGAGCAGTTGGGTCAAAGTCAGAATGCTTTTGCTGAAGACAACATACTTTCTTCTTTTTTACGAAGAAACCCAAATGACAAGCTTACCGATGTTGAGTCGTTTAGATTCTCTTACTTTAGAGAGTGGATTACGGGCTTTTCAAACAAGCTATTTTTAACTCAGAGAGCAATGCGGCCTTTGGGAAGTTTAGAGTATCAGCGGTTTGACCCTGAAAAAGGCATTGTTGACGACGAATTGATTACTACCTCTGAAATAAGTTTGTACACCCGATTCGCTTACAAGGAAAAGTTTGTTGAAGGAGAATTTGAACGCATCAGCTTGGGTAGTAAATATCCCATTGTAGAAGCACAATTTTCTTTAGGGGTGCCAGAACTTTTAGACGGTGATTACAGCTATCAAAAAATTGAGATGGCTTTATCAGACCGGATCAATACAGGGGTATTCGGTTTCAGTGATCTAAGAATGACTGCAGGGCGCTATTTTGGAACTTTACCCTTTCCTTTATTGGAGATTCATAATGGGAATGAAACTTACTTTTACGATCAACAGGCCTTCAACCTGATGAACTTTTTTGAATTTGTGAGCGACCGATATGCTACCCTAATGTATACGCACCATTTTGATGGCTATTTTTTCAATAAGATCCCTTTGCTGCGGAAATTAAAATGGCGAGAGGTTGTTTCTTATCGTGCAGTGGCGGGTGATTTGGCTAATAAACATCGCGGAGAATTGATACTTCCCAATAATATTTACCGTTTAAATCAACCTTATATGGAGGTTGCTGCAGGCATTGAGAATATTTTTAAATTGGTTCGAATAGATGCTATGTGGAGATTAAATTATCTCGATCATCCAAACATTGCTAAGTTTGGGATTAGAGGAGCGTTCGAATTTACTTTTTAAAGATGAAACTAAGAGCTGAGAATATTATCAAGAAGTACCGAAAAAGAACCGTTGTAAAAGGTGTTTCGGTTGAAGTTAATCAAGGAGAGATAGTAGGTTTACTTGGCCCAAATGGAGCAGGAAAGACTACCTCTTTTTACATGATCGTGGGCTTAGTTTCACCGAATGAGGGTAAAGTTTTTCTTGATGAAGAGGATATCACCTCTCTTCCCATGTACAAAAGAGCGAAGCGCGGAATCGGTTATTTAGCGCAGGAAGCTTCGGTCTTTAGAAAACTTAGTGTAGAGGATAACATTAAAGCAATTCTTGAAATGACCAAGCTGAATAAGCAGGAACAAGCCCAAAAACTTGAAGACCTGCTTGATGAATTTGGACTTCAGCATGTGCGCAAGAATCGCGGTGATTTACTTTCAGGAGGAGAGCGAAGAAGGACTGAAATTGCCCGAGCCTTGGTAACAGATCCTAAATTTATTCTACTTGATGAACCCTTTGCAGGAGTCGATCCAATTGCAGTTGAGGATATTCAAAGTATTGTGGCCGATCTCAAAAAGAAGAACATTGGCATTCTCATCACTGACCATAATGTAAACGAAACGCTTTCAATTACAGATAGGGCCTATCTATTATTTGAAGGAAATATCCTCAAGGCAGGAACTGCCGAAGAGCTTGCTAGTGATGAGCAAGTGAGAAAAGTTTACTTGGGCAAGAATTTTGAACTAAAGCGAAAAAGCTTCGATTAAGCTTCAACTTCTTCGAGGGTATATTCGTAGCTTTCCATAAGGTGGTTAGCTAATATTTTTTTGCAGGCTTGCTCAACTTTTAAAGTTGCTTCATCCTTATTGCTTGAATCCACTATTAAGCTAATATGCTTGCCAATTCTTACTTCTTCAATTTCGCTTAGATCTAAGTTTTTTAGGCTAGAAGTTACAGCCTTACCTTGCGGGTCGAGTAAAGCTTTTAAGGGCATAATGTCTATTTCAGCTTTGAATTTCATCTGTTGCTTTTCTGTTTTCAATAATGGAAATCAATAAATACAAAAGTAGGATAATTGGAATTGCCACGAAATAAAAAAGCGCAATCAATAATAAGGCAATACCAAGCAAGGTAAACCTGCTTTTATTCTCTTTCCAAGCTAAATTTTTAAATTTCAAAGAAAGCAATGGAACCTCAGCTACTAGTGCATAGGAAAGGGTTAGAACTGCAGCAACTAAAAAAAAGTCATCTTGAAAAATGGCAACAATACCATCTACTGCTACTAAGCTAGTCAACGACTCTGCTTGCCAGTTTATCAAGGGTATGGAAACCCAAAATAGAGCGTTTGAGGGAGTAGGGAGTCCAATGAATTGTTCTGTTTGCCTATCATCAACATTAAACTTTGCCAGCCTTAGGGCAGAAAATACAGCGAGTAGTAGGGCAAGATAAGCTAAAGAGGGTTCATCAGTTTGGCGCTCAATCAACTTAAAAGCTATAAAGGAGGGAGCTACTCCAAAAGTAACGAGGTCTGCAAGAGAGTCTAATTGCGCTCCAATTTCAGATTTGACCTTTAGCAAACGGGCAGCCATCCCATCAAAAAAATCAAAGAAGGCACCAAGCAAAACAAAAATTGAAGCATTTACCAAGTTACCTTCGGCTATTTGCATTAAAGCAAGACAACCACATATCAAATTGGCTGATGTAATGGCATTTGGTATTTGTGCCTTCATGCTGCTTTTTTGGCTAAAGTATCAATAAATCGTCTAAAGAGACGCCGAAAAATACTTTCAAAACGTCATAGTTTGAGTCTGATTGGAATTAAATGTTGTCTCAAAAGAAATAATCAAATCAGAATTAGGTTAGTAAGTTGAGTAACTTTACCAATCTTTGAAAAAATGAAAATTCGTTTTTTAACCATATCAGCATTTTTTTTATTTGCTTTTTCTGCTAAAGCACAAGCACCCAAATACAGTAATGAGTTTTTGAAGATCGGTGTAGGAGCTAGAGCTTTAGGGATGTCAAATGCTTTTGTGGCCTCTGCCAACGATGTTACCGCAGGGTATTGGAACCCTGCAGGACTGAGTCGCCTTGAAAATGATTTTCAATTTTCATTAATGCACAGTGAATATTTTGCTGGTATTGCAGCTTATGATTACGGTGCATTTGCCACCCGTTTAGACAGTCAGAGTAGCTTCGGAGTTTCTTTTATTCGTTTTGGGGTTGATGATATTCCCAATACTACCCAATTGATCGATGCGGAGGGTAACATTAATTTTGATCGTGTCACTACCTTTTCTGCAGCTGATTACGCCGGATTGATCACCTACGCTAGAAAAACAGAAATAGAAGGCTTGAGTTATGGTGCTAATGTTAAAATTATTCACCGTAACGTGGGTGATTTTGCAGATGCTTGGGGTTTTGGCTTTGATGTAGGAATGCAATACGAAAAAGGTAAATGGATGTTTGCCGCGGTAGGTAGAGATGTTACCACCACTTTTAATGCTTGGAGTAGTAACCTCGATCAGGAAACACAAGAAGTTTTCCTAAGAACTGGAAACGAAATCCCTGAAAATTCCGTAGAACTTACACTGCCTGAGCTCGTATTGGGTATTAATAGAAGTTTTGTTTTTAGTGATAGAATAGGTATGCGTGCAGAGCTAAACTTGAAAAATACGTTTGATGGAAGAAGAAATGTCTTGTTAAATTCTGATCCCATCTCCATCGATCCAAGTTTCGGTATTGAGGCAACCTATGATGAATTGATCTACTTAAGAGGAGGAGTGGGTAATGTGCAGGTAACCAATGATATTGATGGGAATAGATTGACTACTTTTCAACCCAACTTTGGTTTAGGTATCCAGTTGCCATATGTGAGTATTGATTATGCTTTAACTGATATCGGAGATCAGTCTGTGGCTTTATATTCTAATGTTTTCTCAGTACGTATTGATATTGATCGAAAACCGTGAGAGCTTTAGTAAGCATAGCGTTATTTTTTATTTCTTTTTCAGCCCTAGCTCAACCATACGGTAACGAGTGGATCAATTACAGTCAATCTTATTATAAAATACCGATCTCAGAAGAGGGTATTCACCGCATAAGCTACCAAAGCTTGATTAATTCAGGAGTGCCAGTCAGCACTTTTAATCCTCAAAATATTCAACTTTTTGCAAGAGGGGAGGAAATTCCAATTTACATTGAAGGAGAACAGGACGGCGTTTTTAATCCAAACGATTTCATTGAATTCTATGCAAAACCCAATGATGGATGGCTTGACTCTGTTTTTTATAAAGGAAGAAGCAACCAGCCCAACCCTTTCTACAGCTTGATCAACGATACCATCAATTATTATTTTAGTTGGAGCATTAGTGGACAAAATGGGAGGCGCTTGCAAATGGAAAATGCTACAGATTTTGGCAATTATTTTCCTGCTGCTTTTATTTGGAAGGAATCTGTAGCGGCCTACAATAATGTTTATTATGATGGTCAAATACTACCAAGTCAGGCAACTGACCCAGAATATGTCCCGTCTGAAGGCTATATGAGTTCTGTCCTTCGTTTGGGTAGTGCCAGAACACTTCGAATTGCCACACCTAATAGATATGCTGCAGGTCCTTTTGTTGATTTTGAGATGAAAATTTCTGGTCAGTCAGACTGGGCAGGTCAAAATAACGGAGACCATCATGTTGAGGTGCAAATCGGAAATCAAACCGTATCTCGAATTTTTGAAGGCTACAATTTAGTCGATGTAAACCTTAATTTTTCTCCTTCTGAGATTATTGGGGGTAACAATTCAGTGGTTTTAAGGAGTATTGATGATCGCAGCAGTGGGGTTGATCGAACTGCTGTTCCTTATATGAAAATTACTTACCCGCATACCATGAGCTTCGGTAATGCTGAAAGCTCTTCTTTTTTGGTCGATGACCATTCGATTCAAAACAAGCAATATTTAGAGATCTTATTTTTTAGAGGAGGCAATCAACCTGTCTTATACGATTTGACCAATGGTAAACGGATTTTGGTTATTCAAGGAACAAACGACTACAAAACCTTAATTCCGAATTCAGGTGGAAGGAAGAAATGCTTCATCAGTGCGCCATCTGCCATTAAGAATATAACCCAATTAGAAGCGGTTGGAACAAATGGGCGCTTCACTAATTATTTGAGCCAGATCGCAGACACTACTTTTTTAATCGTAACCCACAACAGTTTAATCAATGAAGCAAGTCGATATGCGGCTTATCGTCAGTCTACAGGAATGGGCACCCTAGTAGCATCTATTTCAGAGCTCTATGATCAATTTGCTTTTGGGATAGAAAAAAATCCGCTTGCGATTCGAAACTTTTTAGAACATGCCGTTGATCAAGCCTCATTTCCCATTTCTCACCTTTTTTTAGTGGGTAAATCGGTCTCAGCAAAAGCGCACCGCAATAATGTAAATGCTTATGCAGAAAATTTAGTGCCAACCTTTGGCAATCCGGCGGCAGACAATCTGCTAACAGCAGGTCTTAATCAAAGTGGCTTAGCTCCTTTAGTGCCTCAAGGCAGAATCAGTGCTTTGAGCAATACTGATGTAGCAGCTTATTTGGATAAAGTTATTGCTTATGAAGCGACACCCGATGCCATTTGGCGAAAGCGCGCTTTACATTTTGCTGGTGGAAGAAGAGCATTAGAAGCTAATCAACTTGAATCTTATTTGAATGGTTTTGCCCTAGATTATCAGGCTCCACCAAATGGGGGAGAGGTGAAGACATTTCGTAAAAGCTCTTCAGCTCCCTTCCAAACTTCTTTGTCTGACTCTATCCGAACTCTGATCAATCAAGGGGTAGGCTTGATGACCTTTTTTGGCCATGCTTCTGCTACCGGAAACTTTGATATAACCATTGATTCACCGGATCAATTGAGCAATACGAATAAATATCCTTTCGTTTTAGCCAACTCCTGCTATGCCGGTAATTACCATCAGCCGGGGGTTAGAAGTACGGCAGAGCTCTATGTATTAGAAAGAAACAAAGGATCTATAGGATTTATCGCTAATGGAAACCTTGGGCTAGCAAACACTTTAAATGACTACTCGGGTACTTTTTATGAGCATTTCTGCAGAATTGGATATGGCAAAAGTATGGCGGAAAACATGCAGCAAGCTGTAAGAGAATTAGATAACAATAATGTGAGTGCTAGTTTGAAAGGAATTTGTTTGGAGATGAGCTTACAAGGTGATCCTGCTGTTAAATTGTTTGCCCCGCAACTTCCTGATTACAGCACAATTTTAGAACAACTCAATATTTTACCTGCTGAAATAACCACGGATCTAGATTCCTTTACCATTTCATTGGGAATTCAAAATATCGGTAAGGCCATTAGCGATTCCTTATCAATTGAAGTACGCCATGACTTTCCTGCTAATCAAATAGCTGATTCGGTCTATTTCTTTAAAATTAAGCCAGTTTATTTTCAGGAAGAATTGCTTTTAAAACTGCCAATTAGTATTCAGCAGAATGTGGGTAACAATCAATTTACTGTTTTATTAGATCCATTGAACGAGCTAGCCGAAATCTCTGAAACCAATAATCGTCTCGATTTTGATGTATTGGTTCGTTCGGGAGAGATTATTCCTGTAAGTCCGGCTAAATTTTCAATTGT
>CAJXMH010000039.1 GCA_913056345.1 uncultured Flavobacteriales bacterium | reverse complement strand
CAGTTCAATGTTTTTGATGTAGGATCTTCCCTCAGCAAAAACTTGAAAATTTTCGATTTCTATTGAGCTAAAGATCAGTTTAGTATTCAACTGAACCGGGAACCATTGTTTATCGGCTACCTTTTTATACAGTTGTTGAATCTTAACACTAATGTCATCCTGTTCTGGAGCTTCGGCAATAAAGTTTTGTACTGCATAACCATCTGTATTCAAATTGATAAATCCTTCCAAACCGTCAAAGAACTTTCCTTTTCGCGGTCTGAAAGAAATCTGAAACACCGTATCAGAACCTTCTAATAGTGTGTCCTCAAGCACGAATAAGTATTTATTAATGCTTCCCTTGCTCAGTGGGCTCAGGTAATCACTTCCTAATAAACTTAAATAGTCATCATAAAGCGAGAAGGATTGCAACTGAGTTCCGATCAAGGTGAAGAGAGGGGTTTTCAAACCAGAAACACGACTTGCTTTCACCACTTCCTTGGTATGGGTAGGTGGAATGTGGTTCCGTTCAGTCACTGATTCCATGATGAAAAAATGCGACTCACTTAAAAACTGTAAACCATCATAAGCAGAGCTGTCTTTGCGTTGAGTCGAATCAGGCAGCGCTGCATAGGCGCTGTCAGGCTCGCCGGTAAAAAGCAGCTTGTTGTATGATTCGTAACTGAACTCAGTAGCCTTTTCAGGATTATTCTTTTGGCGATTTTCAATTGCAAGCCTGATCAAGCGATGGGCGGGGTTTTCGCCGGGTAAAATTTCTACTTCCGCTAGCTTTACAGCAGCTGGTGAAAGGGATATAGTTGCAGCGTTCTGTAGTTCTGAAACAGATACCTTTCTTGTCTCATAACCCACATAAGAAAAAGTTAAACTATCAATGGATGAACGAATAGAAAATGAAAAATAGCCGTCAATATCAGTACTTGTTCCGTAATTACCCGCTTCCGCAACAATGCTTACAAAAGCAAGTGGTTCCCTGCTGTCATCATCGATTACTTTGCCTGATATCTGTTGCTGAGCTAAGCCAATTAATACAGCACTCAGTAAAAAAATCAAGGAAATAAGCTTTTTCATTTAGTTACTTTAGGGCTCGCAAATTAACTAATGTTTCCTTTCAGTCTTTCTATTGATTTATGAAGCTTTATTTTTGCTTTATGAATAAAAACGGATCAGATTACATTCAGTTTGCCAAGCGACTTAGCTTTAGAAGGCTAGCTAATGCTTTCAAGATCTGGTTTAGCTTTTTCGTTTCGCGTTATTTCAAAGTGAATTGGCATTGGGGAGCTCCTATGGCCATTGCCATTGAACCTACCACCGCCTGCAACTTGGGCTGCCCTGAATGTCCCAGTGGGTTGCGCCAATTTACCAGAGCTACCGGTAATTTAAAAGAGGAGTTCTACCAAAAAGTAATCGACCAAGTAGCTAAGGATACTTTTTACCTCACCTTCTATTTTCAAGGGGAACCTTTTATTAACCCCAAATTCTTAGATATGGTAGAATATGCCAATCAACGGAATATCTACACCGCTACCTCGACCAATGCGCATTTCTTAAATGATAAAAGTGCGAAACGCACTGTGGAGTCAGGCTTAGATCGCTTAATTGTTTCCATTGATGGCACCACGCAAGAGACTTATGAAAATTACCGTGTTAATGGGAAACTCGAGAAGGTACTCGAAGGCACTAAAAATGTGATCAAGTGGAAAAAGAAACTCAACTCAAAGACACCTCATGTGATCTTTCAGTTTTTGGTGGTGCGACCCAACGAACATCAAATTGATGATGTTTACAAACTAGCGGATAAACTAGGCGTTAATGAGGTGAAATTAAAAACTGCCCAGGTTTACGACTACAAGCACGGTAATCCGTTGATTCCAACCATTGACAAATATTCGCGCTACAAAAAATTGACGGATGGTACTTACGAGATCAAAAACAGCCTCGATCGACACTGTTGGAAGCTCTGGCACTCATGCGTAATCACTTGGGATGGAGGGGTGATTCCTTGCTGTTTTGACAAAGACGCTGACTTTAAGCTAGGAGAATTGAAAGACGCTTCCTTTCAAGAAATTTGGAAAGGAGAGGCTTACCGTGACTTTAGAAAAACCCTTTTCAACGGTAGGGAAAACATTGAAATCTGCAAGAATTGCTCGGAAGGAACGAAAGTTTGGGCCTCTTAAAACATGAAAGTTGAAATCAGAAGGTTGGGAAACAAGTCTCGGTATTACCTTCTTGTTTCCTTTCTATTTATGTGCTTATTTGGGTGCGATTGAAGTGTTTCTCCACCTCACGTTTGCTCAATTCGGCCGAAATAAGCAGCCATTTCAGTACCAAAACACTTTACCTTAATGGACAAAATTTCAAAGCTCCGCTTTGAATGATTAACAAATTAACAGATTAGTAATTGGTAATTAATAAGCGCTGTCATAGCGAGGACGAAGGACGACGCTATCTAGCGCTTACAACTAAAATCCATTTTCACACCAATTGCCGAAATCGCCTCTCATAGCTAAATCGATTAAGATTGCATTACTGCTCATTAATAAAAAAGCCCCGAAGCAAAACTTCGGAGCCATTCGTAATTAATTGATTCGTAATTTGTAATTGAATTACACTTTCATAATGTCTGCCTCTTTTACCTCAAGCACCTCATCTACTCTAGCTGAAAATTTATTGGTCAACTCTTGTACTTCCTCTTCTAATCCTTTTGCCTGGTCTTCAGCTAAACCGTCTTTCTGTAATTTCTTGACCTCATCGTTCGCATCCTTTCTCGCATTGCGAATACTCACTTTAGCGTGTTCTCCTTCAGCCTTGGTCTGCTTGACCAACTCCTTTCTGCGCTCCTCAGTTAATTGAGGAACATTGATCAAGATCATTTCCCCATTGTTTTGTGGATTCAAGCCCAAATTGGAATTGATGATCGCTCTTTCTATTGGCTCTAAAGTGGCTTTCTCCCAAGGCTGCACCGTAATGGTTCGTGCATCTAAGGTACCAACATTAGCTACCTGGCTTAAGGGTGTATTTGCACCGTAATATTCTACCATTATTCCATCCAACATACTTGGGTTGGCTTTGCCTGCTCTAATCTTGGTTAGCTCTTTATTTAAATGATCTACTGAAGCCTGCATTGACTCTTCAGCGGTTTCCAAAATGAAGTCTATTTCCTCTTCCATGGTCTGTATATTTTAAGATGGATGAAATTAAGAATTTTGAATTTTAGATAAAGCGCAAAAGAGGATGATTTTTTATGCAGCTTTTCTTGTAGCCGCTTTAACCTCAATCTTCTTTTCTGCGGCAAAAGCTGCAAATGCCTCTCTAAGCTGCTTCAGTTGATCACTTTCTAAGCTACTAAGATCAATACGTAAGCTTTCACTGTTATGCTGCACTAAGAAAATACGATAGCCATAATCTTTCAAGTAAGCCACTTCCTCCCAACTAACTACTTGTTCGGGCTTAAAGAGCTTTGGTTTGTATTGGATCTTTTCAGAATCTACTTTTAAATAACATTCTCCAAAAAGTTGATTTAACGAAAAGCCCCTTGATTCATATAGGTTTTGAAAACCAAAAAACACTAGCATTAGGTAGAATCCTTCAAACTGAAAGCTTTCTTCCTGAAAGTAATCGTAAGACAAGAACGCTGAAAGTGTAGCGAAACAAGCGAGCCCAAGCCAAAGTCGCCTATTAGTGTGTTTAAGCTTTAATAAGTTGAAAGTTTTTGTCACGGTAAATCAATTTTCACCATGAATATAAGCAAAATAGAGTAAAGGTCTAGGTTAATTAAAACTCTACTAAGGTACCCACCTCTTCTTTGCCACAAACTACTTTCATGAGGTTACCGTGCGTATTCATGTCAAATACTACAATGGGTAATTTGTTTTCATTACAAAGAGTAAAGGCGGTAAGATCCATCACGTTCAAGCCTTTCTCATAAACTTCTGTAAATGAGATCTTGTCATATTTAACGGCATCGGCATTCTTTTCAGGATCAGAATCATAAATACCATCTACCCGAGTTCCTTTTAAAATAACATCAGCTTCAACTTCTATAGCTCTTAAACTTGCTGCAGTATCAGTCGTAAAGTAAGGGTTTCCAGTACCGGCTCCAAAAATTACTACGCGACCTTTTTCTAAGTGACGTACCGCCTTTCTTCGAATGTAAGGCTCTGCGATCTGCTCCATTTTGATAGCAGTTTGCAGGCGCGTGTAAACATCAATTTCTTCTAAAGCTGATTGTAAAGCCATGCTGTTAATTACAGTAGCTAGCATGCCCATGTAATCACCTTGTACCCTTTCAATGCCACCTTCTGTGGCTTGTATCCCTCTAAAGATATTACCTCCACCAATCACAATGGCGACTTCTACCCCTTCATCTACTATGCTTTTGATCTCCTTTGCGTATTGGTTGAGACGACTGTGGTCAATCCCAAATTTCTTTTCGCCCATTAGGGCTTCTCCGCTTAGTTTTAAAAGGATTCTCTTATAATTCATGGTAGAAGGTTTTGTCAAAATTAAGTCAATTTTATAGGCCCGTTGGCTGACTCCCAAAAATTATTGGGACAAAAAAAAGAGAGAATTAAAATTCTCTCTTTTCAATATGTTTAAACTAGTGAGCTTCGCTTGAAGTCTGAAACAGTCAAGTCTTTGTCCACCGATTTTAGATAATCTGCTACGCTTTTCTTATTATCAACAAAGAATTGCTGATTCAATAAGGTATTATCCTTAAAGTAACGTTGTAACTTCCCTTGGGCAATCTTATCTATAATGTTTTCAGGCTTTCCTTCTTTGATGGCTTGTTCTTTGCCAATCTCCAACTCTCTTGCTTTGATCTCTTCGCTAACGCTATCAGCATCCAAAGCAACAGGATTCATAGCTGCAATTTGCATGGCTACATTTTTTCCAGCTTCTTCAACACCATCAGCATCTTTATTCATTGCTACAATTGCTGCGGTTTTGTATCCAGGGTGGTTGTAAGCAATTACCTTATCAGAATTTACTGATGCCATCTCGCCTAGATCGATCTTTTCGCCAATCTTTCCAACTTCTTCGGTTATCTTTTCTGCAACAGTTAAGCTATCGTTGAATTTCAAAGCTTTCAAATCCTCTACAGAAGCTGGCTTTTCGTTGAGAGCGATATCTAAAATAGATTTAGCAACGCCAACAAAGTCTTCATTCTTCGCCACAAAATCAGTTTCGCAGTTCAACATGATCATAGCTGCATATTGCTGATCAGCTGTAGTTGCTGCAATCACCACACCCTCATTAGCATCACGATCACTTCTCTTTTCAGCAACCTTCTGACCTTTCTTACGCAAGATCTCAATTGCTTTATCAAAGTCCCCCTCAGCCTCTACGAGCGCTTTCTTGCAGTCCATCATGCCTGCTCCGGTTTGCTTTCTTAGTTTATTTACTTCAGCAGCAGTAATTTTTGCCATTGCCGTATTGTTTTAGTTTGTGTAAAATTATTTTGATTCTTCTTTTTCAGCCTTTGGTTCTTCTTTTGCCTCGGCTTTCTCTTCTTTTTTCGCTGCTTGCGCTTTCTCTTTAGCTGCTTTGTTCTTGCTTTTCTCAGCTTCTCTCTCTTGCAGTCCTTCTTGAACTGAAGCGCAAACTACTTCTAACATTTTATCTATTGCAGCAGCGGCATCATCGTTACCCGGAATTGGAAAATCAACCTTAGTAGGATTTGAATTAGTGTCAACGATTGCAAAAGTTGGAATGTTGAGTTTCTTAGCTTCAGCAACTGCAATATGCTCTTTCATGATATCAACAACGAATAAAGCAGAAGGCAATCTATTTAGGTCAGAAATACTGCCTAAATCTCTTTCTAACTTCGCACGCTGACGAGTAATTTGAAGACGTTCTCTTTTTGACAATACGTCAAAAGTTCCATCTTTCATCATATTATCGATAGAAGACATTTTTCTAACTGCCTTTCTGATGGTAGCAAAGTTGGTTAACATTCCACCTGGCCAACGCTCAGTAACGTAAGGCATGGCAGTTGGTTTAACATGCTTTTCCATTACCTCTTTGGCTTGTTTCTTGGTTGCCACAAAAAGGATCTTCTTACCTGACTTCGCGATCTGCTTCATAGCAGAAGCTGCATCATCCAGCTTAGCGGCTGTCTTGTTCAGGTCAATAATGTGAATCCCATTTTTCTCCATAAAAATATATGGAGCCATTTTAGGATGCCACTTTCTTTTCAAATGTCCGAAGTGTACTCCGGCGTCTAGTAATTCTTTGTAATCGGTCTTTGCCATTTTGTTTGTGTTTACGTTCAACTTATTAAAACAATTGCAGAGTAGCGAACGAATTCAGTCTCTGCAATTTGGATACTAAACACACCTTTCGGTGATGACGTTTGGTATATATTTTCTTCTGCTCGGCAATTATCGCTTGCTGAACTGGAATTTCTTTCTTGCTTTTTTCTGACCTGGCTTCTTACGCTCTACCATTCTAGGATCACGTGTCATAAGGCCTTCTGCCTTCAAGGCAGGCTTGTCATCTGCATTGATCTCAACCAAAGCTCTAGACATAGCTAAGCGCAAAGCTTCTGCTTGTCCTGTAATTCCACCACCGCTTAAATTTGCTTTTACATCGTACTTGCCTTCGTTTTCAGTTAAAGCAAAAGGCTGGTTAATTCTGTACTGTAAAGCTACAGTTGGGAAATAGGTTTTAAAGTCTTTACCATTAACGGTTACGTTACCTTTTCCTTTTGAAAGGTAAACCCTTGCAATCGACTTTTTCCTTCTACCGAGTGTATTAACTACGTCCATGTATTATTTGATTGAGTCTAATTTTAATTCTTTTGGCTTTTGAGCTTCAAACTGGTGCTCAGTTCCTTCAATAACGTGCAAGTTGCCGAACAAAGCTCTTCCTAAACGATTTTTTGGAAGCATCCCTCTCACAGCCTTTTCAATAAGCGCAATTGGCTTTTTTGCCAATAACTGCTCAGCTGTTATGGTTTTTTGTCCACCAGGATAACCTGAGTGAGAAATGTAAGTCTTCTCAGACATCTTATTTCCAGTCAACCTTATTTTCTCAGCATTGATTACAATGATATGATCACCACAATCTACGTGAGGAGTAAAGTAAGGCTTATGCTTTCCTCTAACCATCTTCGCAACCTTTGAGGCCAAACGACCTAAGGTTTCATTTTCTGCATCTACCACATACCACTCTTTTTTAACAGTGGCCTTATTGGCTGAAATCGTTTTGTAACTTAAGGTATCCACAACAATACTCGCTTTTACTTTGGTGTATAAATATAGTATCCCTTAAAAAGGGGCTGCGAAGTTAGAACTTATTTTTCTGACAGACAAGCACCTTATTTAAAATTTATCTTCGAATAAAAAGAAAATAGAAAAAGGAGGAAACAACGATGAATCCTCCTTTCTATATTAGGTTATATTGTTTATTAACAGAACTCGTCGAAAGCAGCGGTTAAGTTTTCCGCAATCAATTCTGCAGGTCTGCCTTCAATGTGGTGTCTTTCGATAAAGTGCACCAACTT
The DNA here is from genome assembly GCA_913056345.1 of uncultured Flavobacteriales bacterium. Classification (GTDB taxonomy): domain Bacteria; phylum Bacteroidota; class Bacteroidia; order Flavobacteriales_E; family Vicingaceae; genus CAJXMH01. The sequence continues at coordinate 10,375 of CAJXMH010000039.1, read as the reverse complement.
TCCATCTTTGAATAAAGCAATAGATGGTGAAGAAGGAGGATAGGGTAGCATGTGTTTTCTAGCTTGTGCTACTGCTTCACTGTCAACCCCTGCAAAAACCGTAGTCATACGGCTTGGCTTTTTGTCATGCTTAGAGGCCATAATCACTGCGGGTCTTGCGTTTGCTGCGGCGCAACCACATACGGAGTTTACCATTACTAAAGTAGTTCCTTCAGCTGTTATTGCATCGTCTACTTTTTCGGGAGTTACTAATTCATCAAAGCCCACCGTAGTTAATTCTTCTTTCATGGGGGCTACCATTTCTGCTGGATACATATAAATAAAGTTTTTGTTAGCTATTTTTTTCAGAGCACAAAGTTAATCAAAGTGTATTGTTTGGGGAAACAAGCTTTAGCGACTTTGGTTTTATCGCTTCTCTTTAAAAAATAATTGCATTAGGTCAATGCAGTCATCTTGCATTACACCACCAACGATTTCTGTTTTAGGGTGAAATATATGGGCCTGTTTGGTTGAAAGCAGCCCTTTTTTTTCATCTTTTGCGCCGTAAACCACTTTTGAGATTTGCGTCCAATAGGCTGCACCGGCGCACATGGCACAGGGTTCTAGGGTTACATAAAGGGTGCACTCTTTTAAATATTTTCCGCCAATATAGTCTGCTGCCGCCGTAAATGCTTGCATTTCGGCATGAGCCGTTACATCATTCAGGGTTTCGGTAAGGTTATGAGCACGGGCAATTACTTGGTCCTTTAGTACGATCACTGCACCAATAGGCACTTCATCCCGATCAAACGCTCGATTGGCCTCATTCAAGGCTTGTTTCATAAAGTATTTGTCGTCGAAAGGCTTAATGCTCATTCTGCAAAGTTAGAAAAAGGAATAGGGTGTTGGATAGTTGTTTTGATTATTTAGGGATACTCCTGATTTGTTGAGTTATATTATGATAATAGTTTGCTTATTACACGGAGTTTCTTCACGGAGTATAAAGTGTCTTTTACAATTCCTTTGAGCATTCAGTATCTTCTCTTTGGCTCTAGGTGAAATAATAGCAGTCAAAATTCTAACCGCAAAGTGCTCCAAGAATCCACAAAGGCCACAAAGGTTTTAAAGAATAATCTAAGGTCTAAAGTCTAACCTCTTATAAATACTCCCGCAGATTGCGCTGACTAACGTTGATTATTCTTGACCAAACATACTTTTCTACTCTTCAACTCTTCAACTTTTACCCCAAAGTTTACCAAGAAGTCTCCAAGCTCGCAAAGGTTTTGAAAGACAAAGCGGTCAAACTACACCTAAGGGCGATCATTAATGTAAAACCTAAGGTCTAAACTCTAAAAGCAAAGCGGTCTCGCTTCTTGTTTCTAAAAGCGCAGCGCTCTATTCTTTCGCAGACCTTTCCTAATTTCGCAGCAAAATAAAAGCTATGCTACGTTCACATACTTGCGGCGAACTCCGAATTACTGACCTTAACCAAGACGTTACCCTTTGTGGTTGGGTGCAAAAATCACGCGATTTGGGTGGATTAACTTTCGTTGATCTGCGCGACCGCTACGGTATTACGCAGTTAACCTTCAATATGGAGGAAAATGCTGAGCTATGTGAGCAAGCAAGGGAATTAGGACGCGAATACGTTATCCAAATAAAAGGAAAAGTAATTGAACGCAGCAGCAAAAATAAAAATATTCCCACCGGAGAAATTGAAGTAGAAGTAAAGGAGATCAAGGTTTTAAATGCTTCTAAAACGCCCCCTTTTACCATAGAAGATGAAACTGATGGCGGGGAGGAATTACGCATGAAATACCGCTACCTCGACTTGCGCAGAAAACCAGTTCAAGACAAAATTTTATTGCGCAGCAAATTGGCCATTGCGGTTAGAAACAATCTCAGCCAAGCCGATTTTATCGAAGTGGAAACGCCCTACTTAATCAAATCAACTCCAGAAGGGGCCAGAGATTTTGTAGTGCCTTCGCGCATGCATGAAGGACAGTTTTACGCCCTGCCCCAATCGCCACAGACCTTTAAGCAATTGTTGATGGTTTCAGGCTACGATAAGTATTTCCAAATCGTGAAGTGCTTTCGCGATGAAGATTTACGAGCTGATCGTCAGCCGGAGTTTACCCAAATTGACTGCGAAATGACTTTTGTTGAGCAAGAAGATGTTTTGCAGCAGTTTGAAGGTTTGATGAAAAGCTTATTTCAAGAAATCAAGGGCGTTGATTTGCCCAACTTCCCACGAATGAGTTATGCAGACGCTATGAAACATTATGGCTCCGACAAACCAGATCTTCGTTTTGATATGAAATTCCATGAGTTAAACCACTTAGCCCAAGGCAAAGGTTTTAAAGTATTTGACGAAGCTGAATTGGTTGTTGGTATTTGTGCCAAAGGTTGTGCTACTTACAGCCGAAAGCAGTTGGATAAGTTAACTGCTTTTGTAAAAACGCCGCAAGTAGGAGCAAAAGGTTTGGTTTATGTAAAGTTAAATGAAGACGGTAGCATCAAATCTTCTATCGACAAATTCTACTCTGCTGAACAGTTGCAGGAATGGGCCGATGAAATGGGTGCTGAAAAAGGCGATTTGTTGCTGATTATTTCTGGAGATAAAAATCACAGTCGAAACGCCATGAGTGTGCTTCGCTTGCAAATGGGCGAAGAATTAGGCTTGCGACCAAAAGATCAATTTGCCCCACTTTGGGTAGTGGATTTTCCATTGTTAGAAAAAGATGAAGAAACGGGAAATTTTCACGCCATGCACCACCCTTTTACTTCGCCTAAAACTGAAGACTTAGATAAGATAGAAACTGCTCCTGAAGAAGTTCGGGCCAACGCTTATGATATGGTGATTAATGGGGTTGAATTAGGCGGAGGATCAATCCGAATTTCTGAACGCAAAATGCAAGAAAAAATGTTGAGTTTACTCGGCTTTTCTGAAGAGGAAGCCAGGGCTCAGTTTGGCTTTTTAATGGATGCCTTTGAGTACGGTACTCCACCTCACGGTGGGATTGCTTTTGGTTTTGACAGAATGTGTGCGCTTTTTGGAGGTACTGAATCTATCCGCGATTACATCGCCTTTCCAAAAAACAATGCAGGCAGAGATGTAATGATTGATGCGCCGTCAATCATTGATGGAGAACAGTTAGATGAGTTGCATTTGGCAGTGAAGGAGTCATAAGCTATTCTGATCGGCTTATAATTACTAATAAAGTATAGAGAAATCTCTAATTTGTATCAGAAGATAACGTAATGCGTTTTATATTTTAAGCATTATGTTTTAGTCCTCCCGCTGATTTCACAGATTACCGCAGATTTTCAACTCTTATGCTTTTCGCTTTGAGCTTAAGACTTTCTACCTAGAACCACAAAGAACTCAAAGAATTCGCAAAGCAAGCAAAGGAATCACTTGGAAGCCAATTCATCTTCTTTTGGCTTTTCTCTTTAAGCTTTATGTTTGGTCCTCACGCTGATTTCACAGATTACCGCAGACTTTCAACTCTTATGCTTTTCGCTTTGAGCTTAAGGCTTTCTACTTTTAACCACAAAGAACTCAAAGAATTCGCAAGGCGCGAAAAGGAATCACTTGGAAAGCAATTCATCTTCTTTTGGCTTTTCACTTTAAGTTTTAAACTCTTCCACTTTTCTACTCTTTTTCTCTTCTTCTTTTTCTCTTCAACTCATTTACTTTCCCACTTTAGGTTTTTCGCTTTGAGCTTTATACTCTCTTTAAGCTTTCTTCATCTTTCTTCTTTAATCCTTTGTCTTTATTCTTTTCTTCTCTTCAACTCTTCTACTTTAAACTTTTCGCTAATCCAATCTCAACTTCTGCCCTGAAATCCACCAAGCATCTTTAATGCCATTCATCCTTTCTCTGGCGACCATATTACCCACTTCATCTTGGCTGTAGCTTTTTTTATGCACCAAATGAAACCAAGTTTCACGGTCATTCTGCACAATCATTAAAGGGTAGCTTTTTTGATATTGCAACAAGGCTTCTTGTGCCTTCCGCAAATTACCTCGGGCCGCCACTACCACATAAAAAGAGTCTCTTTCTAAGACGCTAGTAGACTGAGGTTCGATTTCATATTCAACTTTTCCCTTTTTAATTTCTGCAAACTCTTGTTTAATCGTTGTCATTTCTTGCCTTAACTCTTTGATAAGCATTAGCATGGTATCTAACTTTATAGCAAGACTATCTCTTGGCTGTTCCTTTCCAAGCAACAACTGATCTAAACGACTATTCAATTCTTTTATTTTTTCGTTATTTCCTTCAACTTTTGCGCTATCTTGTGAAAACAAGCTCAGCGAAAAAGCCAAGAACAAACTCAATCCAAGTACTTTCATCAATTCGCGTATTTCTTTTCTAGTGCTATAATTTGACCTTCGATAGTGCTCAACTTCTGCTCTACCTTCTTAGCCGTCTTCTTATCATTTATTTCTTCTAGTTCCAGCAGTTTAGTTCTGATCCGCATGATCTCAGAAAACACCTCTTGCTTGCCAAACTTGTTCTGCCCTTCTTTTAACATCGCATCAAACTTCGCTACATACTCATCTAAGGTGCTAAGGATCGCATTTTGCTTTTGCTTCTTTGGTGGCAAAAAGCTTAATCTAACTACTATCTCATTGTTGTTCGAGGCGATATTGCTTAACTCACTGTTGTTCATCTCGTAAGAGTACCCGATTCCAAAAGGACCAAAGTCAAAACCCAAAGCGAAGTTCAGATTGTCGGTTGATTGGTAACCTATTTGAGTCCACACTTTCTCTTTGTAGTCTCCTCTTAACAATACGTCAAAGCGGTTGTCTAACACCGGCATGTTCTGGTAGATTACAAGTGGGGTTACGGCAAAGTCGCTTTCTTCAAATTCATAGCGGTAGCTTACACTTCCTACCAAGTGTTCGGATAGCTGCTCACTACCGATTACAAGGTGTGGGGCACTTAAACCTACTTGTAGGTTCTCATAGTCATATACCATCCCAACGCCGGCTATAAAGTTGGTCTGATCAAAGTAATCGCCTGCTAAGGTGGGGTCAGTTTGGTCTAGTAGTTCTACATTATTGATCAAGTTCGGGTTTAACATTCTTCTTAATGCTCCGGCTGATACACCAAATCTTAAGTCTGAGCTCTCATCCAATTGAATCTGGTAACTGTAGGTTGCATCGTACTTAGATAGCTCATAAGCGCCTCTGCGGTCGGAGATGATCCGTGCTCCTATACCTTGTTGCTCGTTCAAAGGGGCGTGGATCCCAAACATGGTGTTACGCGGTGCATCACTGAAACCGGCCATGTAGGTCTTGGTGTTTAAGATCGCGGAGATGTTACCGTTATTACCCGCAAAGGCAGGGTTTAAATTATAACGGTTCATGATATAATTGTAGTAGCCGTTGGAGAGTTCTTGGCTAATTGCAGCAGATGTTGTGAGCATCGCGCCAATTGCGAGTAGTGTATAGATTCTTTTCATTAGTCTCTAGATTAATGTCTTGTATTGGTTAGTTATCGCTTTAAGGTTATGGTGCCTCGGTAGTTGTTAGCAGCATTCTGATTGTCCTCAAAATAATAATAGTAGATGCCTTCGGGTAATTGCTCTCCTGCAAATGTGCCATCCCAATCATTACTGTAGTTAGCTGCCTTATCAAAAACCAAGTCTCCATTGGCTGAAAAAATAGTGAGTCGATAATTGGAATAAAGCTCAACATTTTCAATTGACCAAGTATCGTTTCTTCCATCTCCAGTGGGGTGGCAACCGCAGGCCACCGGCAGAGTTTGCTCAATTTGATCTTCAATAATCACTTCTACTTCTGCGGTATCTTTCAAACCTGCTGCATCGCTCACTTCAATTTGTACTAGATAGGTTTTTTTGACCTCGTAATCAAAAGTTCGATTGCTTACCAACTTTCCGCTTGCAGCTTCAAGCTGGAAATCTATGATTGAACCTACAATTCTGAAGCTTAAACTATCACCTGCATCCACATCACTAGCTATTACTGTTCCTACTTCTGTTCCAATAGCTGCGTTTTCTATCACAGCAAAAGTTTGGGCTTCTATACTCGGGGCTTCGTTACCGTTCTCTAACTGAATAGTGAAAGCTTTCTCTATACTTGCTCCTGCTGCATCTGTGCTTCTTAAACGAATCGCATAAGCTGACTGTGTTTCAAAATCGAAACTTACCATATTCTGTAATTCATTACCCATGATCATGAAAGCATCATTATCATCATCTCCACTGCCTGCTACTAGTTCATAAGTGAAGTTATCGTTGCGGTCTTGATCTAATGTACTGATCAAAGCAATTCTTGTTCCTGCAACAGCATTTTCATTGGCTGTGGTGTCACTTAGCGTAATGTCCTCAGGAGCATCGTTTTGATTCTTTATTCTAATGATAAAGTTTGCTTCTACAAATAATCCATCTTGGTCTGTACTGCGAACCCTAACGCTTCTTTGACTCGCATCATTAAAGGCAAGTACTGAATCCACTTCCAAGAGCGCACCGTTGATCCTAAATAAAGCATTATCAGCTGAACCTTGACCGGCAACTAAAGTATAAACGTGGTTATCGATAGCATCAACATCTTGAGTACTTAGGTTGGCCACGAAGCTTCCGATTGGAGAACCTTCTGCAATTGAATCTGATGAAATTGACAAGCCTGTAGGCGCATCATTAGTATCTAAAACATTTAAAGTAAGTTGTCGGCTATAGGTAGCTCCGGCTGCATCTCGCGTTTGTAATTCAATGATGTAAAGGCTCTTACTTTCAAAGTCAATTGGAACTGATGTACGAAGCTCATCACCTGCTATTATAAATGAAGCATTGTCATTACTACCTTGATTGACAAAACTGTAGCTAAAACTATCGGTGCTGTCAGCATCTATTGTGCTTATTGTTGATATCGCACTTCCGACTGGAATATTTTCGTTGAAAGAGGCCGGACTTAGGACAATGTTAGTTGGAGCATCATTGCTGTTGGTGATGTTTACTACAAATGTTTCTTCCACGCTTAACCCTCCTTGGTCAGTAGACCTTAGGCGGATGTTATGCGAACGCTGTGCATTGTAGTTAAACAGAATATTGGTTCGCAGCTCATTGCCTGCTAAGATAAAATTGCCATTATCCGCATCTCCAGCTCCACTTACCAGCTGGTAAGTAAAGGTTTGATTGGGATCTATATCTTGTGTATTAAAGACTCCAACCGCACTATTTAATGCTGTATTTTCAGGAATTGAAGCATTACTTATGGTGATTGCATTGGGTGGATCATTTACATCCTGTACGAAAACTTGAAAAGACTTTTGAAATCTTTTATTGTCTTGGTCAGCTGTTTCAATTCTAAGACTTAACTGACTTTTTACTAATACATCAAATGAAGCATTTGAAAAAAGACTATCATTCGAAATACTAAAACTTCCATTATCCGTATCTCCGGTTCCGTTTACAAAACTGTAGGTATATTGATCTACCACATCTTGATCAACGGTTCTTAGTTTTCCAATAAATTGACCTGGAGCTTGCTTCTCATCAACCGAATTTGCAGAAAGCAGAATATCAGTTGGTACATCATTCGTGTCTTTCACATTCACAAACAACTGTCGAGAATAAGTTCCACCATTACCATCATCTGTTTGAACTTGAATAAAGTAGGTACTCTTTGTCTCGAAGTCTAATGGAGCGGACAAGCGCAATTCATCTCCTATGATAACAAAACTAGAGTTATCATTTGTTGAAAGATTCACAAAGGAATAGATATGTGAATCCATGGCATCTGCATCTACGGTTGTAAATCTTCCCACTGATGAATTAGCCGGAAGGTTCTCATTAATAGAATCTGGGTTCAAAATAATATCTGTTGGTGCATCATTGGCATTCGTGATGTTAATCGTGAACTGAGCTTCAGCAGTATCCCCTGCTAAATCTGTTGTACGCACCCGAATACTATAAACTGTCTGCAGGTTTACATTATAGGTTGTGTTTGTTTTAAGAGAAGCGCCTTGGATGTAAAAAGCACCATTATCTGTATCTCCTGCTCCTGCAACAAGGCTGTATGTATGGTTGTCAACTGTATCAGGATCTTGCGTAGTAAAGTCTCCAACTGTAGTGTTGCGAGGAACGTCTTCCTGGATGCTGTTATTGTCGATTGTTAATGATGTTGGTGCATCATTGGCATTTAATACGTTTATGGTAAAGGCTTTCTCTGTAAATAAGTTTAGAGCATCAGTACTTCTCAGTCTAATAAAGTACCTATTTCTTTGCTCATAGTTAAATGAAGTACTTGCAAATAGGCTATCAGATTGTATAGTAAAGTCCCCATTATCAGCAGCTCCAATTCCTGAAACTAAACTGTAAGTAAAAGTGTCGTTTGCATCTTCATCGATTGAGCTGAGGGTACCAATAAAATTACCATTGGCCGCATTCTCTGATATGGTATTGTTGCTTAAAATAATGTCAGTAGGGCCGTCGGCCGTGTCCTTTACGTTTATAGTAAACTGCTTGATGAATGTTCCTCCGTTTCCATCGTCAGTTAAAATGTTTACAAAATAGCTGCTCTTCAACTCGAAATTAAAGGTAGCGGCTGTTCGTAATTCATTCCCAAGAATTGCAAAGGAAGCATTATCATTATTCGTCCCGGTTAGAGTATAGGTGTGGCTATCTCCCGCATCAGGATCAACAGTGCTTAAGGTCCCAGCCAAAGTGTTAAAAGGTAAGCTTTCGTAAACACTATCATTAGATAAAATAATATCTGTTGGAGCATCATTCGCATTGGTAATGTTTATGGTAAGCGCTTTTTCAAAAAAGTCACTGCCGTTGTCAGTGGTTCTTACTCTAATAGCGTATACGGTTTGTACGTTAACATCAAAGCTTGTGTTAGTTCTAAGGTTATTACCTTGAATAGTGAAAGAAGCATTGTCTGCATCACCTGTTCCGGCAACTAAACTATAAGTATGAGAGTCAACTGTATCAGGGTCAATGGTAGAAAATGCGCCAACGATTGTATTGTTAGGAACATCTTCCGCAATCGAATTATTGTCGATTGAAAGATCGATTGGTGCATCATTTGAATTTGTAATGCGTATTGAAAAAATCTTATTTGTAAACAACCCTCCAGCATCCGTGCTTCTAATGCGAACACTGTAATTGGCCTTCTGCTCATAATTAAATGGCAAGCTGGCAAATAAGCTGTCGTTACTAATGTTAAATGAGGCATTATCCGAACCTCCACTTCCGCTTACTAAAGAATAAGTGAAGCTATCTGATACGTCTTGATCAATTGAACTTAATGTGCCTACATAATTGCCATTAGCGGCATTTTCGGCTAAGGTGTTATTGTCAAGGATTATATCAGTTGGAGCATCATTTGCATCCTTAACTATGATACTAAACTGCTTAGAATAGAGCCCTCCATTACCATCATTGGCTTCAATGTTAACAAAGTAGATGCCCTTGGCCTCATAATTAAAAGTGGCTGCTGTTCTTAGCTCGTTCCCAACAATAGCAAAAGAACTGTTGTCGTTGTTAGTTCCCTGCAAATTAAATGTATGTGTATCGCCTGTATCAGGGTCAACCGCTGTTAGAAACCCTATAGATGCATTGCTCACTAGGTTTTCAGCTACGCTATCATTCGAAAGAATAATATTGGTTGGAGCATCATTCGAGTTCGTAATGGTTAGCATAAAAGCTTTTTGGTATACCCCCCCAAAACCGTCGTCTGCTTGCACACGAATAGAGTAGCTACTTTGAACATTAATGTCAAAGGATGTTGCCACTATAAGTTGGTTAGAACTAATATTGAAGGCAAGGTTATTCGAGTCTCCAACTCCGCTTACTAAACTTAAAGTATGATTATCTCCTGCATCTGGATCATTTACGGTAAAGGTGGCCACAGCAGAACCAACAGAGGAACTTTCAGGAATGAGAGCTGTAGAAATGTTAATGTCAGTTGGAATATTGTTTACATCTTTTACGATTAAAGTGAATTCTTTGCTATACGCTCCTCCATTTCCATCATTCGTTTGCAAGCGGATACTTTGCGTGGCTTGTACATTTATGTCCAAGACTGCAGCAGTAAACAAACTGTCATTACGAACAGAAAAGTTGCCATTATCTGCATCACCTACACCATTCACTAAACTGTAAGTAAAACTATCGCCAGAGTCTTCATCTGTTGATTGAAGAGTCGCTACAAAGCTTCCAATCGGCATATTCTCGTTAACACTCTGAGTTGAAAGTGATATGGCCGACGGGGCGTCATTGGCATCTATTATTCGAATTTGCAATTGTTTTGTATAAGATGCTCCTTGCGAGTCTGTGGTTCGAATGTTAATAAAATAGTCGCTTTGGGTTTCAAAATCAAAGCCTTGTCTGGCGCGTAAACTAGGTCCTACTAGATTAAATAA
>CAJXMH010000038.1 GCA_913056345.1 uncultured Flavobacteriales bacterium | reverse complement strand
CAATTAAAAGCGCCAATATGATAAAAAGTAAAGGTGCTGTATTGGTGTGATGACCACCCTCATGCTCACTTTCGTGATCGGCATATTCATTGTGGCTTTCCTCTGCCAATTCTGAGTGTTCCATCTTCTGCTCCACTGTTACCTTTTCATTACTAGAGGCGTGCACAAAAGAGGTTTGCATGGTGGATGTAATAAGCACACAAAAGAATAAAGCGACTACATGTTTCATCTAAGGGAAGGATTAATTGAACTGCTAAAGATAAAAACTTTTATGAACGAGCCTAAAAAAACATTTGGATTGTGTATACAAAGACTTTATTAACATATTCATCTTAATAATTTTGATATTCATAGAAAGATAGCTATGTTTGATGTTCTCTTAACAAATTTTAGGTTGAATCTTATACTAATTTAATTGTTTTAATTATGCGAATAGCTAAACATTTTTTTGAAAAGGAAAATCATAGAATGACGTGGAATATGGTCAAGTCTATGATCTTCTCCGCATTATTTATTTGGAGTTTAGCCGGACAGTCTCAATGTTCTCCTGCTCAATCTTCATTAACCCTAACTATTGACCTAACTTTGGACGGATTTCCAGATGAAGATGGTTGGAAAATTGTGGAGACAGCCACAGGAATTGCAGTAGACTCTATCTGCTTTGGTAATTATTCCGCAGGAGGGGTTTTTACGGAAACCATTTGTCTAGATACTGGAATTGTTTATTCTTTGTATGCCTTAGACGATTTCGGTGACGGGCTTGATGGTGGTGAGTATCGTATTTCATATACTTTTGGTTCAGGAATTGACACCATAGGAGCGAATAATTTCAATCTTGCTTTTCCACATTGTGGTGCTGCGTATTCCAATAATGAGATTGCAGATTCGTCCTCTTTCTATGTAACTTATGTTGCCCCTCCTGCTTGTCTTGACCCAACTTCACTTTCTGCAAGTAATTTAACACCAACTTCAGCTGATCTTTCTTGGACAGAACAAAATGCTGCCACCTCTTGGCATTTAGAAGTTACCACAGCCGGATCCGGTTTAGGATCAGGAACAAGAGGAGTTGTGACCTCTAACCCATACACTGCTACGGGATTAACTGCAGGAACAGCCTATGAATATTATGTAAAATCAATTTGTACTCCGGGAACTGACTCAAGCACTTGGGCCGGTCCTTTTACTTTTTCTACACCTTGTAATGCCATAACAACATTTCCTTATTTAGAAGATTTTGAGACAGCAGTTCCTCCTGTTTGTTGGTCTGACAATATAGTTAGTGGATCAGCTAATTGGACACAGGCTACTGCGAATGGTAATGCTAGTATTAGCCCTTATGGTGGTAGTAATATGGCGTTGTTTTCCTCAAGTAATTACAACGGAGATGCAGCTGAGTTGATTTCACCTAATTTTGATTTAACTGGATTAACCACCCCTAATCTTTCTTTTTGGCATACCCAAGTTGATTGGGGTGGAGACCAAGATACCTTAGGCGTTTTCTACAGAACTTCTTCAATAGGTACTTGGACCTACTTGACTTCTGTAACTACTTCTGTTACTGCATGGACTGAAGTAAATATCAACCTACCCAATCCTAGTGCTGATTATGCTATAATGCTTAGAGCACGCTCAGGTTATGGTTATGGCGTTACAGTTGATGACTTTCAAGTAAGAGAAGCTCCTGCTTGTGTAACACCAACAGCTGACTCAACGGTAAATATCGCTGGAACCTCAGCTGATTTGCATTGGACCGAAAATGGCACTGCCACAGAATGGCAGATTGAATATGGTACAGCTGGTTTTGCTCAAGGAAGTGGAACAATTGTTACTACTACCACTAATTCACCTTATAACTTAAGTGGATTAAGTGCTGCAACATCCTATGAGTGGTATGTAAGGTCAGTTTGCGGACCTGGACCAAACGATACCAGTGCTTGGTCCACTGTTCAAAACTTTTCCACATCGTTCAATGCACCTAATGGCGTTAATTGTACTTCAGGTGGAAATGGTTCATTTGTATTTTCTGACGATATGGAAACTGGTACTGGATGGACCGGCGACATTGGAACAGGAAACGGTCAATGGGATTTCCCTACTGCTTCGCCAGGTGGAAACTCTACAGGAACTGGACCTTCAGGGCCTGCTAGTGGCACTACATTTGCCGAATACGAAGCTTCAGGGATCAACACCTCAACTATAGCTTCTTTAGTAACTCCTGCTATTGATCTTAGCTCAGGTGCAGACGAAGCAGAACTTTCTTTCTACATGCATGCTTTTGGAGCAGATATCGGAACGCTAAATGTTGGTGTTTCAAGCTCTGCTACAGGACCATTTACCAATGTATTCACTTGGTCAGGTCAATTTCAAGCAGCTGCCACTGATCCTTGGGCTCACATCGCAGTTGACTTGACAGCATATCTTGGTCAAACCGTATATGTTGAATTTAGTTACGGAGCTGCTGGAACTGGTTTTGAGGGAGACTTAGCTATTGACTTGGTTCAAGTAGAAACTTGTGTGAGTTGCGCAGCACCTTCTTCTCTAGCTGCAGCCAACATTGCTCCTACCTCAGCAGACTTATCTTGGGTAGAAAATGGCACTGCCACTACATGGATTATTGAATATGGAACTACAGGTTTTACACCAGGAAGCGGAACGAGAGACACGGTTACTGCAAATCCATATACACTTAGCGGATTGATGTCTAACACTTCGTATGATTGGTATGTACAAGCTGCATGTGGTCCAAATGATTCAAGTGCATTTTTTGGCCCGAATAGCTTTACTACTCCATGTACGGCTTTTACCGCACCTTATTTTAACGATTTTGAATCGGATGCGCTTGATGCACCTCCATCATGTTGGTTAGAATACAATACTTACAGCACAAGTGCTTTCGTAGAAGTAGAAAACTTTACAGGTACAGCTGCTCCTTTTGCAGGCAGTCAAGCTTTATACATATACAGCTGGACTGGTTTTACTCAAGGATCTGATACCCTTGCGGCCATTAGTCCGCAATTCTCTGACCTTTCGGCAGGTAATAAGCAAATTAGGTTCCAAGGAAACTCGGATGATCCAACCACAACCTTGATCATTGGTACTGTTTCATCGCCTTCACCAAGTGCAACTTTCAACCCAGTTGATACGATTGTATTTGCAGTAGCCGATACTTATCAAGAAGTGATTGTGCCATTTACAAGCGCAAATGGATATAATGGAACTGATGAGTACATCGTATTTGCTCATGATTTGAATAACACCTTCGATTACATCAGAATTGATGACTTCAATTACGAGCAAATTCCATCTTGTCCTAGACCTACAAGCTTAAGTAGCACTCCATTAAGTCCTTCTTCAGCCTCATTGAATTGGGTGGAGAGTGGATCAGCTACTACTTGGATTGTGGAATATGGTGCTAGTGGATTTGCACAAGGAAGCGGTACAAGAGATACCGTTACTTCAAATCCTTACACTTTAACAGGCCTTATGGCGAATACCACTTATGATTGGTACGTTCAATCTGCTTGTGGTTTAAACGATTCGAGTGCATTCCAAGGTCCTGGTAGCTTTACAACTCCATGTAATGCAATTGCTGCGCCCTTTACGGAATCCTTTACCACAAATGCTTTACCAAGTTGTTGGAATGAATCTTCTGTTTCTCCAAACGACTCTTGGGAGTTTGGAACGCTTGTAGATTTTGGCGCAGGCTCAGTTAGACCTGATGCATTTGGTAATACCGGAGAATATGCAAACATAGATTTTAGTGATGATCCTGATACAACGGCAATCATTACTCCAATTGTTGACATTACAGGTCTTACCAACCCAAGGTTAACCTTCTACTACAATTCGCAAACAACCTCAACAAGTTTCTCTCCTTTCAATAGGTTAATTGTAGATTATTGGAATGGAAGTAGCTGGGTGAATGTTACCGTAATAGATACTTTAACTACTGCTGGTTGGACGAAGTATGAATTTAGTGCAGCAGGATATGCTTTCAATACCAATTTTGTTCAATTTAGATTCGCTGCTCAAGAAGGTGGTGCTGCTATCGGTGGTACTGGTACTTTTACTTTCGACCAAGATCTAATGCTTGATGAAGTAGTAGTAGAGGACACTCCTCCATGCCTAACTCCATCAACCTTAGCAGCTGCAAATCTTACCACCAACTCTGCTGATTTATCTTGGGTAGAAAATAATGCAGCAACTAGCTGGGAAGTTTCTTATGGACCTGCCGGCTTCACACCTGGTAATGGTACTGAAGTAGTTGTTACTACTAATCCATATACCTTGAGTGGTTTAATGGACAATACTACTTACGATTGGTCAGTAAGATCAATTTGTGGAAATAATGATACCAGTGCATGGGCAGCGCAAGCTTCTTTCACAACAGCTTTTGCCCCATGTCCATCACTAAGCAGTGCTGCAACACTTCCATTTGTAGAAAGATGGGAATCAGCTAGCGGAACGTTTTTGAGCATTGGAAACATTGTTTGTGCATCTGACTACACTTGGACATTTAACTCGAATGATCCTCTGGGCAGAGTACGATATGGAACAGATGCTGTTTTAGCCTCTGCAGGCTCGGGAGCAGTCACACTTGATCGACAGTCATCAGGTGTTGTTGCTGCGAATGAACTAATTTTGACCATAGAAATGTCAGCCTACAACACAGCGACTGATTTAGAGCTGCTATTTGATTATTCAAATCACGGAGAAGAGAGTCATGCAGGTGATAGCGTTTGGGTTCGCGGAAGCGATACTGACCCATGGGTTGGTATTTATGACCTCTACGCTAATAGACCTGCGACAGGCACATACTTGGCAGTTGGACCGTTGGATGTAGATGCAGCCTTAACTGCTGCAGGGCAAGCCCCATCAGCTTCTTTCCAAGTTAAGTTTGGTCAAGAAGACAACTTCCCTGCAACTTCACCAACTGTATCAGATGGTTTCTCTTTCGATAACATTACCCTGAGAGAAACGCCAAGTTGTTATGCACCGATCAATCTAACTACATCTGTAATTACGACAACTTCAGCGGATTTCAGCTGGACTGATACAATGACAACCACAGCACCAGAATACGAATACAGTTATGGTGCGCCTGGTTTCACACCAGGAAATGGAACAGAACTGGTTGTTACAACAGATTCAGTTACAGTAAGTGGGTTAACTTCTTCAACCAACTATGATTGGTATGTAAGAGCTATTTGTGGTAATAACGACACAAGCTTATGGTCTTCTACGGTTAGTTTCACTACCTTATGTACTCCGTTTGCAGCGCCATTTACTGAGTCCTTTGACAATACAACTCAACCAACTTGTTGGTCGCAATCTGCAATTCAAGGTGGCCCATGGACTTTTACAGGACCTGGCTTTGGCTGGAATACGCAAGCATGTACATTTGTACCAACAGATCATACTGGAAACAGCGGAAGCTTTGCAGCTCTTGACTTTTCGGTACCGGATGCAGGTGTAGTATTAGAAATGCCTGACGTTAATGTTAGCTCTTTGACTGCACCCTACTTGGAGTTCTATTATGTTCAATGTAACAGCTTGACGCCTAACAATGAGTTGTTTATTGAGGCCTTCAATGGAACTACTTGGGACTCTGTTACTGTTATTCAAAGAGGAACGAACGGTTGGGAAAGATTCGGTTTCCAAGTTGGAGCTTTCACCTATAGCACTAATCTTGTAAAACTAAGATTTAGAGCAGAAGATGGCGGTGGAACTCAGTTTTGGGGGGACATGGCACTTGATGATATTTCGATTATCGAAACACCTGGGACTGAGCTAGAGGCAAGTTTAGTTGTTGCGCCTAACTCAGGATGCAGCTTAACAGCTACTGAAACAGTGTCCTTATCAATCACCAATAATGGCTCCGCAGCACAGACTGGTTTCTCGGTTGGCTATTCATTGAATGGAACAGCCATCACTCCTGAAACCTATACTGCTACCATTGCCCCTGGTGCTACTGCAACATACAACTTTACAACTACTGCTGACCTTAGTGTTGCAGGTGTGTATGACATTGTTGCTTATGTTGATTTAACCGGAGACATTGATAATTCCAATGATACTGCAAGCGCGACAGTAATTAGTTCATCTGTTGTTTCAGCTTTCCCTTATGCAGAAAGCTTTGAAAGTGGTGCAGCAGGATGGTTAGTAGAAGGTAATGCTGCTTGGGAGCTAGGTGCACCGATTGGAACAATAATCGATACTGCATCTGATGGTACTCAGGCTTGGGTAACTGATCTTGATGCGAATTATCCAAATAGTGCAACAGGCTTTGTAAACAGCCCGTGCCTAGACTTTACTAGTGTTCCAAATCCATATATTGAAATGGATATCTGGTGGGACATTGAAACCTCTTGGGATGGTGCAGTACTGCAAGCCTCTACAGATAATGGCGTGACTTGGCAAAAAGTAGGTGACTTTGGCGACCCTAACAACTGGTACAACGACAATACCATTGGTGCCTTAACTGCTATAGAGCCCTCTGAAGAAGGCTGGACAGGAACAGGTACTAGCGGTAGCGGTGCTTGGGTTACTGCAGGTCATGAACTTGATGGCTTAGGAGGAATTGCGAACGTTAAATTAAGAGTTGCATTTGCTTCTGATGGCACTGTTAATGATGAAGGTATGGCCTTTGACAATGTACACGTATTTGATAGTGTACCTCCATTGCCTTACTATGCTATCGGAACCATCAACACTGAAGATGCAACCACTGGGGTAGCTGATTCACTCAATGTTGAGTGTGCAACCTCAGGTACAGTGATTGGTTTCGACCGAAGAGGTGGTGGTTATGAGTTTGCCATCGTTGATTTGTCTTCTGGTTCTCAAGAAGGAATTACGGTATTTGAGTTCAGTGATCTACCGAATTACACAACTCCTACGGCTGGTGACTCTATAATGTTGTATGGTGAAGTTGATCAGTTTAGAGGATTGACTCAATTCCGACCTGATTCAATTGTGGTATTGAAAACCAATGCTACTTTACCTGCTCCACTTGTATCAACTAATCTTGATGAAACTACTGAGTCTAAGTGGTTGTCATTCCCTGACAAGTATGTTCTTTTGAGTGCAAGTCAAGGTGGCTCATTTAATATTGACATGGTGAGTGTTCTTAACCCAACAGATACAGTAAGAATGCGAATTGATTCGGATTCAGATATTGATGACAGTTTGGCGATTTCTACCAATGCATGGGCAGCAGGTGATACAATCTGCGGAATGATAGGAGTTGGTGGTCAGTTTGACTTTAACTCTCCATTCTTGGATTCTTATCAAGTATTCCCTAACAGTTGGTCAGATATTACCATCTGCAGAAATACAGTTGGCATTGATGAGGCTGAAGTTGAAGATTTCGGTGGCTTGAGTATCTACCCTAATCCAACAAATGGAGAGTTTACGATCCAAACTTCTGGTTTAAAAGCTTCAAATGCTTTACTGCAAGTGAGAGACGTAAGCGGAAGAGTAGTGTTAGAAGATAACATTGCACAAAGCAATCAAGCCTTCACTAGAAATTACAACTTGAATGATCCTGCTAAAGGGCTTTACTTCATCACTTTAATTGATGGAGATGAGCAGAAAACCTTTAAATTGATTGTTCAGTAAGTCTATCAGTTAAACTTTAAAAGGGGAATCGTTCGATTCCCCTTTTTTTTATGCTTTTAACTAAGCTATTAGGCCAGACAATCAGATCTACTAGTGCACACAAGCTACGGAAATGCAAGATTAATCTTCATTTCAAGGGTATGACAAACTATTTTTTGCTTGTTCAAAAAAAAGTTGCTTCTTAAGTTAATTTAACATACATTTAATGGCCTTAAAATGAACCTAATAAAGACAGGCTCTAAAAAGCCAATTCGAAATTAAATAACTAACCATTATGAAGAAGTATTATTCAATTAAAGCGATCCTATTTTCAATTGCTTTATCGTTTCTGAGCATGCTTTCCTTTGCTCAGGTTATCAATGAGGATTTTTCAACAGGTTTGCCCACTGGATGGAGTGCTACTGCCAATACTGGGAGTCCTTGGGATTTCACTAATCCCGGATCGAGGTCCATTACTGGAGCTAACTTTGATGCAAATTTCGCAATCATAGATAGTGATAACCAAGGTTCAGGTAGCAACCAACAAACCTATTTAACCACTTCTTCCTTTAGTACGTTGGGAGACAATGTAGTCACTTTAGAATTTTCAGAACAATACCGCGTTTGTTGCGGATCTACAGGTGATGTGAAGGTTTCGACTGATGGGGGTAGTACTTATACAACTGTACTTTCTAGAAGTAGCACAAGTATTGGCTACCCTAACCCTGCTGTTTTAACTACCGTGGATATTAGTAGCGTTGCTGCAAATCAAGCTAGTGTCATAATCCAATGGGAATATAATGGCTCATGGGATTACTGGTGGGCTATAGATAATGTTCAAGTTCAGTCCTCTTCAGTTAGTTGTGCAGATCCTTCTGCCTTAAGCGAGTCAAATGTTACATCAACCTCAGCTGATTTAGATTGGACAGAAAATAACAGCGCTACATCTTGGACTATCGAATATGGTCCTGCAGGATTTACTCAAGGAACAGGCACATCTGTAAGCGTAAGCAGTAGACCTCATTCAATTTCTGGCTTATCACCTTCAACTTCTTATGACTGGTATGTAAGCTCTGATTGTGGAGCCAGTGGTGTAAGTGGTTATGTAATGAGTTCTTTCACTACCTCTTTTAATGCACCAAGATCAATTTCGTGTGTCGGAGGTGCTACATTGACTACTCTTTTTTCAGACGAATTTGATAATATTTCAAATTGGACAGGCAATGTAGGAAGTGGAAACGGCAATTGGAACAGTAATTCAGGGTCCACAGGATCGAGCAATACAGGGCCATCAAGTGCACATAGCGGAACAAACTATTTTTACTATGAGGCCTCTTCTACGACAGCTAATTCGGGTAGTGCTGTATCCCCTGCTATAGACCTTTCTGGCGTATCAACAGCTGTTGAATTATCATTTTGGATGCATGCATATGGAGCCAGTATAGGAACTTTTGAGATTGGAGTGAGTTCTTCGGTATCAGGTCCTTTCACTAACGTTTTTACATGGTCAGGCCAATATCAAACTTCTTCAGCTGATCCTTGGGTGAATATTGGCGTTAATTTAGATTCATATATTGGCCAAATCATCTATATAGAATTAAAAAATACCGATGCAATTGGAGTGGGTTCAGGTTTTGACGGCGATATTGCAATTGACCTGATGGAGATAGAAACGTGTGTAAGTTGTGTCCCTCCGTCTTCTCCTTCAATCGCTAACCGTGCAGCAACTTCAGTTGACCTTTCGTGGTCTGATCCTAGTGGAACCTCATGGGAGATTGAATATGGGCCTTCTGGATTTACTCAGGGATCTGGTACTACAATCAGTGTTTCTACCAATCCTTATTCAGTAACAGGCCTAGCTGCAGCTACAGCCTATGACTTTTATGTTAGAGCAGATTGCGGAGCAGACCAAAGTCCTTGGGTTGGGCCACTTACTGTGGCAACAGGCTTTAATGCTGCAAGCGGAGTTAATTGTACTTCCGGGACACCATCCGTAATTTTTAGCGAGGAATTTGACAACAACAATGCCGGTTGGACAGGAGATATTGGATCCGCAGGTGGTAATTGGGAAATCCCTGATGATGCAACCTCTTCAAATACAGGAGCTGATAATGCATACAGTGGTGCTAACTACATGAATTTTGAAGCTTCAGGAGGAACCTCAGGAAGTATTATTTCACCGGCTATTGACCTATCGGCAGCGCAAGGAGAAGCAGAGCTTTCTTTTTGGATGCATGCTTATGGTGCTGATATGGGAGATCTAAACATAGGAATTGGCACTTCAGCTTCAGGACCATTTACCCCCGTCTTCTTTCATACGGGTCAAATCCAAACTAGTGGTGCTGCACCATGGCAGAATGTAGGAATTGATCTTAACAGCTATATAGGACAAACAATTTACGTGGAGTTTGATATGTCAAACTATTCAGGTTTTACTAGTGATATGTCTATAGACCTATTTGAAGTTTCAACTTGTGTAAGTTGTTTTGCCCCTACATCGCCTACTGTTAATAATGTCACAGCAAACTCTGCCGATCTTGGGTGGACAGCAGCTACTGCAAGTGCCTGGGACATTGAGTATGGACCAAGTGGCTTTACCCTAGGAGCAGGTACTACAGTAAATGTGACGACTAATCCATATACCCTAACAGCTCTAACAAGCAACACTACCTATGATTGGTACGTGCGGGAGAATTGTGGCCCGGGCGACGAAAGTGCTTGGATCTCGGGAGTGCCTTTCACCACTTTGTGTGACGCCTTCACCTTGCCTTTTACTGAGAACTTTGAAAATGGTGGATCAATTCCATCATGTTGGGCTCAGGGATCAGGAAACGGTTCAGATGATTGGGATTTTGGTACCGGATCAGCTGCAACTTACGGTCCAACTTCTGGCTTTGGAGGAAGTGGCTATTATGCATGGATTGACGATAGCTCACCAAATGAAACGAGTACTTCTATAGAAACTCCGAGTATAGACCTTGGTGCTGCAGCTAACCCAGGATTAGAATTCCAAATGTGGTCAGAAGATCATGGATCTCAATCGCAATTCTTACTGCATATTGATGTTGATGCAGGTAGTGGATTCACCAATGTTGCTACTTTAGATGTGAACAATACCGGATGGGAACTTCAAAGAGTTAGCCTTGATGGTTATCAAAATCAAACTATACAGATTCGTTTTAGAGGCGAAGAAGTAGGAACCGGATTCCAGAAAGATATCGCCATCGATAACATTAGCGTAGATGACGGTTTCTTATGCGAGAATCCTACCGGCTTGCGCGCAATTTTTGTAGATGATGTCAGTGGTCGCCTTGAGTGGGACAATGCTTCAAATACTTCTTTTAAAGTACAATGGGCAGAAATGAGCCAAAAAAATAATCCAGCTGCCTGGAGTTCTGCTACTAAAGGCTCTGCTTCTCGTCATGATATCAGTGGATTATCTCCAAACACTGCATATATCTTCAATGTAAGGTCGTGGTGTAAAGCCGGTTGGAGCCCCGAAAGACCTTTTGAAGTTTTCACTACTCTTGCTAATCCGTGTGATATCCCGACTAATCCATCTACTGATGCCATTACGGATGATCGAGTTCGATTTAATTGGGATGTAATGCCAAATACGGTAAAATACAGAGTTCGTTATCGTGAGCAAGGTACTTCGACTTGGACCACCTTTGCTATCTCAGATCCAAACCGGAATTTCTACTTTGAGACTGGACTTCAAGCTTCCACTACCTATGAATGGAGAGTGAAGAATGTATGTCAATATGGGCAAGTTTCCGGAACTAAGTGGTCATCAATTATGACTTTTACAACTGACCCGTCTGCAGCTCCTGGAGCTAGATTAAAAGCTGGCGATCAGCCTGAACAAGCTACTCAAAGTCTTTTGGTCTACCCTAACCCTAATAATGGAGAGTTCAATTTGAGTATGACCTTAGATCAGGATGTTCAATATACACTTGAGATCAGAGACCTAACCGGAAGAATCATTCAAAACGAAGTACTTACCGGAACCGGTCAGCAAATGATCAAGCAAATCGAGATCAATGAAGCTCAAGGAGTCTATTTACTTAGACTTGCTTCTGACAAGGATGTGACTGTGAAGCGCATAATTGTCGAATAAAATCCGATTACTAACCGAAAAAGCCATCTTAGTTTTTCTAAGGTGGCTTTTTTTTTGCCGGTTATCACAACCGATTGCTTGTTCTAAGAAGAATCACTTAATTTCGAACCAAATTCTATTTCATGAAAAAGATATTACTTGGCCTTATTGGCGCTTCACTTTTATTTGCATGCGAAAACGCTCCAAAAGACAACAAAATTGAGGAAGCTAAAACAGTAAATACGGCTTTAGCTTTTAAATTATCAAACCTAGATACCACTGAAAAAGCGTGTGATAACTTTTACCAATATGCTATTGGTGGTTGGCTTGAGGAAAATCCGATCCCCTCTACAGAAAGCAGATGGAGTAGTTTCAATGTGGTGAACGAAGCGAATAATAAGAAACTCAGATCGATTCTTGAGGAATTTTCTTCAAAAGGAAATGATAAGAATGAACTAGAACAAATGCTCGGCGACTTTTACTTGAGCGTAATAGACTCAGCAAATGCTGATGCATTAGGAATAACACCTTTAAAAGCAGAGCTGGAAAAGATAGAAGCCCTTGAAAGTAAGTCTGAGCTGATTGAATTAATCGCCGAACAAAAGAAACTAGGGGTAAATTCTCTTTTTGGCCTTTATGTAGGACAAGATGATAAGAATAGTGAACAATACATAACTAACCTTTATCAAAGTGGTCTTGGCTTACCTGATCGAGATTACTACCTAAATGATGATGCAAAGTCAAAGGAAATACAAGCAGCCTACTTACTCCACATTGAAAAAATGTTTGACTTAGCAAAAGAAGAGACAGCGAAAGAAAAGGCGAATAAAATCTATCAGATCGAAAAAGATCTTGCCAAGATTTCAATGAGCCGGGTAGACAGAAGAAATCCCGAAAACACCTACAACAAGTTTAGTCTTTCAAAGCTCGAAACAGACTATCCATCCGTTAACTGGAACAATTTTATGAACACAATTGGCCTAGATCAAGTGGATTCTCTTATAGTAGGTCAGCCAGACTTTTTCAAGGGTTTAGACCAACAACTAACAGCGGTTAGTCTTGAAGATTGGAAGGCTTATCTTAAATGGCGTCTACTAGACACCTACGCATCAGAATTAAGCAGTGAATTTGTTTCACAAAATTTTAATTTTTACGGCACAACCCTAAGTGGTACAAAAGAGATAAAACCAAGGTGGAAAAGAGCTTTAAGTAAGGTAAATGGGAATCTAGGACAATTGTTGGGTAAAGCATTTGTAAAGAGACATTTTGGTGAAGAAGCCAAAGCAGATGTTGGTCAAATGGTTGAAAACTTAAGGGCTGTTTTCAAAGAAAGGATCATGCAATTAGAATGGATGAGTGAAGAAACCAAAGAGAAAGCCATCGAAAAATTAATTGCCTTCAATTATAAAATTGGATATCCTGACAAATGGAGAGATTTCTCTAGTTTGGAAATTGCAGCTGATCAACAGGTTCAAAATGTAATGAATGCGAGGAAATTCAATTTTGAATACATGATCAACAAACTTGGAAAGCCGGTAGATCAAGACGAATGGTTTATGAATCCACAAACGGTGAATGCCTACTACAGTTCTTCAAAAAATGAGATTGTCTTCCCTGCAGGAATCTTACAACCTCCCTTTTATAGTACCGAAGCAGATGATGCCATCAACTATGGAGGAATAGGTGCGGTGATCGGCCATGAGTTTACGCATGGTTTTGATGACCAAGGAAGCAAATACGACGCAAAAGGCAACCTTTCAAATTGGTGGACAGAAGAAGACCGTAAGCGTTTTGATGCAAGAGCTAAAATGGTTGTTGAGCAATTCAATGGATTTGAACCATTAGACAGTTTACATGTCAACGGCAAACTCACTTTAGGTGAAAATATAGCCGATTTGGGTGGTGTTACCCTTGCTTTTCATGCCCTAGAAAAAGAACTGAGTAAAAAAGGAAAACCCGAACCCATTGATGGATTTACTTACCAGCAACGTTTTTTCTTGGGTTGGGCACAAGTGTGGCACATGAACATGACTGAAGAAGAATTGAGAAAACGAGTAACAACAGATCCACACTCTCCGGGAGAATACAGAGTAAACGGACCATTGGCCAATATGGACGAGTTTGCTGAGGCTTTTGATTGTGCAAAAGGATCTAGTATGCAAAACTCTGATTCTACTAGAGCGGTAATTTGGTAAGTGGAAAATAGAGGAAAGGAAGAAGCACCAAAAGGTTTTAACAAGGCTAAAGGGAAGGCTGAGAAACTACTTGGTAATAAGAACAAATTCAGAAAACTTCTCGAAGAGGGGGAAGCTAAAGCTAAGGCAAAACAAGCCAAGCTAAAAGGAGTTTGGTCTGAGGTTCAAACACTATTTAGACTGCTTAAAGCCTGGCAAAAAAGATCATACACCAAGGTCCCTTGGAAAACGATCCTATACATTGTTGCTGCTTTAGTCTATTTTATTAATCCTTTTGATGTGGTGCCAGACTTTATCCCCGGCTTTGGCTTAGTGGACGATCTTTCAATTCTTACTTTTGTGATCAATTCGGTGAAGAATGACATCGAAGCATTCAAAAAATGGGAAACTGAAGAAAATTGAGGTAATATGATCCAGCGCGTCTTCTCTTACCTCTCCTATTTAGTGAGAAGTTTCCACTTGCATGGAATACACTCCCCTTCCGTATATGAATTGCAGCAAAACATCATTAACGCAACTGAAGTATATTATGCCTTTGATGAAATTGAAGCTATACGAGCCAAACTTCTTTTGACCGAAAAACTGATAGAAGTAGAAGATTTAGGTGCAGGTGCAAAGTTGGGTTATCAAAAACAGAGAAGCATCAAGTCGATTACCCAATCAGCCTGCAAATCACCGAAATATGCTCAACTTCTCTTTAGATTGACCTATCACTTCAAGCCTGATCGTATTCTAGAACTTGGCACTTCAATGGGCCTTACTACTGCTTATTTAGCGAAAGCTGCACCACAGGCAGAGGTTTTAAGCATAGAAGGATCAGAGCAAATCGCTAAAATTGCCCAGCTTAACCTGGAAAAACTCAATGTCCACAATGTAAAACAACTTATCGGAAACTTTAATAAGGAACTAGGTGGAGCGCTTGAAGAGTTAAAAAAGGTTGACATGGTTTTCTTTGATGGCAATCATCAAACGGCCCCTACCCTAGCCTATTTTGAAGCTTGTTTAAAATATGCCCATGAAGGAAGTGTCTTTATCTTCGACGACATTTATTGGTCAACTGAAATGAGTCAAGCTTGGCAGCAGATCAAAGAACATAAGCAAGTAAGGCAAACTATAGATCTTTTTCAATTGGGAATCGTATTTTTCAAAAGCGACCAAGAAAAAGAACATTTCACCATTTATCATTAAGTAAAAAAGCAAACCAGACTAAAAAGCTACCTTTGGTTTATGGATAAAGAGGTTATTATTCAAACGGAAAAGCTAGTCCGTAACTTTAGCTTAGGAAAACAAACCATACATGTTCTCAAAGCACTGGATTTTAGCATTAACAAAAACGAATATGTAGCCTTGATGGGGCCTTCTGGCTCAGGAAAATCAACTTTAATGAATATTTTGGGCTGTCTTGACACCCCAACATCAGGTAAGTACATTCTCAATAAGCAAGATGTAAGTGCTTTAAGCGATGATGAACTTGCTGAGATCAGAAACAAAGAAATTGGTTTTGTATTTCAAACCTTTAACCTATTACCCCGCTCATCAGCTTTAGACAATGTAGCACTTCCGCTAGTTTATGCAGGAATGAGTAAAGAAGATCGAGAAAAAAGAGCCTTAGAAGTATTGGAGCAGGTAGGCTTAGGTGA
Source organism: uncultured Flavobacteriales bacterium (assembly GCA_913056345.1). GTDB lineage: Bacteria > Bacteroidota > Bacteroidia > Flavobacteriales_E > Vicingaceae > CAJXMH01. The sequence goes on along the minus strand of CAJXMH010000038.1, from coordinate 3,541 downwards.
TCGAGTGCAGCATAAACCAAACGAACTATCTGGGGGGCAAAGGCAAAGGGTGGCAGTAGCAAGAGCGATGGTGAATAAGCCCTCCATTATTTTAGCAGATGAACCAACCGGTAATTTAGATTCTAAAACTTCTTACGAGATCATGGCGCTCTTTGATGCAATACATAGGCAGGGCAATACCATTATCTTAGTCACCCATGAGGAAGATATTGCTCAACATGCACATCGTATAATCAGGCTAAAAGATGGCGAAATAGAACGCGATGAATTAAACAAAAACGTAAGTTCGTTTGCTACTTAAAAAAGCAAACCAAAATGAAGATATATACCAAGAAAGGAGACTCCGGCTATACTTCGCTGATCGGGGGAACACGCGTTGCAAAACATCATTTAAGAATTGAATCATACGGAACGGTTGATGAATTAAACTCCTACATGGGGTTAATTAGGGACCACAATGAAAATCCCGAGCTCAAAGAAGTCATTCTTGAAGTTCAGGATCGCTTATTCACCATTGGTTCACAATTAGCGGCCGACCCTGAAAAGTCGAAAATGAAACTTCCTGAAGTTTACGAAAGCGATGTAAAGTTTCTGGAAGATCAAATTGATAAAATGGACGAAGAGCTAGAACCAATGCGCTCATTCGTATTGCCAGGAGGCCATCCGGTAATTTCCTCAACCCACATTGCTCGTTGCGTTTGCAGAAGAGCTGAAAGAATTACCGTGCATTTAGCAGAGAACGAAACCGTTGATGAAATCATTATGCGTTACCTTAATCGCTTGTCAGATTTTCTTTTCACTTTATCGCGAAAATTGAGCAAGGATTTGAATGCTGAAGAGATACCTTGGAAACCAAGAACAGATTAAAACACTAGTAATCAGAATTATATATCTATTTTAAATCTTTCAACTAGCACTTGCTTTTATAGTCAAAAAAACTACTTTTGCGATAATCACAAAACGGCACAAATATGTATTGGACATTAGAATTAGCCTCTTATCTTGAAGACGCTCCTTGGCCAGCCACCAAGGACGAATTGATCGATTATGCCATCAGGGCAGGAGCCCCCTTAGAAGTGGTTGAAAACCTTCAAGAAATTGAGGATGAAGGAGAGTCTTACGAAACGATCGAAGATATATGGCCTGATTATCCTACTAAAGAAGATTTTTTCTTTAATGAAGATGAATACTAGCACTCATTAAGCAACAAAGTAAAAAGGTTATTTCAGCTGAAATAACCTTTTTTTGTACCCTATTCTGGAGCTTATAGCGACTTATATTTTGAGTACCTTTGGTTTCCTTTTTTAAACGACCTAAAAACCCTTGAACTTTATGTTTGGTTCAATCACTAAAACCTTCAAAAAAATACTCGGTAGCAAAGCAGACCGTGACATTAAAGAGGTAATGCCTTTAGTTGAAAAAATTAAGGCTATATACCCTAGTTTAGAGCAAATAAGCAATGATGAATTAAGGGAGAAAACCGCAGAATTCAAAAATAAGATAGAGGCTCATATTGCTGAAGAGCAGGATAAGGTTGCTAAACTAAAGAGTGAAGTTGAGCAGGAAAATGATGTGGAGCGAAAAGAAGCGATCTACAAAGAAATAGATGAAGTTGAAGCAAGCACTGATGACAAACTTGAAGAGGTCTTAGCTGAAATACTACCAGAAGCTTTTGCTGTTGTGAAAGAAACTGCAAGAAGATTTACCAATCAAGAAAAGATAAAAGTAACCGCATCAGCATTTGATCAAGACTTGGCTGCCTCAAGAGACAGCATAGAAATTGATGGCGATCAGGCTGTTTGGCACAACCAATGGAATGCTGCAGGAGCCGAGATTGTATGGGACATGGTTCATTATGACGTGCAGCTTATCGGTGGAATTGTGCTACATCAAGGAAAGATCGCAGAAATGGCAACTGGTGAGGGAAAAACTTTGGTAGCAACATTACCCGTTTATTTGAATGCTTTGACCGGAAGGGGCGTTCACCTTGTAACTGTAAACGATTACCTCGCCAGACGAGATGCAGAATGGATGGGCCCTATTTTTGAATTTCATGGCCTAACGGTGGATTGCATCGATAACCACCAGCCCAATTCCCCTGAGCGGAGAAAAGCTTACCAAGCCGACATTACCTATGGAACAAATAACGAATTTGGTTTTGATTATCTGCGTGATAATATGTCACGAACCCCGGAAGAATTGGTTCAGCGCAAGCATCACTATGCCATTATTGATGAGGTAGACTCTGTTTTAATTGATGATGCAAGAACACCTTTGATTATTTCGGGGCCTACCCCAAAAGGTGATGAACATGAGTTTGCTGAATTAAAGCCAATGGTTGAAAAACTCGTTTCAGCACAACGCAAATTGATCAATACACTAATTGCTGACGCCAAGAAAAAATTGACTCAGGACGTTGATGATAATAAGGAAGCCAAAAAACTACAAGAAGATGGCGGAATGGCTTTGTTGCGCTCTTATCGAGGTCTCCCTAAGAGTAAAGCACTGATTAAGTTTTTAAGCGAACCTGGAATTCGCAGTCAACTTCAAAAGACAGAAAACTTCTACATGCAAGACCAAAGCAAGGAAATGCATAAGGTTGATGAAGAGCTCTTTTTTGTAATTGATGAAAAAAGCAACTCCATTGAGCTAACTGAGAAGGGAATTGAATTAATCTCTGGTAGCAATACAGAGGATGATTTCTTTGTAATGCCTGACATCAACATGGAACTTAGTCAGTTGGATGAGACTAAAATGGAGGAGCAAGAAAAACTAGCTGCAAAAGAAAAGATCATTCAAGACTACTCGATAAAAGCTGAGCGAATCCATACCGTAAACCAGCTTCTTAAAGCCTATACCCTATTCGAGAAAGATACCGAGTACGTGGTAATGGATAATAAGGTGAAGATTGTGGATGAGCAGACCGGTCGGATCATGGAAGGTCGTCGATACTCAGACGGATTACATCAAGCTATTGAATCGAAAGAAAACGTTAAAGTTGAAGCGGCAACCCAAACCTATGCTACGGTAACTTTGCAGAACTATTTCAGGATGTACCACAAGCTTTCGGGCATGACAGGTACAGCAGAAACGGAAGCAGGAGAACTTTGGGATATTTACGAATTGGATGTGGTTGTCATTCCAACCAATCGACCTATTGCACGAGATGATCGGGAGGATTTAGTGTTTAAAACCACCCGAGAAAAATACAATGCAGCTATTGACCAAATTGTTGAATTGGTCAATCAAAAGCGTCCGGTCTTAGTAGGTACCACTTCAGTTGAAATCTCAGAACTCTTGAGCCGAATGCTGAAGATGAAAAACATCAAGCACAATGTTTTGAATGCCAAACTTCACCAAAGAGAGGCAGATATTGTTGCGGAAGCAGGAAACCCCGGCACGGTGACTATCGCTACCAACATGGCCGGTAGAGGAACAGACATTAAGCTGAGCAAAGAAGTTAAAGAAGCGGGTGGTTTAGCAATTATTGGTACAGAAAGGCATGAATCAAGACGCGTCGACCGCCAGCTTAGAGGACGTG
>CAJXMH010000037.1 GCA_913056345.1 uncultured Flavobacteriales bacterium | reverse complement strand
AGTGCTTAGCTTTAGTTGGTTTTATGTTTGGGGTCGCCGAAAGGCGGCCCTTTTATTTTTGAGGCGTTCCAAAAAGCTTCGGCAGAAGTTGAAGCGATGTCATCGAAGGCTTTTAGGTGATCGCTCTTAGGGGAATCAATGGTTCCATTTAATAGTTTATGCCAAGTGGTAGCAATCATCCCTTGTACAGCATTTGATTGCAACTGATAAGCAGAGCGACTGAAAGCATTTATAACATCTTTTTCTTGATAGGTACAGCCATATACGGAGAATCCATGTTGTACAAAATAATTTAGACTGCTGTAGTCATAGTTTCGCTTAGCTTTTATTCGGTATTCTTTGTAGTGCCAATCGCAGATTACAACATCCCTTGGAACTTGATCAATTAATGCAGCATACGCATTGTTGGCGTGTAATCCACCATGTTGCATTTTAGGAAAGTCGTCTTTATTGAGAAACATATCTCCCCACATCCAAACCTGAATGTTTTTCTTATTTAAATAATTATGAACCCGTAGCAAGTGTTTGATGAAGAGTCGAGCTTCCAGCATCGGGCCGTACTTCTCAATTTGTTTTTCATTATGACCGACCACTTCATCGAAACCAATATGAAAAGCGGTTGGATTGATTAAGCTATCAACTTCGTCTATAAGAGCATTTAGGATGGGATAAATTTGCTCTTGCTCCGGATTTAAAGTTTGTTCATTGTACAATAAAGCTTCGGTTCCTCTTCCATTTACGAATAAACTTTTCTGATGACTCAATAAATTAAACTGTGGAATTACATCCATTCCCATACTGCGGATGTAGTTTACAATATCCACATAAGCAGAAACCGGCATTGCATATTTCCTCACATACGGTTCCATGGCTTTGAATTTAACACTAGAATGAGCGTAAAGTAAAATTCCATTATAGTGACCTCTCCATGCTCTGTGTAATACTTTTTTAACCGCTTCAGGGTGCATCGCCTTTAAATTGAGTTGCAAAATACGTTGAGGTGTATCCGGCCAATCTTCAATGGAATTTAGCGCAATGTTTTTCCCATTTTCATCATTTAAATGATATTCTAAAGTGCTTAAAGCAATAAACACCGCTTTGGAGGTGTAGGTAGAAATGGTAATCTGAGAGGAGGAGAAATCGAGATTGTAATACTCTTCTTTTTGCCAGGCGTTCAATTTTTCGATTGGACGAAAGTTATTTCCTAATTTTTTAATGTGCAGGCTAATATTGTCGTAGGAAGAGTCTTGGTGAACATTAATCAGCTGCAATGCTTGGGGGTAAGACTTACTAAACTCTGAGGTTTGCAGCTCTATAGGTCCCAAGTATGATATGGCTAAACTACTTGTATTCTTATGTTTAAAAGTAGGACAAGCAAAAGTAGGTTGAGGTACTACAGTGCCCTTATAAGGAATTGAGTCAACTGAGTAGGCCTCTGTTTTAAGGTAGTTTTGACAACTTGCCTCGCAGCTTATAACCAAAATGCTTATTATTTTAAATAACAGTAAGTAGAAGTTTTTCATAAAGGCTGGATATATGATTCCATTCAAAATCTTGGGCTCTTGCTTTAGATTTATCTCGAAGCTCGTGCAATTGCTGGCTTTGGTCTAAGATTGATTTGAGTTTTGAGTTTAGATCACTTACATTTTCTGATGTAAAGTAGATAGCGGCATTGGCTGACGTTTCTCGGTTGGCTGGTAAGTCAGAGACAAGAGCCGGCAAACCATAAGAAAGACTCATTAAGAGTACCCCAGATTGATAAATTTTTTTATAAGGTAATACGAGCAGATCAGCCGCAGTAAAAAAATAATCTTTCTCTTCATCAGAAATATGCCTGATCCATAGCTTTGTTTGATTTTCAATACCTCTTTTCTCAATGATAGATTGATAAATAGAGAAATCATCCTTCCAGACTTTTCCGGCGATTAACAATTCTACTTTATCGATTTTAGGAATTGCCTTTAGCAAAAGATCTAAACCTTTTACGTTTTTTATTTGACCAAAAAATAGCACATAAAAGGTGTCGTTAGCTAAATTGAGTTTTCCCCTTGCCACTGCTTTTGAAAGTTGATTGTTGATCTGATTTTGGTAATTGCCATGCGGTATTACGCTAAGTTTGTGAGCTATTTTTTGGTTTACTTTTTGAAGCAATGCTATTTTAGAAAACTCATTGTGAACTATTAAATGGTCAATTACTGATTGGTAAACCCTTTTCTCAATACGGTTAGAGTTGTCCTTTTCAAAACTTTCTATATCATGCACAATTGCCCAGACTTTAAAGCCGAATAGTTTGTACAAGGATAAGATACACCATACCATGGTATTCACTTCAAAAAGATGGTGGATTACCACTTTTACTTTTTTCTTTTTAAAAAAATGGATGGCAAAGAATAGTCCTGAAACCAAATTGAGCAGCCCCTGAAACGACTTTTTAATATTCGCATCAAAGCAAAGCTTTATAGCAGTCTTGTACTGACTTTGTTGAGCACGGTAATTAGAACAATAATAGGTTTCAAAAGATTGTTTATTCAGCGCTTCTAACAGTCCTAAGCTGTAGTAATGCATTCCGGCTTTAATGCCTACATAATCTATAATACCTACAGCTGGTTTCTTCATTTGGATTTTAACCAATCAGGTAAATTAATGGAATTGTCTTGTTGCAAAAGATAGTCTGCCAGCTTTTGATTGCTATCTCTATAGAGGTCTTCTAACGTAAGTTGTATTTCTTTGTTAGGTTTATATTTTTTACCGCTGTCGTTAAGCTGTCCGTAGATACTCCTCAACTTCTTTTTTAAAATTGGACTTCGATTGAAAAAGGGTTCTGCTTTCCGGTTTAGGTGAAGCGCCATTTTATGAAGTCCTCTATAATTAAAACCTCTGCTTTGGTTGCTTTTGTTAGCCTTATCAATTTCTAAGGCTGAATCTAACTCCAACCAATTTGCAATTTCCTTTAGCTGGCACTCTGATTGCTGAATAAAATGTTCAAAGAAAAGAATTTTAGTTTCTGACTTAAATTCCTGATCCCACTCTTTAAGGTAGTTTAAATAATATCCTTCACGTACGCCTCTGGCAATGGGGTTGTCTTGTTCAACACCTTTTGAGCCTTTAATAGATTGGGTTAAAAAATGTTCAAATGAGAGGTCTTTTGGAAGGTACATGGCATATTGTGCATGGTTGTAAAAAGACACTAATCGGTCAACTGGATTGCGTAAAATAACGATACACTTTAAGCGATTGCCTAGGTCATTTCGAATGCGACCAAAAAGAGCCGAGTTGCCATAGAAATAGGATGGACTAGCTTCTAAAATAAACTTGGTGTTAGGCTTGATGTTATGAAAATAGGCGAGATAATCTTGATAAGTGCCAATTTGTTTTCCATAGCGTAAGGGCGTATAAAAGTGAGTTTCTTTGACTTTAGAAGGACTTATCTGTGGATGAGATGATAAGTGATTGAAAAGGCTAGTAGTTCCAGATTTGTGGGTACCTGCTATGATAAGGTGGTTTTTCTTTAACATCTTGACACAAAAGTCGAATAAATAATTCTTTCGTTGGGATAAAATTAGAAGAGATTCTTTTCTTTTGCGCTACCAAAGTAGTAAATAGTGAGAGTTGCAATAATCGGTTCAGTTGGGGTGCCGGCCAAGTATGGAGGTTTTGAGACCTTAGCAGATAAGTTAGTGGAACACCTTGCTGAACAAATAGAACTGACAGTTTACTGCAGTGGGCTTCAATATTCTAAGCGATTAAAGACATATAAAGGCGCAAAATTAGAATACATAGACTTTAGTGCAAACGGCATTCAAAGTGTGATTTACGATAGCTTGAGCATCAAAAGAGCTGTTAAAGAACATGATGTGCTGTTGATTTTAGGGGTTGCAGGTATGTTTTATATGCCTTGGATTAAACTATTTAATAAAAGCAAAATAATCTTGCATATAGATGGTATGGAGTGGAAAAGGGACAAATGGAAATGGTTTGCTAAAATCTATTTAAAATACTCTGAAAAGCTAGGAATATTTTTTGCAGACAAGGTAATTGCAGATAATGCAGCGATTTTAAAAAATGTTCCGAAACGCTACCATAAAAAAACAGAGCTCATTGCCTACGGGGCAGATCATGTGCAGTTTGAGTCTATGAATAAAAAGCTATTTAGACGGCTTGAAATACCTTTTGATGAGTACTCTTTTTCGGTTTGCAGAATTGTTCCTGAAAATAACATCAAGACCATTTTGCAAGCCTTTAAAGAGAGTAAAGAAAACTTAGTGATTGTTGGAAATTGGTATGATAGCAACTATGGGATTGATATTTGGAGAGAGTTTCATCAATTGGAAAATATAGCGTTAATCCACCCTATTTACAATCAAAAGGAGTTAGACTCTCTTCGTTGCAATTGTTCCTATTACATACATGGGCACTCAGCAGGTGGAACTAATCCAAGCTTAGTAGAAGCCATGGCATTAGGGTTGAAAATTATTGCCTTCGACGTTGATTTTAATCGAGTAACCTTGGCTAATAATGCTTGGTTTTTCTCTACCCAAAAAGAACTGATTCAATTACTAGCCAAGCCAGAATATCCAAAGCAGTTGATAATGGACGCAGAACAGATGGTAGATTCCAATTACAAGTGGGAGATAGTAACTTCAAAATATGCTCACTTAATAGAAACTCTTGCCTTAAGGGCCTATTAATTACTAGATGTATCATCTACTTTTAATCAAAACTACAATCAACTAATTAATAATTACTTTTATCGCTTGAAGAGCAGGCCTATTATGAAGTTAACGTCTTATCTTAAAGGGATTGGTATTGCCCTACTATTTACCCTTTTTTCTTGTAGCTATCAGGGGAAGAAGATTCTCTTTAAAACTAATAAAGAAATTGAAACTAAGCAGGATGAGCCCGTAGTAGTGGTTAACCCTCAGGATTATTTGATGAAGCACATTTGCCGAGACGGAGACGTGCTAATTGTTAGACTTTTGAATGAGAATGGAGAAGAAAATACCTACGATAAGCTTGCTGCTTCAAGGGATGATGCCAAATTTGTGGTACGAGACAGTGCGGTAACCTTGCCATCTGTAGGAGAGATTAAAGTTTTAGGTTTAGACAAAAATCAAATAGTTGAAAAAATAAGTAAAGCATATAGCAAGTTTATAATAGACCCAATAGTAGATGTCGACTTTTACGGTTTAACAGTGAATGTACTAGGCGAGGTGGTAAAGCCGGGTAAATACATTATCGATGAAGATATGAACTTGATCGATGGACTTGGTTTGGCAGGAGGTTTTACGCCCTATGGCATTTTTAAAAATGTAAAGATCATAAGAGGAGAAGGCGATAATCAAGAAATTATTGTGGTAGATGTTACCAACATTGAGTCTTTAGATCATCCAAAGTTGCAACTTAAGGACAATGATATAGTATACGTAGAGCCAAGAAGGGTAAAGCAGTTTGACACAGCAGTTCGACCCTATTTGTTTTTAACCAGTATCCTTTCATCTGCTGCCGCTGTTTTTATTGTGATTACCAGAACAAGATAAGAATGGGAGAAAATCAAAACCTACTTGAAGATAAGATAGAATTGGCAACACTTTTTCGCCAATTCAGAATGAGGTGGCCATGGTTGCTGGTATTTTTGGCTATAGGCATCGGTTCAGGTTACCTTATTTCGAAATACAAAAAACAAGTCTTTCAGGCTTCAGCTTCTATTCGAATAGAAGATTCTCAAGCAGGTGTTTCTGATTTTCTTGCCATCGACATGTTTGAAGAGGGGTTTTCCTCTTATAATGAAGTATTAACAGAGGCGAAGATCATGTCTTCAAGGTCAATGATTGAAGATGCTATTGAGGTACTGCCTCTAGATGTTAGGTATTTTAAACACGGAAGTTTATCGTCTTATGAGCTTTATCGAGTAACACCGATCAAGTTAAATGTTATTTCGAATGATGAGAGTGTGCACCCTGTTGAATTAAGGATAAACTTCTTAGACTCGACTAATTTCGAGGTGTCAAGTGTTGGTAAAGCGAATAAGGCCATTGAATTAAATTCTTCAATCAATCAGCCTTTTGAAATTGATGGAATTACCTATAGTGTAATTTACAATCCAAGTGAAAAGTCTAGAGTGGTAGAAACAGATGGCTACTATCGACTTAAAGTAATAGATCGAACCTTATTGGCGAAAGAATTTGCCGAAAACCTTACGGTTACGCAAGCAGGAGAAAAAATTTCGATTTTAAATCTCAATTACAAATCCTCGAACCCTCAGCTAAGCAAAGATTTTATTGAAGCTCTTGCCAAAACTTATGTAAATCAAAAGTTAGAGGAAAAGTCTCAAGCAGCGAGTAGTGCCATACGGTTTATAGATGAGCGCTTATTGCAGCTTTCTCAAGACATGAATAAAGTAGAGGATAAAATCACTGCCTTTAAGCAAGAGAATAGGATTTTAAATTTTGAATCGGTTGAAAAACTAGAGACAGAAAAATTGATCGATTTAGAGTCAAAGAAACGAATGGCCGAAATGCGGCTACTGAACCTTAAGATCATAGAAAAGGAGTTAAATCAAGGCAAGCAGATTAGTAAAATTAGTATCAATGCCGAAGGAAATATTGATCCTACCCTTAATCAACTTATCTCACTCTTTAATGAGCTCAAGATCAAAAAGGCAACGCTAGCGGTTAATTTTACTCAAGATAGCAAGAAGTCCCAGGAATTAGATTCAAAATTGCTAGAAACTATCAATGCCATTCGAGAAAGCATAGAGCTATCTAAATCAGCAGTTAGTCAAGAAATTGATTATTTGAACGAAAAGATTGAAGAACTAAACCGGCGATATGACATCATGCCGGAAAACCAGAAAGATTACTTTCACCTTACCAGAGATTTTGAAGTAAACCAAAAAGTGCTTTCCTTCTTAATGGAAAAAAAGATCGAAGCTTCAATTGCCAATGCTTCAGTGGTAAACGATGTTCGCATTATTGATTTACCTATTGTTCCGGTGAACCCCATTTCACTATCAAAACTTTATGTTTTTGGAATAAGCGTTGTATTGAGCGTAATCATTGGTATCATGTCTATCATCCTTTATGTTTTCTTTAACAATAAAATTTACGATAAATCTACTTTAGAAAAGTTTATCGATATTCCGGTAATGGGAGTGTTAACCAAAAGCTCAGCCCTAGAGTTTCAAAGTTTGGAAGAAATTTTTGGACAAGATCGAACCATTTTCAAAGAATCGGTTAACTCACTGCGAACCAACTTACGTTTTCTGCCAGATTCAAAAGATGCTAAAGTAGTTTCCGTTACTTCAACTGTAAGTCAAGAAGGTAAATCGTTTACGCTGTTGAATCTAGCAGCATCTCTAACCCTCTTGGATAAAAAAGTAGTCATTGTTGATTTAGACATGCGCAAACCCAAGATTCATAAGTACTTTGACGACTCAAATATAGCAAAGGGTTCAAGTCTTTACTTAGCAGGGAAGGCGAGCATTGAAGATTCCATTTACGAATCAAAGTATAAGAATTTGTATTACATTCCTTCTGGCCCTGTTCCTCCTAACCCCATGGAGTTGATACAATCTGCTAGATTTGAAAGCATGCTTGAAAAGCTGAAAGAAGAATTTGATTATGTCATGATTGACAATCCACCAATCGGGATTGTTTCGGATGCTATTTTTGTTATGAATTTGAGCGACGCAAACCTATTTGTGGTCCGATCGGGCTTCTCACATTTTAGCTTTTTGGAAACTGCCATAAATGTTAAGCATAAGAACAAAATTGAGAATATGTATTTTGTCTTAAATGGGGTTAAAAAATCAAGCTTGGGTTACTACAGTGCTTACTCTCAGGGTTATTATACCGACGCTCCTAAAAGGAGGTTTTCAAAGACTTAACCAATGCATGCCGGTAATGCTTATAAGTAAAATTTTGAAAGCTACCAGAGCGAATAACGATTGGAGTGAAATCTTAAAGAAATCAGGTTTAAATCTATCATTTAGGTTATTAGGCAAACTAGCTGCTTACTTGCTAGTATTTCTAATTATTAAGCTTCATGGCCCAGAAAATTTTGGAAAGTGGACCCTTAGTCTAACCATTTTTCTAATGCTTGAAATGGTTTCTAACTTAGGACTAAAAACAGCCATGGTCCGCACTTTTTCTTCAGAGTCCAAGGAAGGAAATGCGTTCCGCTTAAAGGCAGTTTATACAAAGGCCTTCCTGCTGCTTACAGTTTCAAGTTTAGTTTTTGGGTTATCACTTTACCTGCTAGCTGAAGCTGTTGGCACGGCATACAATAAAAACTACTTAGGCGAGATTCTGCAACTTCTTTCTTTCGGCTTTTTACCCTTTAATATTATTGATTTGAACTCGGGCGTATTAAGAGGGCTGAGAAAAATTGGGACACACAGCTTTTTAGAAAACTTAGGAAACCCTTTGTTTAGTGTCATTTTCATTGGCTGCGGTTTTTTAATTAATGATTCCTTTCAAGAAGTATTTTTATGGTACTTGCTAGCACTTTCAGCATTAGCCTTGATCAGCATCTTTTTAGTTTACAAACAATTGAAAGGAACAGCTAATACTGGGCACTCTTCCTCTTATTCAGAAATCCTATCCGTTTCTATTCCCATGTTTTTTACTACTTCCATGAATGTATTAGATAGATGGGCAGATATTTTAGTGCTTGGGTTTTTCTGCTCGGAAGTGCAAATTGCAGCTTATGGCTTAGCAAATCGCTTGAGTAAGATGATCATTATACCGCTTCAATCAGTAAATTCTATTTCTGCGTCTAAGTTTAGAAAACTCTATATCCAACGCGACATAAAAGGTTTAGAACGAATAACCAAGAGCTCTACACGCTTGATTGCACTCAGCAGTATTTTGCCGCTCTTGTTCTTGGTTTTGTCAGCGTCTTTCGTAATTTCAATTTTTAATACAGAGCTATTGATTGGTATAGTTGCTTTGCAAATTCTTGCACTATCTCAACTTGCCAATATCTTTACCGGCTCGGTGGGCCAATTGCTCAACATGACTGAAGGACATAAGACTTTAATGCAGATCGCCATCGTTTCAACCATTATTAATATTGTTCTTAACCTTATATTTATTCCCAATTATGGAATAGAGGGGGCAGCTTTGGCTACTTTTTGTTCTTTGGCATTCAATAATTTGTTTTCTGCATGGGTTCTGAAACGTAGATTTGGTTTTTCTCCTGCATACATTCCTTTTTTTAAATAATGAGCGCACAAAAAGCTGCTGTAAATTTTTTCTGTATTGGTGCACAAAAGGCAGGGACTACTACTTTGTATCATTTGTTAAGTCAGCACCCAAAGGTTTATTTGCCAAAAGAAAAGGAGGCTCATTTCTTTGATGACGATACTGAGTACAATAAAGGGCTTGATTATTATTTAGAAAGATATTTTCCAGATCAAGCTAAGGCAGAGTGGATGGGTACCATAACTCCAAGCTATAGTCTTTTTGAAAAGGTGCCGGAGCGAATAAAAGAATCTTTGGGTACTAAGGTCAAATTTATATTCATCTTAAGAAACCCTGTCGAAAGACTATGGTCGCAGTACCATATGAACCTCTCTTTAAAGAGAGAGAGTTTAAGCTTGGCAGATGCAATTAAAGCCGAAAAAAAGCGCATGCAAGGTTCCCTTAGACACCAAAAGCGGTATAGCTATGTAAATCGTGGGTTATATGCACAGCAAATAGAATATTATCTAGAATACTTTCCTAAAGAGAATTTCTTGTTCTTAGATTTTCAGGATGACTTTGTTTCTAATCTTCAAAATGGAATCAAAAAGATAGAGGAATTTTTAAAATTAGAACATCACCAGTACGACTTTGAAGTTTCAATGAACGCTTTTCAAAAGAATGGCAAACGAAAAAGGATATTTAATAGAATCAAGAGAAAATTGGGTTTGAGTGCCGGATTTAAAGATTTTCAAGCCTCAAATAAAAAGGATAAAATTGCTAAGCCTGAACTTTCTCCTGAATTGGAGGAAGAGTTACTCAACACCATTTTTATTCAAGATATAAAAAGATTAGAATCATTAACCCAAACAGACTATTATCAAAGATGGGTGCTCAAAAACTAGGATACTCTCCACTTATAATTTTAGGAATGCACCGCTCTGGTACAACCATGTTAACCAAAGCCTTGGAAAAAATGGGGGTGTTTGTTGGAGATAAGAAACGACACAACTACGAAGCCACCTTTTTTCAAACACTCAACCGGTGGCTTTTGTATCAAGCCAATACGACTTGGGATTATCCTGAGCACTACCAATACATAGACGATGTATATTTTAAACAGACTCAAAGGGTTATTGCGAAGCGGCTGGAAACAACCGCTATTCGAGAGTATTTAGGAAATGCTAAGTTTTTGAAATGCCATTCCTTATTTCAATTGAATTTTCCTTGGGCGTGGAAGGATCCGGTAAACTCGATCACCTGGCCTGTCTGGCTAAAATTATTCCCAAACGCAAAGTTTATTCATATCTACAGAAACCCATTTGATGTAGCCCTGAGTTTGCAAAAAAGAGAGATGCAACGGGCAGAAAGTTTTAAGATTGGAAGACGCAGGCAGTTGAAAGAACGGTTTTTAGTCCAAAACTTCCAATACCAACAATCTTATTTTGTGAAGCAGGCGGATAATGGAGTCCACTTGTGGAAGCAATACATGCAGTCTATAGAAAAGCTAAAAGAAAGCCTTGATCAAAGTCAATTTATTGAATTCCAATACGAGAATCTGATCGAGAATCAAGAGCTTACCTTTAAGCAGTTAAGCTCTTTTTTAGAGTTGAAACTAAATGCTAAAGAAATGCATAAAATTGCTTCAGCCATGCATGTAGACAGCAAGTATAAATTCAAGTCAAGTTCAAAGGGAAAGGAGTTGTATCAGAATTGGAAGGAAGACCCAATGGTGCAAAAATATCAATATCATAATCTTATTAAGTAAAGTGCATGTTAGCGAAAGGAGAAAAAATACTAGTGGTGGGTTCATTAAATGCAAATGAAGATGACCGTGAGTACCATCGAGGGCAGATGAAGACAGTACAGATTTTTGATGGCGAAAAGTTTGAACACATACCGTATTTTGATGGTAAAGGAGAATTAGGGGTAAGTTCATTTGCTTGGAAGAGTGATCAAGCAATGCAATGGTATTATTCTAGCGGATCAGACCTTAGATTATTAGACTTAGCTAATCAGCAAGAGCTAGATTTAAAGGTGCCCAAGCTCAGAGGAGTGCATGAAATAGATATCTTAAAAAACCAATTGTGGGTATCGAATACCTATTTCAATGAAATTTTGGAATATGATGTTTTGAATCAAGAAGTTAAACAACGCATTAAGTTACTTTCATCAAAAGAGAAATTTAAAAACCTAGATGAGTCAGAAATAAACCCGGAGGATACAGTGAAAGAAAACAGCTACCACTGCAATCAGATTTTTTTAAGTTACGAGCAAGAGCTTTTTGCTTTGGTGCATCATGTAAATGGTGAGCAAATGGTAAAACGAGTAGCACAGCGATTACTTAAAAGTCAGGGAAATGGTGGAGTGCTAAGCCTGCAAAATGGTGAAACAAAAAGACTCAAATTGAAGGCTCCTCATTCTGTAAGAAAAGTAGATAGCAATTACTGGGTTTTTGATAGCGGTCATGCTCAATTGAATGTATATGATAAGTCTTGGCAGCTAAAACAAGAAGTGCCCATGGCCGGATGGGGAAGAGGTGGAGTATGGGTTAGATCAAGTAATACTTTTTTTGCCGGAGTTTCCAAAAAGCGGAAACGCTACCTGGCCTTTAATGAGCAAAATGCCGGAAAAAATTTAATTCAAGGGTTTAATATGAACTGTCAGGAAGTTTTTCAGATTGAAGTGCCTGATGTGGAACAGCTAAACAACCTTTATTTAATTTCTGAAGAACAATATAAGGCTCTAAAAAGTCTAAGCTAAATGAGTCAAAAACTCTATATAGTTGGCGCGGCAAAAGCAGGAACAACCTCTTTGCAAGAGTACCTTGCTCAGCACCCCAAAATTTGTTTCTCAGAAATTAAAGAACCCCATTTTTTTAGCACCGATATTAAAGTTGAAAACTTTAGAGAAGAATATAAAAAGTCCCTTCATAGCAACAGGAAAACCAGGCACCAAGCATTTATCCGAAACAAAGAAGAGTACTTAAAGCTATTCAAAAGCTGTCAAGCGAATCAATATAGCGGTGATGCTTCTACTAGCTATCTGTACTCTCAAGTTGCAGCAAAAGCTATTCATGAGTATGCTCCAGATGCTAAAATCATCATCTTGCTTAGGGATCCGTCTGAAAGGGCGTTCTCTCATTACGCCATGAATCGGAGAGCAGGTTTTACTGAGCTTCCCTTTCTGCAAGAGGTGTCAAGAGACCAAAAGCAGAAGGACAGAGCTTGGGGAAAAGCTCATCTTTATATTGACCTTGGAATGTATTATCAGCAAGTGAAAAGGTATATTGAGCTTTTTGAGGCTAGTCAGATCAAGCTAATTCGATTTGATACCTTCACGGAAAATACAAGCCAAATCGTCGCAGAGGTACTTCATTTCTTAGATTTGGATCAAGTCTCACTCAACGTGGAAGAAGTACACAATCCTAAACGCATTCCCAAAAGTAGGAAGGCAATTCAATTGATTAGGAAGTTAAATCTAGTTAGTCTTGTCCCTCATAAATTAAAGTTGTTAAGCAGAAAGTTTTTATATGCTCAAAAAGATGAAATTCCTCAACTTCAAGCGAGCCAAAAAGCCTATCTGAATAAGCAGTATTTTATGGAAGACATCGTCCAATTAGAGACTATGCTTCAGTTAGACCTGAGTGATTGGTATGCGTAGT
This sequence comes from uncultured Flavobacteriales bacterium, assembly GCA_913056345.1. Taxonomy (GTDB): domain Bacteria; phylum Bacteroidota; class Bacteroidia; order Flavobacteriales_E; family Vicingaceae; genus CAJXMH01. The sequence continues at coordinate 7,911 of CAJXMH010000037.1, read as the reverse complement.
TTAGCTAAAGTTGGCATCATAGTTTTGCACTATAACGGTCTTGAAGATACCGTTGAGTGTGTGAAAAGTCTCTTGCAAAATTTAGAGGGTGAATATAGAATTTTCGTGGTGGATAATTGTTCAACTGACAATTCTTATCAGAGCCTTCAATCGGAAAGTGTAGTTCAAAATAAAAAGGTTGAATTGTTGCAAACGGATCAAAATCGTGGCTTTTCGGCTGGCAATAACCATGGGGCAAAGTATGCCATGATGCATTACAAGCCAGATTATTTTTGGTTTTTGAATAATGATACCAGTGTAAGAGATAAGATTTTACCAGATCTCATTCAATTTTACCGTCAACAAGCTAAAATGGGGATTTTGGGGGTAAAGCTTAAATTGTATCACCAACAAAATCTCATTCAAGCCATTGGGGGTGAATTTTTGAAGCATAAAGCTAGACTAAAGCAAATCGGTTTTATGCAAAAGGACAACCATCAGTTTGATTACTTTACAGAGCCGGTTGATTTTGTGATTGGTGCTTCAATGTTTGTGAGCAAAGAATTTATTGAAGAGGTGGGCTTGTTGAGTGAAGATTACTTTCTTTTTTATGAAGAGCTGGATTGGGCAATTAGAGCCAAAAGAAAAGGGTATTTATGCTACACCAATACCAAGGTAGAAGTGCTGCATAAACAAGGAAAGGCAACCGGTAACAGAGGAGACAAAAAGAAGAGTAAAAGGGCAATGTTCTACCAATTTAGAAACTTGATTTTAATATATAAAAAGTACTTCCCTGCCTTGGTCTTTTTACCCATAATTGTGGTAAGCTTACGAAGCCTTAAATTTGCTGTTCTAAGAGACCCGAATTACCTTCAATTATGGTTCAAGGTGCTATTCAATCTGAAAAATAATTATGACTAAGCTTGCTAATTTTTTTATTGTAGGAGCAGCTAAAGCGGGAACTACTGCTATTTGCGATATGCTTAGTCAGCATCCTGAAGTTTATTGTTCACCCGTAAAAGAGCCCAACTATTTTAGTCGAGATATATTATTGCAGCAAGACCTCTATTACGGTTACCAAGGGGTTGAGTCAAAAGCTGAATATAATGCTTGCTTTAGTAAAGCCAAAAGTGAAAAAATTCGGCTTGAAGCAAGTGTTTCTTATTTTTCTTATCCTCAAGTGGCTGAGCGAATCAAACAGGAGGTGCCAAACGCTAAGATTCTAATTGTTTTGCGAGATCCAATAGAACGGGCAGTCTCACATTATCTAATGGACAAAAGGTTAGGGTTTGTTAAGGTTGAGTTAGAAACCATTTTTAATAACCCCAAAGATTATAATCAATATTTTTATCAATACTTTGAGCAGGGGACCTATTTTGAAAGATGTCGTCAATATGCTTCCCTATTTGATGATGAGCACCTCTTGGTTTTGAGCTATCAACCAGATGTAAGTCAATTGTTGGGGTCAATTTGCAGCTTTCTTAGTATCTCGAATCGCTACAATTTTGAAAGTCAAAAAAGTAATTTAAGCATGGTGCCTAAAAGCGGTTTTACCAAAGCGATTTACCAAAACGAAAAGCTAAGGAAGAAATTGAAATCTTACTTGCCAACTTCTTTAATCACGAATATTCAAAGGCGGATGTTTACCGGCCAGAGGGTAGATATAAGCGAGGCGTTTAGGCAAGAACTAGAGGCGTATTTCAAAGCTGATTTACAGCAACTTAAAGCACACTATCCACTTAGTTTTCTAAGGTCAAGGAGCCTAGCTGAAATTTGATGAATAACTTTAGACAAAGGGCAATTTTTGTGCGACTAAAGCAGCCATTTCTATGGTTATTCATTATAGTCACTTTTGGCTTATTGTATAATATGCCAGCTCCAATTTTATATACTACCCTAAATACCCTTTGGCTTTTCATACTGGTTTTTTTCTTGATTTACTATTCACTAAGTGCATTCAGAAAAAAACAGTTTTCTAAGATTTATTTAATCTTAATGGCATTACTTATAGTCCCGGTTTATGGTGCCTTAAATGCTAAGGTCATTTTTAATCAGCCCATTCTTTATGGCTTGCTAGCTGAAAGACCAAAAGTATTTGCCGTTGGTGGATTTTTAATAGTAGTGCTGTTAGAAAAAAATTGGTTTAGTCTTAAAGAGTTAGAAAGGGCTATCCTAAACGTGGGTACCGTTTTTTTTAGCTTGGTATTGTTTACTGCTTTATTTGTTCCAAAAGCCATATTGTCCAATTATGATTTTGCAGTAGAAACCATTTCCAAAGGTTTTAGGCTGAATATAAACCACGGGTTAATTGTGGTATTGTATTTTTTAAGTTTGGTAAAGTCAATTTTTGACTTTAAACTCAAACATGCCGTACTCGCACTTTTAATTTTTCTTTACATAGCTTTTATCTACAAAGCAAGAACTTTAACGCTTTCGGTTTCGTTTGTTACGCTTCTTTTCTTTTTACAGTACTTGAAAGCCAATAGTCTAATAAAGGTATTTTCGATATTGGGTTCTGCTTGTGTGATAGGGGCCTTACTAGGGTTTTTCTTTTTTTCAGAAGAGCTGTTTAAGATTAGTGAATTATTCATAAGTGCGTTTAACGTTGTATTAGGTGGTGAGGTAATTGACCCATCCTCGCAATCAAGAATAAGTGAGTTTGAAATTGCTAGAAATGGCTTTTTTAATCATCCTATTCTAGGAAACGGTTTCTTAAGCAGCCGTTTCAATGGTGGCTTTTCTGGAATTTATGGACACTTTTACCCTTCAGATATTGGTTGGTTTGGCATGTTATTTCTTTACGGAGTGGTAGGATTAATAATTTATTTCATTCCATTTATAAATACATGGTTCTATTCTCATAGAATATCAGCTAAAAAATCTCCTTTTATATTAGCACTTCGTTATGTGATGTTCTATTTTATTATTCAAGGAATAGTTGCAGGTTTTTTGGTTAAAAAACTTGGGATGATCTTCTTTGTTTTTGCCTTGATTTATTACCATTATTACCATTCTAAACAAATAGATAGAAGTATTTAGATGCTTTTTAACAGCCTTTCATTTCTATATTTCTTTTGTGTTGTGGTCATTGTTTTCTTTAGCTTGCCACATCGGTACAGATGGATGCTTTTATTAGCCGCCAGCTACTTTTTTTATGCCTATTGGAAGCTTGAGTATTTAGTATTAATTGTTTTTTCCACTCTAGTAGACTATGCGGTTGCTCTTAAAATGGAGAAAGCGTCCACGCCTGCTTATAAAAAGGCTTTTCTTTGGCTAAGTATAGCTCTGAACTTAGGAGTTTTAGTGCTTTTCAAGTACTCTGGCTTTTTAGGAAACTCCCTGGCAACAATCTTTCCTAGCCTTAGCGATCAGAACTTGCTGATTTACAATTTGGTTTTACCGGTAGGAATTTCCTTTTATACCTTTCAATCTATGAGCTACTCAATTGATGTATATAGGGGGCAAAAAAAGGCGGAAAAGCACTTGGGAATCTTTGCCTTGTACGTTTCTTTCTTTCCTCAGCTTGTAGCAGGTCCAATCGAGCGAAGTACTAGTCTATTACCTCAGTTTTTTAAGAAACAAGAAATCAATCAAGAACGGATTCTATCTGGGTTGAGTCAAATCTTGCGCGGCTTTTTTAAAAAGCTAGTAGTAGCTGACCGACTCGCCATATATGTTGACGCCATCTATAACAACTATGATAACCACAGCGGGCTTAGTCTTGCCTTAGCTACCTTTTTCTTTGCCTTTCAAATCTATTGCGACTTCTCAGGCTATTCAGATATAGCAATTGGTTCAGCTAGGGTGCTTGGATACGATTTAATGGAAAACTTCAAGAGACCCTATTTTGCCAAATCAGTGAGAACTTTTTGGTCACGTTGGCACATTTCACTCTCTACTTGGTTCAGAGATTATTTATATATTCCAATAGGTGGAAATCGGGTAGTTAAATGGCGCATGCATTACAATTTAATGGTTGTTTTCTTGGTGTCAGGTCTTTGGCACGGGGCCAATTGGACCTTTGTTTTTTGGGGTGGTTTACACGGCTTATACCTTATTTTCGAATTGCTGTTTCCACTGAATATTAGTAGGTTCAACTCTGTTCTGGGACAGGGCTTAAAAATGGTCAAAACATTTGTTTTAGTTTGTCTCGCATGGGTGTTTTTTAGGTCTGAAAGTATCGATCAAGCATTTGAGATTATTCATAAGATTGTAAGCTTTAAAGGTAGCTTGTATTTTGGCGGCCAAAGCAATTTTATCTATGCTGTTATTGCCCTCTTTTTGTTGCTATTGGTAGAAGTTAAGCAAGAGTGGTTGCCCAGTAAGGCAAGTAAACAGCTTTTTACTTACCAATGGGGGATTAAATATTTAGTCATTTTCGTGCTGATTTTATTACTGGGAGTTTTTGATAAAGGGCAATTTATATATTTCCAATTTTAATGAAGGCAAGTAAACACATTGAAGTAAAACAGTTAATAAGAAAGATCATTCTATTTTTATTGGCTTTTGTGCTGTTGGATGTGATTTCAGCTGTTTTTCTTGAGAAACTTTTGGTAAATCAATCTAGAGGTGACTATCAAAAGTTTAACTATCTATTTAATGAGTCTCAGGACCAAATCATATTTCTTGGCAACTCAAGGGTAGAACATCAAATAGTTCCTCAAGTAGTGGAGGAGACTACAGGCTTAAATGCCTACAATGCTGGAATTGGAGGGCGGGATATTCTATTCTCTAACGCCGTTTTAGATGTTCTATTGGAGCGTCATCAAGCTAACTATTTAGTTTTAGAAATGCAATGGGCCAATTTATTTGACCCCGTGAAGGAAGATCGAATGAGTTTTTTAAATCCGTATTACTTTTCTAATCCAGAGCTTCAAAAATGGTTGAATGAAGGACGCATAGACAAGCATTTTCTTTATCACTCATCCTTTGTCCGTTATAATTCAACCTTGTGGGACTTATTATCAGCAAGTTTTACTTCTGATGAAATTGATCGAGGCTACAAGCCACTTAGAGGGAACTTAGAAAATAGATCTACCGTAACTCCCCCCAACCAAGGTTTTCCGGAAGAGTTGAACGCACGAAAAGTGGAATTGTATAAGAGCTTTATTAATAAAGTATTACAAAGTAAAAGTCAATTAATAATTATTGTTACACCAAACTTTCATCCTAAAGAAATCGGTTCGCATCAGGGCTTGCATTCTTTTATTCGGTTTTTAAAAGAAAAGAAGGTTCCTCTACTAGATTTTGGAAATAGTGAAGAGTATGTAGAAAATAAATCCATTTTTTATGATGTTAGACATCTAAATCATGAAGGAGCTGTTGAGTTTACCTCAATGTTATGCGATTCCTTGACCCCGATTGTTAATTCAGATCAACTTCAATGAAGTGAAATGTGAATCAAACCCTTTCAGAGCCCACGTTATCTACTATAAATAGACTCCGAATGGTTATTTTAGCCGATTGTTAATTGGAGTGTTTCCTATACATGATTCTTGTCAAATGAGAAAAAGAGGTATAAAAAATGAATTTTATCAAGCTTTGGATAGCGTATACAGAGCAATTGATCGAAAGCAAATACGACGCACAAAGAACATTCGTCAAATTCCTGACTTCGCAAACCGAAGAGGTGGGAAACTTTCCTATGCAGAATGGGCTCATGTAATCGGTATTTTTCAAAGCGTATTTTATCAAAGCGTAAAAGAAAAAGAGGGAAACCATTTTCTAGACATCGGTTGTGGAACAGGACTTTTGGGAATAGCGGCTCAACCCTTAACTGCAAATGGTGGAAGCTATACGGGAATAGATATCATGGAATATGATGTAAAGTACTGCAAAAAGCATTTTACAGAATCGAATTATCAATTTATCCACTTTGATATTGCCAACCCGACTTACGCCAAAACCCAAAACCAAGAATTAAAACCTTGGCCGGTAGAAAACAATTCAAAAGATATAGTTACAGCTCTTTCAGTTTGGACCCACTTAAGTGAAAGGGATGCAAAGTTTTATTTAAAAGAAGTAGCCCGGGTGCTTAAAAGTGGAGGAAAAGCAGTGATTACTTTCTTCTACTTAGATGAGCTTTATCAAGACTCTCTGCCTAAACGTAAAGACGCTGTGGGCCGTTTCCATTCTACCAAATAATTGAAATGGGTATTTGACAAAAAAGCTTATGATTCTACCGAATGGCATACACCAAAGTGGACAAAACACCCTGAAGATGCCATAGGACTGAGTCAAGAATGAATGAACTGCTTGAAGAATCCGGTTTAAAAATCAGTAATTATTATCCCGGCAACTGGAAAGAGAATCCCGGTTTGTATTTTCAAGATATTGTTGTTTTTCAAAAGCCTTAACTAATAAGCTTACCTCCCATGGCAATGTTTATACTTCTTACCACTACCACAAGGGCAAGGCTCATTTCTTCCTACTTTCTTTTCAACTCGAACTGGTTCTACTTTAGGTTTTTGCTGCTGAGCAGGAGCTTGTTGCTGACCTTGTGCCTGCTGCTGTCCTCCTTGGCTAAACTGTGGTACTTCCGTTCTTGAGGTTTCTAGTTTTGGCTGAGCCACTTGCTGCTGCGGAGCTTCTTTTACCTGAGCCTGCGCTTCTTGCTGCGGTAGGTTAGCCTTTAGTAAATAGGAAACAACCTCACGATTGGTGCGATCAAGCATTTGCTTGAAGAGTTCAAAGGCTTCAAACTTGTAGATCAATAGGGGATCTTTTTGCTCATAAACTGCCCCTTGAACCGATTGTTTCAAGTCGTCCATCTCTCTCAAATGCTCTTTCCAAGCAAGATCGATCATGGCTAAGATCACATTCTTCTCAAAAGAGTTGATCAATTCCTTTCCTTGACTCTGATAGGCTTTTTCTAATGGCGTAACTACCTGAATATTTTTCTTTCCATCTGTGAAAGGAACTACGATGTTTTCATAATTGTTGCTTTCATCTTCATATACGTTTTTAATAACAGGGTAGGCTGTTTGCGCCACAAAGTCCGATTTTGTCTTATAGCCTTCTTGGCAAATCTTGTTTAAACGTTCCGTCAGCTCATCTTGGTTCATTTTCATGAACTCCTCCTCAGAGAACGGACATTCGATAGAGAGGTTTCTCAATAACTCAAATTTGAAATTCTCATAATCACGGTCCATGATGGCTTCTTCAACCATCCCACCAATGGTATCAAAGATCATGTTGGCTATGTCTACTGAGAGCCGCTCACCGTAAAGCGCATTTTTCCTTCTCTTGTAAATGACCTCTCGTTGAGAGTTCATCACATCATCATACTCAAGCAATCTCTTTCGAATGCCAAAGTTGTTTTCCTCTACCTTTTTCTGTGCGCGCTCAATAGACTTGGTAATCATTGAATGTTGGATCACTTCTCCGTCTTCATGGCCCATACGGTCCATTAATTTGGCAATTCGCTCTGAGCCAAATAGGCGCATCAGGTTGTCTTCTAAAGAGACATAGAATTGAGAGCTACCTGGGTCTCCTTGACGACCGGCACGTCCTCTAAGCTGACGGTCTACGCGTCTTGATTCATGCCTTTCTGTACCAATAATTGCTAAACCACCCGCTTTTTTAACTTCTTTGCTCAGCTTAATGTCTGTTCCTCTACCGGCCATGTTGGTAGCGATAGTCACGGTGCCTGGATTTCCTGCTTCAGCAACAATATCAGCCTCTCTTTGGTGAAGTTTGGCATTCAAAACATTGTGCTTGATATTTTTCATCTTCAGCATTCGGCTCAAGAGTTCTGAGATTTCAACTGAAGTAGTACCTACTAAGACCGGACGCTTTTGATTGACCAATTCAACAATTTGATCTATCGCTGCATTGTACTTTTCACGAGTGGTCTTGAAAACAAGATCCTCCCGATCATCTCGTGCAATAGGTCGATTGGTTGGAATGACAACCACATCCAATTCGTAAATA
>CAJXMH010000036.1 GCA_913056345.1 uncultured Flavobacteriales bacterium | reverse complement strand
TTTTAAAATATGAAAGTCATTCTCTCCCGAAAAGGATTTGATTCAGCAGCTGGTGGCATCCCCTCACCTATTTTGGGCAAGCAACTGATCTCTTTGCCCATTCCAAGAGCTTACAGCGGTGATGATTATCGAAACCTGAGCTTCACACACCAAGGAGAACACTTTAACTACGCCAAATTACTTAAGGATTTAAATGTGAATTTTTACAGTGAATGCCATTTGGACCCAGATCTCATTCGGGGAGTAAAGTCGAGAGCGGGTGCATGGCAACCGGCCTTAGGTCAAGCAGGCAATGCCGCTGCTGAAATACTTGAGGTTGAAGTGGGAGATCTATTTCTCTTCTTTGGAAACTTCAGGCAGGCAGTCTTTTCCAACGGACGCTTTCACTTTCTAAAAGACAGTCCTGAAATGCATGTGATTTGGGGCTATTTGAAAGTCACAGAGATCTATGACCAAGCGCAGATTGAAAGTGGTGAAATACCGCAAGCATTACAGTATCATCCGCATGTTCGAGAAGCTGACTTTCATCAAAAAAACCACAATTTGGTTTTCGCTTCCACGGAAGAAAATAGTGGAATATTTGAATTCAGTGAAAAGCATATCCTTAGCGACCTGAATCAAAAGTCTTACAAAAAGTCCTATTGGAACGCCCTTCCTTTTCTTGCTCCCCAAACAAATCGCATCAAAAAAGTAAAAAAAGGACTTTGGAACTCTGGCGGCCGCGGACAAGAGTTTATTTGTAAGATCAAAAAGCGGAAGCAATTTGATGCTTGGCTCAATCAACTACACAAACCATCTAAAATCTAAGCTCTAAAATCTAACTTCTCAGCTCTAAGCTCTAAAGTCTTAACCCCAACCTCTCTTCTCTTTACTCATTGTTCATCATTCATTATTCATTACTCATTATTCATTATTCACTACTCTCGTCTCTCGTCTCTAGTTTCTTGTTTCTCCTTTCTAGTTTCCAGTTTCTCCTTTCCAACTTCTCCCTCCGTAACTTTTGTTACCGCCCACCCTAAAAGCGCCCCCTAACTTTGCTGAAAATTAAATGAAAATGAATCTAAAAACAGTATTAATCAGTTGTGTGCTAACGCTAGGATGTTCGCTCTGCTCCAAGCTTTCCGCCCAAGATACGGTGAAAGTAAACGAGCAGGAACTGCAGCAAAAGCTTAGCCAAAGTAATTGGGAAGTTCGGATTGCGCAGCAGGAATATTTAGCTGCCAGAGCCGATTATCGACAGTCAAACGGCATTTTTCTGCCACAGGTAGATTTGTCTTACACCGCCATGACCACCAACAATCCGCTCATGGCTTTTGGGTCTAAATTGAATCAGGAGATTGTGAGCATGCAGGATTTCAATCCCGCTTTGCTGAATGATCCAGATCGCATTGACAATTTCGCTACAGAAATTGCTGTTAACCAGCCTTTGATCAATGTGGATGGCATATACCAGCGTAAGGCAGCCAAAGCAAAAATGGCCGCCATGCAACTCAAGTCAAGCCGAACCCAAGAAGGGATGAAAATAGAGTTAAAAAAGGCATACATGATGTTGCAGTTGGCCTACGGGTCCCAAAAGGTAGTTGATAAGGCAGCAGAAATGGCTGAATCGGGCTATCAGATGGTAAACGATTATTACGGAGAAGGCATGGTGCAAAAAGCTGACGTTTTAATGGCCGACCTTCACCGCAAACAAATGGAGACCATGCAGCAGTCTGTTCATAACCAGATCAAAGCTGCTTCCAATCGCATTGCTTACCTGGTAGGCGATAGCAGCCGAACACAAGTTTATGCCCCCAAAGATGAACTCGACAGCAACCTTCAAGCAAATCTAGCAGAAGCTAGTTTAAGTCCTAACCGCAGTGATATCAAGGCTATGGAAAATGCTGCTACTGCTTATCAGAAAATGGCACAGGCTAGTAAGATGGCCTTTCTACCTAGGTTGAATGCTTTTGGACGTTACCAACTTTTCGATGATCAACCATTTCAAGCTGACGCTAACGGTTATATAGTTGGAGCCCAGTTAAGTTGGTCGGTCTTTAACGGCTATCAAAATGCTGCTAAAAGCGAAAAAGCTAAGGTAGAATACCAAAAAGCCCGCTATGAAGCCGATCAATACAAGTCCCAAAGCCTAAGTGAATTCACCGAAACCAAGAATAAGCTGCAGTTAGCCACCTTTAAAGTAAAACAGCAAAAACTGGCGCTGCAACAAGCCAAAGAGGCTTACCAAATTCGGAAAGATCGCTTTAGCGAGGGATTAGAAAAAACCACCGATCTGCTTCAGGCAGAAACCCAACTGTACCAAAGTGAAATGGGTCTATTGAAAGCCCTTTTCGAGTACGATTTAACGCATGCATACCTAGAATTTTTAACAAAATAAGAAGATGAAAAAGATCAAAACATATTTATACATTTTAGCCGCGACCACCACCCTTGCTGCTTGTTCCTCAGCTGAGACTGAAGAAAGTATTTCAAATGAACAGCCTGCCGTTGCAGTAAAAGTAATGACGGTAAAAAGCAGTGCAAATACCGCTGTAGTTCAGGCGAGTGGAAATCTACAGGCGGTAAAAAGCGCCAATCTAAGCACCCGCATGATGGGCAATGTCAAACAAGTACTAGTGGAAAGCGGCCAAGCTGTAAAAAAAGGCGAGCTTTTATTGAGCCTTAGCAGTGCCGACCTTTCTGCTAAACAAGCACAAGTAGAGGCTAACATTGTGAGAGCCGAAACAGCCTATGAAGATGCTAAAAAAGACCTCAAACGTTTTGAAAATTTGAAGGCCAAAGGTTCGGCTTCTCAGAAGGAATTAGAAAACATGCAAAACCGCTTTGCCATGATGGAAGCAGGCTTAAATGCCGCCAAAAACATGAAAAAAGAGGTGCAAGCGCAATTTGAATATTTGAACATCCGTGCTCCTTTCAACGGAAGTGTAGCCAATGTTTTTGTGAAAGAAGGAGACATTGCAGCACCCGGCTATCCCTTGCTTAGCGTGGAAGGACTGAACGAATTAGAAGCGGTAGTAATGGTTTCTGAATCAGAGATTCAAAAAGTAAAAACAGGACAAAGCGCCCAACTTTTAGTGAAGTCAAGCAATGAATATTTAACTGGAATGGTAAGAGAAGTGAGTCCCTCTTCTAAAAATACTGGTGGACAATACTTGGTTAAACTGCAGATAGATAAAGCTGATCAGACCGCTTTACCGGGCATGTTTGTACAGGCTACCATTCAAGTAGACAGTGTTTCAGCAGAAACTCAATCCGTCAGCATACCCAAATCAGCTTTAGTTGAAAACGGTCAGCTGAAAGGCGTTTATACCCCGTCAGAAGAAGGGAAAGCCACTTTAAGATGGTTGCGCTTAGGCCATAGCAACGAAAAGCAGGTGACGGTGCTTTCAGGCTTAAAAGCCGGAGAACAGATCATCACCTCAGCCCAAGGCAAGCTTTACAACGGAGCTTCCATCAGTTATTAAAAATAAGTATCAAGATTTAAAACTATAGCCTTATGCAAGAAGGAATATCAGGAAAAATAGCGGGCTTTTTCATCAACTCAAAGTTGACCATCTTATTGATGATTGGCCTGATGGTGATCGGAATATACAGCTCAACATTGATTCCAAGAGAAGAAGAACCTCAAATAAATGTGCCCATGGCCGACTTAATGATCGGTTATCCGGGCGCTTCTCCCTCAGAGGTGGAAGCTAGAATTACGGCTCCCTTAGAAAAAGCCATTGCCAACATAAAAGGGGTGGATCACATTCACTCTATGTCGCGAAATGGCGGCGCCATGATCATTGTGCAATTTGAAGTAGGTCAAGACATTGAGCGCTCTTATGTAAAGCTTTACGACGAGTTGATCAAACACCAACATTTACTTCCCGAAAGGGCCATGCAACCCATGATCAAAACCCGATCGATCAATGATGTACCCATGCTGGGACTTACCCTTTGGAGCGAAAGCTACGATGATTTCCAACTCCGTCAGATTGCAGAGGAACTGAGCACTGAAATCGAAAGAGTACCAGAAGTCTCCATTACGGATGTGATTGGAGGAAGAAGTCGTGAAGTTCGCTTAACGCTAGATAAAGACAAGCTAGCTGAGAACAAGATCGACCCCTTGAAGATCATGCAAATGATTAAAGCAAATAATGAAAGTAGCCAGTCTGGTGAGTTCATTAGCCAAGATCAGGCAATCCTCTTAACCACCGGCGAATTCTTAAAAACCAAAGAAGATGTTGAAAACTTGGTGGTGGGTGTCAACCAAAAGATGCCGGTTTATTTGCATCAAGTAGCTACGGTAACTGACGGGCCTGAAGTGCCTGCCAATTATGTGAGCTTTGGTTACGGTGAAGCTCATCAAAGTCACGCGCAATTCCCGGGCGAGTACCATGCTGTTACGCTATCGGTTTCAAAAGTAGCCGGAGCTGATGCCATGCGCATTGCAGAAGAGATTTTAGCAAAAGTAGAAGAGCTCAACAAAACTTTAATTCCCAATGAGGTAAAAGTAGAAGTAAGTCGAAATTATGGTGATACTGCTTCACACAAAGTTGGCGAATTGCTCTTGCACTTAGCGGTGGCCATTATTGCCGTAACCGTACTGGTTATGCTAGCTATGGGATGGCGAGGTGGTTTGGTGGTTTTCTTTTCGGTGCCCCTCACCTTTGCCCTTACCCTTTTCAGTTATTACATGCTGGATTATACCCTTAACCGAATCACCTTGTTTGCCTTGGTGTTTGTGGTAGGAATTGTGGTCGACGATAGCATCATCATTGCGGAAAACATGCATCGGCATTTTAAAATGAAACGGCTTCCCTTTAAGCAGGCCGCTATTTATGCCATCAATGAGGTGGGTAATCCAACCATTTTAGCCACTTTCACCGTGATTGCAGCCATCTTACCCATGGCCTTTGTTTCGGGTATGATGGGGCCTTATATGAGTCCGATGCCGATTGGTGCTTCCATTGCCATGATGTTATCACTTTTTGTTGCCTTAACGGTTACTCCTTATTTGGGTTATCATTTGCTTCGCGAAAAAGACAAAGAGGAAGAAAAAGAAGCGGAAGGCCATGAGAACAGCTTTATTTACAAATGGTATAAAAAGATCGAGCAGCCTTTGCTAGAAAATCGCGGGAAGCGGAATTTCATCCTCATTGGTACAGTGGTACTCCTAATTGGTAGTATGTCACTTTTCTACACCAATTCGGTAGCGGTAAAAATGCTACCCTTTGATAATAAAAATGAGTTCCAAGTAGTAATTGACATGCCCGAAGGTACTAGCCTAGAAAGAACTGCGGTGGTAACCAAAGAAGTGGCAAACTACCTATCGAGCATTCCTGAAGTGGTAGACTATCAGAATTACGTTGGTACATCAGCACCCATTACCTTTAATGGCTTAGTGCGTCACTACGACCTAAGGAGCGGCAACAATGTAGCTGATATACAGGTCAACCTATTGCCTAAAGGCGAAAGAGCCGACCAAAGCCATGACATTGCGAAAAAGGTCCGTGCGAAGGTGCAGGAGATCGGTGCGCGATATGGTGCCAACATCAAATTAGTGGAAGTACCTCCGGGACCTCCGGTACTTTCTACCCTAGTAGCTGAGATTTATGGTCCAGACTACGAGCAACAGATTGCCGTAGCCAAGCAAGTCAAAGAGATCTTGTCAAATACGGATGATGTAGTTGATGTAGATTGGATGGTGGAAGATGATCAAAAAGAAGTTACGCTTGAGATTGATCGAGAACGTAGTATGCTAAATGGCGTCGCTCCAGCTCAATTAGTGGGTAACTTGACTTACCTGCTTAGAGAAATGCCGGTTTCCAATCTTTACGATGAAAGTGCGCATGATCAAGTTGGTATCGTGATGGCCTTAGCTGAAGGTGAAAAAAGCAGCATTGATGAGTTGAAGCAATTGAAGATTGTGAATCAAAGAGGTGAAAGTGTTCCGCTAGCTAATTTGGTTCAGGTAAAAGAAGAATCTGCTGCCAAAACCATCTATCGCAAAGACCAAAATAGAGTGGTATACGTCCTGGCTGATATGGCAGGTGGCTTGGAAAGTCCGGCTTACGCCATTTTAGGCATGGAAGAAAAGCTGAAAGCCATGGATGTTCCTCAAGGCTATGAAGTGAACGAACTCTACATGGGACAGATCGAAAGCGACCAAGACTTTACCGTAAAATGGGATGGTGAATGGCAGATAACCCTTGAGGTATTTAGAGACCTCGGAGCAGCTTTCCTAGTGGTGATCATTATCATTTACATGCTGATCGTAGGGTGGTTTCAAAACTTTAAAACCCCCATTGTCATGATGATCGCGATTCCGCTTTCTTTGATTGGAATTATTTTGGGACACTGGATGCTCGGGGCATTCTTCACCGCTACTTCTTTTATTGGTATGATTGCCTTAGCTGGTGTAATGGTCCGGAATTCAGTCTTACTGATCGATTTCATTGAAATTAGATTAAAGGAAGGGGCTGAATTGAAACAAGCCATTATTGATGCCGGAGCAGTGAGAACCACCCCTATCCTACTCACCACCGGAGCCGTAGTAATTGGAGCGAGTATAATTCTGTTCGACCCCATCTTTCAAGGCTTAGCTATCTCTTTAGTAGCCGGCGCTATTGTATCAACCATTTTAACCCTTTTAGTTGTGCCTTTGATCTATTACATCACCGAGCGTAAGAAATGGGAAAAATCTAAAAATTAGAATCATGAAAATGTTAATCATAACGGCTGTTGCTGCCTATCAAGAAGAGATTGTTGCTTTACTGAAAAAAAGCAAGATCAGTGCCTTCTCTTCTACCCCTATACTTGGTCATGTGAACCAAGAAGATCCTAATCTAGAAGACAATTGGTTTGGAAGTGAAGCACAGCAAAATCAATCAATGTTATATTTCGCCCTTTTAGCTGAAGATCAGATCAAGGGGGTATTTGAAGCAGTAGAAGAAATCAATCAAAAAGCCCAAAGCAAGTCAAGGATACACTTGAGTGTAATGGGTGTAGAACAAACAAACTAAAATCAATATTATGAGAGGAAAAGTAGTCAACGGAATCGCGGGATTTTTCATCCTTACGAGCGTAATCTTAGCAATCACAGTAAACATAAACTGGTTATGGTTTACAGCCTTTGTAGGAGCAAACCTATTTCAATATGCCTTTAGCAACTGGTGCTTAATGGCCATTATTTTGAAAAAACTAGGCGTACCTGAATAAAGAAGGTAGAATTATCAAGGAGCTGTCAGTAGATCTGATAGCTCCTTTAATGAAGCAACTTGCAAGTCAGCTTCTTTCATTTTTACCTTTTCTGATGTAACAAATACAGTTATCATCCCTACCCGTTTACCCATTTGCATATCGCTCAGCGAATCTCCTACCATCACAGATTTTTTGAAATCTATCTCCGGAAAGTCTCGCCTTGCTTCTTCAGCCATTCCTGTGTTAGGCTTTCTGCAAATAGAATTGGATTCAGCTAACTCGGGGCAGTAATAGATCTGATCTAATTTACCTCCAAAAGGCACCAACTGCTCCTGCATGTATTGATGCACCTTTTTTAAGTCGTCTTTGGTCATTAAGCCTTTCCCAATACCTTGTTGATTGGTTACCACTACAGTCCTTCCAAAAAGCTGGTTCATGGTGGCTATCGCTTTTTCACTGCCTTCTATGAACTCAAATTCTTCTATTGTCTTTACGTAATCATTATCCAACTTCTTGTTGATCACCCCATCACGATCTAAAAAAAGCGTCCATTGCTTATCGATCCGCAACTCTTTCAAATCCATACTTTAGTTCTCTCTCTACTTTGTTGTTTTAGCTTTTATTTTTAACGAAATTCGTTGCCCTATTTAAATTTTACAAATTTTAAGCGCTAGAATTCATGAGTAAAACGCATTTGGTCTCGGGTGGTTGTGGTTTTGTTGGAAGAAACATGGTTAAACGACTCTATCAAGCTAATCAAAATGACCGTGTTATTTTTATCGACGACCTCTCTGTTGGTACAGACCCAAATACTTGGCTTGGGATTGAAGAAGTTAGAAAAGACCAAAACGCAACTTTCTACGGTGAAGATGAGCGCTTAGTGTTTATCAAAGACGACTTTCGTAATACGCTGCATGAGTTAAGTAGAAACGAAAACTATTTTCAGGATGAGTTCAAACTCAATTTTGAAAAATTTGCTGATGTTTTTCATTTCGCTGCTATTGTAGGCGGCCGAGCTAAAATCGACGGTGACCCCATGATGGTGGCTTTAGACCTTTCGATTGATGCTGAATTCTTTTATTGGATCTGTCGCCATAAACCTGAGCGGGTACTTTACCCAAGTTCTTCAGCAGCTTACCCAGTAGACCTTCAAACGGATACCAATGCGATTGCCTTGAGCGAAAGCGATATTGATTTTGCAAAAATGGGACAGCCGGATATGACTTACGGTTGGTCAAAACTGACCGGAGAATATCTAGCCCATATTGCTGCTAAATATTATGGAGTATCTGTAACCTGTATTCGTCCATTTTCAGGCTATGGAGAAGACCAAGACCTGACCTACCCTATTCCGGCAATTGCAGCTCGGGCGGCCAATAAAGAAAATCCTTTTGAAGTTTGGGGCAGCGGTAAGCAGGGGCGTGATTTTGTACACATTGATGACGTTTTGGATTGCACGCTTTTGGCTATGGACAAAATCTCCGATGGAACCGCTATAAACATTGGTCAAGGTAGACTCACCACTTTCTTAGAAATCATTGACATATTCACCGATTTTGCAGGCTACAAACCCACCATTAAACCTTTACTTGACAAACCAGTTGGGGTGCACTCGCGCTACTGCAATATGGATTGGGTAAAAGAAAACTTAGGCTGGGAACCTAAGATCTCCATACGAGAAGGTATGCGAAGAGTCTATGAGAAAGCTGTAGAAAACAAGCAATAAAATGAGCAAACGTAAGATCGTTTGTTTTGGTCCGGGACCAAAATTCAAAGGAGGGATTTCAAATTACAATACCTCTTTGGCAAAATCACTGGATAAGCGAGAGGACACCGAAGTGCATATTGTGTCGTGGACGCAGCAGTATCCTGCGATCATTCCGAGGGAGTTTGTGGATAAGAGTAGCAAGACCGATCTCTTAGAGGGCACTGATATACAAGTAAAGTACATCACGAATTACAACAATCCGGCAAGTTGGAGAGCCACCTTGAAATATATTACAGCTTTAAAACCTGAAAAGGTTATTTTTCAGTGGAGCATAGCAGTACAAGGATTACCACTTGGCTGGTTAGCTAAACGCTTACAAAAGCACCAAATAGAAGTAATCTTTGACCTTCATTTTGTAATTCAAAAAGAGAATTCGAAACTCGACCAAATCTTTACTAAATTGGGTATTGCTCAGGCAGATAACTACATTGTGCATGCTTATAAAACCGCCGATGAGTTAAAGGCAACTTTCCCTGACAAACATTTTGAAATAACGGAAAACGGTGAGCGCGAGCGAAAAGGAAAACCATCCATCATCAAGCTCTATCATCCAATTTATGACCTCTTTAAACCTGATTCCAAATTTGATGTAGCTGCTTTTAAAAAGGAAAACGGACTGAAAGAACACGTCTTCCTCTTCTTTGGCTTTATTCGAAAATATAAAGGATTGCATCATTTAATTCCTGCCTTTAAAAAATTAGCCGAAGAAAGAGATGACGTCAGCCTCTTGATCTGTGGAGAATCTTTTTGGGCTACGCTGGACAACTCCAAGCTAAGCACGAAGGTGAAAAATGCAGTTTTTGGTTTAGCCAAGAAACTTTTCTTAAAAAAGTCAGATGATGAAAGGGAATACCGCCCCTTGGAGCTCATCAAGCAATTAGGTCTTGAAAAGGAAACCATGGTGGTGAATGAATTCATCCCTAATGAAGACGTGAACAAATACTTCCAAGTGAGCGATGCAGTGGTCTTGTATTACGATTACGCGACTCCTTCAGGCATAGAATCATTGAGCTATAACTTTAAACTTCCCATTTTAGCTACTAAGGTTGGGCATTTTCCCGAAACCATTGAAGATGGCTTTAATGGTTATTTAGCTGAAGCCAATGACATCAATTCCATGGCCAAACAAATGCATCGTTTTATAGAAAATCCACTAGCACGCGAAAACGTGACTGAAAAGACCAAGGAATTGAGTTGGGAGAATTACGCAAAGGCAATATTGAAGGTGTAGAGCTTAAAGCTCCTTTTCGATCTTGTAATTGTTGCGATTGGGCGAGTTCCTAGAAACCAATTCGGCTAAAAAGCCTGCTAAGAAAAGTTGTACACCCATGATCATGGCGGTTAAACCGATGTAAAATTGCGGTATTTCAGTAACTAAACGAGCTTTTACCCCGGCATTCAAATAATACAGTTTTTCAGCACCAATGTATAAGGCTAATAAAAACCCAAAGCCAAACATTAAAGTTCCCATTAGTCCAAAAAGATGCATGGGCCGTTTGCCGAATTTCCCTACAAAGTTGATGGACAAGAGATCGAGAAAGCCATTGATGAAGCGCTCTAGTCCAAATTTTGTCACTCCATACTTCCGCTCTTGGTGCTCCACCACTTTTTCACCAATCTTGGTAAAACCTGCCCATTTAGCGATGGCCGGAATGTAGCGGTGCATTTCACCATAAACTTCAATATTCTTGATTACGGTGCAGCGGTAGGCTTTTAGTCCACAATTAAAGTCGTGTAGATGAATACCCGTCATTTTTCGGGTTGCCCAATTAAAAAGCTTGGTGGGTATGGTTTTGCTAATGGGGTCGTAGCGCTTTTTCTTCCAACCCGAAACAAGGTCATAGCCCTCCTCAGTGATCATGCGGTATAGGTCAGGAATCTCTTCAGGACTGTCTTGTAAGTCAGCATCCATGGTAATCACCACTTCTCCATTAGAAGCTGCAAAACCTGTGTTTAAAGCAGCGGACTTACCGTAGTTTCTACGAAATTTGATCCCTTTAACATTGGAGTCTTTCTTGGCTAAACGCTCCACTACTTGCCAAGAGTTGTCTCTTGAACCATCATCTACGAACATGACCTCATATGTGAAGTTATGAGCCTGCATCACTTTTAAGATCCATTCATGCAGTTCACCTAAAGACTCCTCTTCATTGTAAAGCGGAATTACAAGGGATAGTTGTTTTTTCAAATCAGTCTGCAAGTTTATTCGGTATCGTCAAAGTGTTCAGGTTCTTTCTTTAAAAAAGCTGCAGCAATAAGGGAAATAATAAAACCAATAAAGGTATTGCCTAAGACTCCAAAAATTGCCACTACGCCTGGAGAGGCAAAGCTAGAAGAATAGGACATGGCTTGTTCGATCTGTTCATCGCTCAAACCTTGTTCGTACATCTGAAGTTCTTGTTGCTCTAGAGTATACTTTAATAAACCATCATCAATGTAGGCCAAGTAAATGTAACTCACAAAGGCAAGGATTATGCCTGCAAATAAACTAACGAGTGTTCCGTAGCCTAGCGCTCCACCATAGGTGATATGTCCGCCCTTTTCAAGGTCTCGGTGACGCTTGATGCCCAGCACGATTCCCAAAATAAGCACCAAGTAATTCAAATAGCTCAGCCACTTAGCATCGTAAAGCTCAAAAACATAAATGATCAGTGAGATGATCATTAAAACAAGGCCGAGAACCGTGCCAAAATTCAAGGCACTTTTAGCGGGACTGATCTTTTGTTGTTCCATAAGTAGATTGTATGGAACAAATATAAAAGAAGGCGAGCAACCTAGCATCATAATTTAAATTAAAAAGTTTGAAGCAGGCATTTCCTTTGCTTACATTTGCCGCGGGTAAGTCTTGTACGACCAGCTCCTGCTGAATCCCCCAGGACCGGAAGGTAGCAAGGGTAGGTGGTCGTAGCGGTGCGATGCAAGTAGCTTACCCACTTTTTTTTGCCTAAATTTAAGTCGTGTATCAGCGACTTTTTCTCTTTTTACTCCTTATCTCTTTTATCGCATGCGAAGAAAATGTACCTGTGATTGAGGTGATAGACTTTGATCAGTATAGCATGGTAGGAGTTACTGTAGAGAAACAACAGGAACATTATGAATTACTCACCCGCTTAATCGAGTTAAAAACGGAAAAACATGCCGTTCCAAATGTCCATTTAAAAGATTCTAATGATAAGGAAGCGTACTTGCTTGAATTGATTGAAAACAAGAAATGTGTTTTACTTGTCGCCAATTCCACTTGCCCTGCCTGCGATCTAGCCTATCTCAACAACTTTCCACAAATGCGAGACAGCTTAGAAAAAAAAGGGCTCGACTACAATTTTATTCCCATAATGGTTCGAAATGATCGAGATTTTCAAAAGGTTGAACGGTTTACTAAAAAAGTCAAAGAACTAGAAAAACTATATTCCAACGTTTATATAATCTCCGATACCACAGCTAATAAGTTTAATATCTATGGCTTTCCGGTGCAACTCTATGTTAATAAGAAAGGAATAGTTGAACATTATGAATTGGGAGGGTCTCATGAAATGGACTCCCGAAAGCTAGCCAAGGTGCTCCAGTTTTTTGATGCCAATTAGCTGTTCAAAATTTGCTTATAAAAAGACATAAAAGCATTTTATTTTCATGGTCAACTAGCCTCAATCTTTTACCTTTGAAAAAACTAAAATCCAATACATGAAATTCTTCGTAGACACAGCAAACCTCGATCAAATAAAAGAAGCACAAGACCTTGGTGTGCTAGACGGTGTAACTACCAACCCCTCTTTAATGGCCAAAGAAGGCATAAAAGGAGATGCGGCAGTAATTCAACATTACATTGACATTTGCAATATTGTTGATGGTGACGTGAGTGCTGAAGTAATTGCCACAGATTTTGAAGGCATTATAAAAGAGGGTGAAGCGCTTGCCTCTTTACACGAGCAAATTGTGGTTAAAGTGCCCATGATCAAAGATGGGGTTAAAGCTTTAAAGTACTTTTCTTCAAAAGGCATTCGAACCAATTGTACCTTGATCTTTAGCGCAGGACAAGCCCTCTTGGCTGCTAAAGCAGGTGCCACTTACATCTCCCCTTTCTTGGGTAGATTAGATGATATCTCAACCGATGGCTTGAACTTGATCCAAGAAATTAGAACCATTTTTGATAACTACCTTTTTGAAACTGAGATTCTCGCTGCTTCTATTCGTCACCCAATGCACATTATTGATTGCGCTAAAATTGGTGCTGATGTTATGACTGGTCCTTTAAGTGCCATGACTGCCCTTTTAAATCACCCTTTGACGGATATTGGACTTGAGAAATTCTTAGCTGATCACGCAAAGAACCAATAATGCTACTTAAGCTTTACGAAGAAAATACCAATCCGAAAGACCTTAAAAAGGTAACAGACTGCTTGAACCGCGGTGGGGTGATCATCTACCCCACCGATACGGTCTACGCCATTGGTTGTAGCACCCAGCATCGTTCGGCTATGGAAAGAGTGGCCCGCATAAAAGGCTTAAAAATGGAGAAGGCTGACTTTTCATTTGTCTTCTATGATTTGAGTCACATTTCTGAATACACCATGCAGTTCGACAGTTCCATTTTTAAAATTCTAAAGCACAACCTACCCGGACCGTTTACCTTTATTTTGCACGCCAATAAAAGCATCGCCAAGCTGTTTAAAAACAAGAAAAAGACTCTGGGAATCAGAATACCCGACAATGCCATTTGCAGCGCCATTGTTGAACAACAAGAAGCGCCTTTGATCTCAACCTCGGTGCACGATGATGATGAAGTATTGGAATATACCACCGATCCTGAATTGATCTACGAAAAGTATGGCGATCAGGTCGACATGGTAATCGATGGTGGTTATGGCAAGAACGAAGCTTCTACCGTGGTGGACCTTAGCAATGGTGAAGTAGAGATTATCCGACAAGGCATTGGAGAACTAGAATTGTAAGCTAGGTCTTTGCTTGACAGACCACTATTTACTTTCACTTTCTTGTAAAAGCCGAAAGGCATAAGGCAAGGCTTCGATCAAATCACTTGGCAACATACCAATAGTGCCTAGTTTTTCAGCAGCAAGATCTCCTGCTAATCCGTGCACGTAAACCCCCAAAATAGCTGCTTTTTCTGCTGAGTACTCCTGCGCAAGTAAGGAAGTTAAAATTCCCGTTAATGCATCTCCACTGCCTCCGGTAGCCATTCCAGAATTGCCTGTGGAGTTGAAATAAACCCTACCATCAGGAATAGCAATAGCGGTGTAGCGTCCTTTTAGGACCACGATTTGCTTATGCCGCTGTGCAAAATCCTTGAGCAAATTCAAACGTTCAAAATCGCTCTTCCACTCGCCTACCAAACGCTTAAACTCACCGGGGTGAGGCGTTAGGATATTGCCGGGCTTCAAAAAGGCAATGTAAGTTGGGTTAGCTGCCAAAATATTTAGTGCATCAGCATCAAACACCATAGGTACGGTTGACTCTTGGATTAACAGTTTTAGCAACTTTTCCGTTTCTTCAGCCTGACCGATTCCTGGTCCAATGCCAAGCGCATCCAATTTAAGCTCTCGTTTTAGTTCACTTAAGTGGGTGGAGCAAGCATCAAGTTCCACCATAGCCTCAGGCACTGCACTTTGTAAAATAGCAAGTGCATGCTCTGGAATTTGCAGACTTAGTAAACCGACACCCGAACGCAGGCAAGCTCTAGCCGCCAAAATAGCAGCTCCCATCTTTCCTTCAGAACCCGCCATCAATAAGGCCCTACCGTTACTGCCTTTATGAGCAAAACTATTGGTCTGTTTGAGCAATCTTGCCACTGAATCCTGAGTACTTAGGTAATGTGTTGAAGGAGTTTGCGCAATGTATTCGGCAGATAAGCCAATGGAAATGATGTGCCAATTGCCTACGAACAGGGCATTCTGTGGAAAAAGAAAAGCCAACTTTGGGAATTGAAAAGTCAAAGTATGCCTTGCTTTCACCACCAACTGCGCTTCATTTTCAGTATTGTCTTCCGCAAATAAACCCGAAGGAATATCAATGGAAATCACTTCTGCGGTAGCTTGATTAATCTCCTTGATTACTTCAGCCGTAAACCCTTCAACTTTTCTGCTGAGTCCGGTGCCGAAAATACAATCCAGCACAATACAGTCTTTCTGAAGCTCAAAATTATGCGCTTCGGCGGTCAGGCTTTGCTTCTCGCCTTTGTAGCGTTTCAGATTGGCTTTATAATCAGGAGAGCCTTCACCAAGTGCTATTTCGAAAACCTTAACTTGCTGCTCAGCCTCTAACAACAATCGAGCAAGTACCAAGCCATCGCCACCATTGTTACCTGAACCACAAAAAACCGCGAATTCTCGCTTTTTCGCTGATGCGAGGTAGTGCTGCTCAATCCATTTAAATGCTTGGTTAGCGGCCCTTTCCATTAAATCAAGCGAACTGATCGGCTCGTGCGCAATGGTGTACTGATCTGCAGCTCTTATTTGCTCTACCGAATAGACATTGACCATTGCTTGGTTTCGTTTAAGAGGATTTCGTGCAACTCCATGATTTGCGGAAGCAGTTCTTCTTCATTGCCGTCCTCATTCATTAAAATGAAATCCGCCATTTTATTGCGTTCTGCATCACTAAACTGGAAACGCATTCTCTTCAATACATCTGCCTCAGAAACATCATCACGCTTTTTAATGCGTTCTATACGCTGCGCTTTGGAAGCGAAAACATTGATAATCTTATCCAAGGTATAGTAATTTCCGGTTTCAAATAAAATGGCTGCTTCCTTTAAAACGTAAGGCGCCTTAGCATTCTTTTCCACCCACTGTTCAAAGGCTTCATTTACTTTCGGATGGACGATCTCGTTTAGTTTCTCCAACTCATTAGGATCATTGAACACCAATTGCGCCATGCGCTGCCGATCAATCTTACCTTCTGCCGTGTACATGTCTTCTCCAAAAGTTCTGATTACCTGTTTTTTAACTGCTGCATCTTCATTTAAGATCTGTTTACCTACCACATCAGCGGTAAAAATGGGCACACCCAAATTTCTAAACATATTGCAGGCGGTTGACTTTCCGCTGCCTATTCCTCCTGTAATTCCTACTTTTAACATTATTCTGTAATGATGTATTCTACAAAGCTAGGTTCTAAACGAATAAGTTTAGCATAATCCGGCAAGTTCTCCAGTTTTACAGCCAGCTTAGCCGAATTAGTAGCACTATCCAAACGCACTGTGGCACGCATTAAAGAGGCATCAAGGTCTTCATACTTGCTAATGGGAACTAAAAAAATACCCTTTACTTCAGGGGGAAAGGTTCGGAGCTTAAGAGTCCCTTCCCTATTGTTCGGAATAATCTTGAGCTGTAAACTCTTTTCAGTAAACTTTTCTACAGCAACATTCAATTTTACTGTTGATTGGGCCATTTGGACACCTCGTACTTGAGGAAAATCTTTCAATTCTAGGCTAAGCTGTGTGGAGTCCGTTAAATTTTCGAGGGTGATGCGCTCTGTTTCCACAAAAGATAGGGTATCGATAAAAGAGCGTGGACCGCTTAACTTTACCCTATCCGGAACCAATTGAGCTTGGTCTCTTAAACCATAACCTTTTGCAACACTAATGGCAGCCGAATGCCGAACCGGCACTTCTTTAAACAAGCGCTCTTGGGTTTCAAGAAAAATACTGTCAGGACTGATCTCGATTAGCTCAATGTCAGGATCTAAGCTTTCCCTTACTTGTTTTCTAAAATCCTCGCTTAGGATAAAGTAGGCCTTCCTTCTGTTGTCTTTTGCCTTAGACAGATCAAGGTCAATGGTATTTCGATCAAGCGAAATTTGCTCACCCAACAATTCAAAACCACTGCTCCTTACTTTAATGCTAAGCTGTTTCGGCGGTTCTTTCT
Source organism: uncultured Flavobacteriales bacterium (assembly GCA_913056345.1). Classification (GTDB taxonomy): domain Bacteria; phylum Bacteroidota; class Bacteroidia; order Flavobacteriales_E; family Vicingaceae; genus CAJXMH01. The sequence continues at coordinate 5,859 of CAJXMH010000036.1, read as the reverse complement.
CCAGTACAAAATTATCTGACAGTGAAGTATACCGCAGCGGAACTTTTAAGTAGGTTGTGTAAGAATCTGAGAGTGCTGATAAAAACCAAAAGAAAGTAGATAAAAGCAAGCAGAACAAGAAAATGTAAGCCCTTTGGCTAAAACGGAGTCTCCCCTCTTTGATGTTCCGGTAAAAGTCTTCAAATTCTTCTTTCACAAATGTTGGACTAAAGCGCTAATGCTACTTATTATTGGCTTTCAGCTGATCAGCGTTTGAGAAATCAGAAGAAATAGCACTCTTTTCTAACTTCAGTTGAACGTTATTGGCAACGTCTACCAATACTGTATTTTCTTTTACTTCTGCTACTTTACCGTGAAGTCCGCCAATGGTTACCACTTTGTCACCTTTGGCTAAGGCTTCTCTAAATTTCTTCTGTTCTTTTTGCTTCTTCAATTGCGGACGAATCATAAAGAAGTAAAAAACCACCACGATCAGAATGAGGGGTAGAAAATCCATTATTCCGCCACCACCTTCAGTTGGGGCCATTAATACGATGCTTAAAATTTCGTTCATTTTCTTATTTATTTAGTGGGTACTAGAACGTCCCCTTTAATTGCTAATACTTTAGTGTTTGGAACTGTGTTGGCCACCAGTGTGATGGTTTTGCTTTGGCGACCTTGTTTGCCATTGCTATCAAACACAACTTCAATAATTCCTTCTTGACCAGGCTTAATGGGTTGTTTAGGCCATAAAGGCACAGTGCAACCGCAAGAGCCTTTTGCATCTGAAATGATCAGGTTTGATTTTCCAACATTTTTAAACTTAAAACGCTGTTTTACTTTTTCTCCCTGAGAAATGGTGCCAAAATCCAATACATTTTCCTCAAACTCAAATGCAGGTAGTGCCTCCTCTCCTTCAGCCTCACCTGAAGCAGTTGCCGGATTGTTGATCAAGTCGGTACTAACTTCTCCTTCTGCTTTATTCTGATTGTCGCATGCTGCAAAAAGCAGACACACTAAACTGATTAATAAGGTATGCTTCATTTTTCTATTTTAATTTCTAACAAAATTATCAAAAGCCCTTTACTGCATCAGGCCTCTTCCGGTTTTTTTGATCTTATCTTCTCTACTAAATTGAGCTAGCAGTTTATCCAATACTCCATTAATAAAGACTTTACTTTTAGGTGTGCTGAATAGTTTTGAAATCTCAATGTATTCATTCAAGCTCACTTTAACTGGTATAGAACTCAACTGCGTAAATTCAGTGATGGCCATTTTCATAAGCAAGACATCCATGGCAGCAATCCGGTCAACATCCCAATTGCGGGTTTTTTGACTGATCAACTTGCTGTTTTCCTCATCATGGGTAATGGTTTTACGAAAAAGGTTCTTCACAAAACGCTTGTCATCTTCCTCATCCTTGTAAATTCCCGGTAAGGGCTTGTACTTTTCAACCGATTTGATCTTACCAAAGTAGCGAATAGCCATATTGGTAGCAAAGTCATTGTCTTCAAAGTCCCAATAAATGCTTCTTTCTTGAAAAATGGAGTAAATGCTCTCATTGTCGATCACAAAATCACGGATGATCTTTTCTACGAACTTACGGTGAGCTGAAAGGTGGTTTTCGCCGTTTAGGAAATCGAAATACAAATCACTTTTCTTGATCTGCCGCCATAGCTTCTTAACTTCATCTTGGTTGGCGCTCCATGAGATCTTACGGTTGCTCACCTCTCTTTGCAAAGCAGGGTTTTTGCGTAAAGCTTCGATCACAAAACTGTCAACAAATCTGCGGTTAGGGTTCAAGTCTGCCTCAGTTGGAAGGGCTTTGTTTCTTGCTTCTTCCATTTGCACTTCAGCAGCATTGGCCAATTCTATGGGCAATATGAGATAATGGAGGTACAATTCGTAAACGCGGTCGATGCTTAAAAAGAGCGCTTTTTCTCCGCTTGGTAGGTCACTTCCCTCTTGGGTAAAATAGGAATAAAGCGACTGCATCACCTTAATTCTCAAAAGTCTACGGTTAAGCATGGTGTTTTAGTGGTTTCAGGGTGTACAAAGAACTTAAAGGTAAGCTACTGTGTTGGTTGTGCATTAATCTAATTTGATTCGAAACTAAGCCAAGGCAATCACTTACTTTTGCAAAGGCTAAGCATTTCTTAAAGGCTGCAAAAATATAGAATAAACAGCAAAGCATTAAGCTTCGAGACAAGAGTATGAAATCACTTCAATACCTTAATAAATACCTTTTAAAATATAAGCTTCGGCTGTTGTTGGGAATTTTCTTTGTGATCGTCTCCAATGTGTTTGCCATCTATCCGGCACAAATTATTCGTGAGGCTTTTGATGCCGTAGCGCAATCTGACGAATTAAAAAAAGTAGCAGATGTTTCAGAAGTGATCAACGACCAAGCAACACCTGAAGTAAGCTTTTTCACTTCCTTTACCGAAAACATGGATCTAAGCCAAGCCCTCCTATTCTTTGCAGGCTTGGTGCTTTTAATGGCTTTGCTAAAAGGCTTGTTTACCTTTTTTACCCGACAAACCATCATCATTATGTCGCGTTTGATCGAGTATGATCTTAAAAATGAGGTTTACCAGCATTACCAAGAACTCAGCATGTCTTTTTACAAAAAGAACAACACCGGTGACATTATGAACCGCATCAGTGAAGATGTAACACGGGTGCGCATGTATTTAGGTCCGGGGATCATGTACTCCATCAACTTAGTGGCTTTGTTTATAATGGTGATCACAGTTATGCTAAGCATTGATGTAGAACTTACGCTGTATGCCTTGGCCCCTTTACCCATTCTATCTATCCTGATCTATTACATTAGCAATAAGATCAACACCAAAAGTGAGGTAGTACAGCGTCACCTTTCAGGGCTTTCTACCTTTTCGCAAGAAAGCTTTTCGGGCATTCGGATCATAAAATCTTTTGTGAAAGAGAAATACATGAACCAAAGGCTGAAAGAAGAAGCTGAAACCTACAAGGACAAGAATTTAGACTTAGTACGCTTAGAAGCTTTTTTCTTTCCAGTGATGATGATGCTAATTGGCTTAAGCACCATTTTAACCATTTACATTGGTGGAATTAAAGCCATTGCAGGCGAAATATCCATTGGAAACATTGCAGAGTTTATCATTTATGTGAACATGCTTACTTGGCCGGTAACTGCATTGGGTTGGGTAACTTCTTTGGTGCAACGAGCTGCCGCTTCACAAGAGCGCATCAATGAATTTCTCAAAACCGAATCTGATATTGACAACCCTACTGATGAGGTGCAGCAGATCAAGGGTAAAGTCACTTTTGACCAGGTTTCTTTCACCTACCCAGAATCCGGCACTTTGGCACTTGACAAGGTTAGCTTTGAAGTTCGACCGGGAGAAACCTTGGCCATAGTTGGGAAGACTGGTTCTGGCAAATCGACCATTGCTGATCTGATCTGCCGTTTGTTTGATGCTACTGAAGGAAAGGTTTTGATTGACGGAGAAGACATCAAAACCATCAATTTGAATGCTTTGCGCAGCAACATTGGTTATGTACCGCAAGAGGTTTTCTTGTTTTCTGAAAGCATTCGCAACAACATTTCTTTCGGCTTGACCGAAGAAACCGTGGAGGATGAAAAGATTGAAGAAGCAGCTAAGAAAGCCGCTATTCACAAAAGCATTGCCTCTTTTCCCAAGCAGTATGAAACTGAATTGGGCGAAAGAGGCATTACCCTTTCAGGCGGTCAAAAACAACGCATCTCCATTGCAAGGGCTATCATTAACCGACCCAATATTTTGTTGTTTGACGATTGCCTTTCAGCGGTAGACACTGAAACAGAAGAAATTATCCTGACAGCATTAAAAGACATCATGCAGCACAAAACAGCGGTAATTATTTCACACCGCATCTCTTCTGTAAAGCATGCCGACCAAATACTGGTGCTAGATGAAGGCAAGATTATTGAGCATGGCAAGCATGAAGAGCTGATCAAGCAGCGGGGCGTTTACTTTGAAACCCACCGAAAACAATTGCTCGAAAGTCAGCAAGAGCGAGCCTAAAGCACTTTTAAAGCCTTATTAGTTGAAAGATGAAGCATTTTTTTAGTTAGATTTGTTTGAAACATAATGCAAACAATTTGATAAAAAAACTACTATTTTGATGGAGGAGAATGATAAAGGAAGGTCGAACAGAAGAGACGACATTTACTCTAAATCGCTCAGAGCAGGCAACAGAACTTATTTTTTTGATGTAAAGTCCACCAAATCGAATGAACTTTACTTGACCATTACAGAAAGTAAGCGCCGCTTTAACAACGATAACGGCAAATTTTTCTATGAAAAGCACAAGCTGTTTTTGTATCCCGAAGATTTTGAAAGCTTTAGTGAGCACTTGCAAGGAACTTTGGATCAGATCCATAAAATGTCTGAAAAGGAAATTGTAAGCCGCGATGAATTAGAGGCTGCTCGCGAAGAAGAGCAGGCTGAGGAAAGCAAGCCCGAAACTGAAAACAAAACTGAGGATGCGGATAAAAGCCCCTCCTCTTTTTCTGACATAAGCTTTGAAGACTTAGGCGAGGATTCAAGCAAAGAGTAGAACCATTTTACATTCCTACTACTTTAGAGGGGCTTTTTTGAGGCCTCTTTTTTTTTGCGCTAAAGTGAGGTGATTTTTAGCAGCTGAATGGAGTTGTATTATTGTGTATTTTGTGAACGGAAGATGTGTACACCGGCATAACCGACAATAAACGTTTACAAATGCTTATAAACGTTTAAAATCAGTTATTTTAATTTGAGGAAGGCAATAACTCCAAAAGAATAAAAAACATTGATTATCAGAATTTTAAATATTTAAACAAATACAGCCATAAGGTAAATATGTTGCATTAATGCGACATATTTACTTGTTGTACCCCATTTAAAACCGCCCACGCGCAATAAGCACATTTGTCTGCCCCAACGCTCAATCCGAAACTTCGACAGCCAAAAGAGCTTATTCTTTCCCTCGCTCGACTGACAATAAAGCCGACATTTTTTATATCGAAAAACAAGATAAATTGAAACGATTGGTTATTTTAGTTGACTGAATTCTTTTACGCAATGAATAGGATTAAAGAAGTGCTTGAGAAAAAAGGAATCAAGCAGATTTGGTTGGCGGAAAAGCTTGGTAAAAGCTACAACATGGTGAATGGGTACGTCCAAAACCGACAACAACCGAGATTGGAAGTGCTTTTTGAAATAGCGAGAATTCTAGAGGTTGAAGTAAAAGATTTAATAAAAGAAGAAAAGTAAGGATGCCAACGATATACGATAACATAAAAAAGTATCTAGAAGAGGGACTTAACAAGACTCTTGAAAATGCTGAACGAGCCGATTTTTGCATTGGCTATTTTAATCTCAGGGGTTGGCAGAAAGTGGCCAAAGTAGTTGATGGACTCCCAGGCGGGTATTTACCAGAAGAATTTGAGGATGACAACAAATACCATTGCCGTGTCTTAATTGGAATGCAGCGACTTCCCGAAGAGGAGATTCGCGATTTCTTCTCAAGTGACTCAAGGTCTCTTGACAACAACCTTGCACTCGAGTTAAAAAAGAAGGTAGCCAAAGAGTTCAGGGATCAGCTGATTATAGGAAACCCTACCAACCAAGACGAAGTAGCTCTTAAAAAGCTTGCTAAGCAATTGAAGGTAAAAAGAGTGATTGTTAAGCTACATCTTAAGCATCAACTGCATGCTAAACTTTACTTGGCTCATCGAAATGATTACAATAGCCCAACCATAGGATTTGTAGGAAGCTCAAACTTGACTTTTGCCGGGATCTCCAAACAGGGAGAACTGAATGTTGATGTTGTGGAAGGTGACGCAGCGAAAAAACTCTCTCAATGGTATCAAGA
>CAJXMH010000035.1 GCA_913056345.1 uncultured Flavobacteriales bacterium | reverse complement strand
TTTTCATTGAGCTGCACCATGCTTTTCCACCAATATTGCTTGAGGTTATTTTTGAGTTCACAACCCAATGGACCATAGTCATAAACCGCACTAAGGCCGTCGTAAATTTCGGAGGAAGGAAAAACGTAGCCATACTCTTTGGCATGACTAATAACTGCTTTAAAGTGATCTTCTTGATTTGCCATGGCGCAAAAGTAGTATTTTGAACAGGCTAAGCTTTCAGTTTAGTGCATAAAAAAATCCCGCCGAAGCGGGATTTTTATTATTGCTTGTTATTCTACTTCTTAGAAGTGGAAGTTTAAAGTAATCATTGTATTAGGCGTTTGACCTAAACTAAATGAAGAACTACCACCTGTTTCAGCGGTTGTAGAAGTTGTTGTTGTGTTAGTTCCATCAAAGGATCTTGTTTCTGTGACAGTTTCTCCATTACCAGTAGAGCTGAAGTTAATTCCATACTGAATTTCAGCACCTAATGACATTTTAGGAGCGAAAAAGTATTCAACCCCTGCAAAACCACCTAACATTAGTCCGAAAGTTGATCCTGCCGAAGTTTCAGTTGTTCTTGTAGTTTCGTCACCTGCAACTGGCGCAGGGAAATCAGCGTTAAATTGATCATCTAATGAGTTTCCAAAAGTATTTTCTGTTGATGATGACCCAATTGAAATCATAACCATTGGTCCATACACTCCTTGTAATCTTCCTTTACCTTGTCTCATTTCAATTCCACCACCAACAGCAAATCCAAAGTTACTGCTTGAAGCTTCGTCTTCAACTGTAGCACCTGCAGCAGCACCTGATGATAAATCATTAACAACAGTTTTATTGGTTGTCGAACCAAAACCTAATTGTAACATACCTCTGTATGCTTTGTTAGCGTCTACAAAATACTTACCGTAAATTGTGTTTGCTCTAACATCTCCAAGATTATTTAGAGAGTTTCCTGATGTTCCATTTAACAAATTACCACCGTAATTCAATAAATTACTTGCATCAAACCCAATAGCGTACTCTCCTGCCTCTGGCAAAATTGGCGTACCTTTTTTCGAAGTCATTTGATCTTGTGCAAATGAAAATCCAGCTGTAAATAAAGCTGCAATTAATAATACTTTCTTTTTCATGTTTAAAGTTTTTTGTTAGTTTTTGATTAAACTTCGGGGCAAACGTAGAAAAAATTTTCATTCGCAACCAAAAAAGAAAGCTTATTTAGACTGCTTTTAGCATTTCTTTAACATTTGTCTTATGTTCCCATTCAACCTAAAACCCAACATTCATGGCTGTTACAGGCATTTTTAAGGGATAAATTAGGGCATTAATCGAACAATTAAATATTTTTTTAACTGGCATTTTGTGAATAAAACGCACATTTTTAAGCTTAAGCAATTCAAATCAAACTAATTACAAGCATAAAAATTACTTTTGCAGCATGATTCAAGTAGACAATGTTATTCTTTCTGATGAACTGTTTGAAGAGCATTTTAGCTGCGACCTAGCTGCCTGCAAAGGAGCCTGTTGCGTAGCTGGCGATGCCGGAGCCCCATTGGCTCTAGAAGAAATTGATGAGATTGAAAAAAACCTGAACGAGATCCTCAACTTTTTGCCTGAGAAAGGAAAGGCAAGTATCGCAAAACATGGAGTGGCAGTTACTGACCAAGAGGGCGAGTTGGTAACTCCATTAAATAATGGAAAAGAGTGTGCTTTTACCGTTTTTAATGATCAAGGAATTGCCTTATGTGGCATAGAAGCAGCATACCGGGCAGGTAAGTCTGATTTTAAGAAGCCCCTTTCGTGTCATTTATATCCCATACGAGTAGGTAAGCTTAGTGATTATGATGCGCTCAACTATCACCGTTGGGAGATTTGCAAGCCGGCTTGCGAGTGCGGTGCTAAATTAAAAGTGAAGGTATACCAATTTGCGAAAGAACCATTAATCAAAAAATATGGTGAAGCTTGGTATGAACAATTGAAGGAGGTTGATAAATTATTGGAAGAGGAAGAGAGAAAAAGGATAAAAGGCAAAGGATAAAGGATAAAAGTGGGGTTGAATTTTCGCAACACTTTTATCCTTCAACTTTAGTCCTTTATCTAAATTCTGAAAGAATAAAGCGACGAGCTTAAAGCTAAAGGCGGAGAGCAAATAGCCGAAAGCGACTAGCTTAAAGCGAAGCGGTCTAAAATCTAACAGCACAGCGGTCTAAAGTCTAAAAGCGCAGCGGTCTAGAATCTATTACTCCGCTTCTACCCAATCACCATGCTCGGCAATAAGATCTATTAAAGCTTCTACAGCTTCGGCTTCTGGCACATTACGACGAACGACTTCCTTTTCTTTATATAAAGTAATCTTGCCAGGTCCTGTTCCAACATAACCATAATCAGCATCGGCCATCTCACCGGGTCCATTCACGATACAGCCCATGATTCCAATCTTTACTCCCTTCAAATGTGAGGTTACCGCTCTGATCTTGGCGGTAGTTTCCTGAAGATCAAAAAGAGTTCTTCCACAAGAAGGACAAGAAATGTACTCTGTTTTCGAAATCCTTACTCGTGAGGCTTGTAGGATTCCAAAAGAGGTTCCCAATAAAAACTTTGGTGAAGCTAAGTTAGCAGCATCTACCCAAACGCCATCTCCTAGTCCGTCAACCAACAAAGCTCCAAGATCGGTGGCAGCTGCCAATTGCAAGGCCTCTTGGTCCTCAATCTTGTAAGTCCGTTTGATAATCACAGGCTGTTCAAGCCCTAGATTCATTAGTTCAATAAAGGCACGGCGTTGCTCTGCCATGCCGTGAGCATTTTCCGTTTTTAAAATGAGTACTGCTGAAGAATCTTCTTGCAAGGCATTTCTTAAAGCTTCTTTTTGCATCAGCTCTTCCAAACCAAATTCTATAAAATGCAAATCATTAAATGATGCTGCTTTTATGTATTGCTCAACATTCAAAACTGGATAATGTCGAGCTTTAGGGGTTTCAGATTCCCAGATGGCATAATCTTGAACGATACCTAGAGTACCTGGAATTTCAAAATCAATCTGGTTTTCACCAATGTAAATATAATCTGCTGCTTGATCCTGAATGTTCCACTTATCCAAGGGCACAGAGTAAGCATAACCAAAGCCAAAAAAGGAGGAAGCTTTAATTTCATTTTTGTGTGATAAATCGCCTAAAACTACCGGCACATGCTCACCTCCAATATTTTGAACTGCGCGACTTGCTCTTTTCAGGTACTCAAAAGGATTAATCGGATTTTCACTAATAGCAGGAATAGGAGCATGCCCTGCCCTATTTCGGTATCGTTCCACTAATTTTCGAGCCACCGGAATTTCAAATTCAGGCTCTTCCGTTAAGGAAACCCTAACGGTATCCCCTAGACCATCCTCTAGCAAAGTACCAATCCCAACCGCTGATTTGATCCTGCCGTCTTCACCATCTCCCGCCTCGGTTACCCCTAAGTGCAAAGGATAGTTCATCCCCTCTTTTAGCATTTCAGCAACCAATAGACGATAAGCTTGCACCATTACTAGCGTATTACTCGCTTTCATAGAAAGAACGATCTCATGATAATCGTGCTTGCGGCAGATCCTTAAGAACTCCATGGCTGACTCAACCATCCCTTTAGGCGTATCACCATAGCGGCTCATAATTCGGTCAGAGAGTGAACCGTGATTGGTGCCTATGCGCATAGCTGTGCCATTCTCTTTGCACAATTTTACCAAGGGCGTAAACTTCTCCTCAATGCGACTTAGCTCAGCTTGATAACTTTCATCGGTGTAGGTTATCTCTTCAAATTTCTTTTTGTCAGCATAGTTCCCCGGGTTAACCCGCACTTTTTCAACCAATTTTGCTGCAATTTCAGCGGCATTGGGTGTAAAGTGAATATCAGCCACTAGGGGGGTTTTAAAACCTCTAGCACGAATTTGCTCTTTAATTGGCGCTAAGTTCTCAGCCTCTTTCCTGCTCGGTGCGGTAATGCGGACTAATTCAGAGCCCGCTTCAATGATTCGTATGGACTGCTCTACTGTAGCATTCGTGTCCATGGTATCCGTGGTTGTCATGGATTGCAGACGAATGGGCTGATCGCCTCCCATCTTTAACTCCCCGATGGTGACTTCGCGACTTTTAAAGCGTTTGAACTGAGTTAAGCTTGTACAATAAGCTTTCATAATAGATTCTGGTTTGTGGCTTCTAAAGAAAATAAACGAACAACCCAAAAGTAAGTTTCTTCAATATGAATTAATAGGATTAATAAGAGATTTAATGAGCGTTAAAGTATCGCTGGTCGATTTTTTGAAACTTATCACCATATGAAGCGTACATTCATCATTCAACTTAAAGAATGAACAACCCAAAAGAAAAAGTAAACCTGACCCAAAGTGCCAAATGTTTGAGCATTGATCAGTCTGAAAAAGCTGCAAATGCTATTTATGATCTATGCGACTTAGAAGGACGTATCCAGCAAACAGGTAACCTAGATGAGCAAGGCAGAGCTGAAATTGATATATCTGATCTTGATGCTGGACGTTACCAACTTTTCATCATTAGTGAAGGAAGTATCTTTAAATCGATGGTTAATGTTGACTGAAGCAGCTCATAATTGCTTCTCAAACTTCATGATCCACTTTAAACACGCCTCTGGTTTTTCTAAAGGAATCATATGACTGGCATCTTCAATGATTTCATAATTCCCAAATTCTCCAAGTTTAGCTTCATTCTTCAAATCCTCTTGCAGAAATAAAGGATCTGATTCCCCAATTAGATTCAAATAGGGATAAGGAGCAAACTTCAACACAATTTCTCGTTCTTTTCGAATTTTCATTCCTTCTAGAGTAGCAACTATACCTTGCAAGGAACAAGCTCTAGCCCATTGCAGGTATTTTTTCACATGCCAATGCCTGCCCCTTTGCTTTATGGCAAAAAAAGAAGGGACCAATGCCCTCAAAGCTTGATCTTTATTCTTCTTCATTAAATTGATCAAACGATCCCTTGACTCTTTTCTTTCAGATGAATCTCCTTTTGCTGTGCTATTGATCAGGATTAAACCACGCACTTTATCAGGATAAGCTTCAGCAAAAGCAAGCGCAATATAGCCTCCTAAAGAATGCCCCACTAATAAGGCTTTTCTTATCCTCAGGGCATCAAGCACTGCCTTAATGGCTTCTGCCATAAGTTCCATAGTGTGATTATAACCTAAGGGAGCAGAATTGCCATGGCCGGGGAGCTCAATGCAGACCAAACGATAGCGTTTTGCTAAACGGCTTGATTGCTTATCCCATAAAGCCGAAGAACCAAGAAAACCGTGTAATAAAACTATGGTTTTACCTTTCCCCTTCTGCTCAAAATAGAGTGGCTCACCTTTAAAACTGATTTGCTTCTGCATGCTGTTTAAGCATTCATAGCAGCTTCAATTTCCTCTATTTCCAATGGGATGTGTCCCATAAGATCGTGATTCCCATCATCAGCAATCAAAATATCATTTTCTAAACGAATGCCCATATTCTCCTCACGGATGTAGATACCCGGCTCAACTGTAAAAACAGAACCTGCAGGTATAGGCTTGTGCCAAGAACCTACATCGTGAACATCTAAGCCAATGTAGTGGGAAGTCCCGTGCATAAAGTATTTCTTGTAGGCAGGCCAATCAGGGTTTTCTGCATCAACTTCCGCTTGAGTCAGTAAGCCCAATTTTAGCAATTGCTCGGTCATCATCTCCCCTACACGTTTGTGGTAATCGTGCAAGGTAATGCCAGGTCGTAAAATAGCAGTTGCCGATTTCATCACTGTAAGTACTGCCTGATAAACCTCTTTCTGACGTTCGGTAAATTTTCCGCTAACAGGCACTGTACGGGTAAGATCTGAAGCATAATTTGCATATTCAGCGCCGAAGTCCATCAGGATCAGGTCTCCGTCCTTGCAGGGTTGATTATTTTGAACGTAATGCAAGACACAAGCATTAAATCCCGAAGCAAGAATAGGCTCATAGGCAAATCCTCTTGAGCGGTTACGCAAGAATTCGTGCATGATCTCCGCCTGAATCTCAAACTCCATAACTCCAGGTTTAATGAACTTTAAAATGCGCTCAACTGCTTTGCCTGTGATGTTGCAAGCTTGCTGCATCAGTTCAATTTCTTCAGACTCCTTAACCGCTCTCAATTCATGCATAATTGGCGCCGCACGTTCAATTTGGTGCAAGGGGTATTCGGCCTCGAGTTTGGCTCTAAAGCGATCATCTCTAGTTTGAAGCTCTGTATTAGCTCGCAAATGTTCATTATTGTTTAAATACAAATGGTCTGCCTCATAAATGATGCTTTTCAAAACAGAATCAAAGTCCTTCAGCCAATAAACTGTGCTAATGCCAGAAGTTTTTTCCGCAGTCTCCTTGGTTAACTTTTCTCCTTCCCAAATGGCAATTTCCTTGCTTGTTTCCTTTAAGAACAAAACCTCTTTGTACTTTTCTTGTGGTGCATCTGGGAACAACATTAAAATAGACTCCTCCTGATCTACACCGCTTAAGTAAAAAAGGTCATTGTTTTGCCTAAAAGGCATGGTTCCATCAGCATTGGTAGGCATAATATCGTTTGCATTAAAAAGCGCAAGGGATGATGGCTTTAATCGTTGCGCAAACTTTTTTCTGTTTTTGATAAAAAGTGAATTACTGATGGGTAAATATTTCATGTTTTTTTGATTTTGAGCAAAGGTAATAGCTTGCCCTAGCAAAAAAAACCGCATTCAAAATTTATTATAAGAAGGCCGACAAACTATCTTAGGCTTGCGTTGTTATGCTACAGCATAAAAATGATTGATTACACTATTAAGAATCAATCTAAATAATTTTAAAAGTGTTGAAACTTTTGAAACAGAATACATCAAGAATTAACTTTGAACTTTATATTCAGCTAAATTAAAACTACAACTGATGAGTGAATCAAAGGGCTTATTGAAGTCACATATTGTAAAAAAATATTGGATGGCAGCCACGGGTTTGTTTTTATGCCTTTTTCTAGTAGGCCACTTGGCAGGAAACCTACAACTGTTTATGACTTCCTATGAAGGTCAATTGCAGTTTAACGAATATGCAGTTTTCATGACCACTAACCCAGCAGTGAAGATCTTATCTTACCTGACTTACTTTAGTATTCTTTTTCATGCAGTTGATGGTGTAGTGATTACGCTAAACAACAGAAAAGCCCGTCCTGAGCAATATGCTTATTCAAAACCAGGTAAAAACTCTATGTGGTCTTCTAGGAATATGGGCATTTTAGGAACGATCATATTTGTTTACATCGTTGTGCACATGCAAAACTTCTGGTACGAATACAAATTCGGAGAAACACCCTATATGTTATCAGACAATGGCGCACCACTTTTGATGGATGGTTCAGAAGTGAAAGGCGGTGAAATTCAAAATGGAGCGGTTTATTTAAACGGCGATCAAGTTGGTGATGCGATGCGAGATCTTTACACTGTTGTGCAAAGTAGTTTTCAAGAGCCACTTTTGGTAGCTTTTTATGTATTGGGAATGATTGCCATTGCATTTCATTTAGTACACGGTTTTCAAAGTGGATTTCAATCTCTGGGGCTAAGAAACCCAAAATATTCGCCTCTGATCATGAAAGCAGGATATGCTTTTGCGATTATCGTGCCTTTGTTATTCGCCATTATTCCAATTTACATGCTGATAGTGGCGTAATTCAAAACATTATTTGATTATGAGTTTAGATTCAAGAATACCTGAAGGTCCTTTATCAGATAAATGGACTAATCATAAAAACAACATTCGCTTAGTTAACCCTGCGAACAAACGTAATATTGACGTTATAGTAGTGGGTACTGGTTTGGCTGGTGGCTCAGCTTCGGCAACCTTAGCCGAACTTGGCTACAATGTTAAAGCATTTTGTTATCAAGATTCCCCTAGAAGGGCGCACTCTATCGCAGCTCAAGGGGGAATAAACGCAGCCAAGAACTATCAAGGTGATGGTGATTCGGTTTACCGTTTGTTCTATGATACGATCAAAGGTGGCGACTACCGCTCAAGAGAGGCGAATACCTACCGATTAGCAGAAGTTTCAACCAATATTATAGACCAGTGTGTTGCGCAAGGTGTTCCTTTTGCAAGAGACTATGGGGGTCTATTGGATAACCGATCCTTTGGTGGGGTTTTAGTTTCTAGAACTTTTTACGCTAAAGGTCAAACAGGTCAGCAACTCTTACTCGGCGCTTATTCAGCTATGAATCGCCAAATTGCAAAAGGTAAGATCCAAATGTACAACCGACATGAAATGTTGGACGTAGTTAAGGTAGATGGAAAAGCAAGGGGAATAATTGCAAGAAATTTAGTGACAGGAGAGATTGAAAGACATTCTGCTCATGCGGTAGTATTGGCTTCAGGAGGTTATGGAAATGTATTCTTCCTTTCTACTAATGCGATGGGGTCTAACGTAACCGCAGCATGGAAGGCACACCGAAGAGGAGCTTATATGGCTAACCCCTGTTACACGCAAATTCACCCAACTTGTATTCCGGTGCATGGCACGCAGCAGTCCAAATTGACCTTAATGTCAGAATCATTGAGAAATGATGGAAGGATTTGGGTGCCTAAGAAAAAAGAAGATGCTGAAGCAGTTAGAGCAGGGCGTTTGAAGCCAACTGCCATCAAAGAAGAAGACAGAGATTACTACCTAGAACGCAGGTATCCATCATTCGGAAACCTAGTTCCTAGAGATGTGGCTTCTAGAGCAGCTAAAGAACGTTGCGATGCAGGCTATGGAGTAGTAGATAATGATACCAAGGAAGGAGTTTTCCTAGACTTTTCTTCAGCCATTGAGCGTTATGGAAAAGAAGAGGCTCATGTAAAAGGATTAAAAAATCCTACCAAAGAGGATATTCAACGACTTGGAAAAAATGTGATTGAATCCAAGTATGGTAACTTGTTTGAAATGTATCAGCAAATTACCGATGAGAATCCTTACGAAACTCCAATGAAAATTTATCCTGCTGTTCACTACACTATGGGCGGTATTTGGGTTGATTACAACTTGATGACTACAGTGCCGGGTTTATATGCTATTGGAGAAGCTAACTTTTCTGATCATGGTGCCAATAGATTGGGTGCTTCAGCCTTGATGCAAGGTTTAGCAGATGGTTATTTCGTATTGCCTTATACCATTGGTGATTATTTGGCAGACGACATTCGAACTGGAAAAATTCCAACTGACACACCTGAGTTTGAAGAAGCAGAGAGGAATGTCAGGGATCAAATAGACAGGCTAGTTAACAACAATGGTTCTAAAACTGTAGACTACTTCCACAAAAAGCTTGGCTTGATCATGTGGAACAAAGTAGGAATGGCGAGAACCAAAGAAGGATTGAATGAAGCCATTAATGAAATTGCGGCCCTAAGAGAAGAATTCTGGAAAGAAGTAAGAATTCCTGGAACAGCAGAAGAGTTGAACCAAGAACTTGAAAAAGCAGGTAGGGTAGCTGACTTTTTAGAGCTAGGTGAATTGTTTGCAAGGGATGCACTGGAAAGAGAAGAATCTTGCGGAGGTCACTTCCGTGAAGAGTATAAAACTGAAGAAGGTGAGGCCTTAAGAAGAGATGATGAGTTTGCTTATGTATCTTCTTGGGAATTTACAGGGAAACCTTCCGAAGCTATTTTGCATAAAGAAGATCTACAATTTGATAACGTTGAACTAAAAACACGTTCGTACAAATAATAAAGAATATGTCAACAGCAAAAGGAATGAAATTAACCCTAAAAGTTTGGCGTCAAAAAAACGCTGAAAGCAAGGGAAATTTAGAGACTTACGAATTAGAAGATGTATCTCCTGACAGTTCTTTTTTGGAGATGCTCGACATTTTAAATGACGGCTTGATCCAGAAAGGTGAAACACCGGTTGAATTTGATCACGACTGTCGTGAAGGAATTTGTGGTTCTTGTTCGCTTTACATCAATGGTGAGCCTCACGGACCAGGAAGAAGAATCACCACTTGCCAATTACACATGCGTTCGTTCAATGATGGAGATACCATTTACGTTGAACCATGGAGAGCTAAGGCTTTCCCAGTAATTAAAGACTTAGTGGTTGACCGTAGTGCTTTTGACAGGATTCAACATGCGGGTGGCTACATTTCTGTGAATACCTCAGGAAACACCCAAGATGCGAATGCTATACCTGTAGAGAAAGAAAATGCAGATCAAGCTTTTGATGCTGCAACTTGTATTGGTTGTGGTGCATGCGTGGCAGCTTGTAAAAATGCCTCTGCATCTTTGTTTGTTTCAGCAAAAATTTCGCAATATGCATTATTACCTCAAGGACAAGTAGAGGCAAAAGACCGTGTTCAAAACATGGTAAAGCAAGCGCAAGAAGAAGGTTTTGGACCGTGTTCAAACACTGGAGCATGCGAAATAGAGTGCCCCAAAGGAATTTCCTTAGAGAATATTGCTCGCATGAACCGCGAGTATTTAGCAGCCTCATTGGCGAAGTAAATCAATCCAAACAAAGCAATGCCAAGCTTTAACGCTTCATTGCATTCTAAACTGCCCAAGGTTGGTCAAACCATCTTTTCGACCATGTCAGCCCTGGCAGCTAAAGAGAATGCGCTTAATCTTTCACAAGGATTTCCAGATTTTGATGGTCATCAAGACTTAATCGATCTAGTTTATAAAGCCATGTGCTCAGGCAAAAATCAATATGCTCCTATGGCAGGTTTGCCTGCACTAAGAGAAGCAATTGCGGCTAAAACAGAAGCACTTTACACCGGCAAATACGATCCTGACACTGAAGTGACGGTTACAGCAGGTGCGACTCAAGCCATCTTCACCGCAATTGCAGCAACAGTAAATGAAGGTGATGAAGTGATCCTTTTCACACCTGCTTATGATTGTTATGAACCTGCTATCGAGCTAGTTGGAGGGAAACCAGTTTACGTTCAACTAGAAGCTCCTGAGTATAGGATTAATTGGGAAGCGGTTAAGAAAATGATCAACCAGCGCACGAAAATGATCATCATTAACAGTCCGCATAACCCAACAGGTAGTATTTTAAGTGCACACGACTTACAACAGTTAGAAAAATTAACTGAAGGTTCTAATATCCTCATTCTAAGCGATGAAGTTTATGAGCACATCATTTTTGATGGCTATGAGCATCAAAGCGTGGCGCGTTTTCCCAAACTAGCTGAAAGAAGTTTTGTGATTTCTTCCTTTGGCAAAACCTACCACACCACAGGCTGGAAAGTAGGCTATTGCCTTGCTCCTGCGGAATTAATGAAGGAGTTTAGAAAAACACATCAGTATAATGTTTTTTCGGTGCATACTCCATCACAAGTAGCTTATGCTGAATTTCTAAAAAGAGAGCAGGAGTTTTTAGGCTTACGTGACTTTTATCAAGAAAAGAGAGACCTCTTTGTTAGCTTACTTGAGGGAAGCAGATTTGAGCTAAAGCATACTGCAGGAAGCTATTTCCAACTGTTGGGCTATAAAAAGATCAGCGATGAAAAAGACGTTGAATTTGCCGTTCGTTTAACGAAGGAACATAAAGTTGCTTCCATTCCTATTTCTGTTTTTTACAATCAAAACCTAGACAATCAGGTCTTACGTTTTTGCTTTGCCAAGCAAAATAGTACCTTAGAGCAAGCTGCAGAAATTCTGCAAAAGGTATAAGTAAAATGAAAGACCTATCCATTAGTTTGATCCAAACCGCTTTAGTTTGGGAAAACTCTGCTGCAAATCGTAGCCACTTTGAGCAAAAAATAAATGGGCTCGACAACAAGACAGATCTGATCTTGCTTCCTGAAATGTTTACCACAGGGTTTACTATGAATTCTAAAAAGGTGGCTGAAGCAATGGAAGGTCCAAGCATGCAATGGATGCACCAGCAAGCAGAACAGCAGAAAGCAGTGGTCTGCGGTAGTCTTATCATTGAAGAAAATAAGCAATACTACAACCGTTTAATCTGGATGCAGCCCAATGGCCAATATGGGCAATATGATAAACGTCACTTGTTTAGAATGGCCAATGAAGACCAATCGTTTACTGTCGGTACAAACAAGCTCATAGTAGAACTAAAAGGCTGGAAAGTTTGTCCGCTGATCTGCTATGACCTGCGCTTTCCCGTTTTTAGTCGGAACCGTTTTGAAACAGACCGTCAGACTTATGCTGAAGCAGAATACGACCTTCTGCTTTATGTGGCCAATTGGCCTGCCCCAAGAGTGGAGGCATGGAAAAAACTTCTCTTTGCTCGAGCAATAGAAAACCAAGCTTACGTGGCAGGAGTCAACCGCATAGGTGAAGATGGGAATCAAGTTAACTATAGCGGTGGCAGTTGCCTAGTGGATCCGAAAGGTGAGGCCCTATGGCAAGCACAAAGTGAACAAGAAGAACTGGTTTCACTCAACTTAAGTGCCGCTGACCTAATCGCCTTCAGAAAAAAATTCCCGGTGGGAATGGATGCAGATGAGTTTGAATTAAAAGCTTAGGTAAGGAAAGCAGAAGGGTGAATGTTTTAAACCTTACTTCCCATTATATTCACTCATCGTTCTATGCACTCCAATTGTGGTAAAGCCTTGAATAATCTTTTTGCATTGTTCAATTCGTTCTGGCAGTTTTTCTTCTTCTTCAGCATTCCATTTGCCTAAAACGTAATCAACTTGATTTCCTTTGCTAAACTCGCTACCAATACCAAAACGCAAGCGCGCGTAATCCTGCCTGCCTAATACTTGATTAATGTGCTTAAGGCCGTTATGACCACCATCACTCCCTTTTGCCTTTAACCTTAAGGTGCCAAATGGTAAAGCCAAATCATCAGTAACAATGATCAAGCGCTCCAGGGGAATTTTTTCTTCTTGAAGGTAGTAGTTTACAGCCTTGCCACTTAAGTTCATAAGAGTGGTGGGCTTTACCAAAACAAGGCTTCTTCCTTTGTACTTTGCCAGCGCAGTTTCAGCGTAGCGGTTAGGGGCAAAAACAACATTGGATGCTTCGGCAAAAGCATCCAATGTGTTAAAACCTATGTTGTGCCTGGTGTTTTCGTATTGAGAACCAATGTTCCCAAGCCCAACGATCAGGTACTTCATCTCACTTATTCAGTTGCTGCTGCTTCTTCAGTTTCAGCAGTTTCTCCATCTTCACTTTCTTCTCCCTCTTCATCTTCTGCATCAGGATCATCTGTCGCTACAACATTTCTAGAAGTTTTCACAGAAACAATTACTGCTTTAGGGTGATCAAGGAATTCTACCCCTTCTTTTTCTAACTGCTCAACTTGAATTACGTCACCAATTTTCATTTTGGTCACATCAACTACAAACTCCTCAGGAATGTCTTGTGGTAATGCTTTTAAGACAAGCTTTCTCAGCTTCTCTCTGCGTTGCCCACCATTCATAACTCCAATAGAGTTTCCGGTAAACCTTACAGGAACAGCAATTGTTACAGGCTTATCTTCAAATAATTCCATAAAGTCTACGTGTATCGCTCGATCAGTAATTGGATCATATTGTACATCTCGAATCACAGACCTTACTGTTTTGTCAGCAAACTTGAGGTCAATACTGTGTACCTCTGAGGTGCTCAATAATTTCTCAAGTGAAACTTCATCAACGTGAAAGTTCATGTTCTCTTTGCCTCCGTATAAAACGGATGGGATTCTACCTTCTTTACGAAGATTTTTTAAGGCACTTTTTGACCTTACATCTTCTCTTGCGGCAGCTTCTAACTCTATAGACTTCATCTTAAGCTATTTTTGGTATTGTTTTGTGTGTTTTAAAAAATAAAATATGAACTAATCGATTCATAGTTATGAACCTTATAGATAACCTTTGCAAAAAGGTCAGCTACAGAGATTACTCTAATTTTATCGCTTTTTTGCTTCAGCGGAATGGTATCTGTTACCAATAACTCCGTTAAAGCAGAATTTTCTATTCGATCATAAGCTTCTCCTGATAAAATTGGGTGCGTGCAAATTGCCCTTACAGAATTAGCTCCTTTTTCTTTCATAATATCAGCCGCTTTCGTAAGCGTGCCTGCTGTATCAACCATATCGTCGATCAACATGATATCCTTACCCTCTACTTCACCAATCACAAACATCTTATCGATCTTGTTGGCTTTCTTGCGTTGCTTATAACAAACTACTACATCACACTCTAGGTGTTTAGCGTAAGCATAAGCTCGTTTTGAGCCTCCCATATCGGGTGAAGCCATGGTGAGGTTAGGTAAGTTCAACGACTTAATTGCCTCAGAAAAAACTGCTGAGGCATAGAGGTGATCAACCGGTACCTCAAAAAAGCCTTGAATCTGATCAGCATGCAAGTCCATTGTCATAACCCGGCTTACACCAGCAGCAGTTAGCATATTGGCTACCAATTTTGATCCGATTGGAACCCTTGGTTGATCTTTGCGGTCTTGACGAGCAAAACCAAAATACGGTAAAACTGCAATTACCCTGCGAGCTGATGCTCTCTTAGCAGCGTCAATCATGAGCAATAGCTCAAAAAGGTTATCAGTTGGTGGATAAGTTGATTGTATAATAAACACATCACATCCCCTTACTGATTCCTCAAAAGACGGCTGGAACTCCCCATCTGAAAAACGGCTTATGGACGACCGACCAAGCTCTTTACCAAAGCTTTTGGCAATTTTACCTGCCAATTCTTGGGTGCTGGAGCCTGCAAATATTTTCACTTCATTGGTCATGTGCCTTGCCGCCATTTTAAGAGGGGTGCAAATTTATCAATTAAAAAAATCTACACCAAATAATTAGCTGTAGATGAGATACTTTTTTTCTTGATTATTTCTGCCATTCAAAAGTATTGAATAATTTCGCTGTCCAATTCTAATGGAAAATGCCCAGGTGGCGGAATTGGTAGACCTGTCTGCCGACAGGCAGGCGCGTTGGAGACCAACGCGGTTAATTGTCGGCCCTGAATTCTACCTCAGGTAAAAATAGTTACTTGCCCAGGTGGCGGAATTGGTAGACGCGTTGGTCTCAAACACCAATGCCTTCGGGCGTGCCGGTTCGACTCCGGCCCTGGGTACAAAGGAGCCTCTTCAATAAACGAAGAGGCTTTTTTATTTATAAAAATTTATTGCACGCCACAAGGCGTGACGGTTCCCCGCCCGAACGGCTGAAGCCATTCAGTCTGGCAGGGACTCCGGCCCTGGGTACTTGGTGATCAAATCACCTGATTTCTTTGAAGCGAGCTAAAAATATAGCTCGCTCTATTTTTTGGGAGCAATAAGAGTTGCGATGAAATCGCTGTGATTTGATCCAATCCGAGACTAAAAACAGAGAAAGCCTCAGCTTAAGCTGGTCTTGGGTACTTGCCTTCGCGAAGCTTCGGCGAAGCAAGGCAGATCAGTGTGAGAGTGAGAGCGAAAGCGAAGACGCCACACTGATTTTCTTCACACTCACGCTGACACTCGGTCTAAATGTTTGATTTTGGAAATCTAAACGCCTATAAAAAGGGTAGAATAATACACTTTCTCAATTTCAATACTAGCGCAGGCGATAACTGACCGATGCGTTAAGTACGAGCTGCACCACCCCTGCTCCTCTATATTCTGCTTGGTAACGGACTTGTGCTCCAAGATCGATTTTTTGAGACAATGCGCGAATAAAACCTGCTCCAAATGTATAACCGTAGTCTGCGCCCTTACGATTTACTGTTTCCCATACACCTTGGTCAAGTCTGCGAGACTCATAGTTATTGAAGAAAACAGTGGCACCAAAAAAGCCGTAAGCTTTTATTTTTTCTTCATGAAAGTAGAAGCGTCCGTCTAAGTTTAGGACCGATAATTGATTCTGAGCTTGAAACTGAGCAGTCTGAGCCTGATTGGAAAAAAAATAACTAAAGTTTGGCATTATACTAATATCAGACTTCATGAAATATTCCAAACCCAAGTTAATGCCCGGGGCGTAATGAGGAAAACCGTTATCAGCGATTCCTGCTTCTGCACCAAAAACTAGCCCTGAGCAGGCATTAAGTTTAGGAGTCTCTTGTGCCTCCACCTCTAAAAAGAAGAGTGCAACTAAAGCGAATGCAAAAAGTATTTGTTTCATGATTTAAGTTTAGATGACTATAAAAATACAGGAAACTGATTTCTTTCTCTTTTCTTCTGTCACCATAAAAGTATTATTTGCAAATGCGTTTTTAAATCTTATTTATGTTTGCCACATGAAAATAACCTGCTTCATATGTTTGATTTCTATGTTGGGCTTTTCTTGTATGAACGAAAAGGGATCTGCTGTATATTCGGAATCAAGAACGATTACTAAACCTAAAGTTGACACCCTAAGGCAAACTGATTTTCACCTTTTGCTTCCCGAAAAAACTGCTGATCAAGCCCTTTTACTTTTTGGAGGCTTTTCAGAAACCCCCGAAGATGTTCTAAACGAAAGTGATTTAGTTAGAAGTGCGCTCAATGCTAATATTCCTGTTTTAATCAGCACCCTAAATCGTAAACTATGGTGGTCAACCGATGATTTAAACAACTTTGAGGAGGCATTTTTCAAACTACTTGCTGAGCGGGAGCTAATTCAAAAATCATGGCATATAGGAGGCTTTTCAAGTGGTGGGAACTTGGCCATCATGCTGTCCAATCATTTATCAAGAAACAAAAAGTTTAAAAAACCCATAGGGGTATTCGTTGTAGACTCTCCTTTAGACCTAGAGCGGCTCTACGAGAATGCATCTCACAACCTAGCACTAGACTTTCACGAAGGGGCAGTTCAAGAAGCAAGCTTTCTCAAATCATTGTTAGAAACCAATTTAGGATTACCTGCAGAAAAATCTAAAATCTATTTTGAAAATTCGGCTGTTAAGCTTTCAGGTAAGCGGCAAAATGTAGAAGCCTTGAAAGAAATTAAGATTCGATTTTATACAGAGCCAGACAGTAGTTGGTGGAAAAAGAACCGGGGCGTAGGGTATGAGCAGACAAATGCTTACTTACTAGAGCAAGCAGTTCAACTTCTAAAGCAGAAAGGGTTTGACAAGATAAGCTTGATTCAAACCAAGAATAAAGGCTATCGCCGTGACAACATGCGTCACCCGCATAGTTGGTCTATTGTAGATGGAAAAGAGTTTGTGAAATGGGTGAAGAAATAGTAAACTGAAGCTTGTAAATAAAAAAAGCCCCGCATTACGGGGCTTTCATTTTTTGATCAATGTTTATTTACAGCTTTTGTTTCACTTCAACTTCTTCATAAGCTTCAATGATATCGTCAACTTTAATGTCGTTGAAATTGGCAATGTTCAAACCACATTCGTAGCCTTTGGCAACTTCTTTTACATCGTCTTTAAAGCGTTTCAATGAGCCAAGTTCTCCAGTGTAAACCACAACTCCATCGCGAATTACGCGCACTTTATTGTTTCGGTTAACTTTACCATCTAGCACCATACAACCGGCAATGGTTCCAACTTTGGAGATCTTGAAAGTTTCTCTAATCTCAACAGAGGCAGTGACTTGCTCTTCCACTTTTGGTTTCAACATTCCTTCCATAGCTGATTTCAATTCTTCTATGGCATCGTAAATGATAGAGTATAATCTGATGTCGATCTCTTCTTGCTCAGCGATCTTACGCGCATTGATAGAAGGACGAACTTGGAAACCGATTACAATAGCATCAGAAGCTGCAGCAAGCATAATATCAGACTCTGTAATCTGTCCGACAGATTTGTGAATGATGTTAACTTGTATCTGCTCAGTAGACAATTTCAACAATGAATCTGAAAGTGCTTCGATGGAACCATCCACATCACCTTTTACAATCACATTTAGCTCTTGGAAGTCACCAATCGCAATTCTACGACCAATCTCATCAAGCGTAATGTGTTTCTTGGTTCTGGTGCCTTGCTCACGCTGCAGTTGCAAACGCTTGGTGGCAATATTCCGCGCTTCTCGCTCATCATCCATCACATTAAACTTATCACCTGCATTAGGTGCTCCGCTTAATCCAAGGATAGAAACTGGTATTGATGGACCTGCTTCTTCTACTTCTTGACCGCGT
This sequence comes from uncultured Flavobacteriales bacterium, assembly GCA_913056345.1. Taxonomy (GTDB): domain Bacteria; phylum Bacteroidota; class Bacteroidia; order Flavobacteriales_E; family Vicingaceae; genus CAJXMH01. The sequence goes on along the minus strand of CAJXMH010000035.1, from coordinate 11,550 downwards.
TCGTTGAACATGGCCTTTACTCTACCGGAGTGTGGACCTGCGAGAATAACATCTCCGACTCTCAAGGTTCCGCTTTGAACTAAAATCGTAGTAACGTAGCCTCGACCTTTATCCAATGAAGCCTCAATCACAGCGCCTTTAGCATTTCGATCAGGATTCGCTTTAAGCTCTAGAAGGTCTGCTTCTAGGGTTACTTTTTCTAACAATTCTTCAACTCCAGCTCCTGTTTTAGCAGAAACTTCTTGTGCTTGATACTTACCTCCCCAATCTTCTACCAAAATATCCATTTGAGAAAGCTCCTCTCTCAACTTATCAGCATTGGCGTTAGGACGGTCAATTTTATTGAAAGCAAATACGATTGGCACATCCGCTGCTTGCGCATGGTTAATGGCCTCTTTAGTTTGCGGCATCACATTATCATCAGCTGCAATAACGATAATTGCCACATCTGTTACTTGAGCACCTCGAGCACGCATAGCGGTAAAGGCTTCGTGACCAGGAGTATCTAAAAAGGTAATTTTTTTCTCATTTGGAAGCTGCACATTGTAAGCTCCAATGTGCTGTGTAATGCCTCCTGCCTCTCCAGCAATCACATTCGCTTCACGCACGTAATCCAATAAAGAGGTCTTACCGTGGTCAACGTGTCCCATTACCGTTACAATAGGATAACGCTCTTCTAAGTCTTCTGGCTTATCTTCATCTTCCTCTACAACTTCTTGCGATTCCGGTTTGATGAACTCAATTTCATAACCAAATTCTTCAGCCACAATGGTCAAAGTTTCCGCATCTAATCGTTGGTTGATCGATACGAACATCCCCAAAGTCATACAGGCAGAAATAACCTCGTTCACATTTACGTTCATCAAAGAAGCAAGTTCATTGGCGGTTACAAATTCAGTAACCTTTATGATACTCTTTTCGAGTTCTGCCTGTTCCGCTTCTTGTTGCGCTTGCTCTGCAGCACTATCACGTTTTTGCTTACGGTATTTAGAGCCTTTGGATTTTCCACCACCGCTGGTTAAACGCGCTAACGTTTCTTTGATCTGTTCTTGAATTTCCTTGTCGGTTAATTCAGGATCATCTTGTTTTTTGCGTTTATTCCCTCCACCGCGGCGTTTATCGGGTTTGTCGTGTATTCTGCGACGTTTCCTTTTAGGCTTTTGTGTTTCTTTATCTTCAGAAGAAGAAGCAACTGGTTTTTTCTTCTCAGGAAGCTCGATTTTACCTAGAACCTTCACCCCTTCGAGTTTTTCAACATCAGTCTTATGCTCTTTCGACTCTTCCTTTTTAGGTTTTTCTTCCTCTTCTTTGGCCTTTTTAGATTCAGCTTCTGCAGCTTTTTTAGCTTTAGCCGCCTTTGCCTCTTCTTCCTCTTTTTGCTTTGCCTCTTCGGCGGCTTTTTTCTTCGCTGCCTCTTCTTCTTTTTGCTTCTTTGCTTTAGAGTCAGGACGCGTCTTCATATTCATCGAATCGAGGTCGATCTTACCTACTACTCGAGGACCTGAGCCTTCTTCGGCATCAGCAGGCTTTTCTTCTTCTTTTTCAGGAAGTTCTTCAACTTCTTGCTCTTCCTCTTGCTCCGATGCAACTTCCTCAGCTTTCTCTTCATCAGCAGGAACATTCTTAATTAGAATGTCATCTTCATCAGACTTAGACGAATCTGTTTCAGCTGCAGGTTTTTCTATAGATACTGCTTCTCTTTCCGTAGAAGGCATACTAACATTCTTTGACTCTTCCTTGGCGCTTTTTTCCGATTGGAACTCTTCGCGCAGGAGGTCATAGACTTCTGCTTCGATCTTCGTGTTGGGTTTGGCATCTATTTCAACTCCCTTGCCTTCAAGGTAGTCAACTATGGTGCTAATTCCCACATTGAATTCTCTGGCTACTTTACTTAATCTTTTTACAGCCATATAGGTACTTCTCCTTTTTTCTTAGTTCAACTGCGTTTGTTTATTCAAACTCAGCTGATAGTATTCTTTTTACGTCTTCAATTGTCTCCTGCTCTAGATCGGTGCGTTTTACCAGCTCCTCGTCAGACAATTCTAAGACATTTTTAGCAGTATCACAACCAATGGTTTTGAGCTCATCAATGATCCAATCGTCGATCTCATCTGAAAACTCATCCAATGCAACATCGTCTTCTACTCCAGATGAAACATCTTCTCGGTATACATCAATTTCATAGCCTGTTAATTTACCCGCTAACTTAATATTATGGCCACCTTTTCCAATGGCCAAAGAAACTTGGTCTGGCGCAAGGTAAACCTCAGCTTTTCCATTCTCTTCATCTAAGGTAATGGAAGAAACTTTAGCTGGACTAAGGGCTCTTGTAATGTAGAGTTGGGTGTTGTTGGTGTAATTAATCACATCAATGTTCTCATTTCTCAACTCTCTTACTATTCCATGTATTCTGGAACCTTTCATACCAACACAAGCTCCAACAGGATCAATACGGTCATCATAAGATTCTACGGCAACCTTGGCTCTTTCACCTGGCTCTCTTACAATATTCTTTATGGTGATTAGACCATCGAATATTTCTGGCACTTCCATTTCAAACAAACGCTCCAAGAAGACTGGTGAAGTTCTTGAAAGGGTAATGATTGGCTTGTTGTTGCGCATTTCCACTTTCTTTACCACCGCTCTAATGGTGTCTCCTTTTTTGAAGTAATCATTTGGAATTTGTTCCGATTTGGGTAAGATCAATTCATTATCCTCATCATCCAAGATCAGTAATTCTCTTTTCCAAACTTGGTAAACCTCTCCATTGATAATATCTCCAACACGGTCTTCGTATTTTTTGAAGATAGTGTCCTTTTCTAATTCCAATACTTTAGAGATCAGGTTTTGGCGCAGGGCCAAAACTGCTCTTCTACCAAAGTCAGCAAGCTTTACTTCTTCAGAGGCTTCTTCTCCAACTTCGAAGTCAGGTTCAATTTTAATCGCATCTGATAAAGCAATTTGACTGTTTTCGTCTTCTACTTCTCCATCCTCAACAATTTCTCTGTTTCTCCATACTTCTAAATCCCCTTTATCAATATTCAAAATGATATCGAAGTTTTCGTCTGAGCCGTATTTTTTGATGATCATGTTTCGGAAAACTGTTTCCAAAATATTCATCATAGTTGGGCGATCAATGTCTTTGAACTCCTTAAACTCAGCAAATGACTCTGTTAAATTTATCTTATCCATTTTCCTTATTTGAACGATATAACCACTTTAGTTTCTTTTACTTGTTCCATTGGAACTATTATTTCTCTTGTTACTATTTGTTTCTTTTTCTTGCCTTCAACTTTTTCTCTACTCACCTTCTCCAGAACCACTTTACTTTCATCAGCAGCCATAAGCCGTGCCTTGTGCTTATCTCCCTCTTTAGTAACTACTTGCACTTCTCTTCCTAAATAGCGCTGGTACTGACGTAAGATCTTAAAAGGTTGGTCCATTCCGGCTGAGCTTACAGTTAGCTCAAAATCTTCTTCTTCCCTATCTAAACTTCCTTCGATGCGCCTGCTAATTTGAACGCAATCGTTGATCTTTACCCCTTTATCGCCATCAATTTCTACCCGAATGGCATTTGAACTACTCACTGAAACATCTACAATAAAATAGTCCATTTCAGGAATTTCCTTAATCTCTTCCTCTACTAATTTTCTTATGTAGCTTTCGCTAATCATACTTCATTACCCTTTATGAAAAGAGGGGACTCGCGTCCCCTCCTCAATGCTCAAATGCGGCGCAAAGATAATAATAAATAATAAGTTTACGATTACCCTATTATTTTTCTTCCTCTTCGATTTTCTTACCCGCTTTGTATTTTACCTCTTTTTTCAGTTTACCTGCTTGTTTTTCGTAAAATTTAAAGGTTCCATGGGGCAATCCTTCACGGTATTCTTTTTCGCTTTCAATGGTCCCTACCTCATACCATGAAGTTACTTTACCATCTAAGCGCCCTTCTTGATAAGTTGCCTCCATCATTTTATTTCCATTTTCATGGTAGTAGATCCAAGTTCCGCTCTGTTTCCCGTCTGTAAAATTCCCTTCATCTCTCAATTTACCATTAGCATACCAGCTTTTGCGAGGCCCGTTGAGTAAGCCATTTTGATAGGTTTCGCTTAGTTCTTGCTCACCTCTTTCAGACCAGTAATTCCATGTGCCTTGTTTTTTTCCATCATCATAGCCTCCTTCATAGCGCTTATTGCCATTAGGGTACCAGCCTTGCCAATTACCGTGCATCAAGCCTTTTTGGTAACTACCTAGATCTTGCCTGCTCCCGTCAGGATAATAGCTTTTCCACTCCCCCTCTTCTAAGTTTTCGCGAAACTTTCCTTGCATGATCAATTGCCCATTTTCATGCCATACTTGCCACAAACTATCTTTCTGATCAGCTTTAAAAAACCCTCTTTTCCACTTACTCCCATCAGTATAGAAATAATTCCATAAGCCGATTCGTAGGTTGTTTTCATACAGACCCTTACTCATCAATTGTTCTGTGTTGCGGTAAAAATATTCCCACTCTCCACTTTGCTTCCCTGACTCAAAATGTCCAATCATTTCGGTAGTCCCATCTTCAAGGTACCATTTCCATTTACCCACTTTTTGATTATCCAAATAATTTCCTTCTTCAGCAAGCTGCCCATTTCTGAACCATTTTTTTAACAGTCCCTGCTTTTTACCAAGTTCATAATACTGCTCTTTTTGTTGCTTACCGGTGGCAAAATAATACTTCCACAAACCGTCTTTTTTCCCATCTGTGTAATTCCCTTCCCACTTTAAAGTTCCATCATCGTAATAAGCTTTCCAGCCTCCATTGGGCGTATTGGCTTCATAGCTTTCTACTTTGATCAATTGTCCGTTTTGATCAAACCATTCCCATTTGCCGCTTCTTAAGCTATTTAAGATCGAACCTTGGTAAGCTATTTTGCCATTTGGATGGTATTCAACAATACGCCCTTTACCATATTGCGCAAGCTGCTCTCCTTCTTCAGTGAAAAAGGCGTTGATGCGCTCTTCGTCTCCGATGTATTTTATCACTTGCTTTAACTGTCCGCTCTCATACCACTTCTGCCAAACACCAATGCGGTTATCGTTGCGGTAATTTCCTTCCATTTTTTTCTTACCATTTTCGTAGAGGTAAGTCCAGGTGCTATCTTTATAACCGAGGTCATAATACCCTTTAAGTTCTACTTTTCCACTTGGGTAGAAAGTATAAAAAAGGCTATCTTTTTTGGCATTGGTAAAGCTACCTTGCTCACTAATAGTGCCATCCTCATTGTAGTTTTTAAAAGGACCATTTAACTCCCCGAATTGATAATTCACTAGTTGAACTAGCTTACCTGCTTCATTATAGAACTCCCACTCGCCTTCCTCTACGCCTCCTTGAAATAAGGTTCCTTTTGCCTTAATGTTACCATTAGGCCATTTATATTCTACTACTTCTTGAGCATTCGCAAACAGTGCGAAGCAAAGGGCAGCGATGGCTAAACTGAATTTTTTCATCTTTCGAATTGAATGCATAAAAACAAAAGTATTGCAAAATGTACCTCAACTGAAAGTATGACGTTTAATTTACTAACAGGCTGCCTTGACTTATTGAAATCTTGTTTAAATACTGATGTTTTGTTTTACTTTTACCTTTTATGAAAAAGCAACCTTTGGTTATAGCGCATAGAGGCGCCTCAGGTTTAGCTCCTGAAAACACACTTTCTGCCTTTGAGAAAGCGATAGAACTTGGAGTGGATCGCATTGAAATGGATTTGCGGCAAACGATAGATGGAGAGGTAGTGGTAATACATGACAAGACAGTTGTTAGAACGACCAACGGATGGGGAAGTGTGCGCAAGTTGCCACTGCATAAACTGAGAAAATATAGCGCAGGCTCATGGTTCAATCCTAACTTTAAAGAAGAACGCATCCCGACCTTTAAAGAAGTGTTGGAATTAGTAGATGGTCGAACCACACTTTTACTCGAAATAAAAGACGGTAGTCCTTACCACCAAGGTATTGAGCGAAACATTTTGCGCTTGGTGAATGAGTTTAAAGCCAATGACTGGTGTATCATTCAATCCTTTAATGATAGGGTACTTCGAAACTTTCGACAAAAACCAGAATTAAACAGTGATGTGCAAAAACTCTTTGCCGCCTTTATCCCTGTAGCACCTTTTTATGGAGGTTCAAGGTTTAGCTATAAAAGGGTAAAGAGTTACGACTTTGCAGAGGAGGTAAACATTAATTACAAATATGTAAATCCTAGGGTGGTGAGGAAGGTACATGAAATGGGGAAAAAGGTGAATGTGTGGACGGTCAATCAGCCGAAAAACTTGGAGAAGTACTACAAAATGGGAGTGAATGGGATCATCACTGACTTTCCTGATCGATTGATTGAAATTTTGGGTCGTTAAACCCTCACAGGCATCATTTTGTTAATTTAGGGGGTCTTAAAGAAAACCCTAAAACCGATAAAATGCATTTCCTACTAAAGTCACTACTGCTATCGCTGTTCTTCACTTGCACACTTGTAAAAGCCCAAAACCTAAGCTGGACAAAGATTGACGGTTCAGATGGCTTAGCTAGCGACACCGTGCATGCAGTATATGCGGAAAGTGACAGTTTGATCTGGATTGGAACTGAAAAAGGATTATGCCGCTACAATGGGCAGCAAGTTTCTTTCCTCTTTAATGGGGCCGTAAATGCTAATAGGCAAAAGGTTCATGAAATTCTAAAAGCGCAAGGAGACCTTTGGCTTCGAACCGAGGCAGGAATTAGTCGCCTAGCAAATGGGAGTTTTACCAACTATGACACAACAAACGGTCTTTTAAGTCTTCCTGTCACAGACATTGAAGTGGATGCTCAGGACAATTTATGGATCGGAAGTCAACATGGAGTTTCCAAATTTGATGGAACTAGCTTTACGCATTACCCTTCAATTAGCGCGTCTGTTCTAGGTATAGATTCCGCTGATCGGGTTTACGTTATGGATCCTGCATTTTTAATTCCAAGCATTAGCACGCTTAAGGTATTCAACGGTCAAGTATGGGATACGATTCCACCCAAAGCTTCAATTGGTGTAAGTCCTATCAATCGATTATTTAAAAGCCACGATGGAAGGTTAATTGCTCAAACTAATGCTGATCATTTCTTTGAATTTAATTACCCTTTTAATCCAGTGCAGCATAGTTTGACTTTTCCTCAAGGATCAACAATTTACAATGCCTTAGCAGTAGACGGTGCAGAGGTTTGGTTGGGACAGTATTCGTTTGGCTCTTCTCTATTCTATACAAAAGACAGTATCCTAAGAAGACACAATGCGGGATTTGTTAAAGTCAATCAGATTGAATTATTCAAAGACAGGGTTTATGTAGCCAGTGATTTTGGATTAGCTTACGCCAGCTCAGAAATAAAACCCTTAGCATTAAAAGAAGATTTCAACCTCAATGACATCAGTATTAGTATTGACGCCAATCAAAGTCTTTTTAACGATCAAAATCAAGGCGCTAGTGGATTCTCCATTAACGCTTTTGGCAATGCCATCTACAATGCTGAATTTATCACTGTAGGAAAAAATCCAAATTGGACCCACAACCCAGAATATTACGGAAACGAGGCAGGAGCAGGGCCTTATAACAATCAGGAATTAGGCTTTGAATGGCCCTATGTGCTAAAAATCAGCCAAGCTGAAATAAACCAACATCGAGCAAACTACAATCAAAGTGGTTACTCCGTGCCTGAAAGCATTGAAAAATGGCCTGCTAACGGTGATTCCACTTTAGGAATGCGAGCTGACTTAGCGCCTTACCGAGATGTAAATGGCAATGGCTGCTATGATCCAACTAATGGTGACTATCCGATCATTAAAGGTGATGCTGCTTTGTATTGGGTTCGGCATTCTAAGCAAACAGAACTGAAAATGGAGTATCATTATATGCTATATGCATTAAGTGGAGCTAACAATCCAGATCTAAACCAAACGGTCTTTCTTGATTTTCGAATCATCAATCGTGAAACTAGCAGAATTGATTCTTTGAAAACAGGTTTGTTTATTGACTGGGATCTTGGTAACCCGCAAAATGATTACTTAGGTTGTGACAGCCTCAGCAATACCTTTTATGTTTACAGTGGTGATTCAGTTGAAAACAGACTGGTAAATGGCAATTTGGTTTTTGAGCACAACATCCCTTTTGTTGGAGCTCGTTTTTTAAGCGACTCTATGATGAGCTTCATACAAATGTTCAACAGAAGCGGTCAGACTTCGCCCACTTTGACTATCCAATACTACAATTACCTTAATGCGATTTGGCCCAATGCTTCAAAACTTACTTATGGTGGTGATGGCTTGATCAATTCATCAGGGATTCCCACCAACTATATGCTCACGGGCAATCCTTTAACAGGAATGGGCTGGACAGCCGCTAATCCAGGTTATGGACACCCAGCTTCTCCTCCCGGTGACCGCCGAGGAATTGCTTCTATTCCTTTTTACAGCTTGAACCCCGGAGAGAGTAAAACCATTTCAGTGGCTTTAGGCTTTGGCCGAAAAGATTCGGTGCAATCGCATCTAGAAAACTTCCCTGAAATGCAAAGAGTGCTTGCTTCAGCCAAGACGGCCTGGGATTCCATTAATACAGTAACCCCTGATTACAGCAGCAACTTCAATTGCACTTTAGTGGGTATAAGCGAACAAGCAATTAAATCAAATACAACTTTACATCTCTTTCCTAACCCTACTGAAGGTTTCATTGAGCTTAGATCCAGTGAAGTAATGGAACGGTGGCAACTCTTTAGTTTGAATGGCCAGATGCTAAGAAATGAGCGAATCAGTAACAAAAACGGATTATTAGATCTCTCTGAACTGCAAAGGGCTATTTATTTATTGAGGGTCCAAACTGCATCTGGAAAATGGGTAAGCCGAAAGTTGATTATTAGCAAATAATTTGACAATGCTTACCTTCGTTAGGTGATTGAACAAATACAAAAAGAATTTCAAAGTTGGGGAGAGAGCGCCTTGGCTTCAAGCCCTCAACTAATCATTGGTCTTTTTTTTCTGTTACTTTTCAGTGGAATAGGTTCTCTGGTTAAAAGGCTTTTTCTAAACCGTTTTAGTAAGCGCTTCTCAGATCAATTATTGGCGAAATTCTTAGGCAACTTGCTCTTTTGGGTTTTTGTAGTGATTGGCATTGGCTTTTTTCTGAATCAAATTGGCTTAGGAAAAGCAGCAGCGGGAATTTTAGCAGGAGCAGGAGTGATGGCCTTCATTTTAGGCTTTGCCTTTAAAGATATTGGCGAGAACCTTTTAGCCGGCATTATGCTTGCTTTTAGTAGACCATTTGACATTGGCGATACCATTGAGGTGAACGGATTTGTTGGCAATGTTAGTGCCCTTAATTTGAGGAACACCCAGCTACGTACTTTTAATGGACGAGATATCTTTATTCCCAATGCCGACATGATCAAAAATGTGATCATCAATTTTACCAAAGATGGCTTACTTCGACATGATTTTGTGGTAGGAATCGACTACACTGAGTCAATTGTAAAAGCCACTCAACAGATAGAACAAAGCCTAAACGATATTAAGGAAATTGCTCATCAAGAGCCGCTAAAACCTTTTATTGCCATAGATGAATTTGCAAGCAGCACCATTAACCTCAAAGTATATTTTTGGATCAATTCGCTAGATTTTGTGGGCTCCACTATTCTGCTCAAAAGCCGCGTGATGAAAGAGGTGATTGAGCAATTGAACCTGGCTAGCATCCACATGCCGGGCAACATTCAGGAACATAAACTCTATCAAGAAGACAAAGCCATTCCTGTGGAAGTCAAACAAAAGAATTAGGCTTACCCCTTCTTCCCAAGAAAATCAAAATCAACCCAAGGATAAAACTCCCAAACTTAAAGGTGTAGCTACTATTAAAAGTAGTAGTTTCAAAGTCTGATTTGAATTGTAAGTTAAGTCCTGAGATAATCGCGTAAATAATGAGCAGAATTCCGAGTAAGTATAATAAGCGAGCGAGTGTCATGTGGTTTGCTTTTCTACTAAAATAAAAAATTTGTTTCATTTGATTGAACAATTTAAACAGCTGGTTTATAGATTATGATTCTTAGAACAGCATCTAACCTTTAAACCGCTAAGCTCTCAAAGAGAACACAAAGCACCCAAAGAAGAAGAAATCTCAGTAAATCCATAGGTTGACTGACCTTAGTGAAACTCTGTGCTTCTTAGTGGCACTCAGTGAAACCACAAAATTGATCTTCAATCAATTTCACTTTAAAAGATCTTTACTCTAAGTTGCTAAGCCTATCGAAGTGATATTAATGGTAATTTCTTTATATGATGCCGAACAAGCTCCACTCCAAACCAAGCAAACAGCAGGATGTATTCAAACGCAATTAGATAGTAGTTTTCCTGATAGCTCTCAGTTTGATAAGCGGCATAAGAGAGCACCACTAAAGCAGACCAAACCACCGGAAAGGTATATTTGGTAAAAAGCGACAAAAACACCAAGGTACAGACATACCAGGGGTGAACAATCAAGGCCAAGGAGTAGTAAAGAAATAGCGCCATTAAAAAGGGCGTGAAAATTGCTTTCAAATTCGGCCATTTCTTCCACCAAAGAATTAGCAGTATGCCAACTAGGGCAGTATTAGACAAAATGGGGCCGAGCGTTTCAATAGGGTTATACCCCACTACCGATTGCCACACTTCTCGAATCAAATAGTAAAGGCCTGCATTAAACTCAAAGGTGCTGAAGTAAAGGTTGACCGATGAATTGAAATGCTCCCAAAATCCAAAACTTTGAAAAGGAAACCAAAGCAAAAGAAAAACAAAACCCCCAAATACATAAAACCAAAAAGGCTTGGGCCATTTCCATAAGCGAAAGAAGACCGGTAAGAAAATAAGTGGTATCAATTTAGTTGCGGCAGCCAATGCCCAACTGAATCCTCCTAGAACGGTGTCGTCTTTTTGCAAAAATCGAATACCAAGGAGGAGGAAAAAGATCATAATAGCCTCAAGGTGTAAGTTCCCGCTTAGCTCCACAATAACTAGCGGATTAAGCGCGTAGATCAAAGCTTTTTCACGATTCATAAAAAACTGTTGCAATACTTTGGGCAGTAACCATAGCGTACCAAATTCAGCTAAGAGAATAAGCAGTCTTATAACCGTGATGCCCCCTAAGAGGGAGTTGGGGAAAAGCCAAGCTGCAAACCCGTGTAGGTATTGCGCAATAGGAGGATAAATCGAATAATACTGTGGACTGTTCATGCCCTCCAACAGAATATTTTGTTGCGGAAAAGTTCCGTCAGATTCAGCAGGTTTAAAATCGAAGGGGTTATATCCGTTCGCAAAAAGCTGACCGTCCCATAGAAAACGGAAGTAGTCGTCAGATAATGAGGGAGTAGCGAAAAGAAAAAGCAAACGAAAACCTATAGCAGCATAGATCAAATGCTGGAATTTAGGTCTGGCTTTTCTTCGTGCCAGGAGAAAAAAATAGGCTCCGAATGGAAGAGAGTAACAAGCCAGTAACTGCAAAAAATTAGCCCGATCCAAGCCATAGC
>CAJXMH010000034.1 GCA_913056345.1 uncultured Flavobacteriales bacterium | reverse complement strand
CCTTGGTCATTCCAAATTTTCCATTCGCCATCTTTTTCCCCGTAGTAATAAGATGCTTCTCCTATTTTTTGATGTTGGTCATTCCACCTAATCCAATCTCCGTGCTTTTCTCCATCTTTAAAAAAGCCTAATTCCTTTTTATTGCCTTCTTCATCAAAGAAAATGGCCTCTCCGTTCAATACGCCATTTTGCAGTTTGTACTTGGCTTTTAAGTTTCCATTTTCATAAAAGGTTTGGTGGGCTGACTGTTGCTCTCCTGTGGTGTACCATTGTCCATTGGTAAAAACTAATTCTTCCTGCGCAAAAAGGTTGTTGAAACCTAAAAATAGGGCTAACATCATTACGCTTCTTATCAATTGCTTCATCTCATCTTAATTTTAGGATAAAGCAAAGGTAACAAAAACTTAACAATAAGATAACATTGACCGTAGCCTAATAAAAAAGGCCCCGACAACAGGGGCTTTTAAACTGTTTAACTAATCGGTTTTATCTAGACTTCAAGCTAATTTGAAGAAATTGATCTTTTTCATTTAGGTTAATCCCTTTCGTTTGTTTCTGGAAAGAGATGTGACTTAATTCTAATTGATGTTCTTGAGCAGGGCTCAGACCTTCAACTGTAAAGTTGCCATCAAAGTCTGTGTATACGATTTGATCTGTGCTTTTTACATATACTTTAGCACCTGCAAGTGGCTCTCCGTGGTAGTCAGTAATTACTCCCTTTACAGCAGTAGTTTTCTTTTCTCCACCTCCTGCCGTGGCAGCAAAGCTTAAAAAACTTACAAGAACAATAAAAAATGTCTTTTTCATGACAGTTTACTTTACACTGCAAACATAATTTTGAACCACTAAGCTTTGGGTTTATAATAACTTATCAATGCGTTATCTATGCGTTAATATAATGTTAAGTCGCTGAGCTTTATGTCTTCCTTCTCGTTTCCACTTTGCTTAATTTTGTTGCAAATTTTGCACCCATGAATCTTTACAAAATAATTGGAATAAGCACCTTAAGCTTTCTATTGGCTTGCGGTTCGGCTGAATCATCCAAGGAAAAACAGACTCAAGACATGAATAAGGTTGAAAAACAAATTAGCCCCATTAATGACCCGCATTCTTATGCTAAGCCCCATGAAGCAGTGGTGAAGCACCTTGACTGGAAGGCTGAGGTCGACTTTGAGCGGAAGATCATATTAGCCACTGCAACTTATACCATAGAAAACATTAAGGGAGTTGACACTATTTATTTGGATAGTCGAAACCTGCTTATCAAAGAAGTTGGAAGAGATGATCACGAAGGAAGTTTAGGTTACGAGACGCACAATAAGAGCGATTTCTTGGGCACCCAAATAGCCATTCCTATTACGCAAGCAACAAAAGAGATCAGCATAAAGTATGAAACCACTCAAGGTGCCGATGCCTTGCAATTCTTAGACCCTGTTCAAACGGCTGGTAAAAAACATCCTTTTTTGTTTACGCAGTCTCAAGCTATTTTAGCAAGAACATGGTTGCCTTGTCAAGATGGTCCTGGAGTGCGCTTTACCTACGAAGCGGAAGTTAAAGTTCCCAAGGGTATGTTAGCTCTAATGAGTGCATCAAATCCTACTGCTATAAATGATAATGGTATATATAATTTTAAAATGGACCAAGCGGTTCCTTCTTACCTCATGGCCTTAGCGGTTGGAAATATTGCTTATCAGCAAATAGGGGAAGTTACAGGAGTTTATGCAGAACCTGAATTAATTGATGCGGCAGCTTATGAATTTGCAGAAATGCAAAACATGGTGGATACTGCAGAGGCACTTTACGGTGAATACCGTTGGGGTAAGTATGATGTGATCGTTCTACCTCCTTCTTTTCCTTTCGGAGGAATGGAGAATCCTCGTTTAACTTTTGCTACGCCTACTATAATTGCCGGAGACCGTTCGTTAACAGCCCTCATTGCGCATGAGTTAGCACATTCTTGGTCAGGTAATCTGGTAACCAATGCTACTTGGGCAGATATATGGTTAAACGAAGGTTTTACGGTTTACTTTGAGAACCGAATCATGGAGGAGATCTACGGAAAAGATTTTGCCAATATGTTAGCAATTCTTTCTTATCAGGACCTGAAAGAGGAAATTGAGTGGTTAAAAAGTGAAGGCAGAGAGGCCGATACGCGTCTAAAAGTTGATTTAGAGGGACGCGATCCTGATGATGGCTTAACTGGAATACCTTATGATAAAGGTTACTACTTGCTGCGTTTGATAGAAGAAACTGTTGGTCGTGAAAGGTGGGATGCATTTTTGAAGCAGTATTTTAATGAGTATGCTTTTGAAGTGATGACCACAAAACGTTTTCTAGCCTATTTAAATGCTGAACTACTCGATGAGAAGCCCGAATGGAAAGAAGCCATCAGGGTAGAAGAGTGGGTTTATGAAACTGGCTTACCTGACAATTGTCCGAAGGTAAGTTCGACCAAGTTCCAAGCGGTAGAAAAACAGCTTACAGCATGGAAAGGAGGGCAATTTGCTCGAGAATTAGAAACTGAGAATTGGATGACACCAGAATGGCTGCATTTTGTACGTCTGCTTCCCGACACAATGGAGTTTGCTCAGATGCAAGAGCTTGACAAAGCGTATGGTTTTACCACCATCGGAAATTCAGAAATACAAGCTGCTTGGTTTGAGAAAGTAATTCCAAACAACTACGAAGCAAGTGATGCAGCTTCTAAAAAGTTTTTAATTGAGGTTGGTAGAAGAAAATTCTTAGTGCCAATCTACAAGGCTATCTTGAAGTCAGCGGCGGGTAAAGAAAGAGCAGAGGCAATTTATCAAGAAGCGCGACCAAACTACCATGCGGTTTCTAGGGAAACTTTAGATAAGCTTTTGGGCTACCAACAATAGGGATTATTCATGGGTAGAAAAAGAAAACTTGAACATTTTGCGGAAATGAAAAGCTTTCCGCATGTTTTCGAACCAGAGTTAAAAGAGGTTTTTAGGACCGATTATAAACTAAGCGGTTCATGGAAACAAGAGATTTTTGCTAATGAGAATCCGCTGGTTTTAGAGTTAGGTTGTGGGAAAGGCGAGTATAGTGTAGGTATGGCACGTAAGTTTCCTGAAAAGAATTTTATTGGAGTTGACATCAAGGGTGCCCGTATGTGGAGAGGGGCAAAAACGTCGCTTGAGGAAGGGATCAAAAATGTCGCTTTTCTGCGTACACGTATTGAGTTTATCGAAGGCTGTTTTGCTGAGAATGAGGTTGACGAAATCTGGATCACATTTCCAGACCCTCAACCAAAAGACCGTCAAGAAAAAAAGCGTTTAACTGGTCCACAATTTCTGAAGCGTTACCTTTCTTTTTTGAAAACAGATGGGATTATTCACCTTAAAACAGATAATCAGTTCTTTTATGACTGGTCGCTTGAAGAGGTAAAGCGTCATGGGTATGAAATTTTAGTTTCTACAGCAGACCTATATGCTGGAAAGATTGCCGATTTTGATGAGAAGACACAAGAAATTCTTTCTATAAAAACCCACTATGAAAAGATCTTTACAGAGAAAGGGCATAAGATCCATTATTTAAAATTCAAGCCAAATGGCCAAGACCCTAAAGCTTAGTGAAAAAAATAAGGATTTCTTTGAGATGGTTTATCAGGTAGTTCGGCTAATTCCTGAAGGCCGGGTGACTTCTTATGGAGCCATAGCAAATTACCTAGGCCGCAGAGGTGGTGCAAGAATGGTGGGCTGGGCTATGAATGCTTCACACACTCAGCGTGAATATGTGCCTGCTCATCGGGTAGTGAATAGAAATGGAGTCTTGAGTGGCAAGCATCACTTCCCAACAGAAAAACCCATGCAATTGAGCCTAGAGCAAGAAGGAATTGAAGTCAAGGAAGATCAAATTCTTGAATTTGAAAAGTTCTTTTGGGATCCGCAACAGGAATTAGATTGGGATTAAAACCCTCTAAATAGGCACAACTAAAGCGTAGTAGTATTGTTAATTTTGCAAGATGAGCATAACGATTGAAAAGGTAAAAGAAGCACTGTCATATGTGATAGAGCCTGATTTAAAGAAAGACGTAGTCAGTTTAGATTTAGTTTCCAACATTCAAGTTGAAGGAAATAGAGTGAGTTTTGATCTACAAATCTCTAATCCGGCCATGCACAGCCGCAAACGAATGGAAGAAGCTTGCGAGCATCATCTGAAAAGTAAATTGGGCGCTGAGCTTGAAGTAGAAGCCAACGTGACAGCTATGGGTAAAGCACATGAGCGAAAACCTGAGCACAGAACCATGCTTCCAGGTGTAAAGCACATTGTTGCGGTTGCATCTGGTAAGGGAGGAGTTGGAAAGTCCACTGTTTCTGCAAATTTAGCAGCTGGCTTAGCAAAGAAAGGATATAAGGTTGGTTTGGTTGATGCCGATATTTATGGACCATCAGTACCGGCCATGTTTGATGTAAGTCAAGACAAGCCAGCCATGATCAAAATTGAGGGTAAGGAGTACATTAAGCCTGTAGAGAGTTATGGAGTAAAAATGCTATCAATCGGCTTCTTTTCTACTCCTGATCAAGCTGTGGTTTGGAGAGGTCCAATGGCTACCAAAGCATTAACGCAACTTTTTCAAGATGCGCATTGGGGCGAGTTAGATTATATGGTAGTCGACCTTCCTCCGGGAACTGGCGATGTACACCTGACCTTAGTGCAGCAAATTCCTTTAAGCGGTGCGGTGGTCGTTTCTACCCCACAGGAAATTGCCTTGGTAGACGTAAGAAAGGCTTTGGGTATGTTCAGTTTGCCACAAATCAATGTTCCTGTTTTAGGATTAGTGGAAAACATGGCCTATTTCACCCCTGAAGAATTGCCGGATCATAAATACTACATTTTTGGAAAAGGCGGAGCGAAAGACCTTGCTGTTCGTATGGATATTAATTACTTAGCTGAAATACCTTTAGTGCAAAGCATAAGAGAAGCAGGAGATGCAGGAAGGCCTGCTGTATTACAAGAAAACACACCACAGTCCAAAGCTTTTGAAGAAATGGTAGATGGAGTGATAAAGCGAGTAAACCAATGATTCTTTCTTATATTTAATTTATGGAATCAGCAGAATATAAAGCAACCATGGATAAGGTGGAGGAAGCGATCCAGCAGCTTCGTCCTTTCTTAGAGGCTGACGGCGGTGATATAAAACTATTGCGCATTGAAGACCAGGTAGCAAAAGTTAAGCTATTGGGAGCCTGCCACGATTGTTCAATGTCGGCTATGACTTTAAAAGCTGGGGTTGAGGAAGCGGTTAAGAAAGCTGTTCCAGCTATTCAAAAAGTTGAAGCGGTAGAAGAGTAAATTAATGCGCTTGATAAACCTTTACTCAAATTCAAGCAAGGCGAATCTTATCTTCTTTTTATGCAAGTCTTTCATGTCTTTCAGCTCATCTAGATCTGAAATGTTTAAATTTCTATTACTCATTATATAAAATATATAATTGATTATCTTTCGAAAAGGCAAAATAGCCTAAACCTTGCTTGGTTGGGGCATTGCCTGTTTGGCTTTTGGGTAGTACTATTTTTTTATATTTCAATTTTCCTTCCTCACTAAAGGGTAAGACAACAGCCTCTTTACTGTTTATTTGGGCGTTAATGGCACAAGAATAAGTGCTGCATTCAGCCTAAGTAAAGTTTTGTAGAAAGTTCTCTTTTTTTGATTAAAAAATCGAGGCAAGCCCAATAAAAATATACCATTGTAATAACACATTTAGAAAGTTATAAAAAACTGGTGTAGAAATAGTTTAGTTCCTTTTTTGATTTCTGTAATCTTGTCCTTTTAAATAATTTTTTATGAATTCGATTTTCTCACCAGTAAGGACTTTCTTGGCAGTCCTTATCCTCCTGCTATTTACAAACAAAGCAGTTAAAGCGCAATTCTCCTATGGAGGAGTGCGATTATCTTATCATAATGTTAGGTTTGATAAAGGTGGAGACTTCGAGGGAACCCGGTTAAATGACTTTGTAGCCAATATTGATCTCTTACATAGACCAATTAGAAACTTTGCATTTGGTGCATCAGTAAGAATTCCAATAGTGAATGGTTTTAAGTATCAATATATTTTAGATGAAGGTAATTTTGAGACTATTACTGGTGGTGGAATTTTAAACGAAGATCAAGTTCAATACGCTGAAGGAGACTTTTATTACAATATTAAAAACACTGTAAGCTTAACTTTTCTTGGTAGAGTGTATTTTGATACAGAATCTAATATATATCTAGACCTTCGATATACCATTGCAAGCTATGATGAGACTTTTACCTTTGAAAGGAGCAGTGGAAACCTACCTAATCGTGATATAAATTACCAAAATTCAGTTTCAACAACTGGTATTGGATTCGGTGTAGGTTATAATATGAGAATCTCAGATCACTTTTATTTTGGTTATGCTCTTGCGGTTGATTTCCTTGGAACCGATGAAGTTAGTTTTGAGTATGACATAGAAAGCGATGGGTTTAGTTCACAGAATCCTGCCACCATCAAAAGTAAAATTGATGATTCTCAAACAGCTTATGAACTTTCAGCAAGCATTGGATATATTTTATAGCGCATTTAAGATGAAAAAATTACTTTTTATTACACTAATATTTGGTACAGTACAATTAATGCAAGCTCAATTTAGATATACAATAACCTCTTTGCCGGACTCAGCTGAAGTAAGGCTCAATGGTGAGCTTAAAGGGTACACCCCGTATCGATTAAATTTTTATTGGCGAAATGCTGAAAATGGAAAGTTGGTGGTTTCTGTTGACAAAGAAGGATATGAATCTTGGAGCGACACCATTGTAGAAAAACCTTTGGATTGGGACTTTAGAAAGAGAGTATATTTAGGCCCTTCGTTTCCATATTTAAACATAGAAAATAGTCCTTTAATTGCTTTTGATAAACTGGTGGTTGAATTCCCTAATGGGAAAGAAGTTGGGAAAAGCCTCAGCCTTAATGGAGAAGTTGAGCAAATAAAGTGGGAAGGATCAATTAAAATTGGTGATGAAGAGTTTGCCGAGAAGTTTTATGAAGTTGCAACCGATATGGGCCTTAATACGCCTATTTCAGAAAATGCAAAATTGTTTTCTGAAGACCAAAGAAGCCGAACTCGTTTGCCGCGATATTTGATAGGAGTGGAAATAACAGATTATGCTATTAACAGGGAACAAGTTAAAGGAAAAGACTATGGAGATGGTGATGTTAAGTCAAGTACCAAAATTGACTTTACTTGGAAGGTTCTTGATAAGAAAACAGGAAAGGTTGTGTTATCAGTAGATAATCAGTCTAAAGTGACATTTAGACAAGAATTGTATCAAAGTGTAGAAAATAACAGCTTAGTATTTGAAAAAGCCTTGATTGATTTCCTGAAGAATGAAAAATTTATTTCTTTGCTTAAAGACGGGGTTGGAGATGAGCCCTTCACTGAAGAAGAAAGTAAAGATGTAACCGAAGTGCAGGAAATAGCCATTCCAGATTTCGCTTCCAATAGTGAAATGATCAAGCATGCTAACCCTGCTTGTGTTACCGTTATTACCGATGGAGGTCATGGTAGCGGAGTAGTTATCGATCAGAAGGGATATGTGCTAAGTGCATACCACGTAGTAGAAGGAGTAAACAAAATTGATGTAAAGTTTTCAAGCGGTTTGACGCTTCAAGCTGAGATAGTTAGTTACGATAAATTCCATGATCTAGTGCTTTTAGATATTGCAGGGGAGGGCTTCAAACCTCTGCCTTTAAAATGGGAAATGAATAAGTTAAGTTTAGGCGAAGATGTTCTTACTATAGGAACCCCAGCAGAATTAGAATTAGGGCAGAGTATTTCCAAAGGAATTGTTAGCGGAAATAGAAAACACGAAGGGAATGTTTATGTGCAGTTAGATATGGCGGTTAGTCCCGGAAATAGTGGTGGACCGCTGTTGAATAGTAAAGGAGAAATTGTTGGGGTAGTACAAAGAAAACTTGTTGGCAAAGGAATAGAAGGAATAGGTTTTGCCATTCCCATCTCTCAAGTAATAGAAACACTGAACTTAAAGCAAAGCCAATAAGCTTTATAGCTCCTACAAAGGTTCAGCATATATCTTTTAAAATAGAAAAAGAAACATCTCCGTTATGGCGTTAAAAGCCGGAGTTGAGGAAGCGGTTAAGAAAGCTGTTCCAGCTATTCAAAAAGTTGAAGCGGTAGAGGAGTAGCTTTGATACGTTGTATAAATCAATTTATTTTAAAATTGATTCCTTAATTATAGTTACTTAATCCCCTACTTTCGCTATATAAGCGTAGGTGAGATTTGCGTCTTATTGAAGAATTACAAGAAAGAAAAAAACGTCTATTAAGAGGACCTATCGGCTTAAAATTAACTGCTGACAGTATAAATTAATTTTGTTGCCAATCTACTAGTCATTTGATTAAATCTTAAGCTAGGCAATCTTCACATTGACCGACCAAAAGCATCTCGGCGGAATCAATTCTGTGATTAGAAACCTTTGGCATCGAAAGTTGTAGATCCAAACATTCAGTCTTACCACAATCACGACATTGAAAATGCGGATGAAGATCAGTATGATTGGAGGCGGTGCAGTCCTTGCACCTTGCATACCACTGTACGCCTTCTTTACCCTTGAAAGCATGAATAACTCCTTCATCTACTAAGCGTTCCAAAATCCGATAAACGGTAGTTTTATTCATCTTTGAATTTAGGCGTTCAACTAAGTCTATGGCAGATAATGCTTCATCAGATTGCTCAAAGATTTCTAGTAAGCTATTAAGCGACTTTGTCTTTCTTTTAATACCCATACCGCAAATTTAATGCAACTAAGTTGCAATCGAAAGTATATTTTCTATTTTTGCAACTAAGTTGCATTAATAACAATGAACTTATGATACAAATCCAGAATGTCAGTAAATCCTTTAAAGGGCAAGCTGCAGTGCAAAATTTGAATTTGAAAGTGCAAGAAGGTGAAATCTTAGGGCTTTTGGGTGCCAACGGTGCTGGGAAATCTACTACCATTAATATGCTATTAGGTTTTCTATCACCGGATTCCGGCACAGTAAAAATCAACGAAAAAGAAACCTCATTGTACACTTTAGAAGTCAGACGGTTAATTGGCTACATTCCTGAAAACGTAAACCTTTACCCTTATTTATCGGGTCATGAAAATCTGGACTATTTCTGCAAGTTGGCTGGTTTGAAGTATTCCAAAGAGGAGCTAGGGAATATTCTATCTACCTGTGGCCTGCAATCAGATGCTTATTACAAAAAGGTCTCAAATTATTCAAAAGGGATGCGCCAAAAAGTGGGTATTGCTATCGCTTATGCTAAAAAGGCAAATGTCTATTTATTAGATGAACCGGCAAGTGGTCTTGATCCTATGGCCAGCAATGAACTTTCCGAATTGCTTAAAAAATTGGCAGCGGAAGGAGCTACTATTCTGATGGCCTCTCACGATATTTTTCGGGTACGAGAAGTCTGCCATCGCATTGGTATTTTGAAACAAGGAAAATTGGTAAAAGAACTAAGAAGCGAGGAGGTGAGTGCCAATGAACTGGAACAGTTGTATCTGAAATACATGACCAATTAAGCAGCATCTATGTGGAAAATTTTTAAAAACGAATGGCTTTACTACAGACGTACGCCATGGCTTTTGGGTATAAGCTTTGGCTTTGTACTGGTACTTTTTCTTTCCATTGCCATGGGAAACTACCAAACTCATAAGCAAGCTTTGCGCCACCAAGCAGCTAAGGAAGATCTGAGAAAGAAATGGGAAAGCATTGATGCCATGAATCCGCATAGTGCTGCTCACTATGGTACTTACGTTTTCAAACCTACTAACTTATTAAGCAGCTTGGATGAGGGTGTAAATAGCGTTACAGGAAATGTATTACGAGTAGAGGGACATGTTCAAAACGAGATTG
Source organism: uncultured Flavobacteriales bacterium (assembly GCA_913056345.1). Classification (GTDB taxonomy): domain Bacteria; phylum Bacteroidota; class Bacteroidia; order Flavobacteriales_E; family Vicingaceae; genus CAJXMH01. The sequence goes on along the minus strand of CAJXMH010000034.1, from coordinate 21,435 downwards.
TCCATTCGGAAGCCTCTCAAATGCAAGCCGTTTCACGATTCGGTAAGCTAAAAAGTTCACTGCTGCTGCAATATATTGTACCCATACTGTTAATTTTTTTAGCATTTAGCAGCATTAGCAATGAAAAACGCAATGGGAGATTGAAACTCTTGATTCTTCAAGGAGCGAAACCTATTTCGCTGACTTTTGCCAAAACACTTTCTATTTGGTTTTATGGAATAGGTCTTTTAGCCCTCACCATCTTAGCCTATTCCTTTTTTAATTTAAATGACCTCAACGCTGAAGTCTTTGGACGCATAACTTTTTTCTTTCTATCCTACAGTTTATATTATTTTATCATTACTGCCTTGACTGTTTTCTTCGCAACCCTCTGGCTAAACCCTACTATAGCTTTAACTTCTATGCTAGGTATATGGATTATTTGGACGATTTTCCTCCCTAATATTCTAATGAGTTCGGTGGAGAAATGGCATGAATTGCCTAGCCGCAATGAATTTAAAGCGGCCATGAAGGAAGATCGCTCAAAAGGTTTAGATGGGCATAACCCTTCTGATGAAAGGAAAAAAGAGTTGGAAAAAAAGGTGCTCAAAGAATACGGGGTAGACAGTCTCTCTCAACTACCGATCAACTTTGATGGGCTTGTCATGCAAAAAGACGAAGAGTATGGTAATAAAGTATGGGACAAGCATTTTGGGGCATTAAGAAAAGTGTTTTCGGAGCAAAAGAAAAGTTATCAATGGGGTGGCTTCATCAATCCATTTATCTCTCTTCAAAATGCGAGTATGGGTTTCGCAGGAAATGATAATTTACACCATCAAGCGTTTTTGTTACAGGTAGAAAGCTACCGTAGAGATTTCATAAAAATGCTAAACGATCAACATGCTTATGGAGGTTCAAAAACCGGTGAGTGGGGCTGGAAAGCAGATAATGAATTCTTTCGATCAGTTCCTGAATTTGAGTATCATCCCATTGCCTTGTCTACCGTATTTCCACGATATGGAACTGATCTGCTAGTTTTGGCAATTTGGTCGATTTTAGTTAGTGGCTTAATTGCTTTGGGAACTAGAAAAATGCAAATACTATGAGTGCACTAACCGTATTCTTCTACGAAGGGAAACACTTTTTCAATAATCCTTTTAAGATCATAGCCATTACTCTATTCATAATTGCAGGCATTTATGGTCTAAATAACGGGTCTAGCTTATACAATAAGCAGAAAACGGCAATTGAGAAAATTCAAGATAAAAGTGAAACTGAAAAGCAAAAATACCTTAAGCGATACGAGGAGGGTAAGTTAGCCGATGAGAACCGACCCTGGATAGACATGAGTAGGCCGTTTTGGGCTATTTGGTACACACCAACCTATCATCTCAAAAGCCCTTCACCAGCCATGGTGTATAGCATCGGACAGGCAGAACAATACGGCTTTTATAAACGCATTACTTTTTGGGCAAGCCCATATGATTCTGATATGGCAGAGGAAATTGCCAACCCTGAACGTCTACAGAATGGAACACTAGACTTTGCATTCGTGCTTTTGTTTTTATCCCCTCTACTATTATTGATCTTGCTTTACAACATTAAAAGTGTAGAAGCAGAATTAGGTTTTTTGCCTTTGATCGAAGTGCAAACTGCATCTAAAAATGGGTGGTTATTAGCTCGTTTTTCCTTTTATGTTGTTTTTTCGATTTTGGCCATTATTGCCTTAATGGTTTATGGGGCTATTCTCAACGGTGTATTTCAAACTGCTCCTATTGCTTTTGCTCAAATGCTATTATATTCCCTTCTCTACCTCACATTTTGGTCGGTATTGTATTTCTTTATTTTAAAATACGGTAAAAGTATTTTAGGGAACACTTTGAAAATGGTTGGCTTGTGGTTGTTGTTTGCCTTTGTTGTTCCTGCTGCAGTGCATCAAAGTATTAGCATTTATAAGCCCGTTATTTTGATGACTGATTTTATCGAGGTGCGAGATAAGCAGCAAGATCTTTACGCCAACGACAGTCTTTTTCAGCAAAAGTTAGTTGATCTATTTCCTGAGATTACTAACAGTCCGGTTTATCAAGACAGCACTAAAATTGATTTAGCCAGAAATTATTCTGCTTCTGCATTGATTAATGAACTTAAAAAAGAAAGTATACAACCCATTGAAGAGGAGAGTCGAGAAAAGAACCGCTTGATCAAATATACCTATTGGTTTAATCCCCTAACTTTTTTCCAAAACAAACTCAATAGTATTTCCCGAACTCATTATCAGGATTACCAAACCTACCGAGATGAAATACAAGCACTGATTGATAAGCGGACTAGTGTATTGGTCAAAGAGCTTTGGAGTGACACCAAAGTGGACAAGGAGAAGTATTTGGAATACAATGAAGTACTCTCTAAAACCAACTAATAAAATATAGGACCCCAGCATGGATAATTACAAACGAAGAGATTTCATCAAACTAAGTGCCCTAGGCTTTGCAGGCATCGCTTTGCATTTGAATTCCCTTACGGCTAGTGCTCAACAGGCCAATGGCTATTTGGGCAAATGGGATAGCAACACCAAACTCAATTGGGATGCTTTTCTGGAGCGGCTCACCGAATTGGCCAAAACGCAACACGACTTGCCATGGAATCAAAAACGCTACACCAAACAAGTGAAGCATCTACTTCGTCAATGCAATTTTCCTGAATTCGAAAATGTAAAGACAATCTTTGAAAACTATGAGAATAAACGGGAAAATTGGTTTGAATCAGAAACATTACACAAAGAAGTGGATTTTCAGGTATCGCTATTTCAATTTGAAAGAGGCGAATATATTCCCCATCACGATCACCCAGAAATGACAGGAGTTATCAATGTGGTTTCTGGAAACCTTCTAGCAAGAAACTTCGATCTAGTGGAAGAGTTGAACGAGACCAGAGAAGTCACTTACGAAAATGGGTACACAGCCAAACTTCAAAAATGTGTGATCAAGGAGGTGGAAAATGAAATCCTCAAGGCAGGCGATGTAAGCATTCTAACTGAAGAAGAGGGAAATATCCACTCCATTATGCCGAATCAATTTTCACAAGTTGTAGATGTCTTCACGCCTGCCTATAAAGAGGATACTAAGGCAAATTGGTACTCGGTTAACGAAGAGGGATTTTACTTGGGACAAAAAAACAGCTATGAAGCAGAGTTTGTCGTTTCTTAATGATCAGCAATTGAACAGACCTATTATTAGTGCCGATTTACTTGGTGCTTTTGCTAGTGGTTTATGTATGGTGCATTGTATTGCTACCCCTTTCTTATTCATTGCACAATCATGTTCAGCAGCCTGCTGTGAAGCTTCCCCTAATTGGTGGAGTTGGTTAGATTATGCCTTCTTAATGATTTCCTTTTTAGCCGTATGGCAAACGAATAAAACGGCATCTAAAGATTGGGTAAAATATGGTTTGTGGATAAGCTGGTTGCTACTGTTGGCTGCCATCTTAAATAAAAAGCTATCGCTCATACTAATACCAGAAATCGCTGTATATCTACCAGCTTTAAGCCTTATCGTATTTCATTTCTACAATTTAAAGTATTGTCAGTTTAAAACAGAAGGGTGCTGCATCCGATAAATATTATATTATGTATAAATCGTTAATTTTTTTAATCATTGTTTCCCTTTGCTTGATTAGTTGTAGAAATGGCTCAAAATCGAAGTTAACGAACCAACAAGCTCAAGCCGCAAAACTAAATTGTAAACTTCCACGCTTACTTGACAAAACCATTGCTCTTGGCTTTCCTAAAATTGAAGGCCTGGCACCATCCATTGGAAAGTTAAACATGACTGTTCTTTTCGTAGATTTTGATGATGTGCCTGCTACAAAGAGCACTGATACTGTGTTTTCAATTATCAACCCTGTCGCTGCGGATTTTTATAAAGAGAATTCATATGGTCGTTTGGAAATAAATCTCAATGCACATCATGAATGGTTGCGACTAAGCAAAACTTCCGCTCACTACGGAAAAGGGATTTATGAATTTTCTCCACATCGGGAATTTATACAAGAGGCGGTAGACTTGGCAGATAGCGTAGTAGATTTTGGAGAAACAGATGTGGTACTTGTCATGTCTAACCCAGATGCAGATGCCATAGCACTTGGACCTGTATTTAAGTCCCTTGACCCTGAACACCAAATAAAGACTGCTGAAAAACAGATACCCGTCGGCATTACTTCAGGTTATGATTTGAATCATTGGGGTGGCCTCTGGTTGGCACATGAAACAGGGCACACCTTCGGCTTACCTGACCTCTATCTTTTTGAAGGTCAAAATACATTAAGTTCTGTTGGGACATTCGGAATTATGGGAACATCTGCGGGTAATGCACCAGATTATTTTGCCTTTGAGCGCTGGGTGCTGGGTTGGCTAGATGACGACCAAATATATTGCCATTCCAACGGGGAGGTTGAAATAGAACTAGAAGCTATTGAAAATGAAGGCGGTATTAAGGCTGTCATCGTTCCTATTGATAGCACAACGGCCCTGTTGGTGGAAAGCAGAAGGAAAATTGGTTTTGATAAAAAGACCAGAGAAGGTGCTTTGGTTTACTTAGTAAATACCCTATTGCAGGGTGGGAGCGGTCCCATTCAGGTCAGACCTGGTTTTGAAAGCGAATTTCAATTTCTTCAGGATGCTCCACTGACCAAAGGTGAGACATACAGTTATAAAAATACTTCTGTTAAAGTGCTTGAATCTCATGCTTTTAGTGATAAGGTCAAAATAAAAATCAATTGAAATGGATATGAAATCAAAAAAACTTCCCGTAACCGTTTTAAGCGGCTTTTTAGGAGCCGGGAAAACTACTTTACTAAACCATGTTCTACATAACAAAGAAGGCTTGAAAGTGGCGGTTATTGTAAACGACATGAGTGAGGTGAATGTGGATGCCGAATTAGTGAAAAGCGAAAACACGCTCTCTCGTACGGAAGAGAAATTGGTAGAAATGAGTAACGGTTGTATTTGTTGCACCCTCCGAGAAGACTTAATGATAGAGGTAGAGCGATTGGCTAAAGAAAATCGCTTCGACTACCTACTCATTGAAAGTACAGGCATCAGCGAACCCGTCCCCGTAGCTCAAACCTTTTCTTTTGTAGATGAAGAAAATGGTATAGACTTATCTCGTTTCAGTTATGTTGACACTATGGTAACGGTAGTTGATGCCTTTAACTTCTTTAAAGATTTTGGAAGTTCTGCAACTCTGATGGATCGGAACTTGACTGATATGGAAGACGACTACCGCACCATTGTAAATTTGCTAACCGACCAAATTGAATTTGCGAATGTGATTGTCTTGAATAAAACGGATTTGGTATCAACTGAGCAGCGGGGGAATTTAAAAGCTGCCCTCCAAAAATTAAACCCTGCTGCAAAAATCATAGAATCAAGCTTTAGCAAGGTGCCATCCCATGAAATTTTAAACACCGGTTTATTCAATTTTGAAGAAGCGGAGCAAAGTGCCGGTTGGATAGCAGAACTCAATAAGGACGAACATACTCCTGAAACCGAGGAGTATGGCATATCTTCTTTCGTTTTTAGGAGTCAAAAACCGTTTGACCCTGGTCGCTTCTGGAACTATGCTCAAAACAAATTTCCAAGCACAGTCATTCGCAGCAAAGGTTTGTTTTGGATTTCTTCACGCCCTGAGCAAGCCTTAGTTTGGAGTCAAGCGGGTGGTTCTTTGCGGGCTGACAGTGCTGGTGTTTGGTGGAGTAGCATGCCCTTTGACAAACGAATCCAATACATGGCTTTTGCTGAAAATCAAAAAATAATTGAAGAAAATTGGGATACTGAGTTTGGTGACCGCAAGAATGAAATCGTTTTGATTGGGCAGTATATGGATAAAGAAGAGATTATTGCTGAACTCGAAAGTTGCTTGGCAACCGATGACGAGCTAGATAGCGGTGATTGGAAAAATGGCTACGATGATGAATGGCCAGTGCAAAGAGCTTATGCTTTAGATTAGAATTTTTACTTTAATTATAGCCTAAAGCGCAGAGCATAAAGCTTAAAGTCAAAAGTATAGAGTGAAAGAAGAATAGTTGTAGAAATTAAAAGTTAAAAAGGAAAAAACGATAATCGAGATTATAGCTAAAAAAACTTCGATTACTTTGAGTCAACCTTTGTGTTCTTTGCGGTTAATTAGATGAGCTTAAAGCCGAAAGTGCAGAGCCTAAATCGGAAAGCACAAAATCCAAAGCATTCAGCGAATGGCACAACTTTAGTCATTTCAAATACTTTCAACTTTTAACTTACTTCCTATAATACTTCCAGCCGGTCAGCATCCATTTTAATAAAGACAAAAAGCAAAATGGTAAAACCCCAAAGCGAAGAACCTCCGTAACTGAAAAAGGGTAGGGGTATTCCAATTACAGGAGCTAGGCCAATCGTCATGCCAATGTTGATGGCGAAGTGGAAGAAGAAAATAGCAGCAACCCCGTAGCCGTATATTCGGGCAAAGGCAGAACGCTGCCGTGAGCATAGGAAAAGAATACGCAACAGAAAGGTCATAAACAGGCCTACGATCAAAAAGCTCCCAATAAAGCCCCATTCTTCTCCGATGGTGCAGAAAATAAAGTCGGTGCTTTGCTCAGGTACAAAGTCATATTTGGTCTGCGTTCCCTCTAGGTAACCTTTACCGCTGAAACCACCTGAACCAATGGCAATTAAAGATTGATTTACATTGTAACCAGCTCCTTGTGGGTCCGATTCTAAGCCTAGTAAAACGTTAATTCTTTTTGATTGATGCGGTTCTAGCACATTGCTGAAAACATAATCAACGCTTTTGATCAAACCGACTGAAGCAATTAAGATCATACCTAGCCAGATGACAATTTTCTTTTTTTGACGACTAGCAAAATAGATACTAGTTAAGAGTATGAAAATAACCATGATTAGCAGGCTAGCTCCACTTAGAGTTAGTTCGAATGGGAGTGTTAGCGTTACATCTTGCAGCAAGAGAGTAATCACGAATAGTACTGCTGCAAAAAGGCCGATGAGCAAGAAATTGCCAGATAATCCTTCTCTGTAGAGAACAAAAATAAATGCTCCGTAAACCAAAGCAGAGCCTGTGTCATTTTGTAAAAGGATGAGCACTGCAGGTAAGCCGATGATCGCAGCTGCGGCAAGTTTGGTTTTTAAATGGTCTAATCGAATATTAATGGTGCTGAGGTATTTAGCAAGTGCTAAATTGGTGGCAAATTTTGAAAACTCAGAGGGCTGTATTTTAAAGCCCCCAATGGCAAACCAAGAGGTTGCACCTTTGGTTTCCGAACCGACTAAGATGACAGTAATCAGCAAAAGAATGATAATGCCGTAGATCAGATAGCCAAAGGTGGCGAAGAAACGTTCATCAATAAATAGAATTACGGCGCCAAGTAGGGTCGCGGTGCCAATCCAAAGTAATTGTTTCCCATAGCGCTGACTAGTGTCAAAAATACTTTGGAATTCTTCATTGTAGACGGCTGCGTATATGTTGAGCCAGCCAAAAAGCATCATGAGAAGATAGAGTCCAACCAAGAACCAATCTATATTATCGACTACAATCCTGTTTCTCCTCATCTTACTCCTCCTCCTCCGCGCTGTTTGCAATTAGAACTCCTTCCAACATTCGCTTTTCAATCCATTTTCTATTTTCGGCAATGGTATCGTTCAAGTACTTTTCAACCATTAAACCGGCAATTGGTGCAGCCCATCTTGATCCCCAAACTCCATTTTCCACATAAACAGATAGAGCAATTTTAGGGTCATTTTTTGGAGCAAATGCTATAAAAGTAGAGTGGTCGTCTCCCTGAGGGTTTTGCACTGTACCAGTTTTGCCACACACTTCTATTGAGTCAAGTTTTGCTAAGGTTCCGGTTCCTTGTTTAACCACCTTAGCCATTGCTTCCACTACCTCTTTAAAATGCTCTTGATTAATACCTGTCTCTCTTCTTTCAAGTGTTGAATCAATAAGGACAAGTGGCTCATCGGAAATAGACTTCACAAGGTGCGGACTAATGGAGTAGCCTCGGTTGGCAATGGTTGCAGTCATGTTAGCCATTTGTAAGGGTGTAAAACCTAACTCGCCTTGGCCAATAGCAAGCGACAGTATAGTGAGCGCTTTCCACCTGCCTTCACCATAATAACGGTCATAGTAATCGGTTCCGGGTACAAAACCTTCTAATTCATTTGGAATATCGATTCCCGTTTTTTGTCCCAAGCCAAATTTGGTGACATAATCTCGCCAAGCTAAATAACCCTCAGCTGCAGTTGGATATTTTTCTATGATGCTTCTAAAAACATTGCAGTAATAGGCATTACAAGAAGTTTCGATGGAGTAAACTAAATTAACAGGTGAGCGATGAACATGACAGCCCATCTTTCGACCAGCAAAGTAATACCCTTGATTACAACTGTAGTAGGTGTTTGGGCTCAAAACACCTTCTTGCATTCCAATCAATGCATTGATGCTTTTAAAGGTAGAGCCTGGAGGGTATTTGGCCATGATCGCCCGATTGAAAAGAGGGTTAAGGGTGTCTTGAGTTAGCGTCTTGTAGTTTGAAGACCTCGCTCTTCCCACCAAAAGATTGGGATCGTATGTTGGTGCGCTGATCAAAGCTAGTATTTCGCCCGTTTTAGGTTCTATGGCTACAATACTGCCTTTTTTGTTTTGCATGAGTAACTCTCCGTATTGCTGTAGTTCATTATCTAGGGTAAGCTGTAGCTTGCTACCTGAAATAGCAGAGGAGTCGTAAGCGCCTTCCATGAATTTGCCCTTTTCTCGATTGAATACATCCACTAGTACTCGTTCAACGCCCCGCTTTCCTCTCAATGCATTCTCGTACGATTTTTCGATCCCGCTTATTCCCAATTGATCTCCTGATTTATAATAGGGGTCGTCTGCTACCTTTTTGGCATTAACTTCACCAACGTAGCCTAGAACATGCGCTGCAGTTTGCTGTGGATAAGAGCGTAGGGTTCTGGTTTGTACAAAAAAACCTGGGTAATTAAACAGTTGTTCCTGAATCTTGGCATACCCTTTTGCAGAAATTTCTTTTTCAAATATTGAAGCTTTGTAGCGTGAATATTTTTTTGCTTTATCGATCTTCTCGATAAAGTCTGCTTTATCGATCCCAATAAGCCTGCAAAAAGCTAGGGTATCGAAAGGCTCTTGGATTCGCTTTGGGGTAACCATTAAGTCGTAAGCTGCTTCGTTGAAAACCAATAATTTACCATTGCGATCGTAAACCAATCCCCTAGCCGGGTACTTTACAATTCTTCTTAAAACATTATTATCCGCATCAAGCTTGTAATGATCATCCAAGACCTGAACGTAGAACAACCTTGCAACATAGATCACTCCAACAGCCAAGAAGATCATCGCGATTACAAATCGTCTAGATTCTAATTGTTTCTTCATCTTTTTTCCTCGGCATTATAAAAGAAAAGTTGGCTGATTACGATCAAAACGAGGCTGAAGAAGCTGCTAGCAGTTACCCTGCCCAAGGTGCTAAAGAAATCACTGAAACGGAACACCTCCACATAAAAAAGAAAAAGGTGATGAAGTAGGGTTAGAATAGCAGCATAGGCTACAAACCAAGCAAAACCAAAGTCCTGTATGCAGGGCTTTTGATTTGGCTCATAGCCATCACGAGGGGCAAATAGCTGAAGAACAAAAGGTCTGCAGAAGGCTAGAAATAATGTGGCACTTGCATGCATTCCTAAGGTATTGCTAAACACATCTACTGAAATTCCAAGGGCAAATGCAAGCACAAGTAAAAGCCATTTTGGTGTTTTAATAGGCAACCAAAGGATGAATAGAATGTATAAATAAGGGTTGATGTAGGAAGAAAATTGCACATTGTTCAGCACAACGCCCTGCAAAACCACTAAGAAGATAAACTGAAGCGGATAAACTATGTAAGACCTAATCATACTCTACCTCCGTCTTTTCTTCTAGCTCCTTCTGTTCTGTTTTTCTGATGTTTTTCACTACATGCACGTAGGAAAGGTTTTTAAAATCAGTCAGAAATTTCACTTTGATCTTGTAAAAATTCTCACCAGGTATCTTCTCAAAGCTAGAGATTGTTGCAACTGCTATATCGGCAGGGAAAGTTGCAGAATAGCCACTGCTTAGAATTGTGTCACCCAGATGTAGCTCAACGTGGTTTGGAATGTCCTTTAAAACTCCTTCTAGATAGTCTTCGCCATCCCACTGCATGGAGCCAAAATAACTGCTGTTACTTAACTTAACGCTCACTTTTGCATTACTGTGAAGCAAAGAAACTACCGCTGCATAATGCTTCGAAACTTCTTTGACTACCCCTGCAATACCATTTGGTGCAAGCACTCCCATTCCTTTTTGTATACCATTTAAGCTACCAATGTTCAGGGTAATGTAGTTGTTTTGCTTGTTTATTGAATTGTTGATCACCTTGGCCTTTGAGTAAAGGTATTGTCGCTGGTAAAGGGTGTCATTGATCAAGAAATTTGGGCCATAAAGTTTATGAAAACTATATTGCTGTTTACTTCGAAGTCTTTCATTTTCGAGACTTAAATTTTGATTGACCTCTCTTAGATTTAGGTAGTCTGTTAATTTGGAGTACTCCTTTTGAAGTCCTGCAGTAACACTATTAGTGGCATTTAAGAAGGCCGCCTGTTGGAAATGATTATTACTTAGGAGCAAGTAAAAGGCAAGAACCTCGAAAAATAAAAAGAGGAAGAAGAAGGAATAGGTATTTATAAAACGAATTAAATTCCTCATCTATTCATACTCCTGAGCTTAACGAATTAAGAATGGCAGTTTAGCTGAATTTTTCAAAGCAATACCAGTACCGCGGGCAACCGCTCGAAGTGGGTCTTCTGCAACGTGAACAGGTAGTTTTGTTTTTTGTGAAATTCTTTTATCCAAACCTCTAAGTAACGATCCTCCTCCAGCTAAATATAAGCCTGTGCGGTAAATGTCTGCTGAAAGCTCAGGCGGCGTCATTTCCAAGGCATTTAAAATCGCTGCTTCTATTTTCGTAATCGATTTATCTAAAGCATGCGCAATTTCAGTGTAAGAAACACTGATCTCTTTTGGGGTACCTGTCATGAGGTCCCTTCCCTGAATAGCGTAATCTTCCGGCGGATCATCTAGTTCTGGTAAAGCCGAACCAACTTCAATTTTAATCTTTTCTGCGGAGCGTTCTCCAATCAATAAATTGTGCTGGCGGCGCATGTAGTCAACAATGTCATTGGTAAAATCATCACCTGCCACGCGGATTGATTTATCGCAAACAATTCCACCTAAAGCAATTACCGCAATTTCTGAGGTACCACCACCAATATCGATAATCATGTTACCCATTGGCTCTAAAACATCAATACCAATTCCGATAGCGGCCGCCATTGGCTCATGGATGAGGTATACTTCTTTTCCGCCTGCATGTTCTGCCGAGTCTTTTACAGCTCTTTTTTCAACTTCTGTAATGCCTGAAGGAATACAAATCACCATTTTAAGTGAAGGAGTATAATAGCGTTTTTTATTGTTGTTGATCATTTTGATCATGCCACGGATCATGTATTCTGCAGCTTGAAAATCGGCAATTACCCCATCTTTTAATGGTCTAATGGTTTTGATCTCTTCGTGGGTCTTACCGTGCATTTGCATGGCCTTTTTACCTACGGCAATAACTTTACCTGAAGAGCGGTCAACTGCAACGATCGAAGGCTCATCAACCACTACTTTGTCGTTGTGAATCACCAAGGTGTTTGCTGTACCTAGGTCGATCGCTATCTCTTGAGTGAAAAAATTAAATAATCCCATGCGCGTTCAATAATGCTATCAGTGTTTAAAATGTCTTACTCCGGTGAATACCATGGCCATTTCATTTTGGTCGCAGTAGTCAATAGAAAGTTTGTCTTTGATGGACCCTCCAGGTTGTATTACGCAATTTATGCCTGCTTGGTTTGCAATTTCAACGCAGTCAGGAAAAGGAAAAAAAGCGTCTGAAGCCATAACAGCTCCCTTAAGGTCGAAGTTAAAATGCTTGGCTTTGGCAATAGCTTGCTGCAAAGCATCTACCCTTGAGGTTTGTCCCGTGCCGCTAGCCAATAGCTGCTTGCCTTTGGCTAGCACGATGGCATTCGACTTAGTGTTTTTAACCAGTTTAGCAGCAAATTCTAGATCTGCAAGTTCTGCATCAGATGGCTCTAGTTTAGTCACAACTTCAAAATCAGAAGCTTTTTCTGTGTTCGTGTCTTTGTCTTGCACCAAATAGCCATTTAAAGCAGACCTTATCTGCTTTTTAGGAAGTGCTACTTCAGTTTGTTTTAAAATTATGCGGTTTTTCTTGCCCTTTAAAACCTCAAGTGTATCTTCTGAATAATCTGGAGCGATTACTACTTCGCAAAAAAGCTCATGAATTTTTTCAGCCGTTGGTTTGTCTATGGTTTGGTTGCAGATCAAAATTCCTCCGAAGGCCGAAACGGGATCTCCTGCGAGGGCATCTTCGTAAGCTGCTAAAACCGTTTCGCGGGTAGCAAGACCACATGCGTTATTGTGCTTTAAAATAGCAAAGGTGACTTGCTCATCTTGATAATCAAGCATTAGGTTCACTGCTGCATCAACATCTAACAGGTTGTTGTAGGAAAGTTCTTTGCCATTCAGTTTCGTAAACATTTCATTCAGATTACCTACAAACTGACCTTTTTGATGCGGGTTTTCACCGTAACGCAAGCTCTGAGAAGATCGCTGACTTATTTTTATTCCTGACGCTTCTTCCTTGTCTAAAAAGTAATGGTAAATCGCTGTGTCGTAATGTGAAGAAAGGTCGAAAGCAGCCTTCGCAAAAGCTTTACGTTGGCTCATGTCTGTTTGTCCTTTTTGCTCTTGCAGTAAACTTAAACTATCGGCATATTGCTCTCTCGAGGAAATAATCCATACATCTTTGAAATTTTTCGCTGAAGCGCGAATTAAAGAGATCCCTCCAATGTCGATCTTTTCAATGATTTCTTGTTCGCTACCACCACTAGCAACAGTTTCTTCAAAAGGATAAAGGTCTACGATAACCAAATCAAACTCAGGAATGTCATATTCACTAAGCTGTTCAAGATCTTCCTTTAGCTCTCTTCTTGCTAAAATTCCGCCAAATACTTTAGGGTGCAAGGTTTTCACTCTACCACCCAAAATGGATGGGTAAGAGGTAAGGTTTTCAACCGCATTTACCTCAATGCCTAAATCTTCAATGTGTTTTTGAGTACCTCCTGTAGAATAAATGTTAACACCTAAAGCGTTAAGCTCTTTTGCAATAGGGTCTAATCCATCTTTGTAAAAGACTGATATTAAGGCGTTTTTTATGGTTTTAGTAGCGGGCATGGATGGTAAAGAATTAATACACAATGTTACGCATATTGTGTACTTTACGCAATCTTAAAAAGCACTCTGTAAATGGCTTTTCAACAATTTGATGAACGGTTTTCAACAGCCTAGATTGCTCTTTAACTTTATGCTTCAATTAAGCTCAACATGATTGTATTTCGGCTAATTAAAGAAAGCCTCTTTTTTGCTCTAGATTCTTTGATCGTAAATAAGCTGCGCACCACACTTTCTTTACTTGGTATTACGATTGGGATTTTTGCCATGATCTCAGTTTTTACCATGGTTGATTCCCTAGAAAGAAGTATTAAGGAAAGCATTCAGAGCCTAGGGGATAATGTGATCTATATTCAGAAAATGCCATGGAATTTTGACCCTGAGCAGCCTTGGTGGGATTACATCAGGCGCCCACAGCCAACCTTAAGTGACTATCGATTGGTTGAAAAGATGTGCATAAATGCAGAGGAAGTTGGTATGATCGCCGGGGGCAATGGTGTTTTACAATACCGCAACAATTCAGTTAATGGAGCGCAATCTCTAGGGGTGACGCACACCTACAATTTAATTACGAATATAAACATCGAGCAAGGAAGGTATTTTACTGATCTAGAAAGTGAAAGTGGCCGCCCTGTTGCCATTATTGGTGCTAAGATTGCACAAAGTCTGTTTCCCAATGAACAAGCAATTGGTAAGAGTATGAAGTTTAAAGGACGGAAACTTACTGTAATTGGGGTGCTAAAAAAAGAAGGGGAAAGCATGTTGGGTGAGTCGAATGATACCCGCTTTTTTATGCCTTTGAAAATGGCCCGTAATTTTTATAAGATTGATGCAGGATCTGCCCGACCAACCATTTTGGTAAAAGCTAAGGATGGGGTTAGCAACCGACAGTTAATCGATGAGCTAACTGGAATCATGCGATCCATTAGAAAATTAAAACCAAAGGCAGATAACAACTTTGCCCTCAATCAAATGAGTATGCTTTCACAAGGTGTAGAGGCCATGTTTGGGGTGATTAATGTAGCAGGTTTTGTGATTGGCATCTTTTCCATAATTGTAGGTGGATTTAGTATTGCCAATATCATGTTCGTATCCGTAAAAGAAAGAACTTCCTTAATCGGTATTCAGAAAGCGTTGGGAGCAAAGAATTACTTTATTCTGTTACAGTTTTTGTTTGAATCGGTCTTTCTTTGCTTAATTGGGGGAGGAGTAGGTTTATTTTTTATCTTCCTTGGAACCCTCTTACTCACCTATGGTTTCGATTTTCCAGTTAGCATGGGACTAAACAATGTCGGTTTAGGCTTGGCAATTAGTGTCGTAATTGGCTTAATTTCAGGAATCGTACCTTCGTGGACTGCAAGTCGCTTGGACCCTGTTGAGGCCATTAGGAGTTGATTAAAGCTAATTTTATCCCAAAACCCCTCTCAGCAACTCCATGGCTTGCTGCACGCTGTGCACTCCTTCAAACACTAAACTCAATCTTTCTTTGCGCTCTTTTAATTTGCATCGGTTGGGGTTTTGTTGCACGTACTGCAGCACTCGACTAAAAGTGGGTGATTGGAAGTAAGGCGATTCTTGATTGGAGACAAAGAAGCAGACCATTTTCTTTTGCTTCAGCACCACTTTTTCTAAGCCAATTTCTTTGGCAATCCATCTCAGCTTCACTGCTTTGATCATTTCTTGAGTGGCTTCCGGTATAGGGCCAAAACGGTCGATCAGCTTTTCTTCAAAAGCAGTGATCTCTTCCTCTTTTTCTGTGTTATCAAGTTCTTTATACAAGTTAATCCGCTCGGAGATGTTGGTTACATAATGATCTGGAATCTGAATTTCCATATCGGTTTCAATGGCACAATCTTGCACAAAGGCTTGCAGATCATCTTGGTATAAGTCTTTGAATTCAGTCTCTTTCAACTCTTGAATGGCCTCGTTCAAGATCTTTTGATACATGTCGAAACCAATCTCAGAGATAAAGCCACTTTGTTCCGCCCCGAGTAAATTTCCGGCTCCGCGGATATCAAGATCTTTCATGGCAATTTGAAATCCACTTCCCAAATCTGAAAACTGCTCTAATGCTTGGAGGCGTTTACGGGCTTCCGAAGTAAGAGAAACCATAGGTGGAGCCAATAAATAGCAGAAGGCTTTTTTGTTGGAACGGCCCACTCTTCCTCGCATTTGGTGCAAGTCACTCAGCCCAAAATTGTTGGCATTGTTAATGATGATGGTGTTGGCATTGGGAATGTCCAAGCCACTTTCAATGATGGTGGTGGCTACCAAGACATCATAGTCGCCATTAATGAACGACATCATACGCTCTTCCAATTCACTACCATCCATTTGACCATGACCGGTCAACACCTTGGCATCTGGCAATAAACGTTGAATCAAACCGGCCACTTCTTTTAAATTCTGGACTCGATTGTTAATGAAGAATACTTGTCCTCCTCGACTAATCTCGTATTGAATGGCATCGCGGATCAAGGCTTCATCAAAGGTGTGAACCTCGGTTAGGATGGGTTGACGGTTCGGCGGAGGGGTATTGATCACTGAAAGGTCGCGGGCTTTCATTAGCGAAAACTGCAAGGTTCTAGGAATTGGGGTAGCAGTTAAGGTTAGGGTGTCTACATCCACCTTAATGGTTTTTAATTTGTCCTTCACGCCCACGCCAAATTTTTGCTCCTCATCTACGATCATGAGGCCCAAATCTTTAAACTTAACGTCCTTACCCACAATTCGGTGTGTGCCAATCAGGATGTCAATTTCACCACTGGCTAATTTTTTTAACGTTTCCTTTTGTTGTTTTTGGGTCTTGAATCGGTTGATGTAATCTACCTTAGCAGGAAAGCCTTTTAAACGGTTTTTGAACGTTTGATAATGTTGCCAAGCCAAAATGGTGGTAGGCACTAAAACCGCTACCTGCTTACTGTCGGTCACCGCTTTAAAGGCTGCCCGAATGGCTACCTCCGTTTTTCCAAAGCCCACATCTCCACAAACCAAACGGTCCATGGGAATTTGCGACTCCAAGTCTTGTTTTACATCTTGAGTAGCCTTGAATTGATCGGGAGTGTCTTCATATAAAAAGGAAGCCTCCAATTCATTCTGCAAATATGTATCGGGTGAAAAAGCGAAACCGGTCTTAGCCTTACGTTCTGCGTATAATTTGATTAAGTCGTAGGCAATTTCTTTGACTTTCTTCTTGGTCTTTTGTTTCAGCTTTTTCCAAGAGTCAGAGCCCAGCTTGTCAACTTTTGGTGCGGTACCGTCTTTGCTGACAAACTTGGAGATACGGTGCAAGGAGTGAATGCTAACGTATAAGATGTCTCGATTCTTGTAGAGAATCCGGATGGCTTCTTGTTGCTTGCCGTCTACATTGATCTTTTCCAGACCTGAAAATTTGCCTACTCCATGGTCGATGTGGGTAATAAAGTCCCCCGGCTCTAGGTTATTGAGCTCTTTCAGGGTGATGGCTTGGTCTTTTCTTTTAAAGCTCTCTTTTAAGCGAAAACGATGATAGCGGTTAAAGATCTGATGATCAGTATATATGGCTAACTTTTGCCCCTGATCTACAAAGCCCTCATGAATGGGAAACAGCAGGGTTTGCATTTCAAGCTGTTGGTTGAGGTCTTCAAAAATTGAATACAAGCGTTCAATCTGCTTAGCGTTGTTGGCTACAAGTACATTCTCTAGACCCTCTTCAGTATTAGTTCGCAAGTTCTCTGATAAGAGGTCGAAGTTTTTATTGAAAGCTGGTTGTGGACTTATGTCAAAACGGGCGGTGTAAGTTGCTTCAAAATACTGTTGTTGACCAAATTCAATCGTATTCAAGTGCAGGCTTGAGCGGATAAACTCATCCTTGTTGATGAATAAATCTTCCGGACGGTCATGTTGAGTTGGCCCTTTCAAGTTTTCAAAGGCTTCTTCTGCTTTTGTGAACTGTTTGTCAACTTGATCGCGGCAAATACTAAAGTCTTTGAACCAGTAGATCGTATTGTCTGGTAGAAATTCAAAAATGGGTACATGCCTTTCTTCAACCCTTTTATTTTGTACATTGGGTAAAATGGCAATGCGCTCTAGCTTTTTAATGGAAAGCTGCGTGGCCGGGTCAAAAAGACGGATTGAGTCGATTTCATCACCAAAAAACTCTAAGCGGTATGGGTTTTCATTGGCAAAGGAATAAATGTCTACAATTCCACCTCGAATGGAGAATTGACCAGGATCACCTACAAAGTCAACTCGCTCAAATTCATATTCGTTTAAGGTTTCGGTTAAAAAATCAATGCTGAGATTGTCACCTTGCTTGATCTCTAAGGTGTGCTTTTGCAGGTTTTTTTCCGTGATCACAAATTCTGAAAGTGCATCTGGATAGCTGACAATAAAATACTGTTGTTCACGTGCAGCTACTTTGTTCAGTACTTCCGCCCGTAATTGCACATTAGCATTATCAGTTTTTTCTAGCTCGTAAGCTCTGCGGTAGGAGGCCGGATAAAAGAGAGCTCTTTCACCTACCAAAGTCTCAAGATCATTGAGGAAATAGGCAGCTTCTTCTTTGTCGGGCAAGATGATAAATTGGTGCACCGGCAGCTGCTTAGAAATTCCGTAAGCGGCAATGGCATTAAAACTGCCTGCTGTTCCTTTTAAGTGAACATGGGATAATTGGGCATTACGAAACTGTTCCGCTAATTGAGAAAGGCGGGGGTCGTTTTGGTAGCGTTCCTTTAGATCAGCTAATCGCATAATAAGGGCGCAAAAGTACACTTTCAATGCCTTATGCCCGAATGTGTTTTATTAGGTCAAAGGGAACAAGAGAAGGGAGGGAAGGTTTTAATTATTGTAAGGATTCGTTAAAGAGTTTGTTTTAAAACCTGCACTTGAATACAATTGAATTAGTGGAGAGAATATTTGTACTGCTTTTATTTAAATTACGTATATTACGAGTAAACTTAAATTTTTTATTTTGACCGATCCTACTTTATTTTCGTCTATTCTCAATGTCAATTTTAGGAGGTTACTAGCCCTTTATTTTTTACCAGGATTGTTATTGCAACTTGGTTGTTTAATTGTTCTAAGAGGCTATCAGTTCGATAAATGGCATGATTTGTTTGCTGGACAGGGCTCAGCTATCTTAATTCATTCACTTATATTTTTAGCTTTCTGTATGATATCAGGTTATATAATAGAAGATTTAGGAAGTAGATGGGAGATTAAGTTTTGTAAAGCTAAAATAGCAGAATGGATTGAAGAGGACAAAGATGGAGTTAATGCACAAATTAAGAATGCTAATAGAAAAATGAATGGAAGTCAGATATACGCATTCGGGTGGGAGAGGTTTTTGGCATTAGATTATGATGCTGAAAAAAGCAACGGCCATAGATTCCTAAGGTATATGTTAGAAAGACTCAAGTTCGAATTGAATACAGGGTTTGTTTTTTATATCATTTTTATTTTAGGTGTCGCTGAGAGTTTATATACAGTAGTTTTTTATGAGGGATCAACTTTTGATCTCTTTAAGGTTTTTATTATTTTGTTTTCTTGGAGTATTGCTAGGTTTTTACTTACAAAGGAGGCCCCTGCATCAGCAATTTCTCTGCACGAAACCCGTTTAATTTTGATACTAAAATTTGATAAGAAATGGACAGACGAATTAAATATTTTCAATAAGTATGAAGGAGAGATGAATCAAAATTCTCAAAAAAAGACGGAGCTAAAAAAAGGCATTACCATAAAACAATTAGTTTTTAATTTTTCTAATTGGTTAGGCAAAGTCAGATCAATATTGTTTTTATTTTCACTTGGTTT
Organism: uncultured Flavobacteriales bacterium; assembly: GCA_913056345.1. Lineage (GTDB taxonomy): Bacteria > Bacteroidota > Bacteroidia > Flavobacteriales_E > Vicingaceae > CAJXMH01. The sequence goes on along the minus strand of CAJXMH010000034.1, from coordinate 2,287 downwards.
AATTTCACGTATCATATCTTTAATAAAAACCTTTGAGTGGTCAGATAAAAAATTATAAATGGATTGTTTTTTCTTTTATTAAACCAATATCATTTAAAATTTTTATGGTCCTGAAAGCTATATTGATTATCAATCTTTCAGAATACTTCTGTTTTATCAATAAAATAAGACCTTAAAGCTTTCACCTTTTAAAGAGTATGTCATTTCAACCTTTCCTGCGCGTTTAAGTTTCTTATATTTTGCCATTGCATTTAAAGAACTATCATCATTTGCATTTATTGCAGGCTTAAGTTGTGATCTAGTAGTTTGCTTATATATTACTGATTCAAGTTCTTTTTCACTGATGTCAATATTTTTGTTGAATTGACCGCGAACTCTAACTGATTTGTTAATGCCTAACAATAAAACTATCTCGAATGATTTGAATTCTTTGCTGTTATCGTAATTGATTTTTGTTCCTTGTACATTAACACCGGAAAAATAAGTGTAGAAAAAACGACCAATAAAATAAAAAACGAAATACACTAGGAAACTTAACCACCATTTTGGGGTAATATCAAAATAATTGTAGGCATATCTTAGTAAAAAGAAACTTATAATGATGCTAATAATTACATAAACGAATCTTAGAGATTTTGCTGTCATTATGAAATATTTTTTTAAATAGTAATCGGAATTACTTTTTATTACTTGTATGGTCGTAGATTTCCTGATTCCACCTGTAAGAGTCTTACTTCCAAATCTAATTAAATAGGATTAATTGAGCTTTCTATTTAACTAATAATCTAAAGCTCTCCTGCTTATCATTTGCTAGGGTCGTCAAAAAATACACTCCTGGAGCTTGTTGTAAGTCAAGATTTATATGTTGCTGCTTAGTATAGTTTTGCTCCCATAGAACCCTGCCTTGAAGATCTGTGATTCTGATTTCAACCTTTGGGTAAATTGCTCCCAAGTCAAGAGAGAATTGTCCTTGATTAGGGTTTGGAAAAAGACTAAATTTCAAAAAAGCCTCCTCTTCTTTTAAATCCAGAATTCCGCCTTGGGCTTTGAAAATGTAAGCTGCACCGGCATACGGCATGCTATTAAACCCAAAGCTGTCTTCACTTTCCCAAGGGGCACCAGCAAAAGCGTAGCCATTGCTAATGGCCACATTAGTAGCAAACCAATTGAGGTGTGCTCGATCAGAATTCACTACTTTTTGGGTTAAAAGCCATTGCCCGTTTGACTGACTTTTCTCATAGATAAATGCAGCTCCTGCATCCAACAATAAATTACTGTTGTTTTCATCTTCATCATCTCTAAAATTTCCGATAATAACTTGATCTCCCCAAATGTCTACAGTAGCCCCGAATTCATCTCGATTATGAGGGTTGGGGTGTATGATTTTCTGAACTTGAGCCCAATGGCCTGTGGAGTCACGTTCAAAAATGAAGGCAGAACCTTGTCCGTAGTATAGGTTTCCATTTAAATCTGTGCCGTCGCGGTCTGCACCAATAATGGCGGTGTTTCCATCTAAAGCAACTGAAAAACCAAACCTGCTACCCGCACTTCTTAAACTAGGAGTGATTTTTTGCACTTCAATCCATTGTCCATTCGCATTCCGCTCGAACACATAGGCTGAACCTGACCACGCTAGACTATTCTGTCCATTGCTGTCGTGTTCTTCTGCTGAAGCGGAGATCAAGGCGTAATTGCCCGAAATAGCAACTGAATTTCCAAAATAATCGTTGGTGTCACGATCTGAAGCGACTAATTTCTGCACTTCAATCCATTGCCCTGAGGTGTTCCGTTCAAAGATATAAGCAGAACCCGCTGCGTTCTTAGTGTTCATGCCATTTTCATCTTCATCTTCTTCAGGAACTCCAATCAAAGCGTAGTTTCCTGAAATGGAAACTGACAGACCAAATCGATCTAAAGTGGCCCGATCGGAGGCGACCAATTTTTGAGCTTCACTCCATGTCCCGTTGCCGTTTATTTCAAAAATATAGGCTGCCCCTGCCGCAATGAGACTATTGTTACCATTAACATCATCTCTCTCGTGCTTCGCTCCAACAATAGCCGTTTGGTTACTTAGATCAACTGCAACTCCAAACTCGTCACCTGCTTCTCGGTCAGAGGCCACTATTTTTTGGTGTTGAATCCATTGACCTGTCGTATTCTTTTGAAAAAAATAAGCCGCTCCTGCTGCGCTTTGAGGGCTTGAGCCCGGCAAACCTACGTCTTCCCCATGTGCCCCAATGAGAGCAAAATTGTTGTTTATGCTTACTGCACCGCCAAATGCATTTCC
>CAJXMH010000033.1 GCA_913056345.1 uncultured Flavobacteriales bacterium | reverse complement strand
GAACTAAACCTTGGTGAGCTGAAACCTGCTTTGTATTTGTTAAGGGTTGAAGATGAAAAGGGAGGGTTGGTGAAGGAAGAGAAAGTGATGAAGCGGTAAAGTAGTAGAGTAGAAGAGTGGAAAAGAGGAAGAGAAAAAGAGTATAAGAGTATAAGAAGGGAAGAGAATAAAAGTATAAGAGAAGATGAGTGTAAAAGTGCGGAAAGTTTCTCTTAGCTGATCGAGTGAATTGAAAAGTAACGGCAGCGGTGTTATGGTTTTCCTAATGAGCTAATTTCAATTTGTATGGAGAGCAGCAGTGAAAGAAAAGTAAATTTTTACCAATGAATTGCTTTTAAGTATTGTTCGTATTGTAGATTGTTTTTTGTCGAAACAATTTGATATGTCGTTGAAGTCTATTATCTTAGAGACATGAAAGCCGACGAAATACCTATTGTTTTACCTACCTGCTTTTTCTTTGATTAATATGTATAAAATGAAAAAACTTTATTTATACGTTGTCCTATTTAGTATATCACCTGAATTCTTTTCTCAGTCGTTGGTGAGAAATCAAGAATTTGCCAGCCACATTGTAGTCGGTAGTTACTTAGACTCAAGTGAAAGCTTGAATTTGCTGTACAATAATCAAATGAGTGGTAATACTTATACCGGTAGTGAAGACCTTAGGCAAGCAAAATTTAGTATAATCAATAATGCGGTGAATCAAATTAATGATTCTCTGCAAATTCAGGATCACCTTACTTATATCATGCACTTTGAAGAGTTGGGCAATGGTAATTGGTACAAAGCAGGTGGTTTAGCAGATTCTGCACTTAATGGACGAAGTACCATCTGGTATAAAATAGGTGCAAGAAATGATTATGATTCCATAAGAACACTGCCTTTATTGGATTCTAATTTTCGAGAACTAGTTGTTTTTAAAACCATTGCCATCAATTCATCTGTGTATTTATTTGGCGGATTTAGGGTTCGCACCTTTCCGTTTTCTAAAGCCTTTGTTTTAAAACACAATTTGCAAAATAATTCATGGTCAATCAATTCATTTTTTTGTTTTGATTTTTTCGGTTTTATTGAAGATGCTATTTATGACTCTTTAAATGCCAATTTTATAGTAAGCTCAAACGTATTGTTAAGCGATTCAAACCCGCCTTTTGGTGCTGCCTTAGCTAAAATAGATACTAATTTAAGCCTTATACCCAATACCGCTCAAACTATAAGCAGTAATTACCAAACCCATGTCATCAATCCTCCGAACCCGTACGATCGCCAAGTGGTAATTGAGCCAAGTGCTAATGGAAACTTTCTTGCCGTTGGACCAGTCATTAATTTTGTGCAATCCTTTTCGGCTACTCCCAATCCAAATCCTGCCTATTATTCTGATATGGCAGTAGCAGTGAGATCGATGAGCAGTCTACAGGAAATGGGAACGGCCTATGCATATGGCAGAATTGATACTGCTGAGAAATCTTCTTTGGGTGAACAGCCATTCAAGAAGGTAGAAAATGATTTGTTTTACTTAGCAGCAAGTAAGAGATTTAATAACACGGCTCCAGAAAGATGGAATACTGATTTAGCGCTTTTTGCGCTTAACAATCAAGGCCAAAAGCATTGGGAATATTACCTGCCTTTAAACGATTATTGTTACATTCAGGATATACACCCTACCTCAAGCGGAGGTATGTGGTTTGTAGCGCAATGCAGCGAAAACCTTAACCCTACTGCCCAAAGCTTTGACTACTTTACTAAAGTAGGCTACATTGATAGCGTTTACCATTGGCCCAGAATTGGAGCAGTAGGCATAGAAGCACCACAGAAAAAACAAGAAGAAATTGTAGTGTATCCCAATCCTACCACAGAACTACTCAAGATCAAGCAATATGGCTTTATACAAAACTTGCAGCTAAAATTATACGACCTCAAAGGCAGGCTGATCATGGAGCAAACCGAACAAAGCCACATTATTGAAATAAATATTGCAGAGTTAGAGCCGGCCTTGTACCTGCTTCGCGTGGAAGATGAGCAAGGAGGCTTGGTGAAGGAAGAGAAAGTGATGAAGCGGTAAAGTAGTAGAGCAGAAGAGTGGAAAAGAGGAAGAGAAAAAGAGTATAAGAGGGGAAGAGAGGAAAAGAATAAGAGAAAAAGAGGAGAAAAGAATAATAGAACTTTTTACTAGCTGATCGAGTGAATTGAAAAGCAACGGCAGCGGTGTTGTAATTTTTAAAATGAGCTAATTTCAATTTGTATCGAGAGCAGCAGTGGAGATTCAAAAAGACTTTAGATTTCTGCTTTGCATCAATTACCTTTGCACCCTTAAAATTGAAGCATGGAAATTCCCAAGAATTACGATTCTGCAAAGAGCGAAGCAAAATGGTACCAGCATTGGCAGGAAGAAGGTTTTTTTAAGTCACAGCCCGATGAAAGAGAACCTTACACAGTTTTAATTCCGCCACCCAATGTAACAGGGGTGCTCCACATGGGGCATATGCTCAACAACACCATTCAAGATGTTTTGATTCGCAAAGCGCGATTAGAAGGCAAAAACGCTTGCTGGGTGCCTGGAACTGACCACGCTTCTATTGCCACCGAAGCAAAAGTAGTTAAGAAGTTAGCGGCTCAAGGAATCAAAAAAGAAGACCTAAGCCGAGAAGAGTTCATGAAACACGCTTGGGAATGGACTGAAGAATACGGTGGCACCATTCTAAAGCAGCTCAAGCGCCTAGGGGCCTCTTGCGACTGGGATCGCACCCGCTTTACGCTAGAAGATAGTTTGTCAGATGCCGTGATCGACGTTTTCATCGACCTCTACAACAAAGGCATGATCTACCGTGGAGTACGCATGATCAATTGGGATCCATCAGCGCAAACGGCCCTTTCTGATGAGGAAGTGGTTCATAAAGAGGTTCAGTCTAAACTTTACTACATCAACTATCAAATCGAAGGAAGTGAAGAAACACTTACCATTGCTACTACCCGACCTGAAACAATTCTAGGTGATACTGCTATTTGCATCAATCCAAATGATGAGCGCTACACTCACATAAAAGGTAAGCGAGCTCTCGTGCCTTTGATCAATCGAAGTATTCCAATTATAGAAGATGAATATGTTGATTTAGAGTTTGGAACCGGCTGTTTGAAAGTAACACCTGCTCACGATATCAATGACTATGAGTTAGGGGTAAAGCACAATTTGGAAAGCATTGATATTTTAAACGATGATGGAACCCTTAATGAAAGTGCCCAGCTTTACGTAGGACAAGATCGCTTTGAAGTGCGCAATGCCATTGCTGAAGAGTTAAAAGAAAAAGACTTGTTGGTGAAAGTTGAAGAGATCACCAATAAAGTTGGTCGCTCAGAGCGAACAGACGCTGTGATCGAACCTAAGCTTTCTTTACAATGGTTTTGTAATATGGAAGAAATGGCAAAACCGGCCCTAGAGAAAGTGATGGATGATACCATTAAATTTCATCCGGCTAATACCAAGAATACTTACAAGCATTGGATGGAAAACATCAAAGATTGGTGTATTTCTCGTCAACTTTGGTGGGGTCATCAAATTCCAGCTTTTTATTTCGGTAACGGACCAAAGGATTTCGTAATTGCCAAAACTGCTGAAGAAGCCCTACCATTAGCTATTGAGAAAAGTGGAAAAGAATTAGCCCTTACTGACTTACGACAAGACGAGGATGTCCTAGACACTTGGTTTTCTTCGTGGTTGTGGCCAATCTCGGTCTTCGATGGTTTTAAAGACCCCGATAATGAAGAAATCAACTATTATTACCCTACTGCTACCTTGGTCACGGCTCCAGATATCATGTTTTTTTGGGTAGCTCGTATGATCATGGCAGGCTATGAGTACCGAGGAGAAAAGCCCTTTAGCGATGTGTATTATACAGGTATGGTGCGTGATGAACAGCGCAGAAAAATGAGTAAACAATTGGGTAATTCACCTGATCCCATTGAATTAATGGAAAAGCACAGTGCAGATGGTGTTCGAGTTGGTATGTTGTTAAGTGCTCCAGCGGGAAATGACCTTTTGTTCAATGAAGATCTTTGTCAGCAAGGACGAAACTTTTCCAATAAGATTTGGAATGCCATGCGCCTGTTGAAGTCATGGGAAATTGATGCTGCTGCAGAGTCAACTGAAGCGGCTGAAATGGCTGACAAATGGTTTGCGGCAACTTTCAACAAAAACTTGACAGAATTGAATCATAATTTCGACAAGTTTAGGATCTCTGATTGCTTAATGACGGTTTACAAATTGACTTGGGATGAGTTTTGTTCGTGGTACTTGGAAATGATTAAGCCCGAATACGGAAAGCCAATTGCAGAAAAAACCTACCTCCAAGCAAAGGCGCATTTTGAAAAAATCCTCAGTGTTCTGCACCCTTTTATGCCTTTTATTACTGAAGAGATCTACCACTTGCTTGGTGAACGGAAAGCTACTGATTGTTTAGCCGTAGGCAGCTGGCCAATTGCAGATTTAGATCATAAGGTAGCTGACTTCTCAAACAGTAAAGAGTTGATTATTGAATTGAGAAACCTCAGAAAGTCAAAGAATATACCTTTCAAAGAGCAGTTGGAACTCTACACAAACCAACAGTCAGAATTGGAAAATCCTTACAATGCTGTAATCTCTAAACTAACCAACACAGCAGCTCTTGCTTTATCCAATGAGGAAATTCCAAACAGCATCGCTTTAAGAGTTTCAGGAAAAGAGTATTTTGTACCCATTGGCGGACAAATTGATTTAGAGGAAGAAAAAAAGAAGATTGAAGAAGAGATCAGCTACCTAAGCGGTTTTTTAAAGAGTGTAGAGAAAAAGTTAGCCAATGAGCGCTTCGTGCAAAATGCACCTAAACAAGTAGTTGAGTTGGAGCAAAAGAAGAAAATGGACGCCGAGGAAAAAATGAAATTGCTTGAAAAGCAGCTACAGGCGCTCTAAACGGCTTTACTATCCTAGCGCTATTAATATTAAATTAATACGAAAAGCGTTCTTTTACACGCTAACCTAAGCAGGCATGACTAAAAAGGCTTTACGTTTTCACGACAGAGAGATCAGTTGGCTTTCATTTAATGAAAGAGTGCTGCAGGAGGCAGAAGATCCTCATGTGCCTTTAATTGAACGCTTAAAATTTTTAGGTATTTTTTCTAGTAATCTGGATGAGTTTTTTAGGGTTCGCGTACCAACGGTGCAGAAAATGTCCCGTTATGGTAAAAGAGCCACTCCTCTATTAGGTTTCAACCCGAAAAAAACCCTTAAAGCCATCTATGCCAAAAATCAAGAGTTGCAAGATCGCTTTGAAGAAACTTATAATAAGCTCAAGGTTGAACTGGAGGAGGAAAACATTTTCTTCCTCAATGAAAAGGAGTTGAATGAGAGCCAGCTAGCATCTGTTAGTAAACACTTTGACCAGGTAGTGAGGCCAACTTTAGTGCCTGTGATTTTAAGTGAAGATCGCGATCTGCCTGAGCTTAACGGTAAGGCCATTTACTTGGCTATTAAGTTCTACAGCGGTAATGCCAAAAAAGCGGTAAATGTGCGCTATGCCTTACTCGAAGTTCCCTCTGCTGTAGTTTCTCGATTCTACGTTATGGCCGATGAAAAAGGAAGACGTAATATTATTTTGCTAGATGATGTGATTCGCGCTAAGCTGCATGATATTTTCCATATTTTCCACTTTGACCACATTGAGGCCTACACCATCAAAATTACCCGTGATGCTGAGTTAGACATAGAAGATGATGTAACTACAGGGCTGATGGAAAAGTTAGCCGTTAGCCTTAAAAACCGAAAGAAAGGAGATCCAGTGCGTTTGGTCTATGATGAGGAAATGCCCAAAGATCTTTTGAAGTTTATTAGCCGTAAAGTGGGCATGGAGCCTGACGATATTTTAGTAGCGGGAGGCCGGTACCATAATTTTAAAGACTACATCGACTTTCCTAAAATTGGAGCCGCTCACCTGCGTTATAGACCACTTCCAGCACTTGAACATCCGATCTTAGAATCTACCGAAAGTGTTTTTGAAGCTATTCGAAAGCAAGATATTTTATTGAGCTACCCTTATCAATCATACCATCATATCATTGACCTTTTGAGAGAAGCTGCTATTGACCCTGCAGTGAGTAACATTAAAATAACGGTCTACCGTTTGGTGAGTAAAAGTTCCAAGGTAGTTCACAGCCTGATCAATGCAGCAAGAAACGGGAAGAAGGTAACGGTGGTGGTAGAATTAAAGGCTCGGTTTGATGAAGAATCGAACATGAACTATGCCGATAAATTGCAAGATGAAGGGGTGCAGGTGATTTTTGGGGCACCTGGATTAAAGGTGCACACTAAGTTATTGTTGATCAAGCGACATGAGAATGGTAAGGCAGTGCGTTATGCCCACATTGGGACCGGAAATTTTCATGAAGGAACGGCTAAGCTTTATTGTGACCATGCGCTGCTAACCTGTCACAAACAAATCACTTCAGAGGTTAATAAGGTGTTTAAATTCTTTAAGGATAATTACAAACGTTACACCTTTAAAGAGTTGCTTGTTTCTCCATTCAACACTAGAGAGGCTTTAAATGCATTGATTGAGACTGAAATTGCAAATGCAAAAGCAGGCAAAGAGGCCTACATGATCATCAAAGTAAACTCTATGCAAGATAAAGGCTTAGCTGAAAAAGTTTATGAAGCAAGTCAGGCGGGAGTGGAAGTGAAACTAATTGCCAGGAGCATCAACAATATTTTAAACGGTGTCGAAGGCTTAAGCGAAAACATTGAAGCGATCAGTATAGTGGACCGTTTGTTGGAACATGCTCGTATTATACTATTTGCCAATGGTGGAGAAGAGAAAATATTTATCGGTTCTGCTGATTGGATGAAAAGAAACTTAGATGGAAGAGTAGAGGTAATGGTGCCTATTTATGATGAAAAGGTGCGCTCGATCCTAAAGACCGTGCTAAACTATCAGTTGAAAGACAATGTGAAGTCGCGTTATTGGGATGAAGCACTTAGCAATCAGTATAAGCCAAAAGGTAAAAAAGCTACTTTTCGCTCTCAGTATGAGCTTTACGATTACTTTAAGGCATTAGAAGAGGCTTGATGCAAGCTAAATGTTCTTTTTATAGCTACATTGCTTACTTTTAATTTTATGGAAGATTCTCTCCGATTTGCTGCCGTTGATATTGGCTCCAATGCCGTTCGTTTATTTTTTAGCTATGTGTTCGAAACTCAAAAAGGACCTGTTTTTAAGAAAGCTTCACTTGTAAGATTACCCATCAGATTAGGGGAAGATTCTTTTCATGGAAAGCCCATAAGCGAAGCAAGGGTAAACGCTTTAATTGAAGCCATGCAAGCCTTTACACATCTGAAAACCGCTTATCAGGTCAAAAACTTTAGAGTATGTGCTACCTCGGCTATGCGAGATGCTCAAAATGGCGCTGAGGTAATTAAAAAAGTAAAAGCCAAAAGTGGGATTGAGATTGAACTGATTGATGGTGAAGAAGAAGCTGCTTTGATCTACGAAAACCACATTGCGGAAAAGTTAGATGTGAATTTTTCTTACTTGTACATGGATGTAGGTGGAGGAAGCACAGAGTATACCCTTTTTGAGAATGGTAAAAAAGTAGACTCCCGCTCATTCAATATTGGTACTATTCGCTTAAAAGAAGAACTCGTTGAACAAGCTAGTTGGGATGAGATGGGTGAGTGGATCAATAACGTAAAAGGGAAATACAGTCCAAAGTACATAATCGGATCAGGAGGAAATATCAATACTGTTTTTAAGCTTTCGATGCTTAAGCCGATGCAGCCATTATCGGTGGTTAAGGTTCGCAAATGGCGGATGGATTTAAATAAGCTAACTTTTGATGAAATGATTGCTGATCTGGGTTTACGTCCAGACCGCGCAGATGTGATTATCCCGGCCTTGGATCTTTTTGCCTTTTCAGCTCGACAAGCAGGAGTGAGCCATTTCATTGTACCTAAAGTGGGTTTGGTAGATGGAATCGTGCATCAATTGTATAATGAGCATTTGGAAGAGAAGGCGCTGAGCGCCCAGATAAAAGACTAAAGCTAAAGGATGAAAGTTTACTACAATACGATTCCTTAATCCTTTATCTTTCAGCTTTAAAGCTCCCGCTTAAACGCCTCAAAAATCACCTTGGCGGCTTCATAGGGCGAGATCTGTTTTTGTTCCACTTGATTTTCTAATTCTCGAAGTTTTGCTTTCAAATTTTCTGAAGAAAAAAGCGAACGGTGAAGTAATTCGTCTATCGTTTTGATAAACCAAGAGCGTAGTTGCCGTTGTCGTTGCTTTGCGAAAAAACCATTACCCTGGGTTTGGCTTACAAAATCTTGCACCATCTGCCAAGCCCCATCCATATTTTGGTGATGCAAGGCCGAGCAAAGTTCTACCTTGGCTGTCCATTCACTTTGGCTGGGCGGAAAGAGGTGAAGGGCATTACGGTACTCTCTTTGGGCTCGTTTGGCGGCCCCTTTATTTTCACCTTCTGCTTTGTTAATCAACAAGCCATCTGCCATTTCCATGATGCCACGCTTAATGCCTTGCAATTCATCGCCGGCTCCGGCTAGCATCAACAGCAAAAAGAAATCGGTCATTTGACGTACTTCTGTTTCCGACTGACCCACGCCTACTGTTTCCACAATAATTACTTCAAAACCTGCTGCTTCGCATAATAGAATACTCTCTCTACTTTGATGGGCCACTCCGCCTAAACTTCCCGAGGTTGGACTAGGGCGAATAAAAGCTTTCGGATGCACGCTTAATTTTTCCATCCGCGTTTTATCGCCCAAAATACTGCCTTTGCTACGCTCGCTGCTGGGGTCAACGGCTAGTACGGCAAGTTTTTTTTGTTCTTTTTCAATCAGGTGTAAACCAAAACTTTCAATAAAAGTGCTTTTGCCCACTCCCGGTACGCCAGTAATGCCAATGCGAATGCTCTTGCCACTATGAGGTAAACAGGCTTGTACAATGCGGTTGGCAGCTTCTCGGTCTTCAGTTCTTTTACTTTCACAAAGGGTAATGGCCCGACTTAGTGAAATAAAATCACCGGATAAAATCCCTTCGATCAGCTTTTCAGCTGAAGGCTTTTCTGCTTTTTTACGTTTGAAGTGTTGGTTTTGCATTTAAAAGTCTCTGCTTGGGAAAGGAAAAGGTGGTTGAAAGATAAATTAATTTAGTTGAAGAATACTATTTTGATTTAGCTTAACTCCACTTCTGTTAATTCTTTGCCAATATCTTGAACCCCTTTAATGATGCGTTTCAGTTGTTTAGACGAAGGGTTTTTAATGCCTTTGATATACTGCGCAAGAAGACTTTGGTTCATGCCAATGCGTTCAGAAAGTGCTTTTGCATTAATTACCTTGTAGAAATTAAAAAAGCTTTCTAAATCGTATTCAAATTTTAAATCATTGATGGAATAGGTTTTTCCGCTTTCTTCTGAATTTAAATTAATGGCCTCTAATAGGTTGGTTTGTAATTCAGCAATATCTTCTCCATCAGTAAAAACCATATCTTCTTTAATTTGAGCCTGTGCACTATAACCTTGATCTTCTTTCAGAACTCGAATCACTAATTTTTTCATCTTTTATCTGTTTTGATGCCTGTTTGTTATAGAATACTTTTCAATAAGCCTTTTTCTACCTCTTTACTTGCGTGATAAGGAACAGTAATTCAACCTTCTCTATCAGGGTGTTCAAAAATCACATGACTCCCTTTCTGACGGACTTCATACCAGCCATTTTTCTTGAGTAATTTAAAAAGGGCATTGTACTTCACAGTTCAAAGGTAATAAATATATTACTTTTTTCGAATCACCATTAATCCATCGCGAATGGGAAACAAAACATTCTCCACTCGCTCATCAGATTGAATTTTTGTGTTAAAGTCCACGATCGCCTTAGTTTCTTCATCTAATTCTTCATAGTCCTCAGTCACCTTTCCACTCCACAGCACATTGTCGGCAATCAAATAGGAGCCTGACTTCATTTTATCGATCAGTAGATCGTAATAAGTGCTGTAATTCGTTTTATCGGCATCAATAAATACAAGGTCCCAATCTTCCTGAAGAGTGGGTAAGATTTTCACGGCATTCCCAAAGTGGAGGTGGATCTTGTCCTCAAAGCCAGCTTTTTTTACAAAGCGTTCAATGCGATCCTCCAACTCTTCATTTTTATCAATGGTGTGCAACTGCCCATCTTCAGTCAATCCTTCCGCCAAACATAAAGCAGCATAGCCAGTGTAGGTGCCAATTTCTAAAATTCGCTTAGGCTGAATCATCTTGCTAAGCATGCTCAACACTCTGCCTTGTAAATGACCGCTTAGCATTCTTGGTTGAAGTACCTTAAGCCAAGTTTCTCGATTCAGTTCGGCTAAAGTTTTGTTCTCTGCTTGGGTATGTTCTTCTGTATACCGATTGATATCTTCTGCTAAAAAATCCATTTCTAATGCCTGGTTGAGTCTATGATTTGATTAAAAAAGTCTTTTAAATTAATTTTTGCCGCTGCAACTTGCTGTGGTATTAGGCTTTCTTTTGACAAGCCGGGAACAGCATTAAGCTCAATCACGTAAGCTTGATTGCCTACCAACATAAAGTCAACCCGTATAATCCCCCTAAGGTTTAGCTTTTCATAAATTTCTGAAGCTATGGTTTGTACTTTTTGGTACGATTTTTCATCAATGCGAGCAGGCGTAATCTCCCTCGAGGCACCTTGATATTTTGCTGCATAGTCAAAGAATTCGCCGTCAGGAATAATTTGAGTTATGGGCAATGGAACAACCTTGCCCTCTTTGCGATAAACCCCACAGGTCATTTCCTTACCTTCCAAATGTGATTCTACCATAATTTCATGGTCAAATTCAAATGCCTGACTGATGGCAGGAAACAAGGCTTCAGAATTTTTTACCTTAGTTACACCATAGCTACTTCCACCGGAGCAGGGTTTTACAAAACAGGGCAGGCCAACTTTTTTCAATACTGCCTCTTCATCTACTTTTTCTCCCTTTCTCAAATAATGAGAGGTGGCAACTGCATAGTTTAGTTGGCTGAGTAAGGTGTTGCAATACCACTTATTAAAGGTCAAGGTTGAGCCAATGTGGTCAGGTGATGAATAAGGAATTTGCAAAAGATCAAAGTAGGCTTGTAGTTTACCATCCTCTCCCGGAGTACCATGAATGGCAATGAACACATAGTCAAACTTCACGTTTTTACCTTCATAGCTAAAACTAAAGTCGTTTTTGTCAATTGGAAAGCTTTCCTTAGCAAGTATAGCTTCCCACTGTCCTTTGATCATGCGTACCATGATAACTTCAAAACGGCTACGGTCTAGATGATCGTAAACGGTTTGTGCACTTAAAAAGGAAATTTCAATTTCAGCAGAATCTCCACCGGCAGCTATGGCCACTACTTTTTTCATCAATTTATTTTAAAGTCAAAGTAAGTCAATCTGTAAGCATCATCAATACTTCACTTCAATTAATAATTAACAAGGCAGGTCTAATATTCCTATCTTTGCAGGCTGTAGTAGTTAGAGTGCATGGGTAACTTTTTTCGCTTTTTGTTTAGTCGTATTTTGATCATCAACATTGTTGTTGCGCTGATGCTTTTTGCAGGCGCCTTGTACGGTACTATGCTTTATTTAGATGACTACACCTTGCATAATGAAACCATTCAGGTTCCTGCCTTAGAAGGCTTAAACATAAACGAAGTCGAAAAGAAGCTTGATAGTGGAAGCTTTACGATGGAGATCAGTGACTCTATTTTTGAAAAAGGAGTGCAAGGTGGAATTGTATTGGAGCAAGATCCAAGAGCGGATTATGAGGTAAAGCAGGGTCGAAAAATTTACCTTACGCTCAGTGCTTTTGAACCGCCTAAAATTGAACTACCAAACTTGGTAGATCTATCACTGCGTCAAGCTACCTCTTTGATCGAAACCTATGGCTTAGAAGTAGGCACTTTGACTTACGAACCTGATCCATGCACCAATTGTGTTTTGGAGGTTTTGTTAAATGAACAACCTTTAGAAGAAGGTTACAGAATTGAAAAAGGCGCTCAAATTAACCTTAAGGTAGGGCAGGGGCTCAGTAATGAATTGACTCCCGTTCCTTATTTAATAGGTTTTGAGGTAGAAATGGCTGAAGAGTTATTAAAAACGCAATACCTAAATGTGGGTAGTTTGATTTATGATGAAACCGTTAGTTCTGCTGAGGATACAGCTGTAGCAAAAGTTTACAAATACCAACCTTTTTATTCAGAAGAGCCCATCTTACCCATGGGTAGTTCGGTAGATCTTTTCCTAACCGCAGATACGAATCGCATTGTTCATACCGTTACTCTTCAAGATTCTATCTAAATGAAACAGTGGATTAGCGTGATCTTGCTCTTCAAACTTTTTAGTTTGAACCTCTTTGCACAGGATAAAATGGTGGTACCTAGCTATAATCCTGCTTTAATTCCTCAAAAAGATAAAAAAGTAAAACAACTCAAGTGGGATAAGTTAACTGTGCGGGAAGACAGTTTTATTTACCGTTATGATACGCTAGACCTTCCGTTTATTGATGACTTTACCTCCAATCATCTTTCAGACCGGGTTAACAACTTAAACGATCCTCGCTTAACAGATACCACAGTTTACCGCCTTTACTTGAATGGTCAATTGGTAACCGACACCACAGGTTTTGTTACGGATACTACATTTTACTATCAAATAGGTGCAGATAGCTCCATAATTTCAAGAACCGAGCAGTTCAATGGAATCTTGGAAGTTCATAATTTGCAGAGTTTTCCCACCACCACTATCCTGAGAAACGTTTACCTACCTTATAATGTATACGACACCATAAACAAGCCTTTAGACACCATAGCTGTTGTGCCAACCCTTTTTCAAGATTCAGCACAGTATTACTTTGTGGATGCTGCGGCAGATAATTGGTATACTGATCGGGATGTACTCATTAATGAGACCTTTGCCATAGACCCACCCACTAGGGGTGTTGCAACATTTGATGGCTTAAATGAATTTGGCCTACCTTACAACATTGAACTGGCCATTACTGTAAAAGCCGACTACCTTACTTCTGTACCAATTGATCTTTCGAGCACAACGGATACAACTTACTTTAGTTTCTTCTACCAGCCAAAGGGTTTAAGCTTAGATCCACCCGAGCGCAACGATTCATTAGTCTTAGAATTTTACAACAGTACTAACCAAAGGTGGGCTAAAGTTTGGGGCGTAGGTGGTTTCCTTGCCGATACTTTTAGCCAAGTTTTTGTAAAAGTGGACCCTGCTTTTCTTACCAATGCATTCCAATTTCGCTTCAGAGCTTATGCCTCTTCAGCAGGAGCTTTTGACCAATGGCACATTGATTATATTTATTTGAATGACCAAAGAACACGCAACGATCAAAGTGCGAAGGACATTGCTTTTGTCAATTCACCCCCACCTTTACTGAAGGACTATTTTGCTATGCCATGGTGGCATTTTAAGCCAAATTCTGGCAACTTTATGGTAGATAGTTTGAAGGGTTTACAAATTAGAAGTTTGCATGATGGGGGATTGAACGTATTTAACAAAGTAGTAATTCCAGATACCGTCAACAATACAGAGTTTTACCGTTTTCCTACCAATGACCGTTTCTCGATCATCCCTCCTGGCTTTTCGATTGCTTTTGACTATCCCTTGAACTTTGATTTTCCGCCCTCTTACATAGACAGTTCAGGAGTGCTTGAAGTAATTGCTGATATCGATTTTAGGCCTGGTCCAAGCGATGCTCCAGATCTCATTCGAGCAAACGACACCTTAACTTCCAAGGCTATTTTAGATAACTATTACGCATATGACGATGGAACGGCGGAGGCTGGTTACGGCGTCAATCCGCGTGCCTCAGGAGGTGGTCTTTTCTCATACTTGGCCGTGGAGTTTAACATGCCTATTGCTGATACAGTAGGCGGAATGCAGATATATTTCTTACCACAACGTTTTATTTTTGACAACAATCCCATCACTTCTCAATCGTTTGAGATTACAATTTGGAGTGGACTGAACCCCACACAGGTAATTTATCAAAAAACAGAACTGTACAATCCGATTTATACAGAACCAAATGGATTCCTCACTTTTTGGCTAGACACCTTGATCCCTGTACCCCAAAATTTTTACATTGGCTTTAAATCGATCGGTCCACTTTCCCTGAATGTGGGGTATGATTTGAATAATAACAACCGCGATAAAACATTTTGGAGTTTAGACGGACAAAGTTGGAGCAATCCATCATCAGGAATTTTTGACGGTAGTTCGATGATTCGGCCTGTATTCAGGAAAAAGGAATGGGGGGTTGGACTAGTGAAACAACCTAAAAGAAAAACTGCCATTACCGTATTTCCGAATCCTGTTCGTAACCAGCTCAACATTTCCATTGAAGGATCAGCAAGGCTGCAACACTATCAACTTTATGATGCAAGAGGGCAATTGGTCCTAAGCGGAAATCAGTTGCAGCTCGAACTAGGAGGTTTTCCTAGTGGGCTTTATTTCCTCAGAATCGAATTAGAAAACGGAATTCAACAGACCAAAAAAGTAGTGCTTAGAGAATGAGAGATGACATAGAACAGGAACAGCACGAGGAAGAAGAGGAGCTTTTTGAGCACCATAAGATCATCGCAGATAAGGGTCAGGCAGCGCTCCGTATTGACAAGTTTCTGAGTGATCGCTTACCCAATTCTTCACGCAATAAGATTCAGCAAGCAGCGCATTCTGGCAATGTTTTGGTGAACGGAGAAGAGGTAAAACCCAATTACAAAGTCAAGCCAATGGATGAGGTTTCAATCGTGATGCCTTACCCTCCAAGAGAAACTGAGCTGAAGGCAGAAGACATTTCGCTTGACATTGTTTATGAAGATGATAGTTTACTGGTTTTGAATAAGCCTGCCAATATGGTGGTGCATCCGGGTTATGGCAATTTTTCAGGAACCCTGGTAAATGGCTTAGTTTACCATTTTCAGAACCTACCCGAAATGGAAGGCAATGAAGGCCGACCAGGCTTGGTGCATCGATTAGATAAAAATACAACTGGTTTAATGGTGATTGCGAAAACTGAACTTGCCTTGAGTCATTTAGCAAATCAGTTTCATGACCGTACTTCAGATCGACGTTACCAGGCTTTGATTTGGGGTGAGCCCGAAGACGAAACGGGGAAAATTGAAGGAAATATTTGGCGTTCTGTCAAAAACCGAAAGGTGATGGATGTATTTCCCGATGGTGATATTGGCAAGCCTGCTATCACCAATTACAAAGTGCTGAGAAAGTTTGGATATGTTACCTTAATGGAATACAAATTAGACACAGGTAGAACGCATCAAATTAGGGTGCACTCCAAGTGGATTGGCCACCCACTCTTTAATGATCCGGAGTATGGCGGCAATCGGGTTTTAAAAGGAACCACCTTTACAAAGTACAAGCGTTTTGTTGAGAATTGCTTTGAAATTTGTCCGAGACAAGCCCTTCATGCAAAAACACTTTCTTTTACCCATCCTGTAAGTAAAGAATGGATGTCTTTCGACTCTGAATTACCTGATGATATGCAAGCGGTAATCGAAAAGTGGGAGCGTTATACCGCTCAGCGGGAAGCGTAAAGTATTATTTATTCTTACAAGTATTAAGCCCAAAGGGCAAGTAAATCGGACAAAAGCTAATTAGACTGGTAAGCACAAATATTCCTGCAAAAACGAGTAAAACTAATCCTAGCGTTCCACTAATTACTTCTGTGAAGTAAAGTACTGCTACAATAGCAGCTAAGGCCATCCTAACTAGTTTATCTACAGGTCCCATGTTCTTTTTCATTGTTTTGGGTATAAAATTTTGTTCAATTTAACCAAAATTCATGAAAGTTGAGAGTATTCAACTAAAGACCCACCTTTTTAAAACGTGCCAAGGGAGCAGCTTTACCTACTATTAGCACAAGCTCTCCATTTTTATTGATCGTAAATTGCCTTGATCTTTCTAGTGCTTCAATTAAAGCTTGATCATAGTGATTAAATGCACACGCCATTTCAGAACTTCCAATTTCACTAAATTGTATAAAGTGCTTGTTTACGAACTCAAACCGGCCAAACATGCTATTACAGCCTCCGCTTGCTGAAAAGCTCTGGTCATGTCTAATCAATAGGTAAGGCTTTCTTTCGTTTTCTGTGGGCTCAACTTTTTGACCGAGTACTTCTGTAAGTTGCCAATATCGGTCTATTATTTGGCTGAGTTTATTGCGTAAAATGTAAAGTTCTGCTGCTCCACCTTTACTGCTTGCTTGCGATCCTTCAGGCACAAGCTGATCTTCTTCAAGCAGGTAACGACTTACAATTTGATTGCTGATTCGACAAATGATCTGATTCCCATCAAGCTGATAATTGCCCGCTGTAACCCTTACTTCTTCTGACTTGCCTAGGTAAAAACTTTTAACTTCATATTGACCATCTGCTTTAAAAGTGAGTTCTGTTTCTATTCCCATGCAATCTTTACAGGGTAGCAAACCACGGTAAGTTTTTCCGACCAAATTTGCAGTTTCGACCTCAGTTTCTTCCTCTACTTTCTGACTCTCTTTAACTTCAGGGGTTTTAGCTTGAGTGGTTTCTTTGCTGTTTTTACAATGGCTAAAAATTAAGCTAAGGCTTAAGGCCAATAAAAGTTGTTTAAACATATGTGGGTTGTTGCTTGGATTAAAGACTTGAAAATTACAAACTCAATGCCATCTTTCATGCATTTCTGGAAAAATGGAATTTGGTATCTTGGTCGTCAAATAAAATCCATGAAAATGAAATACTTAAGCATATTAGGAATAGTTTTTTTATTTGCCGCATGTGGCAATCAAACCAAAGAAAATAAAACCAAAGCTCCACAGAGTATCATTGAAGAGTCTGAAAAGGAAACTTCTGAAATTGATAAGAAGTTGATGAAATATGTAACCGTTAAGCTCACAACAGATATCAGTCAGCTTGATGCTGAGCAAAAGCAATTGATTCCTAAATTGATTGAAGTGGCCAAGATCATGGATGAACTTTTCTGGTATGAAGCTTATGGCAAGAAAGATTCCTTGATGGCCGCCACAGATGACGAAAAACTGAAGCGCTTTATTGAGATCAACTATGGACCATGGGATAGACTAGCAGCCAACCAATCTTTTGTTGATGGAGTGGGAGAAAAACCATTGGGAGCAAATTTCTATCCTTCTGATCTTACCAAAGAGGAGTTTGAAGCTGCGGATCTAGCGGATAAAATGTCCTTGTATACTTTATTGAGAAGAGATAGCAGTGGAAAGTTAATGACCATTCCTTATAAAGTTGCCTTTAAAGCGGAAGTAAGCAAAGCTGCCAAACTGTTGGAAGAGGCTTCAGCAATTACAACTAATGCGGCTTTTAAAAAGTATTTAAACCTGCGAGCTGAAGCATTGCTAACAGATGATTACCGCGCCAGTGATCTTGCTTGGATGGATATGAAAGACAATAAGCTTGATATTATCTGCGGACCAATAGAAACTTATGAGGATCAACTTTTTGGCTACAAAGCTGCTCATGAAGCTTATGTTTTGGTAAAGGATATGGAGTGGAGTAAACGCCTTGAGAAATATGCGTCAATGCTTCCCGAGCTTCAGCGTAATTTACCTGTGGAAGAGGCCTACAAAAAAGAAGAACCGGGAACAGATTCTCAGTTAGCCGCTTTTGATGTGGTTTATTATGCAGGCGATTGCAATGCAGGCAGCAAAACCATAGCTGTTAATTTACCTAATGATGAAGAGGTGCAATTGCAAAAAGGAACCCGACGTTCGCAATTGAAAAATGCCATGCGCGCTAAGTTTGATCGGATCTTGATGCCGATCTCAAAAGAACTGATCAATGAATCACAGCAGCAGCACATTACCTTCGATGCCTTTTTTGCAAATACCATGTTTCATGAAGTGGCCCATGGTTTGGGAATCAAGAACAAAATTGATGGAAATGGAACGGTAAGGGAAGCCTTAAAAGAACATGCCTCAGCTCTTGAGGAAGGGAAAGCAGATATACTCGGCTTGTATATGATCACGCAACTTTTTGAAAAGGGAGAGCTCACAGGCAATATCAAAGACTATTACACCACTTTTATGGCAAGTATATTTCGCTCTGTTCGATTTGGAGCTTCTTCAGCTCATGGAAAAGCCAATATGATCCGCTTTAATTTCTTCCTTGAAAAAGGGGTGTTGCAAAGAAGTGAGGCAGGTGTGTACACCATCGATTATGATAAAATGACTGAAGCTATGAATGAACTTTCAGCCATTATCTTAAAACTGCAAGGTGATGGAGACTATGCAGGGGTTGATGCGCTGGTAAAAGACAAGGCTCTGATCAAAGAAAGCTTACAGGCAGATCTCGACCGTTTATCAGAAAGAGGTATTCCGGTTGATGTTGTTTTTGAGCAAGGGGTTGAGGTTTTAGGGCTTTAAGCTTAAAACTCAATTTGTAACCTGACATTGATCTGCCGAGAGGTTAAAAAGTTTGGCACTGCGTATTGGCGGTTTGTCACATCTGTTACCCATAAGTAAGATAGGGTATTGTTGCGCTGTAGCAAGTTAAACACTTCTACACCTAACCACATTGATTTAAAATGCCGCAGCGGATTTCTCGGTCCAAGCTGACTGTCCTCTCCAATCAATTGCTTGGAAAAACCAAGGTCAACTCTTAAGTACGGCGGAATACGCAGGGTATCTTTATACCGTTCATTTGAAGGTGGACCAAAGGGCATCCCGCTGCCGTAGTGAAAGGTCATGTGCATTTGGTAAGAAGGATAGCGTGGGAGGTAGTCTTGAAAAAACAAGCTAAAATTGATCAGCTGATCTGTTGGCCGTGGAATATAACCGGGTTCTTGGCGCACGCTATCAGTCGGGGTGTTATTCAGGGTAAAACCTGGAACAATTTTCTCCCCATCACTATTAAAGTAGTCAAAGTAGCCGTCGTTTTGAATGTCTTCCCTTACTTGAAGAAAACCGAGGTTTACCCATGAGTCAACGCCTTTTACAAACTCTCCGTTCACTTTAAAATCAGCTCCCACAGCATAAGCTGTTGCTGAATTTTCAGCATAGTAGCGAATTCTTACATTGTCTATTTCGTAGGGAATAATGTTGTTCATTTGTTTATAATAGGCCTCTCCGACAAACTTAAAAGGGCGCCCCCAAGCTTTAAAATTGTAATCTGCTCCTAATACAAAGTGAATCGATTCTTGAGCCTCTATGTTTCGATTGAGTTCTCCATTAAAGTTTCGTAACTCCCGATAAAAAGCAGGTTGATGATAAAAGCCCGTACTCAAACGGAATAAGAAATCTCTTTTCCAATTTGGTTCAAATGAAAGATTAGCCCTTGGGCTGAAAAGCAGCTCTTGGTTCAGGTCCCAATAGTTAAAACGCAGTCCACCTGTGAAGCTGAAAAGACTAGAATCCGCTCCTTTCCATCTTAGCGTTCTTTGCCCATAACCCATCAGCCGGTTTGATGATAAGGTATTAGTCGCCCGAAAAACATTGAATAAGTTCAACTCAATAGGACGCCGCGGATTTTGACCAGGTGTTTGGGGAGGCTGAGGGATGGAATAACCAGCGGAATCGATCAGGTCCCATTCATTTAATTCATCTACAATTTCTTCGTGCTGGTAGGTCATGCCCCATTCCCAATTGCCATTTTCTTTAAGTAGTTTTCCTCTATGTTGCGCAGTGGCCACGGTAGCATCTAAGTAGTTTCTTGCGTGATTTAAATACGAACCAACTCCTCGATTAAAAGCTACATCACCAAAGTTATCGCTACCCAAATCTCGTTCAAGTTCATCAATGAAATACTGCCCTAGAATGTCGAAGGTTTCCGTTTCAAATGAGCGAAAGGCAGAAGTGATCAACTTCAACTCTAGATTGGGTTTTGGTTTGTAAGTATTGGTAATGGCACCGAAGTAAGTCTCAAAGTCGGTTACTTCTTGACCTTCGAAAAAGATGGTTAAACGCAAAGCTTGTTGAATGGTACCAAAGTTGGTTTCTCGGGTTTCTGGAATAAAATTGTATTGGTTTCTTGCGTAATTCCCTAGAAAACTTACTTCCCATTTTTCGTTCAAGTCATAAGTTAAATAGGTTTGGGCATCGGCAAAAACCGGCTGGTAATCACCATCTGTATCCAGGCTGCTTAAAACATATTGGTTACTGCGGTAGCGCAATCCGCCGATATAAGTAAACCGCTTATCGGCTGAAGTGCCTTCAACATGCGCTGAGCCTCCAAGCAAACTGGCACTCACTGAACCACCAAACTCTTCGGGCTCTTTGTATTCTACAGCTAGCACGGAAGACATTTTGTCTCCATACCTTGATTCAAATCCCCCTGCTGAAAAGTTGATGTTTTGGATCAAATCAGGATTGATAAAGCTTAGGCCTTCTTGATTACCGCTGCGGATCAGGAAAGGGCGGTATACCTGAATGTCATTAACATAAACCAGGTTTTCGTCGAAGTTTCCACCTCTAACATTGTATTGTGAGCTGAGTTCATTGTTTGAGCTAACACCGGGCAAGGTTTTAATCACCGCTTCAAAACTGCCATTCGGACTCGGAATGTATTTGATGTTTTTGGGATCAACCGTTTCCATCGTGTTGCCACGATTTTTCTCTTCTTCAATTTCTACTTCGTTAATGTCAACAGAAGAAGCTTCGAGTTTTAATTCAACTTCCCTTATCTCACCCGCTTTTAACTGTAGTTTTTGCTCAAAAAGCTTATAACTAATGTGACTGATCACCAAAGAAAACTCACGCTCTGATGGCACAGCAAGACTAAAGCGACCTTTTTCGTCGCTAATGCTGCCACCTGCTTCTCCTTTAACGGCAATACTGGCTGCTTCAACGGGATTGCCCCGGCGATCCACAACTTTACCCTTAAGAGTAGCTGCTTCTTGTGCCAAACTGACAAGCGAGATAAGGGAACAAACAAGAAGGGTTAACAGCTGTTTTTTTTGCACGGCTTCAAAAGTAGTAAAATTGTCTTCCAAAGATGAGGTCTGTATTAACGCAAAAGCACTAAGATATTGCCAATGAAAGATGCCAGCAAACGATTTAATGTCAGAGTTTATGGACTGTTAATCAATCAGGATGATGAAATTTTACTTTCCTCTGAGGTTCGAAAAGGTTTTGCTTTCACCAAATTTCCTGGAGGAGGCTTGCAGTGGGGTGAGGGAATAATCGACTGTTTGAAACGCGAATGGCAAGAGGAATTAGCCTTGTCGATCGAGGTGAAGCAGCATTTTTACACCACAGAAATCTTTCAGCGTTCAGCTTTTCGCGAAGACGACCAACTTATTTCGCTTTATTACAAGCTTCAGCCTGACCTTGCCGCGCAAATCAGTAACGGACAGATTGCGGAAGATGTGGAAGAAGGAGACACGCATGTGTTTGAGTGGAAATCAATCAGCAAGCTTAAAGTTGAGGAACTGACTTTTCCCATTGATCGTAAAGTATTAGCGATGCTCAAGGAAGAGTTGGCTTAACTGCCTTGGTAGTGCAATTGGTAGAACTTATCTTCTTGTAATTCCGCTTTAGCAATAGCTTGAAGTTCTTCCGCTGAAATGGCATCAATCAGCTCATGAATTTTATTAATGCTTTTTACTTCATTGCTTACCAACAAGCTTTTTCCGTAGCTCATCATTAAGTTGTTATTACTCTCTCTTGCAAGGGCCAACTGACCTTTCAACTGTTGTTTGCTGAGGTGTAATTTGCTTGGGCTAAGTGGTTTTTTTTGTAAGAGCTTTAATTCTCTGAAGATGGCCTTCAAACAACGCTTTACATATTTCGGATCGCAGGCAAGGTAAATGGAAAAAAGGCCACTAGCGGCATAGCTAGCATAGTTTGATTCTAAGTGGTAGGTGTAGCCCAATCTTTCTCTTACTTTTAAGTTGAGTAAGCTGTTCATGGCGGGCCCGCCTATAATGTTGTTGAGCAAGCTCATCGCATAGCGTTTTGGATGATGTAGTCCAAAAGTAGGGCACCCAAGCATAATATGGGTTTGGTTGGTATGCTTGTCCACTAAACTCGTTTGAGGGCTGAGCCTTTTAAAAGGGCGAAGGGTTTTATGTACTTCGCCTTTAGGTAGAGCAGAAAGATAGCGTTCCAAAAGTTTTTTTAATTGGCTAGCTGTAATGTTGCCAACACTACTAAAAACCATGTTTTCGGCTTTGTAAAGTCTGTTTTGATAGTTGAAGATATCTTCTCTGCTTAAGGCAAGCACGCTTTCTTTAGTGCCCAGGATCTGTTTCCCTAGCGGGTGACCCTCATAAACCAAGCTCTCAAAGTCATCATAAATCTGGTCGGATGGGCTATCTTGGTAGACCATGATTTCATCTAAAACCACTTCCTTTTCCTTTGCTATTTCCTTTTCAGGGAAGTTGGCGTTTAACACAATGTCAGCCAATAGTTCAATGGCTCGTTTGTAATATTCTGTTAAAAAAGAAGCATTAAGGCAGGTAATCTCTTTGGTGGTAAAGGCATCAATTTCACCACCTACACTATCTAAACGGTTTAAAATGTGGTATGCTCTTCGGTTTTTTGTTCCTTTAAAAAGGGCATGTTCAATGAAATGGGCCAAGCCATGTTCCTTTTCGAGCTCATCTTTAGTTCCAGCATGAATAAATAATCCACAATGCGCTACAGGTCTATCGGTAGTTTTGTGCACCACCCTAAGTCCATTAGATAATTCAAAAAGCTCAAACTCTTGGTGCTTTTGCATAGCCTACAAAAGTAGGCAAAGCACTATTGCTGTGATTATGTTGCAGCCTTCTTTGTCATGTTTTTATAATGCTCAAAGCGAGCCATGATCTGGCTAACATAATAATAGGGTTCGCTTCCTCGGCAATAGCCATAATAGGCTACGGGGTTTCGGTAATATTTTGGTTTGCTTTTGTTTTTCAACATCTCTGCCACATTTTCTTCCCACACATCAGCCTTAAGATTATACTCGCTAGCTAAGCGAATGGCATCGTATACATGGCCTAGTCCAACATTATAGGCTGCCAAAACAAACTTTTTTCGTTGACTGCTATCAGCTACTTTTTCTGTAAACTCTTCTTCCAGCCATTTTAAATAGCGGATTCCTGCCTTTATGTTCGATTCGGGAGAGGAGGTAGAGTCTACCCCATAAGCGGCAGCTGTCTCCGGCATTAATTGCATTAGGCCGTAGGCTCCTGCCCAACTCTTAGCATCATGATCAAACTGAGATTCTTGATAGATTAAAGAACTGATCAAACGCCAATCCCAGCCAATTTTTTTGCTTTCTGCCTTGATCAATTCATCATATTGACTGATTTGTCCACTTTTAGGCGTAAAAAGCTTGCTTTGCACCCGTGCCCGATATAATTGAGTATTGCCGTAGTATTTAAGGTAGATTACCCTAAAGTCGACAGTTTTCTTAAATGCATCTAACCAATGATTCAAGGTGTCAATCAGTTTGGGAGAGTTTTTTCTTACCGCCCAAGCAATTTGCTGTTCTAAACTTACCGGAGTTTTAATGTAAAGGTTTTTGTAAAAGGCTCGGTTGATCTTAGCTACATGCTCATCCGCCACCGTGTAGTCGATCTCTTCGGTTGAAACTTGTTGGATTAACTCCTCTACAGAAACATCTCCGTCTACTTCGTTTATTAAGATTTCTCCTCCTACTTCTTCCGATAGATTTTGGATGCGTTCATAAAAGGAAGAATTTTTCCTAAGGTGTATTTCCTTACCAAGCATTTCTGATGGAGTATGGATCAAACTCTCATCTGCCCGCTGAATCAAAACTTGCGGGGAATAGATTAGTGGACTACTGAATAATACTTGCTCATTGCGGTCTTTGGTTACGGTAAGGTTTGCGGCTATAATGTCACCTTTTTGATCAATTAAAGAATCAATAATTGCATTCATGTTTTTAATTGGGCGGATGGCCAAATCAATCCCCAAATCGTCACTAAAGCGAGAGAGCAACTCGTATTCGAAGCCCATTGGTTCACCACGGTAGACAAAATAGGAGGTAGTGCTATTGTCAATTAAAGCATGTAAAACGCCATCACTTAATATACTGTCTAAATCTCGAGCAGGCAGTTGGTCTTTTTGCTCCTCTTTAGTTGGGCTTTTGCCTGCATCGCCGCAGGCTAGAGGCATAAAATAAACCAAACTCAATAAGGTAAAAATGGAAAAGAGTTGACGCATTACTTCAATAATACGGAATTTAACTAAATGAAGTTGTAGTTTATAGCAGGCTGCCTAAAATGAAAGGATCATTCACAGCCTAAACTTAATAAGTTGAAGCAATGGCAAAGAAGTTGATAAGATATCGCTTTAATTTTGTGGATATGAAGAAACAGTTGAGTTTGGTGTTAGCGGGTACGATGTGCTCCATGGCAGTATTTGCAGGGAAGATTGAGCGGGCTTATGAGGCCTTGAAAGTGTACAATTATTTCGAGGCAAAAGAATTGTTTGAGAAGGTAAAAGACAAAGAGATCGTTGCAGCACCCTTTGGGCTAAGTTTGATATACGGCCGGGATGACAATCCTTTTTATGAGCTAGATTCGGCCTACCATTACATTCTTATGGCCGATACCAACTTCAATAAACTAGATCAAAAAGACAGAGAAGACATACGAGAACTCGGAGTGGATTCGCTCAAGATCGAAAATTGGAAAGACAGCATCGATCAAAAAGTATTTACTCAAATTTCGCTTTCACCATCAGTAGGGAAGTGGCAAAGCTACCTTGATAGACATCAAGATGCCAAGCAGCGAAAGTGGGCTGTGCAGGCAAGGGATCGTTTAGCTTTTCAGTTTGCCAAAGAAGACAATAGCTCAAATGCTTACCAAAGGTACTTCAACCGCTATCCAAATTCCGCCTTTTCATTAGAAGCCAAGAACCTTTACGAGCAGCGACTATTCGAAGAGCAAACAGCTCAAAAAACCATTGGCTCCTATCAAAATTTTATCAAAAAATATCCTGAAAGTCCATATAAGCGTAAGGCCCAAGATGCGGTTTATGGTTTAGCAACCCCCAATAAAAGCATAAAGGAGTTCGATCGTTTTATTCAAGCTAACCCCAATAATCCAAATGTAGCAGAAGCTTGGCAGAAGTTGTATCGCTTGTACATGACAGATTACAAAGCTGAAAAGATTGTTCAATTTAAAATTGACTACCCTGAATACCCTTTTATTGATGAGCTGAAAACGGATCTTAAATTAAGTTTAAAGCTATTTCTTCCTTACAAGGGAACCAATGGCAAATGGGGTTTTATGGACACTACAGGCAAGGTACAGATAATACCACAGTATGAAATGGTAGAAGCCTTTCAGTCAGGATTGGCCTTGGTGGTGAAGCAGTCAAAGGTAGGGTTCATCAACAAGCAAGGAAAAGTAGTGATTCCCTTTCAATATGAGGATGCAGAAGCCTTTGCAGAAGGTTTATGCGTTGCCATGAAAGATGACGCTTATGGCTTGATCAATAAAAACAACCAAGTGGTTCTACCTTTTCAATATGATCTGATCGGTTCTTTCAACTCTAAGCTTGCCATAGTGGCTAACGATACCGCTTACGGTTTTGTCAATCCTCAAGGTGAAATAGTTATTCCCCTCACCTTAGATTATGCTGATGATTTTGAAAACAACTATGCGCTGATTGAGCAAAATGGAAAAAGGGGTATCATCAATCAATTGGGTCAAACAGTAGTGCCTATGAAATATGCCTGGTTGGAGAATTTCAATCAATATGGATTAGCTCGAGCCAAAGAAGATAGTTTGTTCGGTTTGATCGATCAAAATGGTTCTGTCATTCTTCCTTTTGAATACGATCAGATTGGGGAGTGCGCCGATAGTTTATGCCTGGTAGTAAAAGATGGCAAGTATGGTTATGTAAATGTAAAAGGTGATTTGGCTATTCCCTTGAATTTCGATTTTAAGTTGGAGGCGCTTACTTGGGGGCGATTTGATGCAGGCTATGCTAAATTTTACCAAAAAGGGAAATACGGAATACTCGATTCATTGGGAAAGAAAACCTTTCCTGCTATTTTTCAAGATGTAGGCGATTACAGGCAAAAAGACTTGATTGCAGTAAAAAAGCGGGGTCAATGGGGTTATTCAAATGAAAACCTAAGTTTAATGATTCCTTATGAGTATGACTATGCCATTAGCTTTAGACAGCATCTTGGCCTTGTGAAGAAGGAGGGTGCATGGAACCTGATCGATCAGGAAGCCAAAGTGGCATTGCCCAATCAGTTTGATGCGGTAAAACCAATAGGGGAGTACTTATATGAGGTAGAGCAAGCAGGCAAAAAAGGCCTACTTGATTTGAAACAATTGAATTTGATCGAGCCCGATTGGAACCGTCTTAAATGGTTTAATCAAAACCTATTACAATTAGAAAATAAGTCAGAGGTGGTGTACTATCATTATAAGAAACAAAAATTGATCAAAGCTACCCCATGAATCACGGCCTGATTTCAAACCTAAAAACAGCACTTCAGCACAGCCTTCCGGGTATGGGAGCTCATCAACAGCTTATGCCTGAGCGCAAGGCTATTGAAGATCTTGAGTTTTCTCAATTAAAGCCCAAGCTTAGTGCAGTATTGGTTTTGTTATACCCTAAAAACGGTCAGTGGCACATTGTTTACATAAAAAGGAGCACCTATCCAGGTGTGCACAGTGGACAAATTTCCTTTCCCGGTGGAAAAATGGAGCCTTCAGACAGCTCTTTGGCAGACACTGCGCTGAGAGAGGCAGAAGAAGAAATTGGAGTTTCGTCTAAAGATGTTCAATTACTTGGTAAGCTTAGCGACCTGTATGTTCCGCCAAGTAATTTTTTGATCAAGCCATATGTAGGTGTTATTGAGCGAGGACAATTATTTCGGCCTGAGCCCAAGGAGGTAAGCATGGTGATTGAATTGCAGCTTGACTATTTCTTTCAAGCAGAAAAATTGGTTAAGCGAAAGTGGCCCGTCAACTCAAAGTTGCAAAGGGAGGTAAAAGGATACAGTTATCAAGAGCACTTGATTTGGGGAGCTACTGGTATGATAACCCACGAACTCGTTGAAGTGCTTAAAGGCTTTAGATAACGTAGCGTGTAAGTATAAAGTAGGCCGCGTAGATGCTGATTAAGGATAATAAAATCTTGAAAGAGCCTTTATAATACCAAGGCAGCTTTTTAATATCCTTTCTGTATGCCCAAATCAAATAGCTTACAAAAAGAATCAGAAAAAAAATAACAAAGGCAATGCGTCCGGAGGTAAACATAAGTGGGCTGATTTAGTGTTTAAAGTGAACGAAAAGTCGGCCAAAATTCTTACTGTCCTTCTCGATCCTATGATAATGTTGTTTGATGTGTTTCTGTTGCAGAAAACGAATCACTCTTTTTTTCAGTTGACCGCTTCCTTTACCAGGGATTATTTCAATGGTTTTGATCTTTTGATTAACCGCATCTTCGATAATTTGGTTTAAGGCAGTCTCAATTTTTTCACCTTTATTAAAGATATCGTGTAAATCAAGTTTCAATTTCCCCATAGAGATGCAAAATTAACAAGTAAAGCTTTTAAAGGGTTGCATCAAAGGCATACTTATGAATAACTTGTCCCCAAAAAATAAAGATGAAGATTGTTGTAAGCGGAGCGAGCAGTGGAATTGGTAAAGAGATCTGTAAATTCTTATTGTCTAAAGGACACCAGGTATTAGCTCTGGCGAGAAGAGAAAATTTATTGAAAGAGTTTGAAAATGATAGTTCATATGCTTACTTAGCAGTTGATCTATCGGTTATATTACCCGAAACGGGGAGAATAGGTAGCATTGACAAACCCTTGAATGATACATCTCCTAGATACTCAAAACTAAAGAAAGCAATAGCAGATTTTGGGCATGTGGATATCCTCATTAACAATGCGGGAGGTCTCATCAATCTGCCCTTTAATAAAACTGCTTCTGCTCAGTTTGTCGATCAATATAAAGCTAATGTGATTACAGCAGTAAATTTAATTCATGCTTGTGACCCATATCTTAAAGATGGTAGTCATGTTGTCAACATAAGCAGTATGGGAGGGTTTCAAGGGAGTAGTAAATATCCTGGTCTGGCGGCATACAGCGCTGCCAAAGGAGCTCTGTCTATCTTAAGTGAATGTCTTGCCGAAGAATATAAGGATAAGGGAGTGCACGTAAACGCTTTGGCATTGGGAGCAGTGCAGACTGATATGCTTAAAGCTGCTTTCCCAGATGTAAATGGTGGTGCCTCTTCAGCAGAAATGGCCAAATACATTTCCAACTTTGCTTTAAGTTCAGGCCGATTGATAAATGGTAAGGTAATCCCCGTCGCCTTAGGTAACCCCTAGGTAGTTAAAATTTTTATAAAACCTGTTTTTAAGATACTAGATTTCCTCCCACACCTTTTTATACCTTCTAATACTCCTAAGGTTCTACACGAATTATCTTGCAATGCTACAAACTAGGAATATAGTTCACTACATATGTGTCATTAGAGTACACGGTCTGACCGACCGCTATTTCTAGGTCTGTAGGAATGACTACATAGTTGACCTTATACTTTTCAGCGATCTGATCCAGCTTATTTGATAATAGATAAGCATAACCTTTGCCGTCAAATGCTTCAACCTCTAATGCTATCATTCTTTTTTCCCACGTTTCAGAAAACTCAGCGCTAAAGTATAACTGAGTTCCATCTTTCCATTCACCTATTGTGCTTCTTTCAGAAAAAACACGAAAACCTGTCTTTTGGGGAGGAGTTAGGAATAGTTGATCTGGTTTGGTGTGTTTTTTGACCCACTTTTGAACATTTATCCAATCGTTTTGATCCTGTTCATTAAGATAGATAGAATGATAGTAGTAGGTTGGAATTGTAATGCCCATAGTGAGAAAAAAAGCATAAGCTACCCACGGAGTTCTTGACATTCGTAAAATAGCAATAGGGAGAAGAAAAGCGATTAAACAGATCAAGAGATACTGCCATTCATTCCATAAATCAGCATAAAAAGACCAAGAAGTTCTAGCTGAAGTAAACAATAAAAATGCGGTTATAAGCATTAAAGAGATTGAGGTAAGAACCCCTTTTTCTAATTGAACCTTTTTAAAGATGGTTGTAAAGTTTGAATGGAAAAATAGGAAAGCACACATTATAAATAGAGTAAGATAGCTGACACTATTGTAAGGTAAAAATAATGCAGTGATTAACAATATTAAAAAACTAAGTGGATATTCTTTACGAATGTTATAATTCACTAGAGCACCAAAAAAAACTGAAGCTAGAATGTTGATATAAATACTACTTCTAAACAGTTGCAATTTAATGAAAAGTGGTATCGATATTATTTCTGTAAAGACTGTGCCAAAGATGAATAGTAAAAAGATATTCAGCACAAATACAACGATTTTTTCTCTTCTTTCCTTGTCTTTTATTTTATCTAGAGTAATGGATAGTGTCAGCAGAAACGCAGAAAAAAATAAACCGTAAAGCACAAGTTTATTTATTGACCAAGAAAATGGGAAACTATGATGCGATGATCGTAACCTCATTAATCTATACCATAATTCTGAGTATTGATTGTCTGTATTTAGTGTCCAATATATGGTAGGTAAAGCAAAAAGCACAAACAAAAGTGGTAACCATAAACTTTTAAGGGTATATCTTTTAGTGACAATGATCCCATATATGAAATATGAAGTCATACCGGTGAAAGCATAGCCTGCAAGTAAACTATGTACATTGGCTAATAGTCCCAAGAAAATAAACGACACTACATATTTACCTTTTAAAAAGTAATTAAAGCATAAGATGATCCAGGGTAAGGCTAAAAGGGAAGGATAAAACTGAGACAATTGAGCTGAGCTGCCTCCCAAGCTTATCGATGGAATTAAAAGTAAAAAGATGCAAATTAGATTACTGCCTTGATTTTTGAATAATAAGCACGACAGCTGATGGGTGAATAAAAAGAGAAGACCGTAACTGACCATATAGGCGACGAAAAAGAACGGTGCGATCGGAATTTCACTCTGAATGATCAGGCTTACAATTTGTGGAAAAAAACTAGGATAGTCACCTAGGGTATCGAATAAAGGGTCATTTGGATAAAGTAAAGGGTTCGTAAGTTTCTTTGCAAAAGTCAACTGAATTGCTTGATCTTCAAATCCAAACCTATAATTATAAAAAAGAGGTGCCAGAAGCCCTAAGAAAAAACTCTGGATTGCTTTAAAAGGATGTGAATGTATCATTGGTAATGATAATCTATTTTAACCTATTCTTGAAAAATTATTTCAATAATTAAGCTGGTTTAAGTTGGGAATATTAAAAACCGACAATGATAAATAGAAATATTGATTTATAATGAGTCATGCTATTGAATTGGTGAAAAGTAATTGAGCTATGTTTGTTTGCAAAGCAGGCAGTCATATTGTCAACATCAGCAGTATGGGAGGAGTGCAGGGTAGCAGCAAGTTTCCCGGTTTGGCAGCTTACAGTGCTTCTAAAGGAGCGGTTAGTATTCTTACGGAATGCATGGCAGAAGAATTGAAAGAAGAAGGGGTAAAGGTGAATGCCTTGGCCTTAGGTGCGGTGCAAACCGATATGCTTGCTAAGGCCTTTCCAGATTACGAGGCTCCCTTAAGTGCTGCAGAAATGGCTCAATATATTGGTCGCTTCTTAATTGAAGGGCACCTTTTTTATAATGGCAAAGTGCTTCCTGTAAGTTTAAATACTCCTTAAACGGTTGACAATCAAAGATTGTAAAAAAAGCGCAAATTTTTTTTCAAAATTTGTCTTGCGGTAAGCATTATCTTCTCTAAATTTGCCCTCCCATTTTTTAATGGAAAGTTAATTGAAAGGCAACAAAAAATAAATTTTTAAAATACAGTTTGTATTCAAAAAAATGTTTTACATTTGCCGCCCCGTAAAAACGGGAAGTTATTTGAAACGACTGCAAAAACAACTTTAAAAACTTTTTTAAAAAAAGTTTGCAGAATAAAATTTAGTTGTACATTTGCAGCCCCAAAATAAACGGGGATCGTTTTTTAAACAGATTTGAAAGCAGAAATGCTCGAAAATATAAGAGTTCAGCGCAAGCTGAAAGTTCTTTGAAAAGATTGAAGAAAAGAAGAAAGGTAAATACCTTAAGTTAATTTTAAAAACTTTGAGTAACTGAGCCTAGCAAAACATTAAACTTTTAATTACAACGAAGAGTTTGATCCTGGCTCAGGATGAACGCTAGCGGCAGGCTTAACACATGCAAGTCGAACGGTAAGTTAAGAGCTTGCTCTTAACACGAGTGGCGCACGGGTGCGTAACGCGTATGCAATCTACCCTTTTCTGGAGAATAGCCCTTAGAAATGAGGATTAATACTCCATAGTATCATTCTTTCGCATGTTAGGATGATTAAAGCTTCGGCGGAAAAGGATGAGCATGCGTCCCATTAGTTTGTTGGTGAGGTAACGGCTCACCAAGACTACGATGGGTAGGGGGCCTGAGAGGGTTATCCCCCACACTGGTACTGAGACACGGACCAGACTCCTACGGGAGGCAGCAGTGAGGAATATTGGGCAATGGACGAAAGTCTGACCCAGCCATGCCGCGTGCAGGATGACTGCCCTATGGGTTGTAAACTGCTTTTATACAGGAAGAAACCCCTTTACGTGTAAAGGGTTGACGGTACTGTAAGAATAAGGACCGGCTAACTCCGTGCCAGCAGCCGCGGTAATACGGAGGGTCCAAGCGTTATCCGGATTTATTGGGTTTAAAGGGTACGTAGGCGGAACTTTAAGTCAGTAGTGAAAGCCCATCGCTTAACGATGGAACTGCTATTGATACTGATGTTCTTGAATATAGTTGAAGTAGGCGGAATACGGCATGTAGCGGTGAAATGCATAGATATGCCGTGGAACACCAATCGCGAAGGCAGCTTACTAAGCTATTATTGACGCTAATGTACGAAAGCGTGGGGAGCGAACAGGATTAGATACCCTGGTAGTCCACGCTGTAAACGATGATTACTCGGTGTCGGCGATATACTGTCGGTGCCTAAGCGAAAGTGATAAGTAATCCACCTGGGGAGTACGATCGCAAGGTTGAAACTCAAAGGAATTGACGGGGGCCCG
>CAJXMH010000032.1 GCA_913056345.1 uncultured Flavobacteriales bacterium | reverse complement strand
AAACTGAAAGGAGTTAAACAGTTGATTGCTCCGCGAGGAATGCTCGGGGAAGGTGCCTTGCAGTTGAAAGCGAAAAATAAGAAATTTATTATATCACTGGCTAAGCGATTACTCTATCGAGAAAACTTGCATTGGCATGCATCTACTAAAGATGAAGCCAACGAAATCAAACAGACGATTGGGGAGCGGGCCAAGATTCAGATTGCTCAAAACTTGAGTTCTAAGCCACAGCTAAGAGATGAAAAGACCACTCGTAAGCAGAAAGGTGAATTGAATTTAGTTTTTATCTCACGTATGTCTGAAAAGAAAAATTTACTTTTTTTACTTGAATTGCTTTCAGGCTTCAAACATGGAGAATCAATTACTTTAGATATTTATGGTCCTGCGGAAGACAAGAACTATTGGGCGAGGTGCAAAAAAATCATTTGTGAGCATAATGAAATATCTTACAAAGGTGAATTGCAGCCTAATGAAATTAACAAGACACTTCAACGGTATCATTTTTACATTTTACCAACTTTACATGAAAATTACGGACACACTATAGCCGAAGCTTGGTTAAGTGGATTGCCTGTAATCATTAGCAATAACACGCCTTGGTCTAATCTAGAAAAGCAAGGAATAGGTTGTGAGCTGCCACTTGATTACAAAGTTATTTGGGAAGAAAAATTGAAAGAATTTTCTGCCTTAGGGCAGGTTGAATATCAAGGCATGGTACATAATTGCTTTTCTTTTTCTAAGGCAAATCTTTTCAATCAGGAGGTTTTAGCTGCTAATCGCAACTTATTTTAAAAACAATCATCCGAATTGAATAACTTCGCCAACCAGTAATTCAACTCGCTTAAATAGTATCTCATGTATATATTAGGAATTAATGCGTATCACGGAGACTCATCCGCTTGTATTTTAAAAGATGGCAAGTTAATCGTTGGAACAGAAGAGGAACGTTTTAGAAGAATTAAGCATTGGGCAGGATTTCCTTCAGAAGCTATAAAATTTTGCTTAGAGGAAGCCGGAATAGGAATTGAAGAAGTTGATTATGTCACTATCTCAAGAAATCCGTCTGCCAATATTCATAAAAAGATACTTCATTCTGTAAAGAACTTGGTTTCTGTAAAAGCCTTGAAAGATCGCTTGGCTAACAGCCGGAAGGTAAGCAGTGTAAAAGCTGAGTTGAGCGCAGCCTTAAATGTACCTGAGAAAGAAATCAGAGCAGAGATTAAGAATGTAGAGCACCATAGAAGTCATTTGGCAAGTGCATTTTTTGCATCTCCTTTTGAGGAATCAGCTATTTTATCAATAGATGGTTTTGGTGATTTTACTTCCACTATGACAGGAATGGGTAGGGATAATCAAATTGAGGTGTTAGACTCCGTAATCTACCCTCATTCTGCCGGTATCTTTTATACTGCCATGACACAATATTTGGGTTTTCCGCATTATGGCGATGAATATAAGGTCATGGGACTATCTCCCTACGGAAATCCAAAATATGTAGAGGAGCTACGTAAGCTTATTCGATTTAAATCAGATGGCCTTTTCGAATTACAGTTGAAGTTTTTTAAACATGCTAAAGAAGGTGTCAGTATGAGTTGGGAGGGTGGTATCCCACACATAGAAAGTATTTTTTCGAAGGAGCTGGAGGAGTTATTTGGTCCGGCTAGGAAGAAAGGAGAGGAGCTAAGTCAAAAACATAAAGATCTTGCCGCTTCAGTGCAGCGAATTACCGAAGAGTTGATTTTCCATCTTTTAAATCATTTACAAAAGAAAACAGGCAGTAAGAATATCTGTATTGCGGGGGGAGTGGCTCAAAATTCGGTAGTTAATGGTAAGATTTTGGAGAAAACCTCCTTTGAAGAGATGTACATTCCTTCAGCGGGTCATGATGCAGGAACTGCTTTTGGCTCTGCCTTATGGGTTTATAACCACGAGTTAAAAAAGCAAAGGCTTCCAGCAATTTACGATGCGTATACGGGATACCAAGCCGGAGAACATGAAATAGAAGACACCTTAAAGGACTCAGGAGTCGAATACACAAAGTATGACAAAACAGACTTACTAGAAACGGTAAGTGATTTTTTAATCGACGGTGCTGTAATTGGTTGGTACCAGGGCAGAGCAGAATTTGGTCCAAGGGCATTGGGGCACAGATCTATTATTGTGGATCCTAGAAGAGATGATGCCAAGGAACTCTTGAATTCTAAAATAAAAAGGCGAGAATCATTTAGGCCTTTTGCTCCTTCCATCTTAGAAGAATATGTTGATGAGTACTTTGAAAAGGTAGATAAAGTTCCCTTCATGGAGAAGGTTTTTCCCATAAAAAAGGAAAAGCATGCCGAGATTCCCGCTGTTACCCATGTCGATGGTTCAGGAAGATTACAAACTGTAGAAAAGGGCAATCTTTATTATGAGCTGATTGAAAAGTTTAGACAAAAATCAGGCACTCCCATCTTATTGAACACCTCTTTCAACGAGAATGAACCCATTGTGAATACTCCTAAAGAGGCATTAGATTGCTACTTAAGGACGGAAATGGATGTTTTGGTTTTGGGAAATTACCTAGTCGCAAGAAAATAGCTGTTTTCTCTTGAAAGTTAGCATCATCACCGTAACCTACAACAGTGCCGAAACGGTAGAAGATACCATACAGTCGGTGCTTAAACAAGATTATCCTGATATTGAATACCTGATTATCGACGGGCAGTCCACGGATGAGACCTTGAAAATTGTTGGCCGCTATGAAGACCAAATCGCTCAAGTGCTGAGTGAGCCCGATCAAGGGATGTATGATGCCCTGAATAAGGGAATTGCCTTAGCTAGTGGAGAGGTGATT
Organism: uncultured Flavobacteriales bacterium; assembly: GCA_913056345.1. Taxonomy (GTDB): domain Bacteria; phylum Bacteroidota; class Bacteroidia; order Flavobacteriales_E; family Vicingaceae; genus CAJXMH01. Next base: position 29,349 of record CAJXMH010000032.1, on the reverse strand, counting down.
GGGATTTTGAATTCGGATGACTTTTATGCTTATCCGCAGGTGATTTCTGAAATGTTAGCCAAGTTCAAGCAGGAAAAGGTTGATGCTTGCTATGCCGATCTAATCTATGTAGAGCGTGACAATCCCACGAAGGTTAAACGCTATTGGAAAAGCGGGAAATACCGCAAGAACAGTTTTAAAAGAGGTTGGATGCCACCGCATCCCACTTTTTTTGTGCGCAAATCTTGCTATGAACAGTATGGTGCCTTTAACCGTCATTTACGCTCTGCTGCTGACTATGAACTGATGTTGCGTTTTATTCACCGCTATCAGATTAAATTAGCTTATTTACCAAAAGTAATTGTAAAGATGCGAGAAGGAGGAATGAGCAATTTGAATTTGGTAGCACGTTTGCGTGGTAATCAGGAGGATCAAAAAGCTTGGCGGATCAATGGTTTAAAAACCGGGAAACTCACTTTTTTCCTTAAACCCTTTCGCAAGCTCTTTCAGTTTATCCGCTTGAATCGCGAACTGTAAGAGTTTTAATTGATTGCGGTTTTCCTAAAAAGAAATCCAAGCTAAACAGGATGTAAATAGTTTTGGATGAGCTTACTCAAATATTATTTGCTAATCTCTCCCGCCTCCATTTCATTTCGGACGGGCAAGAAAGTCTGAACTCCTCGCCTTTGACTTTCCGCTCACAGTTCTTTGCTTTCAACTCGCTGTTTTATGCTATTTGCTTTAAGCTTTCCGCTCGTCGAGTTTTGCTTTCAGCTCGCAGCTCTAAGCTCGCAGCCATATACTAAAACTTCCTTCTCTTCCGCTTGCGGTTAACAATATTGCCGTAGCGTGATTTGTAGAAGTTATTTCCGCTATTGATCACCCATGAAAGGGTAAATTGCATCATAAAAAAACCATCATTGTTATCGGGATTTCCTCTAATAGCTCCCTGTTGATTACCTTCATTGTAACCATAATATCTAGGGTCAGGCATGCCCTCTCTTAAGTCACCTGAAAGATATACTTCTTGACTGCGTTGCGAAAACAGGAAAGACTCTGTAAAAGGGAGTTCTGTATCTGCAGCATAATCTGTGCTCACATCGTCTAGGTAATCCGTAAATGTCATGCGGTAACTGGCTTCAAGACCCAGCCTTATTTTTTTATTGAAGGTGAAATTGACACCCAAACCCATCGGTACGCTGATGGTCATTTCATCGTAGGCATTTTCAGTTCCTTCAGTCTGCAAAGGGCGCAAGTAATACCAACGATCATTGTATTGGGCATAGGGGTAAAAGAAAGCAGCGCCAATTCCTGCAAAAGCATAAGACTTAAAATCTACTCGACTTCTGCTTCTGCGATTCAAATCATTCATGGTGAAGAATGCGTATTCACCTGTTAAGGCTGCCTCGAGCACATCAGTTCTAAAACTAAGGTTTCTTCCGTAACGCACCGGATTATCTGATAAGCTGTCTGCTCCAGAAAGACGTAAGTAATTTACTTGGATTTTAGCAGCAATGTTGGGGGTAAAGCTGTAACGGTAAAAGCCACCTACTGCAAAATTGGTGGTCCTCAAGCTTATATCAAGGTAATCCCTCGTTTCAGAGGCATAACCAATTTCACCTACATAATTGGTTGCTCCTAATTGGAATCCAAAGTCCATGTCGTATTGGGCTTTGAGGCTACCTATGCTTAAAAGAATGGCGGAAAGAAGAAGTAGTTTTTTCATGCTTGCAAATATAAAATATTTCCTAGTACAACTAACAAACTTAAGCCTTTACAGTTTAATTTACATTTAATTGGTTGAATAAACTGATAATCAGCTGCTCAAAGCGCCTTGAGTGCCCTGCTTTTCAGATTCTTTGCAGAGGCGCTACATTAGGCTTAATTTCGGGCACCTAACTTTCGCTTATGATCGCATACGAACGCTTTGAATTGGATAATGGCCTATGCCTTTTGGTTCATCAAGATCAAACCACCCCCATGGTGGCGGTAAACCTCACCTATAAAGTGGGCGCTAGAGATGAATCCCCTGAGCGCACAGGCTTTGCCCATTTGTTTGAGCACTTGATGTTTAGTGGTTCTAAAAACATTCCTTCCTACGACCAGCCGCTGCAAAAAGTAGGGGGAGAGAACAATGCATTCACTTCAAATGACATTACCAATTACTACATCACTTTGCCCAAGAATAGCCTTGAAACGGCACTTTGGTTGGAATCTGATCGTATGATGGAATTGGCCTTTTCGGAGAAAGGGCTTGAAGTACAGCGTCAGGTAGTGATCGAAGAGTTTAAACAACGCTATTTGAACCAACCCTACGGAGATGTTTACTTGCTTTTGCGTCCGCTCGCTTATTTGAAGCATCCTTATCAATGGCCCACTATTGGAAAAAATATTGAACACATTGAAACGGCGAGCATGCAAGAGGTGAAAGATTTTTTTTACACCCATTACCGACCAAATAATGCTGTCTTGACCATTGCGGGTGATCTTGAACCGAAAAAAGTAAAACAGCTGGTAGAGAAGTGGTTTGGGGATATTCCGGCAGGGGAAATTGATCGAAAAAAGTATCCCCAAGAGGAGCAACAATTGCAAGCGAGAAGCCTTACCGTAGAGCGTGACGTTCCTTTGCATGCGATTTATAAGGCTTATCATATGCCAGATCGCTTACATGCCGATTACCACGCATTTGATTTGATCTCAGATTTGCTTTCTCGGGGGAATGCCTCCCGCTTCCATCAAAAATTGGTTAAAGGCAAGAAGCTCTTCCATGATGTACAAGCTTACATTGGCGGGGACTTTGATCCGGGCTTGTTTATGTTGACTGGCCACCTAAATCCTGGGGTGAGCATGGAAGCAGCCGAAGCCGCTTTGGAGGAAGAAATCATGCTTTTGCAAGAGGAGTTGGTGACCGAAGCCGAACTGCAAAAAGTTAAAAATAAGGTTGAATCTACCTTGGCCTTTGCGAAAACTTCTGTGCTCAACAAAGCGATGGGCTTGGGAATTGCAGAAGTGATTCAATCGGCTGAGCTCGTAAACCAAGAATACGACCAATATGGAGCAGTGAAGCGGGAGGACGTGCAACGCATTGCCCAAAATTATTTTCAACCACACCAATGTTCTACTTTATATTACCGTTCTAAAAATCAAGCTAAATGAATCGAAGCCTTGCCCCAGAAATAAGTTTAATGGAGTCTTTTGATTACTTAAAGGCTGAACGTTTAGCGCAAATTAAGCAGTTGCCTGTTTATTACATAGGTGGAAGCGAAGAAGCGGTTGTGAAAATGGAGCTGTTGTTTGATGCTGGTTACCGCTACCAAAAAAAAGCCCTGCAAGCTTCAGCGGTAAACGCCCTCTTAGTAGAAGGCAGTAAAGGAAAGTCAGCCAAAGCAATTGCTGAATTTTTTGAAAATAGGGGTGCCTTTTTGGATACTTCCTTGCATGCAGATTATGCCAGTGTTCAGCTGCATTGCCTTAGTAGACAGATAGGGGAACTTTTGCCTTATTTGCTAGAGCTGCTGCAAACGGTTACTTTTCCTGAGGAAGAACTAGAAGATTGGCTCAATCGGAAGAAGCAAAAGTATGCCATCAACCAAGAGAAGGTTTCTTATTTGGCTAAAAATGCCTTCGTGGATGCTTTTTTTGGAGCCGGTCATCCCTATAACAATGCAGTAAATGCAGAAAGTTTTGACACGCTAACCCAAGCAGACTTGTTCGCCTTTTATGAGCAGCAGTATCAGAAAAAGCCTTTTACGGTTTTACTTAGCGGACAGCTTAGTGAGGGGAAACTCAAGAGCACAGCGCAACATTTAGAGCAGTATGATTTTGGGGCAGCGAGCCAAGCTAAACTGACTTTCCCCGAATTAAAGGCAAACAAAGAGTTACTTCAAGTTGAAAAGGCAGGGGCCACACAATCGGCCATTAAAATGGGAAAACCCATGCCAAACAAAGGTCATGCTGATTTTCCTGCGCTCTTTTTTGCCAATACCATACTCGGGGGCTATTTCGGTTCTCGGCTCATGAATAATTTGCGAGAAGATAAGGGCTATACTTATGGCGTTGGCAGTGGATTAATTGCTTACAAAGGCTTGGCTTATTTTGTGCTAAGCACTGAAATAGGGGCGCAACACACCCAGCCAGCCTTAAATGAAATAGAAAAGGAGATGCTGCGGCTTACACAAGAGCCCCTTGATGCCGATGAATTGGAAACCGTTAAGCAATATTTGCAAGGCTCATTAATGCGCAATTTTGATGGTCCTTTTGCAGCTATGGACCGCTTTAAAAGTTTGCACGTCCTTGGTTTGGATTATGATTATTACGACCAACTGATTCACGACTTCAAGGGCATGACTGCCAAGCGGCTCTTGCAAATTTTTCAACGTTATTTTCAGTTTAACGACTTGACCAAAGTGGTAGCTGGAAAAATTTCTTAAATGAAAAGGCAACCTTTGATTACTTTTACGTCAAACTAGCAGAACAACAATCTTTACATCATGAAAAAATTACTGTTAAGTGTTATCATAGCCTTTACTTTTGTAAGTAATACTAAGGCTTCTCATATTTTAGGTGGGGAAATCACCTGGGAATGTTTGTCAAGTGGACAATATATCTTTAAGATGGTGGTCTTTAGAGATTGTGATGGAATTCCTTTTGGATTCAATAATCAGACTTTAGAGATTTTCAACAATCCTCTACCCCGTAACCAAAATAACCAAACGGTAAGAAGCATTCAATTGAGACCTGATTCCAATAAGTGGTTGAATGCTAGAAATGGCGACACTGCTCCTACTTGTGACCCCAACAGTCCGGAAGATCCCTATTCTTGTTCAAATGGAGATGTGGGTACTGTACAGCAGTTCTTTTTTAGTTCTGCGCCTATTACCTTAAGGGGTGTGCCACCAAGTGTTGGTTGGCGTTTTGTATGGACAGCCCCTTGCTGCCGCCCAAATGATGTACAGAATTTAGCTATGGGCGGAACCATGATCTTGCGAGCAGAAATGTTTCCAACCCGAAATAATGACAATACCGATCCATGTATTGATTCTTCTCCCCAATTTAGAGCACTGCCGACTAACTTAATTTGTAGAGGATATGAGTTTACCTACAACCACACGGCCATTGATAAAGATTTAGATTCTTTAGTTTACTCTTGGGATCGAACGTATAATTCTCCTGGAGCAAACCCAACTGTGGTAGGAATGGCACCACGCTATGCTCCGAACAACCCTACGCCTGATGCAACTTTTAATCCCAACAACATTCCAAGTACTTTGGATCCTTTAACTGGAATTATCAAAACTGCCGTATACAGTAACATAGGTTCAGGACCTAGAAGTTACCTTACGGTAATCCAAGTAGACGGTTATCGAGATGGTCGTATTATTTCTTCGGTTTACCGCGAAATACCTTATTATTTCTTTGATTGTCCACCTCTGGCAAGTGGGCAAATCAACGGACCGCCAAGTATTTTTATAGACGGTCAGCCTGCAGAAGGCTTGATAACCGATATCGTGGCAGGTCAAACGGTTCGTATACCATTTCAAGCTCAAGATCAAGACTTTACTGGTTACGGAACAGGTTTACAAAGAGTTAAAGTAATTCCTGCAGGTTTTATGTTTTCTACTCGTTTGACTGATAAGAATTTATGTGAGATTTCCGGTATTGCACCCTGTGCCACTTTAGAAAATCGTGCACCTGTCTTAAATCAACAAGAACAGCCACCACAGTATGAAGTATCAGGCTTGGCAGGTGTTGCAACTGAGCTGGTTTGGGATACAAGATGCTACCACATTGCCACGGTAGGTACAGGTGTTCCTGGCCAAGCACAAGGAATCTACAATTTTGTGATGCGGGTACAAGACGATCATTGTCCTATTCCAGGTATTAACTACCCAACCATTACCGTTCGGGTTCGTGATCCAATTCCCCTAACTGAGCCAATCATGAAAGGTGCATCAGTAGAATTGGATGGTCGTTTGATCTACTCTTGGGTTCCTCCCATGGATTCTACCTTTACTTTTGAGCGATACGAATCAGAGTTTAGCTCACCAACTGATGGTCAGCCAGTTGCCTTTTGGCAGGCGCTAGACCCCATAATTAACAATTACCAGCAAAGAAGAAGAAATGGTGGTTTCCAGTTCTTCGTGCCGGGTGCAAACAATGAGCCCAATATATTGGTAAAACGTCCAAATAGAGATTGGTATTTTAGAATGTTGGCCAGGTCTGGTTGTACAGATGATGTACCTTCTCAGTTTTCTGAGCCTGTGCAAGTGATGGAAGTGAATGCTACTCCTTCGGGGCCAGGTACAGCATTGGAGCCTGCTCGATCAGAGGTTACCTTGACATGGAACAGACCGAAACCATTGAATGCGAGCACTTATCCTTATTTCGAATACGAATCACCCACCCATTTTTACATCTGGCAAAATGATTCAATCGAGCAAAATGGTCAATACATTGGAGGAGAGGCTGTTGAAGGGAATTGGTACCTGAGAGGTGACACCAATGCGTTAAGCTACACCTTGGCTACTAATACTTGTAATGGTCGTCCGGGCTTTAGAATTGAAGCTAGAGACACCGTGGTAACGTGGAGAGAAGGAACTGCACCAAGACAAGATAGCTTGGATACCTTAACCTATAGAACTTTCAGTATCATAGATACCATGCTGATGGTCAGCAGAGGATATATACCACAGCCACGCTTGGATACGCTAGAGATTCGTCCGAATGGTGATGTGTATTTCCGTATTGACCGAGCCAATGCAGGAACAGTTGGAAGCTTTAGAGTATTAACTGATCCTTTAGCGCCTTTAAATCCACCTTATCCAAATGTTACCGAGGTAGATTCATTTAATGTAGAACAAGATTCTCTTCTGATGGCAGGGGCAAATGGCCTCAATTCGAATCAACAATTTATCATCGAATCCATTGATGCCTGTCAGCCGGGCAACCGTGCTTGGAGTGAGATCTACTCCAACTTTAGACCACAGGGGAGATTTGATGAATGTGGTGGATTCTTTAGAGTAGGTTTAGATGATCCAACTGGTTTTAGAAACGGCATTGCGGGCTATCGCATTTACGTTGATACCAGCAGTGTTAACGGAAGTGGACCTTACGCCTTGCGTACAACGATTAATGATCCCAATCAAGATTCTGTTGATGTGTTTGTTACAAAGAATACAGAGCATTGGATCAAGGTTGTGGCCTTTGATCAAAACAATGATGTAATTATTAGTCATGCCTATTTCCCTTCCACTGATTTTAGAACGGATGAAATCGTGCCCGCACCACCCATCTATTGTACTTTCGTAGAAGCAGATGGTTCAGTGACGCTAACTTTTCGTCCGCTAGGAGATAACAATGCAGAAAATCAAGCGGCAGGAACGGTAGACAGTACAGATAACTGGTTAGCGTATGAAATTGAATACCGCAGAGATGGAGGAGCATGGCAAACCTTTGCAGGCAGTAATTTAATTGCTAAGCGCGATACCTTTGTGAATGTTAATACGATAGATGCGTTTAATGGATTCTATGAATTCCGTTCACGTTCTCGCTCAGGTTGTGACGGGACAGAGTACTCTCCATACAGTGATGTGATTAGCGCAATCCAATTAACTGGAGTGCAGCTAGATTCAAACAGCAATCCTCCTGTATCTTTAAATGATGCCCAAGTGGAGTTAAATTGGAATGCCAATGGAGCTTCTAATTTAAGTAGATACAGATTCCATAAGGGATTTGATCAAAGCTTGCCACCATTTGGTTCCCCGCAAGCTGCATTTATTGACGCTACTGAAAACACTTACCTCGACAATGATCCGCTGAATGAAGGAAGTGGATGTGATTTCCCATCCATCAACTATCACCTGACCATCGAACACGTTTCAGGTTGTGTGAGTAGATCAACGTACCAGCAGATCGATATCAGAGGCGAGTCTATTATACCGACTCAACCGGTAGATGTTGTAACCGTTAATCCACAAACCGGAGAAGTGGAGATCTATTGGTCGGTAGATGCAGGCTTAAAGCATGCAGTTAACATTTTAGAAGAAGATGTTACGGCGCCTGTTCCTGGAAGCTTCTTGGTTAGGGCTGCAGAAGTACCATGGTCAGCTCAAAGAGCCGTAATTCCAACAACAGTGCTAGACCCAAGTGATACGGTTTATACGTTAACTGCTCAAACAGTGGATACTTGCACCAACTCAACCGATGATGCCTTTGAGCAATTCGATTTTCATACTACTATGGATGTAGATGTAGAGTTTGTGCAGTGTGATTCTGTAAATATCCTGACTTGGAATCCATACACCGATTTTAGAGATACCACTGAGGTAAGCTATGAAGTGTATGTAGGTGAAAACCTGAGAGGACCCTTTAGCTTGGTGCCCAATAGTGAAACGACAGATACCACCTATAATCACAAGATTACGGAAGGTGAGAAGCGTTATTACTATTACATCAAAGCTACAGATGGAGGAAATCAGTTTTCTTCTACTTCAAATGTTGACTCAGATACTACCTTCTTCCAGGAGGAGCCACTTTACCGCTACTTGCATTATGCAACGGTATTGCCTACCAAAGAAGTAGAATTGAGTTTTTACAAGGATACTTCGATCGAGCAGGGTGGTTACACAGTATATCGCGGTTTGAATCAAGATGATATGCAACCACTCACGCGTTTTGATGGTGCAGCTGAGTTTAAGAACAGCTTGATCAATTACGTAGATCCTTCAGCTGAGACAGATAACTACAGTTACTTCTACAATGTAGTGATCGAGAATACTTGTGGTAACGCCATCGATACTTCTAATGTGGGTAGAACCATTCACCTTCAGGTGGAAGCTGATAATGAGGCCATCACCAATACCCTACGTTGGAATGAATACCAAAGATGGGACAGTGCTGTAGCTTTTTACAACATTTACCGTGGATTTAATGGAGCAGCTGCAACTGAGCTTTACGCTACAGTGCCTCCAACCGCTAACGGTGATCCAAACAGCTACATTGATGATGTGTATGACAATGCGCTTGTAATTGGTCAGTATTGCTACCGAGTAGAAGCAGTTCAAGGACCGATGACAACTTCTTTCCCTAACAACTTGAGCAATGCAGTCTCAAATTCGAATGAAGTGTGTGTAACGCAGAAGCCCTTATTTTATGTGCCAAATGCTTTTGCACCAGATGGAGTAAATAGAATGTTCACCCCTAAAGGTCAGTTCTTTGACTTTAGTTTGTATGAAATGATCATTTACAACCGTTGGGGAGAAGAGATCTTCGTAACCCGCGACATTAACAAAGGATGGACCGGAGAGGTAAATGGAGAGCCTGCACAGCAAGGTTCGTACGTATACACCATTCGGTTTGTTGACGCTGATGGAGAAGAACACCGCAGAAAAGGAACAGTTACGCTGATCCGCTAAAAGCTGCGAATGGATAATAGCGAAAGGCTCTGCGAAAGCAGAGCCTTTTTGCATTAATTAAGATGCCCGAGAAAGGCAATATGTTTATTTTTGTCGATCTCAAAAAAGCCATAATGAGCGAATTATCCCAAAATTCTAGATTTTTAACAGAAGGCCTTACTTACGACGACGTTCTGCTAGTTCCTGCCTATTCTGAGGTAATGCCAAGAGAAGTTGATATTTCAAGCCGTTTTACTAAAAACATCAAACTCAATACCCCAATCGTATCTGCTGCCATGGATACGGTAACCGAATCTGCCTTAGCAATTGCCATTGCAGGAGAAGGCGGGATTGGCGTATTGCACAAGAACATGTCAATTGAGCAGCAAGCGGCAGAAGTGCGCAAGGTAAAGCGCTCTGAAAGCGGCATGATCCAAGACCCAATTACCTTGAAGGAAGGAGCAACGGTTGCTGAAGCCTTGCAGTTGATGAAGGAGAATAGCATTGGCGGAATTCCTGTGGTGGATGATAATCAAGTGTTAAAAGGAATCTTAACCAATCGTGACCTGCGTTTTCAAAAGAACATGAAGGAAGCGGTAGACCAAGTAATGACGAGTGAGAACATCATCACTACTACCAAAGACACTGATCTCAGTCAAGCAGAAGATATTTTACAAGGGCATAAAATCGAAAAGTTACCCGTGGTGGATAAGGACAACCGCTTGATCGGTTTGATCACTTTCCGCGACATTATTAAACTGCGCGAGCGGCCAAACGCATGCAAAGACCAATTTGGTAGATTACGCGTAGCAGCAGCTGTAGGCGTAACGGCAGATGTGATGGAGCGCATAGCTGCTCTTGTACAAGTAGGAGTAGATGCGGTAATCATTGATACAGCCCACGGCCACTCTAAAGGGGTGCTTGAAACCCTTAAAAAGGTAAAGGCTCAATTTAGTGAGCTTGACGTTGTGGTAGGAAACATTGCTACTAAAGAAGCTGCAATAGCTTTAGCTGAAGCAGGAGCTGATGGCATTAAAGTAGGAATTGGTCCTGGTTCGATCTGCACCACCCGAGTGATCGCCGGAGTAGGAGTGCCGCAATTCTCAGCGGTGATGACGGTAGCGGAAGCCCTAAAAGGAACTGGCATTCCGGTAATAGCTGATGGTGGACTTCGTTTTACAGGCGACATTGTAAAAGCCTTAGCTGCAGGAGCAGATACAGCTATGGCTGGCTCACTTTTTGCAGGGGTGGAAGAGTCGCCAGGGGAAACTATTATTTATGAAGGAAGAAAATTCAAATCTTACCGCGGAATGGGTTCGCTTGAGGCCATGCAAAAAGGTTCTAAAGACCGTTATTTTCAAGACATGGAAGATGATATCAAAAAATTGGTTCCTGAAGGAATCAGCGGAAGAGTGCCGTTCAAGGGGTCACTTTCTGAAGTGATCTACCAAATGATTGGAGGCATAAGAGCAGGCATGGGCTATTGCGGTTGCAATAGTATAGAGAAGCTGAAAAATGAATCAACTTTCATTAAGGTAACCAATGCCGGAATCCGAGAAAGCCATCCACACGATGTTTCCATTACAAGAGAAGCACCAAATTACAGTCGATAATCAAACATTTTACTATGAAAAGCTTAAGCAAACTTTTTAGTCTTATTGCCTTAATCAGTTTCGGAACCTTAAGTTTCGCTCAAGAGCAAACTTTTATTGACTTTGGCGATGAACAGATTAGCAAGGCAGAGTTCAAAAGAGTGTATCTGAAGAATAACAGCGGAGAAATGGTTTCAAAAAGTACCGTGAAGGACTACTTGGAACTCTACCTGAATTTTAAACTTAAAGTGATGGAAGCTGAAGCAAGGGGATTGGATACCGTCAGTTCTTTTGTAAATGAGCTTCAAGGTTATCGGCAGCAGTTAGCGCAGCCTTATCTATCAGCAGACGGGGTGCTTGAAGGGCTTAAGGAAGAAGCTTACAAACGACTGCAAGAAGAGGTAAAAGTCAGCCATATCTTAGTGGCTTCAGGTGTAGAAGACAGTCCGGCGGATACTTTAAAAGCCTATAAAAAAGCTTTGAAGCTTAAAGAAATGTTAGAGAAGGGTGCTGAGTTTGAGACCACTGCTAAAGAATATTCAGATGATCCTTCTGCAAAGGAGAATGGCGGTGATCTCGGTTATTTCTCTGCCCTATATATGGTTTATCCTTTCGAAACAGCTGCTTACAATACAGAAGTAGGTGCCATTTCAGATGTTGTAAAAACCCGCTTTGGATACCATGTTTTAAAAGTATTTGATCGCCGTCCTGCTAGCGGAAATATTAAGGTAGCCCACATCTTAATTTCAAGTGATCCTGAGCTAGCCAAGACAGATCAGCCAGAAACGAAAATCAGAGAGATCTACGACAAGCTTGAAAGCGGAGAGTCTTTTGAGATGTTAGCACAACAATTTTCAGATGATATGAAGTCGGCTGACCGTGGTGGTGTATTGCCAACCTTTGGGATTGGAAGAATGGTTAAGCCTTTTGAAGAAGCTGCATTTGCTTTGGAAGAAGATGGTGATTACACTGAGCCATTTGAAACGCCTTACGGTTGGCACATTGTAAAAAGAATCTCTAAAGATGAAATTGGCTCATTTGAAGAGGTTGAGCAAGAATTAACCGACCGTGTAAAAAAGGATAGTCGTTCTAACTTAACAGAAGGAGCTTTATTGAATAAGATCAAAAAGCAATATGGCTTTTCTGAGAAACCAAAGGAGAAGGAAGATTTTTATGAATTGATTGACGAGAGTTTTTTTAGTGGAGAGTGGAAAAAAGAGCGTGCAAAGAAGCTGAACAAAACCCTATTCACCATCGGGGATAGAGAAGTTAACCAGCATGAATTTGCAGCTTTCTTAGCAGAGAGCACGAGGAAACGGAAAGCGATCGATGCTTCAGTTTTAGTTAATCAGCAATACGCACAATTTAAACGGCAAGAACTACTCGACTACAAAAACCAGCAATTGGATGAAGAAGAGCCGGAATTCAGGGCTTTGATGGAAGAGTACCATGATGGGATCTTGCTCTTCAATTTAACGGATGAGTTGATCTGGAGTAAAGCCATTGAAGATACTGCAGGACTAGAGGCTTTTTATGAAAAGAACAAAGAGAACTACCGCTGGGATAAACGAGCGGATGCAGTTTTATACAATGCAAAAGATGAGGAAACCGCAGAAAAAGCCATCAAATTGATCAAAGAGGGTCTAGCAGAAGACTCGATTCAAGAATTAATGAATCAATCTTCTCAATTGAACCTGCGTTATGAGATGAAGAAATACGAAGAAGGTGAAAATCCTGCAGTTGACTCTTTTAAATGGAAAAAGGGAATATCTCCCTTATTGGAGAAAAAGGGTCGTATTTTCTTTGTTCACTTCAAGGAAATATTAGAGCCTTCCTACAAAAAGTTGGATGAAGCCAAAGGGCTTATTACCTCAGATTACCAAAACCATTTAGAGCAAGAGTGGGTAAAAGAGCTCAGAGCGAAATATGACTTTAAAGTAGATCAAGCTCTATTAAAAGAATTGCAGGAAGAACTTGATTAAGTTGCAGCTTCTTAAGAATCTTCTTTTGTGGCTTTCCTTAAGCTCATTATTTGCCTGTAACCTTTTGGGAACTGATCAGGAGGCAGATGCCATTGCCCGGGTGGGTGATGAATACCTTTATCTGAGTGAACTAGAGAATTTAGTGGCAGGTAAGGAAAAAAAAGATAGCGTTGAAATTGCTCAAGCTTTTATAGACCAATGGATCAAAGAAAAACTTTTGATTCAAAAGGCCACGCAAAACTTAGCTGAAAACCAGCTTGACTTTGAAAAACAACTTTCAGATTATCGAAACTCTTTGGTTATCTATACTTACGAGAATGAATTGGTTAAGCAAAAGTTAGATACAATCATCGACGAGGCGCATTACCAAACTTATTACGAAGCCAACCGCAAGAACTTTGAGTTACGCGAAAAGCTTTATCAAGCGCGTTACATTGAGTTTTTAAATTCTGCACCTAGTCAGGACAGCCTAAAAGATTGGTTTTTGGGCAACACAGATGAGGAACAGCTTGAACTAAAATTAAGTGATTATTGCACCCAATTTGCTTCTGCTTGTCAATTAGACAGTAACCGTTGGTTCAGTGAAAATGAGTGGAGAGAAATCTTACCCTTGGATACCGCAGCTCAATACAGCCCGCTAAAAATTGGCTTTAATCAATACCAAGATTCTGTAAAAACCGTTTGGGTTCAGGTCGGACAAGAGCTGGATAAGGGCGAGGCTGCACCTTTGGCCTACATAAAAGAACAAATAAGAGGGATTATTCTCAATCAGCGTAGGCTGAAGTTAATTGCTGATGTAAAGGCTGAAATTTATGAAGAGGCTACCCTTAAAGATAAATATGAGATCTATGCGAATTAAATTTCTATTCCTTTTTGCCATGATTTTTAGCACTGCACTTTTCGGGCAGAAAAAGGCCGTTTTGGATGAGATCATTGCCGTAATTGGCGACGAAATTGTAAGCAAGTCTGAATTGGAATCGCAGTTCTCTAGCATGGTTGCCCAAGGCATGGAAGTAACCGACCAGTCGCGGTGCCAGATTTTTGAAGACTTACTGTTTGCTAAAATGTTATTGAACCATGCCAAGTTGGATAGTATAGAGGTATCTGAAAACCAGGTTGAAGCAGAAATGGACCGCCGCTTGCGTTACTTTATCGGTCAAATGGGCTCAGAACAAGCCCTTGTTGCTTACTATAAGAAGCCACTTTCTAAGATCAAAGATGAATTACGAGCTTCAATGCGTGAGCAGATGTTGGTGCAAGGCATGCGCTCAGAAATATCAAGTGGCATTAAAGCCACACCGGCAGAAGTGGAGGAGTACTTCAATAAAATTCCCGAAGACAGCTTACCCCTAATCGATGCTGAAGTTGAAGTTGCCCACATTGTGGTACACGCTCCGCCATCTAAGGCAGCGGTAAAAAAAGTCAAAGAACGCCTAAGGGAATTTAAGAAGCGTGTGAGTGAAGGAGAGCGTTTTTCTACGCTAGCTGTGCTTTATTCTGAAGATCCCGGTTCTGCGGAAAAGGGTGGTGAAATTGGGTTCGTAGGCAAAGCGGAGGTAGCTCCTGAATTCGGAGCAGCAGCCTTTCAATTAAAGCCCGGACAAGTTTCGCCCATTGTGAAAACCGATTTCGGTTACCACATTATTCAAATGATCGAGCGCAGAGGGACAAAAGCGAATGTGCGCCATATTCTGTTAAAACCTAAATTGGATCAGACTGCGCTGCTAAAGGCTAAGCAGGAATTGGATAGTATTGCCAACCTAATACAAACAGACTCTTTGAGTTTTGAAGAAGCAGCAAGCAAATTTTCGGATGAGGAGGAATCAAAGAAAAATGGGGGTATTATGGTTAATCCCTACAACTCATCTTCTATGACTCCCATGGATCAATTGGATCCGAGTATGTTCTTCGTGATCGACCAATTGGAAGAGGGAGAAATCTCACAGCCTGTTGAGTTGCAAGACCCAAGAGGAAAGCCGGGTTATCACTTAATCAGGCTAAACAAAAGAACCAAACCCCACCGTGCTAATCTAGAACAAGATTACCAAAAGGTTAAACAAGCCGCTTTAGCTGAAAAAGAGCAAAAAGTTTTGCAAGAATGGATGGCTAAAGCAGTAGAGAATACCTATTTTAGTTTAGACGATAAATATGCTGAAGGTTGCGAATTTATGCAGCCATGGCTAGCAAATGAAAAATAACGTATGGCAGAGGTAAAATTTGAAAGTGATCAGGCGGCAGTTGATGCTCTTGTAAAGAAGTATCAAGCACTTGAACAAGAAATTGGGAAAGTAATTGTTGGACAAGAAGAGGTGATCAAGAACTTATTGATTTCCATTTTCTCCAATGGACACTGCCTTTTGGTTGGTGTGCCGGGCTTAGCTAAAACCCTTTTGGTTAATACCATTTCAGAGGTGCTTGGTTTGAGTTTTAACCGCATTCAGTTTACGCCCGACCTCATGCCTTCAGATATTATAGGATCTGAGATCTTAGATGAAAATCGGAACTTTAAGTTTATTCAAGGACCATTATTTTCCAATTTGATCTTGGCAGATGAGATTAACCGAACGCCACCTAAAACCCAGTCTGCTTTGCTAGAGGCCATGCAAGAGAAAGCCATTACAGCAGGTGGCAAGAACTACGTATTACCGAGCCCGTTTTTTGTATTAGCCACACAAAACCCGATTGAGCAAGAAGGGACTTATCCATTGCCTGAAGCACAATTAGATCGTTTTATGTTCAACATTTGGTTAGACTATCCGAGTTTAGAAGAAGAGTTGAACATTGTAAAAACAACCACGACTAATTTTAAAGCAGAGGTAAACAAAGTGATGGATGGAGCAGAGATTACCTTCTTCCAAAACCTCATTCGCAAGATTCCAGTTCCTGATCAGGTATTGGAATATGCTGTTAAGCTTTCTGCTAAAACAAGACCCAATACCAAACATGCCACTGAATTAGTAGATCAATATTTGAGTTGGGGAGCTGGCCCAAGAGCTTCTCAGTACTTAATTGTTGGTGCTAAATGTCATGCTGCAATCAATGGCAAGTATTCTCCTGACATTGAGGATGTAAAAGCGGTAGCTGAGCCTATTTTAAGGCATCGAATCGTTCGTAACTACAAAGCAGAGGCAGAAGGCTATAGTTTAGAAAGGATTATTCAAACCCTGGTAGAAGAAAACTAGATTAGGGCTTGTAAATGTCGTCCTGCTCAAGAATCTGGTCTTTTTTATTTTTCTCCAGCTTCTTGATTTCCCTTTTGCGACCTTCATCCGTATCAATTAGCTTAATAAATTTCCAGCGGTTTTCTTCCCAAACGTAGGCATCTTGAGTCATGGCCGGGAAATAATACTCATAAACCCCCTCCAAACTAGGTTTTAAAGGGGCGAGGAAATCAAATTGAATTTGCTTGGTAGAAGCATCATAGTTTAAACGCATAGAGTGTTGCGCACTGTACTCAAATAATCTGCGGCTTTTTTTACCTTTTGCTGCTTCAAAAATTGGAGCCCCGAACTGTATGCTTCCGTCAGTCTTCAGTCGAATGACCTCAATGGTTTTTTTCGTGCTCAAGCGGTTGTGTCCATCCCAACCTAAAAGGGTATAATAGGTATCGAACTGGTCTTGGCGTTGAATCAACTCATAGTAGAGTGCTGCAGGCCATTGCTTGTTGCCAAGGATAGCATATTCAGTTAGAACACTATCATTTTTGAGCGGCTTTAAGTCGATTAATTTGACTTCTCCAGCTTGTTTCAATAAAATCAAACCCTCGTATTGATAACTGCCATCGGAAAATGGTACCATCCAGTTAAAAATCCTTAGCATGGAATCGGGGCTACTCAGAATTCCTAGGCTTTTCACCTTGGAGAAAGGATGAGCAAATGCTCCCTCTTTTGGCAATACTTCTTCTTTTAGCAGTTGCTTAAGTGCTTGGTTGAATTGCTTGCGCTCTTCGTCATAGTCAGTGTTTAACACACCAAAGCAGAGCTCTTCAATCTTGGCTTCTTGAAAAGGATCCTGTTCTTGAGCCTTCAATTGAAGCGAATCAAAATTAAAGGCTAAAAGAAAAATAAAGAATAAAGTGCGCTGCATGTCAGGATTTGTTACCACTGGTAACAAAATTCAAACCAATTTATTTTACGGTTTGAATTTTATAAGTGCATTGCCTCTTTCTTGGCAAGCAGTTCATCTTCACTTTCCCTTACGTCAGGATCGTCTACGCAGCAGTCTACAGGACAAACCGCGGCACATTGTGGTTCATCGTGAAATCCAACACATTCAGTACACTTATCGGGTACAATGTAGTAATAATCTAAACTGATCGGTTCTTGTTCAGCGTCGGCATCAACTGCATCGCCGCTCATTCTTTTATACTCTCCACTAACGCCTGTTCCGTCAGAAAATCTCCATTCTTCACCACCTTCATAAATGGCGTTGTTAGGACATTCCGGTTCACAGGCTCCACAATTAATGCATTCATCAGTAATTATAATGGCCATGATTGGGTTATTTTTAGTTTGTAATTTCGCAAGTAGAACCGCAAGGGTTTCACTTATGTTCGTTTTCTCAGGCAAAGTTAGGACATAGAAATAAGAAAATAGGATGGAATTAAATCAAAAAATCAACAGTCTACTTTCATTGGGTCAATTATTCAAAAGTTTGGTTGATAATGATGTTAATGGTTTAAACCAAATACAGCAAGAACACCTTGAAAAGGGTAGGGCTTTAATTGAAACTGTGCGACATGAAAATGCTTGGTTTACGGCTGATTCTGTTGAACAAGCCTTTGCAGCATGGGGAGAAGCCTTAGTTGAACCAAAACTAAGCCAATGGTTGAAAGCTTACGCTGAAGCAAAAGAATCAAAAGCAGTTGGCGTGATCATGGCTGGAAATATCCCCTTGGTAGGTCTGCATGATGCATTATGTGTTTTGCTGAGTGGACATCGATTGCATGCTAAACTTTCTTCTAAAGATGCTTCATTAATGGCTTTTGTTCTATCTGTGTTACAAAGTCTCGAAAGCGAATGGAAGGATAAGATCAAAGTAAGTGAACGCTTAAATGAAATTGATTGCTTAGTTGCTACAGGAAGTGATAACAGTGCCCGCTACTTTGAATATTATTTTAAAGACATTCAAAAAATTATTAGAAAAAACAGGACATCGCTCGCTATACTTGATGGCTCTGAAAGCGCTGATGATTTGAAGGGCTTGGCTTCAGATGTTTTTACCCATTTTGGTTTGGGTTGCCGAAATGTCACTAAGCTTTACTTAACCAAAGATTTCGATAAGGATCGATTGTTCGAGGCTTTTTATGCATACCGACATTATGCTGAACACAATGCTTATGCGAATAATTATGATTATAATAAGGCGGTTTACTTATTGAACAAGATCGATTTGTTGGAAAATGGCTTTCTGCTCTTGAAGGAGGATGAAGCTTTGCAATCGCCTGTAGGGGTTCTTTTCTATGAGCAATACGAAGATCAACAAGAGTTACTTAAGAAGCTCGAAGAGCAGGCCGATCAAATTCAGTGTATCGTTTCAAAGAAAGAACAACACATTCCTTTCGGCAAAGCCCAACAACCTGAATTATGGGATTATGCAGATGGAGTAGATACCATGGCTTTCTTAAGTGAACTTTGATCAAGGTTGATATTCCACAGCACCTAGGTCAGGCTGTCCATCAGTTGTTCTATCATTTCCTTTAAGATCATTGGGAACAGTATTGGCGATGCTGAGATCACCCCTTCCTCTGGCCAATGAATTTTCGAATAGATTGAAATTACCACTACGGGGCTCAGCAAAAATTTGATCAGGAGGATTGAGTAATAAATTTTTGAAAGAGGCGGTATCACTCGTGTTTTCTTGGGTTTTTATTAGACTATTTCGAACATTGAAGTCGATGTTGCCATTATTCACGATTTCCCACTCAAACTCTGTTTGCTTATCTCCATAGACGATGCTGTTACTCAGCTCAATTCTAGGTAAACCGATCAGTTGACTACCCAAGGCGTTAATAAAGAAGTTTTGGGCAAAAAAGGCAGGTGTTTCACGATCTGCTTGGTCAAAATAGTTGGCAAAGGTGCAGTGCTTGAATGCATATCTTCCTGCTCCTCTAAGCGCTACATTGTATTGCCCGCAGTTGGAGATGATTAGATTCTCAGCTTGAATGTTGTAAACCGATGAGAGCAAGCCGAAGCCTGAACAATTGTCGATCACCGTATTCTTGAGGTCTAAACTTGAAGCACCGTATGGCGGGTCGTTAAAGGGAAGGACTTCCACTTGTAAACCAATAAAGGCATTTTTGATTTGCGCATAATTGATCTCGTTTTGCCCACCTTCGTTGATCCATATTCTATCCCATTGACCGGGTATGTCATCGTAAGCAGGCTCCAAACGATCACCTCTAAAAATAACAGGTTCATCCTTTGTTCCTTGAACTTTAAGCGTTCCTCCTCGGTAAACCCATAATCCACCATTATTATGGAAATAGATCTTGGTATTCTTTTCAATGGTCAATTGATCAAGCGAATCGACTACCACATAACCATAGATCACGATGGGTAGTGAATCCGTCCAAGTAACATTTACGGGAGGGTTTGTACTACTGCAAGGTCCCGTGAGACAAGTAAAATCAGGTAGGTTTCTGCTAAAAGTTGTTGGCGTATAATAAATGGCATTTTGTCCCCAAGCAACTAAGTCAATTTCTTGCCGGTTGCCATTGGTGTTAAATTCGATAAAGTCAGTAATGACAAAAGGGTTAAGCCGATTATTTGGGTCAACCGTTGCTTCAACAAATATGAAGAGGCTATCTTCAGGTGCTATTTCAATGTTTTCGTGAAAAGGACCAGGCTGACCGTCAACATTAATTCTAAAGTTGGAGTTTTGTCCGCCATTCAAGCGAATACTGCTAATGCGTATCGTTTCTTTGTAAGGGTTGTATACCCTGAAGTTTTCGGTGGTTGTTCCAACAGTAGTAAAAACCGTATCAAAACTGATTGAATCAGTGCTAAAACTCAATTTTGCTCCGCTATCTTCCAGAATACTCTCGTCTCTCCTGCAGCCAAAAGCAAGCAGTAACGTAAAAGAAAGTAAGAATAGGAGACTTTTATTCATGCGGTAAAGTTACAGAAGCAAACCTGATCATGTCTTACTTATTGTGTTTGCTCAACCAATCACTTAAAGCAAGTATTAATTCAGCTTGCTGGCTTAAGGTTTTGTCTTTAGCATACCACAATTGGATTTCCTTCAAAAATTCTTGGTAATCGTCCTGACCGCTTTTTTTAAATGCTAAAACCATCTCTTGGGCGGGAGTAGGTCGAGGCCCCCAACTTCCTAAAACCTTTAAACTATGAGTATCTAAGGCAATCACTTTTGGGATGGATCTTCCTCCATTGGTTAAGAAAGCATCCATCAAGTCAAGGTTTTCATCTCTGAAAAGAAGCTTAAAGGAAAGTTTTGGATTTTGCTCTACGAGCTTATTGAAAAGAGGTAGGTTCTGAGCAGCATCTCCGCACCAATATTCTGTAAGGGCTAAAAAAGTAATTTCCTGATCGACTTTCTCGCACTGGCTAGCTAAAGCATCGCTCAGCACAATGGTTTTGTTGAGCCTTTGCATTCTTTTTAAGTTCATCTTGGTATATTGGGCAAACTCTTCACTTTGGTTAGGACCAGATGTTTTGCCTTTGGCCACTAAGGCCTCCATAAGCTCAAGGTATGCTTCGTAACTGAGACTTGCTTGTATTGATTCTTCCTTGAGATGACTTAATTCTGATTGCCCCATTTTACTCTTCCGTTAAGGTTTCTACTACCTTTGCAAAGGTAAGATTAGATTAGCGAGATGAAGAGGAAATTGATAGTAACTGCAGATGGATCCCACTCTTTTTATTTAGAAGAGATGGATGAACATTATCACTCAAAGCACGGCTCTATAGCGGAGTCAAACCACATTTTCATTGAAGCGGGATTAAAACAGAAAAGCGCTGAGAAATCTAATTTTAAATTGTTGGAAGTTGGCATGGGAACGGCCTTGAACGTTTGGCTGAGTGCTCTAGCTTTAAAGGGTAGTGGATTGAAAGTAAACTATACAGCCATAGAAGCTTTTCCGCTTTCTTTAGATGAAGTTCAAAATCTCAATTATCCTAATCTACTAGGTGAAAGTCGCGCACTTTTCAATAAGATTCATCAATCAGCTTGGGAAGCACCCGTGCAACTAACAGAGGAGCTTAGCCTTTTAAAAAAGCAGGCAAGCTTGCAGTCGCTTTCACTTGAACAGGCATACGACCTTGTTTATTTTGATGCTTTTGCTCCAGAGAAACAGCCGGAACTTTGGGAAGAGGCTATTTTTAGAAAACTCCATGATAGTATGACTAAAGGGGGGTTATTGGTTACCTATTGTGTGAAGGGTGTGATTCGTAGAAGACTAAAGGCTATAGGCTTTGAAGTAGAAAAATTAGCAGGTCCTCCAGGTGGTAAACGTGAGATGCTGAGAGCGAGGAAGGTATAAAGCAGAAAAGTAGAATAGAAAAAGAGTTAAAGAGAATAAGAGTTAAAGAGAGGCAAAGTTAAAAGTTTAAGGTAACGAGCTGAAAGTAAAAAGCATAAACCCTAGAGCAGCTGGCTGAGACCTTTTAAAAATTTGATTGCTAAGCCATGACTTTTTGTTCTTTGCGATTACTTTGAGTGCTTTGCGGTTAAAGTAAGAAAGCTAAAAACTAAAATCAGCCATACTAAAGCTCTCGAATGTTAACTTTGTATGTGTGAAGGCAGAACTTAGAAAATACCTCAATACGGCGAAAAGCAAACGAAAAGAGTACAATAAGTTCTTTCGGAAGCTAAAGCAAAGACCACCAAAAGACTTAGACCGTCGTTTTCATGCATTGCATGAAGAGGCATTTGAAGAAATTGATTGTTTGGATTGTGCCAATTGTTGTAAAACAACTTCCCCTATTTTCTATGATAAAGATGTTGAGCGTATGGCGGCTCATTTTAAAATGAAACCTGCTGACTTTTTTGATCAATATTTAAAAATTGATGAAGATGGTGACCAGGTTTTACAAAGCTCTCCTTGTCCATTTTTATTGGAAGATAATAAATGCATGGCTTATTCGGCTAGGCCTAAAGCCTGTCGGGAATATCCGCATACTAACCGAAAGCGAATGCATCAAATCTTAGATCTTACCGCTAAAAATACCCGGGTTTGTCCTGCTGTTGCGAAAATGGTGGATCAGATGATTAATTAAAATAATCCCTCATCCTTCCAAAAAAGCCTTTATCATTAGAAGTTGGCTGAGGTTCAAAATTCTTAGAACCCTTTAATTTTTCAACTAGTCCTTTTTCTTCTTTACTTAAGTTTTGAGGGGTCCACACATTGATGTTGACCAATTGATCTCCGGTTCTATATCCGTTTACATCGGGAATTCCTTTACTGCGAAGACGCAATACCTTTCCTCCTTGTGTTCCTGCTTCAATTTTAATTTTTGCCTTACCGTTTACTGTAGGTACGGTTACTTCCGTTCCCAATATAGCATCGGCAAAACTTATGTATAGATCGTAGAGAATGTTGTTCCCATCTCTTTTGAGCTCAGGATGTTCCTCTTCCTCGATCAAAACGATCAAGTCTCCGGCTACTCCATTACGAGCACCCATGTTTCCTTTGCCACTCACGGAAAGTTGCATACCGCCTTCAACACCCGCAGGAATTTTCAGCTCAATGGTTTCATCGTCTTTTACAATGCCATCACCATGGCAGGTATTACATTTATTGGTTATGGTTTTCCCTTCACCACCGCACTTTGGACAAGTTGAAGCTGTCTGCATTTGCCCCAAAAAGGTGTTGGTTACCCGGTTAACTTGACCACTTCCGCCACAGGTGTCACAAGTGTCAAAGCCACTATTTCCTTCAGCCCCTGATCCGCTGCAGCTTTTACAGCTAACGTATTTTTTAACCTTGATCTTTTTTTCAACCCCATTAACAATGTCTTTAAGGTCTAAAGAGACTTTAACGCGAATGTTGCTACCTCGATTTCTTCTTCTAGTTCTTCCGCCGCCTTGTCCACCAAAACCGCTAAATCCGCCAAAGCCTGCACCGCCGAAAATATCACCAAACTGTGAAAAGATATCATCCATGCTCATTCCGCCGCCGCCGAAACCACCTCCGCCAGCTGCTCCGCCCATGCCAGCATGACCATATTGATCATAACGCTGCTTCTTCTCGGGATTACTTAGTACTTCATAAGCTTCAGCTGCCTCTTTAAACTTTTCCTCTGCCTCTTTGTCATCCGGATTTTTATCAGGATGATATTTCAAGGCTAATTTTCGGTAAGCTTTTTTGATCTCACTGCTAGAAGCACCTTTGCTTAATCCTAGAACTTCGTAATAGTCTCTCTTTGCCATGCTATTCTTTCTCTTATTGTCCTACCACTACTTTAGCGTAGCGAATAACTTTTTCTTTTAATACGTAACCCTTTTCTATTTCATCAACTACCTTCCCTTTCAACTTTTCTTCAGGGGCGGGGATTTGGGTTACTGCTTCATGCAAGTCACTGTCAAAATCCTTTCCAACAGCTGACTCCATCGGTTCAAGACCATTGCTTTTAAAAACATTCAAAAACTTACTAAAGATCAAATCCACTCCCTCTTTCAAACTGTGGTAATCTTCTGTTTCTTCCATAGACTTTTTGGCACGCTCAAAATCATCCATGATGGGGATAAGACTTTTAAAGATATCTTCACCTGCCGTTTTGTAGAGGTCAAGCTTCTCTTTTTGGGTTCTTCTTCTGAAATTATCAAATTCTGAATACAAACGGAGGAACTTATCATTCAGAGCTTTGATCTCTTCGTCCTTGTCTTCTGCTGGTTTGGATTCTTCTGCCTCTTGCTGTTCTTGTTCAGCTTGCTCTTGTTCGTTCCCTTTGAGCTTTTCGTTTTGCGCTTCGTCTTCGGGATTTTCTGCTGCTTGTTTTTCTTTACTCATGAACATATTTTTTAATCGATTCACTTTAAACAAATGCTTTGCCAATTGATTTTACTTGTCAATTTGTCATAAGGTTTTTTCCTTGGCTTTTGCTTTACCTTATAAATTAAAAAATCCCCTAAAAGGGGATTTAGAATATGCTTTTTTTACTTGTCTTAAGGTTTACTTAAGTTGGACAACAGTTTTCCTAAACCACCACCTCTCAAGGTGTTTCCTTTACCTACAATTATACCGTCTCCATCTACTAAATAGGCCTGAGGGATTGATCTTATGCGGTAGGTTTGAGCTCCTGCAGCTGCCCATCCTTTTAGATCACTAACATGATAAGGCCAAGCTAATCCATCTTGCATGATGGCATTTTGCCATGCACCTTTGTTTTTATCTAGTGAATAGGAATAAACGGTGAATCCATCTCCGTTTTCAAAATCCTGATCTTTAAATTTTTTATAGGTTGCGACTATTCGGGGGTTTTCCCTTCTGCAGGGTCCGCACCATGAAGCCCAAAAATCAATCAGGACCATTTTTCCTTTAAGGTCATTCAATTCAATTTGTTTTCCATTAGGATCGCTGAAAACCAAGTTAGGCGCCCGGTCACCAATCCCTAAACCGATGTCTACTTTTTTATCTTGTGCATGCGAGGAAAATAAAAAACTTCCCAACATGATAATACTTAGTGCAAATTTTTTCATGGTACTTTTTTATTACAAACGCTTAATATCCGCGCCTAGTGCATTGAGTCGCTTATCAATGTTAGCGTAGCCGCGATCAATTTGTTCAATGTTATGGATCACACTGGTTCCTTTGGCAGAAAGTGCTGCAATCAACAAGGAAACACCAGCCCTAATGTCTGGGCTAGTCATTTGAATTCCTTTGAGTTTGGTTTTTCTTTCCAGCCCAATGACTGTTGCCCTATGCGGATCACATAAAATAATTTGTGCCCCCATGTCAATCAATTTATCCACGAAGAATAACCTACTCTCAAACATTTTTTGATGGATCAGAACCGAGCCTTTCGCTTGGGTAGCAACTACCAAAACAATGCTCAAGAGGTCAGGAGTGAAACCTGGCCATGGAGCATCAGAAATATTCATGATCGAACCGTCAATAAAAGTATCTACTTCATAGATTTCCTGCTCGGGAATGTGTAGGTCATCTCCTTTCAATTCCATTTTGATGCCCAATTTGGCAAAAGTGTCAGGAATGATGCCTAAATTTTCATAAGAGACATTTTTAATGGTAATGTCAGATTGAGTCATGGCTGCTAAGCCAATAAAACTTCCAATCTCGATCATATCTGGTAAAATAGCGTGCTCACAGCCTCCGAGGTACTCAACTCCTTCTATAGTAAGCAAATTAGAACCAATTCCCGAGATTTTAGCTCCCATACGGTTGAGCATTTTGCATAACTGCTGAATGTAAGGTTCACAGGCTGCATAATAAATTTGGGTGGTTCCTTTTGCAAGCACTGCAGCCATTACAATATTGGCAGTTCCCGTAACAGAAGCTTCGTCTAAAAGCATGTAGGTGCCTTTTAAATTGTTGGCTTCTACTTTGTAGAATTTATTGTCTTTATTGTAAATGAACTTAGCGCCAAGCTTCTGAAAACCGATGAAGTGGGTGTCCAGTCTTCTTCTTCCAATCTTGTCACCACCAGGCCGTGGGATGTAACCTTTGCCAAATCGAGAGAGCAAAGGACCAAGAATCATGACAGAGCCCCTAAGACTAGCCCCTTTCTTTTTAAACTCTTGGGTATTGAGGTATTCTATATCAATTTGGTCTGCTTGAAAAGCATAATCAGTAGCATTCAGCTTTTCAACTTTAACGCCGAGATCACTCAAGAGGTCAATCAATTTGTTGACGTCTAAAATATCAGGAACGTTTTTCATTACCACCTTTTCAGGGGTAAGAAGCACGGCGCAGAGAACTTGCAGTGCTTCATTTTTAGCGCCTTGTGGAACTAATTCTCCTTTTAATTTCTTTCCACCATTAATTTCGAATGTTCCCATTTTACTATTTGCGCTTTTTGTAAGACTTCCGTTTTCTCTTGTTATTGGGTTTTTTCTTCTTGGAATTACCGCTGTGTATATTTCTGTTTACGATGTCTTTTGTGGCAGTTAATTCAATTTCTTCTTCTTGTAGTTCGAGTTTACCTCTTGACACTTTTTTCAAATCCATGATGATCTGCTTATCATCAACTGAATTCCTACTCCAGCTTAAATAATGCTTCTTCATTAGATTAGCAGTAGATTGAACAAGAGCGCTTTTCTCTTCACCTTCTTCCATGTCTAAGATGACTGAAACTAACTTTTCAACTCCTCGGCCATAGTGCTTATACCGAATGTTGTTATCCGGATAAGGCATTTTACGTGGTTTAGACTGAAAATGCTCTGGCTCTGGTCTTGGATAAGGCGAATCCACATCAAGTTTGAAGTCAGACATGATAAAAAGGTGATCCCACAGTTTATGACGAAAGTCTTGTACGTTTTTAAGGTGTGGATTAAGCTGACCCATAACATCAATAATGGCTAGAGCCATTTCATTGCGGTCTTCTTTCTTTTCTAGTTGGGTGGCGTGATCGATTAATTTTTGAATGTGACGACCATATTCGGGAATGATCATCTTCGATCTACTCGTATTGTATTCCATATTTATTTCTGCCTTTTAGGCTACTTATCTTTTAGTATTCTCAGTTTAGCAAATTTCAATAAAAGCTGTTTTTCGCCCATTTTATCAAACTGAATGGTTGCTTTTTTATTTGGTTCATCACCTTCCAATTTTGTGACTTTGCCCTTTCCAAATCGAAGATGTTCTACTCTCATGCCTTCGTCAATTTTGCCTGCTGCTGAAGCAAACGAAGGGTCAACAGCTCGTTTTGCGTCGTTGACGTTTACCATTTTTTTGTGCGGAGGTATAACCTTTTTGTCTTCTTTTTTAGAACCCATTTTATTCGTTTTTGAACGTCCGTTACTTTTACTTTTGGCTGAAAAGTTAGCTTTACTTTGTCCGCTTCTTTCAAAATAATTGCTTCGTTCGTTCGCAAAAGGCTCTGAAGTTTCAGGAGCTGTGTAGTCCAAAAAACGTTCATCAATTTCCTCAATAAACCTGCTCGGTTCGCAATAAATTAAATTACCCCATTTATAACGACTGGCGGAGTAAGATAATCGAACTTCTTTTTCAGCACGTGTCAAAGCTACGTAAAATAGTCTTCTTTCTTCCTCTAGGTCGGCGCGACTGTTCAGGGCCATTTGAGAAGGAAATAGATTTTCTTCAAGCCCAACAATGAATACATAAGGAAATTCAAGGCCTTTCGCCGCATGCACCGTCATCAATGAAACCTTGTTGGTATCTTGGTCATTGCCTTGGTCAGCATCAGTGAGCAGTGCAATGTCTTGCAAGAATATTGCAAGTCCTTTCGCATTTTTGGCTTCACCGTCAACTGTATCTGGTAGAACAATGGCTTCTTTTTCATCATCATCTCCCTCCTCAACAAACTCTTTAACCCCATTCAAAAGTTCTTGGATGTTGTCATAACGTGCAATGCCTTCCGGCGTCTTGTCGGTGAAAAGGTCTTTAGAAATTCCAGAGGTCTTGGCAATTTCTTCCATTACTTCATAGGCATTCGCTCTTTTTTCAAGGGCTTGAAAGCTTTTGATCATAGTCACAAATTGCTTGATCTTACTCTTCGAGCCTGCATGAATGGAAAGCGTTGCTAAATCCTCAGCGCTGATAACCGACCAAAAACTTTTATTGTGTTGATTGGCATGTATGCCGACCTTGTCTAAAGTGGTTTTTCCAATACCTCTTGCCGGATAATTGATGATTCTTTTTAAAGCTTCATCATCATTCGGGTTAATTGTCATGCGACAGTAAGCCAAAAGATCCTTGATCTCCTTTCTTTGGTAAAAAGAGGTTCCTCCGAATATGCGATAGGGAATGTCCTTTTTTCTTAGGGCCTCCTCCATCGCTCGCGACTGCGCATTGGTGCGGTATAAAATGGCAAAGTCTTGAGGTTGAGCTTGTTTATTGTGCCTGGTCTCTATGATGGAATTTGCAACCAAATTACCTTCTTCATTATCAGTCAAGGTGCGCTCAACCTTGATTCTTGGCCCTTCGGTATTGTCTGTCCAGACTTCTTTTTCAAGTTGGTCTTTATTCTTCTCAATGATTTGGTTGGCGGCCCCTACAATGTTTTTAGTCGAGCGGTAATTTTGCTCTAGTTTAAATACTTTACAATCGGGGTAGTCACGCTGAAAATTGAGGATGTTTTGAATGTTTGCTCCACGAAAGGCATAGATGCTTTGTGCATCATCGCCAACTACGCAAACATTTTCATTCAAGGCTCCCAATTTCTTTACGATTAAATACTGTGAAAAGTTGGTATCCTGATACTCATCAACCAAAATGTATTTGAAACGATGTTGGTATTTGTATAAAACGTCGGGAAAATCTCGCAGCAGAATGTTGGTTTTAAAAAGCAAATCGTCAAAATCCATGGCAGCCGCTTTGAAACAGCGCTGTTCATAGGTTTTGTAAATCTCTCCAATTTTGGGACGAACCATTTGCCTGTCTTCCGCTTGTATGTCAGTGTTATTGCAATAAGCAGTCGCTGAAAGTAAGTTGTTCTTTGCCGATGAAATTCGGTTCATCACCAAGCCAGTTTTGTAAACTTTATCATCTAAGCCCATTTCTTTGGTAATGGACTTGATCAAGCTTTTGGCATCTTGTGTATCGTAAATGGTAAAATTAGAGGGGTAGTGTAGTTTTTCTGCTTCAGCTCTTAAAATTCTAGCAAACACTGAGTGAAAGGTTCCCATCCATAAATTTTTGGCTTCACCGGGCTGAGTGATTTTCCCGATTCGTTCTTTCATCTCGCGTGCAGCCTTATTGGTAAAAGTGAGGGCCAGAATATTGAATGAGTCCACACCTTGATGCATTAAATGAGCAATGCGGTAAGTGAGGACGCGTGTTTTTCCAGAGCCGGCACCGGCAATCACCATAGAAGGGCCTTTTGTATGCAGCACCGCCTCTTTCTGTGCAGGATTTAAACCATCTAAGTAAGTCATGCGGCAAAGTTAGCTAAAGATAAGCGTGTGATTTATGCCTGTTAAAAAGTTGTATAAGTGCCATAGTGCATTGCTGTTTAATGGATTAAAATAATTCTCGTATATTTAAATCATGAAAATCGACAAACCTTCCTTCACTCAACCTTTTAGTGATATTTTTTTGAGTGAGACATCTCTCTCTGCGGCCAAAGAATCTTTGAGCAAAAGCAACGCTTCTTATTTAAAGGGAAATTTAGTTTTTGGTGACTGTCATTGCTTTAAAATGGAAGAAACAAGCAATAAATAAACAGTAAAAAAAGCCTCAAGTTATTGAGAGGCTTATCAAAAACTTAAATTTAGAAATTATGAAAAAGTTAAAATTAATCGGCGTTA
>CAJXMH010000031.1 GCA_913056345.1 uncultured Flavobacteriales bacterium | reverse complement strand
AATAATCGTCTCGATTTTGATGTATTGGTTCGTTCGGGAGAGATTATTCCTGTAAGTCCGGCTAAATTTTCAATTGTAGGAAGCCAATCACCAAGTTTGAAAGCCTCAACTGCTTTTGCTTTTGAAAGAGAAAAATCATACAGATTTGAGTTGGATACAAATGGAACTTTTAGCAGTCCTTTCAAGCAAACTTATGAGGTAACTTCCTCCGGTGGAGTAATAGAATGGTCACCTGCTGTATTAGATGCTATGCCAGATAGTGCCGTGTATTTTTGGCGCGTTAGTCCGGTGGCAGCTAATCCTGCTGACTACAAATGGCGAGTGAGTTCTTTTCAATATATTAATCAACAAAGTGGCTGGTCTCAAGATCACTTCGATCAATATTTGAATAATCCCAATGTGTTTATTGCGCAAAACCGCTCACAAAGGGAATTTCAGTACACTACTGGTGCGCGAGAATTAAGAGTGGTTAACCTAGGCAATCCTCAAAACAATAGAGAGCTCAATGATATCCTCTATGCGATTGATGCAGATATTCGTGAAAGAGGCGCTTGCAGGGTAAGAAATGCCGAAGGATTTCTTGTTGCGGTCTTGGACTCCCTAACCTTGGAATCTTGGCAGACCCCATATAATGGTCAGTTCAATCAAAATGACTTTGGTCAGGCAAATGTTAACAATTGGTGTTCTCCTTTTAGGGAGCGTTCGGAATCCTACTTCTTATTTCGCTCAGATAGTTTAAGTGAAATGAGAGCCATGCGCGATATGATTCTTAATCGAGTTCCTGATGGTCACTACATTGTGATTTACAATTGGTTGCCGGTTTCTTACAGCCAAATCCGTAATCAAGATTCAACTGTTTTGAAGGCTTTTGAAACTTTGGGTAGTACTGAGATCAATGGGCTTCAAGATAATTATCCTTTCATATTCACGGTCAAAAAAGGGGATGTAAGCTCAGTCGAAGAGCTAGCAGGCGATTCAGCCAATGCAAGGATTACGCTTACCAGAGACATTCAAGTTAACTCCGCATTTGGAGAGTATCGCTCTCCATTGGTAGGTCCTTCTTTCAATTGGGAAAAATTGAGCTATCACTTTAGGCCATTAGAGAGCAATAGCGCTGATAGCTTGATTGTTGATTTGATCGGTTTAGATGCACAAGGAAATGAAAACTTACTTTTAAGAAGCAACCGATTTTTTATCGATACTTCTTTAAATACCATCGCTGATGTCGCGCAGTATCCCAACTTACAACTTAAGGCAACCACTTATGACGATCAATTGAGAACTGCACCACAATTATTGCGTTGGGAAATAAGCCACCAGATGGTAGCAGATCTGGCTTTAAATCCTCAACGTTTCTTTAGTATCAGTTCTGATACTTTGCAGGCAGGTCAGCCATTATCTTTGTCGGTGGCCATTACCAATCTTGGTGCTTCCTTGCCAGATAGTTTCACCGTCGACTTGAGTATCTTAAATAATAACAACCAAATAAATCACCTAAAGCAAGAAAAACTGCCACCACTGCCGGCTGATAGCACAATACGTTACTCGGCAGAGCTCAATACGGGCAATTTAAGTGGTCTTCAAACCTTAATTATTGAGTTAAATGCTAAACGCGATCCGCTTGAACTGAACTATTTCAATAACCAAGGTGAGTTCACCTTTTTTGTTACCCAAGATCGGCTCAATCCATTATTAGATGTAACCTTTGACGGAAAGCGCATTATTAATCGAGAAATTGTTTCGGCAGAACCTGAAATTCGAATTCGTTTAGATGATGAAAATCAATTCTTGGCCATAGACGATACAAGCAGTATGCGCCTCTTTATTCGTGACCCGCAAGGGCAGGAAACTTTATTGAATTACCAGAACAGTGCTGACCTTCTGCAGTTTATTCCTGCTTCTTTGCCTGAAAATAAAGCACAAGTGGTTTACAGACCAAGCTTTAAGCAAGATGGCGTTTACCAGCTAAGGGTGCAAGCTTTCGATAAGTCTGGAAATACCACTGCTCAAGAAGACTTTGTGGTAGAATTTGAAGTGATTACAGAATCAACCGTAACCCATCTTTTGAACTACCCAAATCCCTTTTCCACTTCAACCCGCTTTGTATTTACCTTAACCGGCTCGAAGGTTCCTGATCAAATTCAAATTCAGATCATGACCGTTACCGGTAAGGTTGTAAAAGAAATAGATCAATATGAGCTAGGTCCTATTCGCATTGGGAATAATATCAGTACCTATGCTTGGGATGGGAAAGATGAATTTGGTGACCAACTGGCCAATGGCGTTTACCTCTATCGGGTTAAGATGAAAATTGACGGTGCAACACTTGAACATCGTGAATCTTCAGTAGATGATTTCTTCAAAGAAGAATTTGGTAAAATGTACCTCTTACGCTAATTATGAAAGGCATGGGCTGATGAAAAGGACTCTAATAGGGTTGATGCTTTGCTTTACGGCGCATTTCTGTCACGCTCAAGTTATTGAAGAGCCTGTCAAAAGGAAAGTTTCGCTTTCAATTCAAACAGGTAGTTTGATTATTTCGAATAGTTACTTGGGTTCTTTAAACGACTTTAAGCGGATGGCACCTGAATCAGAATTGCTCAACCGTGATTTCGGGGACTTTTCACGAGACTTCACCTCAAGCAGGTCTTCCAATACTTATTTGAGTATAAGTGCAACGCTAGATGCTTTTCAAAGTAAAAGTCAATGGGCCCGTTTAAATCCAAAGTTTCAATTCGGAATCTCCTCGGCTTCTGTTAGTTTATTTAACGGAAGTATGACCAACACTACAACCCAGCGAATCGATACCTTAACTTCTACTTCAACGGGCATTAGTTATCTCGTTGATTCAATTAGATCAGAGACTTATAGCTTAGACTATTACAATGAATTTATTACCATAGATGCCTCTTTTATAATTGGAAGCAGCACAGAAAGTACGTGGAGTGTTTATGGAGGGCTAGCAGTATCAGCTGGTTTAGCCTTTAATGCTGCAGTTGATGTTTTTTATTCGGAAGAGATATCCTACAGCTACGGAATTCCAATTAATGGCCCACAAACGGATCAAGCTGTCGATTTTCAGAATGAATCTTACAGACAGAACTCTCCAAATTTGAGTATGATGTTTTCCTTACCCCTCGGACTAAATTTGAGGCTTTCAAAGTCAAGAGAAATTTGGAAAGACTTTTCTACCTTTCTAGAGTATCGACCGACTTTAACTTACTTCGGATCTACCCAGATTGATCAAGACCTATTCTCAACAAGCTTTATTGGTATTGGAGCACGCTATCAACTTATACGTTGAGGTGTTTACTTGAGTATTTTCTTTACGATGCTTTTACTTCCGTTGTTTATTTCAAGGAAGTAAACTCCTTGTTTTAAGTGCGATGTTTCAAGCTCTAAAGCTGAGGTTCCCATTTGTTTCCAAGAAGTAGCTATTTCCTGAGCCGAAGAATTGTAAAGCTTAAGTTGGAGTTTACTTACTGCAGGGTGTTCTAAAAGCAAGCGATCTTCAACCGGGTTCGGGTAAACTGAAAGCTGGCTTTCAAGCCTTGAATTCTGTAAGCCAGTGATGATCGAATTGCCTCTGATTGGAATGGTAAAACTCGATTGTGAACCAGGTAAGCTGGTATTAAAACTCAAACTTTCGTTCAAGCTAATTGCTATTCCTTGGGTTTGTGCTATTACCTCAATTTTTATCGCATCTCCCGGGTTAAGCGATTGGTTACTGCCTGAAGTGGCTCCAAAAGACAGGTATTGATTATTACTTAAGCTAAAGTTGCTAAAATTAATCGCTTGATTGCCTCTATTAACTAAAACGTAGACGAAGGTGTCAGCTTGATTTGCACTGAAATTACCAAAGTCAATTGAAGTTTGGGTTATGTCCAAACCAAGTTGTGTAGGCTTGGTTGAAAAACTAACGAAATTGGTAATGCGTTCCTCTAGCTGAGGATAATCAACAAAAGGATTCCGATTGTTTTGAACATTAAAAATATCATTATTTCGTTGCCGTTCCGACGCATTAGGCGGGTAGGTGTTGTGCCAGTTTCTAAGAGTTGTTTCTTGAGGGCCAAAATGTCCTGAGTAATCTTGGTAACGGATCACGAAATACATCATGGCTCTTGCGGTTCTACCTTTCTGAACATTTCTAGGTTCAAAAACTCCGCCGCCTACTTTAGAGCCTCCTTGCGACCAAGTGCCGTTTCCACTTACAATACCAAAAGGAAAGTTGCTCCTTCGACTATTGGCGGTTACATCGGTTGAAAACAAATGATGAATGTCACTACGCATGGGTAAATTCTGATTGAAAAAACCCTGCGGGAAAGTATGCTCACAATTAAAGCTGTTGCTGTTAGCTCCTGATCTTGTATTAAAAGTGGCTCTTCTACCTGTGTAAGCGCACTCAACTTGACCACTGTTGTTGTCGATCGTAGCGTACATTGCGTCTCTTGCTTGGTTGTAGCTTCTTTGGTTGTACCCCTGTCCTAAACGAGTTTTTAAAGCCGTTTTTAGCGCTTCCTCTTCTAAATTCTGCGTACTGCTGTAATAGGTGTTGCCAAAAACGCCTTGACCTCTCACATCAACTGCTGTGTTTCCACTTGTGGTATTGTGTTGGATCACAAGCTCGGAATTATTCAAAATGTTATGCTCAGGTTCAAAATAAACCCAAATAGATTGAGAAGCACCTGCAGTTAAACTTAAGGTTGTCTGCGATACGGTAAAAGGATAGTCACCGTAGATCAAATAATTTTTAATGTTGGTAATGTTAACGCTTTGACTGCCGGTATTGGTCAAGGTCAAGCTTAGGCTATCTTTTTGTCCAACCGTAACATTTCCAAAATTTAGTGCGGTAGGCTGTGTTTGAATAATCTGGGCTTCGCTAAATAGCGGAAGTAAGCACAGAAGGCTAAGTAATTTCTTCATAAATAAAATCTTAAAGAGCAAAACTAATTATTAATAAGTTTGTCAGGCTTTCAACGCATCATGACAAATATTAAGCTTTGGTTAATTGCACTTTTAAGTGGGTCCTTAATGGCACTCGCTTGGCCTGCTGTTGGCGGAATATCAAGCTTAATCTACATTTCTTTCATTGGCCTGCTTTTGATAGAGAAAGAACTGAGCAAGAAATCGGGAAAAGGTTTGCAAGTTTTTGGCTACGCCTATTTGAGCTTTTTCATTTTTAATTTACTCACAACCTGGTGGATTTATTATGCCTCTGATTGGGGAGCAGCTGCAGCGGTAATTTGCAATTCTCTTTTTATGGCCATCGTTTTCTGGCTTTTTCATCAAACCAAAGTTAAAGTGGGTGAAAAGGAGGGCTATATCGGTCTCCTGA
This sequence comes from uncultured Flavobacteriales bacterium, assembly GCA_913056345.1. Classification (GTDB taxonomy): domain Bacteria; phylum Bacteroidota; class Bacteroidia; order Flavobacteriales_E; family Vicingaceae; genus CAJXMH01. The sequence goes on along the minus strand of CAJXMH010000031.1, from coordinate 27,326 downwards.
TCTATTGGATAGCGTTTGAATACTTGCACCTTAATTGGGATCTTTCTTGGCCTTGGCTAACCTTAGGAAATGTTTTTGCCCAAGATCCCTCTTTGGTTCAATGGTACGAGTATACGGGAGTATTGGGCGGGTCAGCTCTGATCTTAATCATTAATTTGCTCTTGTTCTTCGCATTAGGGGCATTAGTCAATCAAAGAAAGAAAGCCTCAGCTCTTCTCTTCGCTTTCTCTTTAGTCATTTTATTTGGGTTAACTTTTTTCTCAAAGCAGCTTTACAAGCATTACAATGCTGAAGGAAAAGCGCTAGAAGTGCTTATTGTGCAGCCAAACATCGATCCTTATTTTGACAAATTTGGGGGCATGTCGGAGGAAGAGCAAATAGATCGCATGATTACCCTTGCTGAAGCAGAGGTAGATGAAACAACGGACTTGATCCTGTTTCCTGAGACAGCCTTTCCTGGTGCCTATTGGGAGCATGAGGTTGAAAACTTTTATGGTACTAAAGCCATGCTCAGCTTATTGGAAAAAGCACCAAATGCCAGAATAATTGTTGGCCTGAGCAGTCGTAAACTCATTACTGATCTTCAAAAGGTAAAACCAACCTCAAAGCGCATTAATGATAAAGCTTACTATGACTTTTACAATACAGCAATGCAACTCAATATGGCTGATAGCATCGCTTTTCATCGTAAATCAAAACTTGTGCTTGGTGTTGAAAAAGTACCCTTTCTGTCTACCCTTCCTTTTATGAAAAAGCTGTCCATCAATCTAGGAGGCTCAGCAGGCGGCTTTGGATCTCAAGATCATCCCAATGTGTTTTTTAAGCCTTTTTCTGAAGAGGGCATAGGACCCATTATTTGTTATGAGTCAATTTATGGAGAATATGTAAATCAATATGCCCTATCTGGTGCTGAACTTTATGCCATCATAACAAACGACGGTTGGTGGGATGATACACCGGGTTATAAACAGCATTTAGCCTATGCAAGATTAAGGGCCATTGAAGGGAGAAGAAGTATTGTACGTTCAGCAAACACAGGAATATCAGCTATAATTGATCAAAAAGGGGATGTGATTCAGCAAACCAATTGGTGGGAAGCGGATGCTATTAAGGGTACTGTTAAGCTAAACAACAGCTTGACCTTCTACGTTAAATACGGCAATTACATAGGAAGAACCGCGGCTTTTGTAGCTCCTCTGCTTTTGCTCCTAACCATAGTGAAAAAGCTCAATAAAACAGAGCGTCGCCTAAAAGCTAGAAAGCCTTAAGTTGACTACTTTTGTAAACTGAATTTTCCTTATAAAGATTGAATCATGGATAAATACGATGTTGTAGTAATTGGATCAGGCCCCGGTGGCTATGTTTGCGCGATCAGATGTGCCCAATTAGGACTTAAAACTGCTTTGGTCGAGAAGTATAATAGTTTGGGTGGTACCTGCTTAAATGTCGGTTGTATTCCTTCTAAAGCGCTACTGGATTCTTCAGAGCATTACCACCAAGCAGCCCATGATTTCAAGGAGCATGGAATTGATCTGAAGGACTTGAAAGTGAATTTCAAGCAAATGATCGAGCGTAAACGCGGTGTAGTAGAACAGACAGTTGGCGGAATTGACTTTTTAATGAAGAAGAACAAAATTGACGTCATTCATGGATTGGGTTCTTTTGAAAGCGATACGGTAATTAAAATAAGCGGAGAAAAAGAAACCAAGATCGAGGCGAAGAATGTGGTAATTGCGACCGGTTCGAAGCCGGGAAGTTTACCATTCATTGAAATAGATAAGGAACGCATCATTACTTCAACTGAGGCACTAGAATTAGATGAGCTTCCGAAGAAAATGATTGTGATCGGAGGAGGTGTAATCGGCTTGGAGCTAGGTTCTGTTTACGCAAGATTAGGAACCGAGGTAGAGGTTATAGAGTACATGGATCGAATCATACCCACCATGGACAGTGCCATGAGTAAAGAACTCATGAAGTCCATGAAAAAGTTGGGGGTTAAATTCCATTTGAGTCACCAAGTAAAAGAAGTAAAACGAAATAAAAAATCTGTTTCGGTGAAAGCTGACGATAAGAAGGGCAATGAACAGAGCTTTTCCGCAGATTACTGTTTGGTTTCAGTTGGCCGTAGACCTTACACGGATGGCTTAGGCTTTGATAAAGCGGGAGTAGAGCTTGATGACCGCGGCAGAGTGGTAGTGAACGACCATCTGCAAACTTCTAAGTCACACATCTATGCTATTGGCGATGTTGTTAGAGGCGCTATGCTTGCCCATAAGGCTGAAGAAGAAGGCACCATGGTAGCTGAATTAATAAATGGCGAGCAACCGCACATTGATTATAACTTAATTCCTAATGTGGTTTACACTTGGCCTGAAGTGGCTAGCGTTGGGAAAACGGAAGAGCAGCTAAAAGAAGAAAAGCATGCCTATAAAGTAGGTTCTTTTCCTTTTAAAGCAAGTGGAAGAGCCAGAGCGAGCATGGATACCGATGGAGTAATCAAAGTATTAGCTGATAAGGAAACAGATGAAATTTTAGGGGTTCACATGTGTGGACCTCGTGCTGCTGATATGATTGCTGAAGCAGTTGTTGCAATGGAGTATCGCGCAACAGCGGAAGATATCTCAAGAATGTCGCATGCTCACCCAACCTTTACAGAAGCCTTTAGAGAAGCAACTCTTGCGGCAACTGATAATCGAGCTATTCACATTTAATCAAATGATTTGAAAAACAAAAACAGCAGATGGCATGTCTATTTGCTGTTTTTTTATGCCATTACCTATGTCAAAAGTCGGAGTATTACTCGTAAACCTTGGAACCCCTGATGAACCTAAAGTTGGTGCAGTCAGACGCTATCTTTTTCAGTTTCTGAATGACCCACGGGTAATCGATTTGCCATACTTGCTAAGGAAGATCTTGGTGAATTTGATCATTGTACCCTTCAGGGCTTTCGGTTCTACTAAAATCTACAAGCAACTTTGGACAGACGAAGGTTCTCCATTGATCATTTACGGAGAAAGCGTAAAAGAAAAACTGCAGAATAAACTCGGTCAAAAGTACGGAGTGCATTTGGCTATGCGGTATCAGAATCCTTCTATGAAGAAGGTTATGGAGGAAATGCGCTTACTGAATTACGAGAAGATCATCATTGTTCCAATGTTTCCACACTATGCTTCTGCAAGCAGTGGTTCAGCTATGGAAGAGGCTATGCGTATCATTTCTAAATGGTGGGTAATACCTGAGCTTTCTATTATTAGCCAATTTTGGGATCACCCTAAATTTATTGATGCCTTTGTAGAAAGAGGTAAACAGTATGACATTGAGAGTTACGATCATGTTTTGTTTAGTTACCACGGCTTACCCGAAAGGCATGTGAACAAGGTCTACGATGATGGGATTCCCTGTAAGGATCACAATTGTGAAACCGAACTTACAGAGGAGAATAAATACTGTTATAAAGCAACATGTTACGCTACTACTCGCTTATTGGCTGAGAAACTCAATATACCTGAAGAAAACTATACTGTTGCCTTCCAATCTCGCTTAGATAAAAAGTGGCTTGAGCCATTTTCTGACGAAATTGTAGAAGAGCGTGCCAAAAAAGGAGAGAAAAAGCTACTTGCCTTTAGTCCTGCTTTTGTGGCTGATTGTTTAGAAACTACGGTTGAGATTGGAATTGAGTACCAAGAAATTTTCGAAGAGCACGGCGGAGAAAAGGTACAATTAGTCGAAAGCCTTAACGATCACCCCCTTTGGATTGATGCATTAGAAGACATGGTGAAGCAAAGGACTTGATTCTTTTGAACATTCTGCCTATACTTTACGTCTTTACTTTTAATGAATAAGCCGTTTTTGCAGAATAGAACTACGAAATACTTTTTGATCATCTTGTTAATTGCATTTTGTTCAGGAACCTATTTCGCTGATCATAATCTTCTTCAAGGTGAAGAAATTGTGGAGTCTTCATTTTTTAAAAAGGGCTCAAAAGGAGAGGAGTTTGATATGAGTGTGCACTTCAAAAATGTGGAAAGCCAAAAGATCAAAGATAGTTTTGAGAAAGTTTGGAATCGTTACCAGTCCCTTCATAAATATGAAATTACCTTGGTGCAACAATCGATTGGTAACTCAACTATGCAGGCACAACCAATTATTACGTTACGCTCCCTTTTTGATGGAGTAAAGCGCTACCGAATTAACATTGGTCACCACGTAAGAGATGAAGAATCTTTAGTCTTAGAAAAATTACCTGAGCCTATTCTTATTGGCTGGTTTGCCCATGAATTAGGGCATGTGATGGACTACCAACAGCACAGCAACCTGAGTATGATTCGTTATGGCTTCAAATACTATTTCTCTGAACGTTTTAAGAAGACAGTTGAGCATGCAGCAGATTATATAGCTATTGCAAATGGTTTTCAAGATGAGGTTCTTGCCACCAAGCAATTCATTCTGGGCGATGAACGCATTAGCCCAACCTATAAATCAAGAATTAAACGGTATTATTTGCCTGAGAATCAGGTTATGGTTTGTTCTGAAGATAAGGAAATGTTAGAACCATACTACAACCTTTAGTTAAATTGGTCAAGCAGTCCTAGCATTTTTTCAGCCTTCATCACTTTTGGAGTTTTTACTTGACCTCCTGCTTTTTTAGTGGATTCTAAGTAGCCTTTATACTGCTTTTTATTGATCACTTTTACTTTTATTGTTTTTAGTGCCTTATTTCTGGCCACAGCATAGTTTTTATTTTTCGCTTTCAAGATTTGATCAAGTTCTAATTTCAACTTCTCCTCCTTCAAATCATCATCGCTTACTAAAACCCATTGGTGATAATAGTCTTCTGATTCATCTTGCAGCGCTGCAACCATGAATTCATTAAAGCTCGTTTCAAAAATTTGCCCTAATTCAACAATAGCTTGATTCATTTTCTCTTCCGAGAGTTGAGATCCGACTACATTCAAGAAAAACTTAGTTCTTCCTGTTATCTTTATTTCGGGGGGCTGTAATGAAGTAAACTCAATCGTATCGCCTATGACGTAACGCCAAGCTCCTGCGCAGCTAGAGATCATAAGCACATATTCTTCTCCCTTGTTAACTTCATCAATGGTAAGTGCAGTGGCGTCTTTTTTAACTTCTCCAAATTCATCTATACCCCTTTCATCAAAAGGTATGAATTCGTAAAAATAACCGTGAGCGAGTGCCAAACGCATGGCCATCGAATCAGGACTAGCGGTGTAGGCAAAAAAGCCCTCTGAGGCTAAATAAGTGTCCAGGATAGTTAGTTTTTTGTTTGAAAGCTTCTCAAAGTCTTTTCGATAGGTTTCAAAAGCTACCCCACCTGAAGCATAGACCGAAAAGTTAGGCCATATTTCCTGAATGTAGTTCAGTTTGTGGTAAGCCATAACTTCTTTTAGCATCAACAATACCCATGAGGGGATTCCTGCCACTGCTCCAATGTCCCATTCAGCGGCATTTTTGGCGATTTGTTTTACCCGTTCGTCCCAATTATTAATAGCAGCAATACTCTTGCCTGGTTGGTAAAATAGCTCGTACCATTCGGGAAATTTATGAACGTTGATGCCACTAATCTCTCCTTCTAAGTGGCCGTGTTCATGTTTTTCTAATTGAGCAGAGCTACTTAACATCAGTACACTGCTTTCAAACACCTCTTTAGGAAGGTTAAAGTTGGGTAATTGGGTGCAAAGTGAAATACCAACTTTTCGCATGCTATCTGAAATCGCTTCAGTTACTGGTATTCTTTTTGAACCACTTCCTGTGGTGCCGCTGCTCAATGCAAAGTAATCTGGTTTTCCCGGCCAGCTTATGTCAGGGAATTTTTGCTGCTGTTCCCACCAAGGAGCCATGTCTTCATAAGTATGAATCGGGACGTGCTGCTGGAAAGCTTTGATGAGATCATTGCTGCTAAGCACTTCTTCAAAGCCATGAAATTTTCCAAAAGAGGTGTTTTGAGCCGTTTTAAGCAATTTGCGCAACTGCTTTTTCTGCATGGCACTAGCGGACTCGTTTTCAGTTTCAAGCTTTTGCCCGACATTAATCGCAGATTTTACTATAGTTCCGAGTATTCCCATAGTCTTACAACGAGATTTTTAGATCTTCGTTCAACGGCATATCTTCAGGCCTTTGGTGTTTCCATCTTTTATGGCTCCAAAGCCAATGCTCAGGTTTTTGCTTTATTTCTTTTTCCAATAGCTTGGTGTGTGCTTGGGTAATATAGCCGTATGGTTCATGCACGGCATTGCTGCTGATTAGCTGATAGCGAACCTCGTAATAGCCTCTTTTTATACGGTGAATATTGCCAAATACTACGGCCGCCTCATTTTCTAGAGCAAATTTCTCTGTCCCAAATTGCACTCCAGTTTCTTGACCAAGGAAGGTCATCCAGTAGGCTTTTTGCGATTTTCTAGGTGACTGATCTGCTCCAAAAATAATGGCATAAAGTCCGTTGTCTAGAGTTGAAATTTTTTTCTTGATCTCTTGAATTGAAAGCATGCCCAAACCATATTTTGATCGGCTATTCTTTACCTTTTCATTAAAAAATTCATTTTTGAGTGGGGTGTAAAGCGCTATTGCTTTATGCTTTAAGTTCATCCCGATGGTTATGGCAAATAATTCCCAATTTCCATAGTGTCCACCTGCTAAAACAACTTGTTTGCCTTCTTGGTAAAATTGGTCTAGCAGTTCAGGGTTTTGATGAACCATGCGTTTTTCAGCTGCTTGCTCTGATATTGTAAAGGCTTTGATCGCTTCTACAATTACGTCGCATAAATGGCGGTAAAATGCAGCTTCTATTCGCTTAATTTCCTTTTGATCCAATTCAGGAAAACTGTTTTTAAGGTTGCTCCTAACCACCTTTGTGCGGTAACCGATTAATTTGTAAAGCACCAGATAGGTAAAGTCAGAAAGGCCATAGAGTATCCAAAAGGGAAGGTAACTAATGGGAAGTATAAGCAAGTAGTATAAGAGTTTAGAGCCCATCAATAAATTGCTTTGATCTGTAGTTGTTGGTTGCGAAACCTTAATTTTTCACCTACTGTTTTGCCCAGCATGGCTTGGGCAATGGGTGCTTTTTCTGAGAGTAAGTAATAATCTGTGCCATTAAGCTGTAATTTTCCGAGTGCAAGGCCAATGTAAAATTGATGAAGCTCTGTTACTACCAAAGAGCCCGAACTTACCCTTGAACTCGCTTTTAGGCTAATTTCGGAACAAAGTTGCAACTGTCTCCTCAACAGGTCTTTTTGAGATTCTAATTGACTTAAACTTTGTTGCATCATTTCTCTTCCTGTCTCAAACTTATCTCCGGCTGAGCTTTTGGTTTCATTTCCCATATCCTCTCTCAATGAAGTTAGATCAGCTTTAATGCTCGCCCCTTTTTTTTCTAAAAACTGCATTAAAGCAGTCTTGAATTCCTTTTTCTTTAGCTCGCTTTCAGTAAAAGAAGTAGTACTCATGCTTAATTTTACTTGGTGGAGAAAATTACTGAATTTACATTGTCTCAGTCGCAGCAACTCAATTTGCTGTCAAAGTTGAGTGGTTGGGCCAAGTCTTTCAAATATGTAGCAATCTATCATTCAAATCACTATCCCGATCAATACGGTAAATATGAGACTCTTGCAGCTTTTGGGGCTTATCGGATCTTTCAAGCATCAAAACAATCGCTAGAGTCTTTAAAGGCTTATCAGCAAGAGCAACCATCTTGGCTTTTTGGTCACTTTGGCTTTGAGTTGAAAGATCAGCTAGAGGAGCTTGAAACCCGACATGCAAAAACCTTTGAATTTGGGGATTGTGCATTTTTTGAGCCGGCGTATTTGGTGCTTCAAGAACGTGGTTCAGATCAGCTGCAACTGTATGCCAACTTTGATGTAGATGCTAAGCCTTTAAGTGACTTAAAGCATGAGATACAAGCGGAACAAGCAGGGAAAGCTAAAAGACAGCAAATTCCGCGACTGACTCCCAGAATGAGTAAAAAGGCATACTTGGATGCAGTGCAAAGACTTAAGGAGGAAATCCAATATGGCAATGTGTATGAGCTAAATTATTGCCAAGAGTTTTTTGCTGAAAAGGTTGAAATTGAACCTCATTTACTGATGGCTCAACTAAATGAACATTCTCCCATGCCTTTTGCAGCATTTTACAAGCTGAATGATCAATATTTGATGGGAGCTTCACCAGAACGTTACCTCTGCAAAAGAGGGGAAAAGTTGATTTCACAGCCAATCAAAGGAACTGCAAAAAGGGGCAAAAATGAAGCGGAAGATCACGCTATAAAAATGGCTTTAAAAGCTGATTTGAAAGAGCAAACTGAGAATGTGATGATTGTTGACTTGGTGAGAAACGACCTTTCAAGAACCGCAGCAAAAAGCAGTGTTAAGGTAGAGGAGCTATTTGGAGTATATACTTTTCCGCAGGTGCACCAATTGATCTCAACCGTGATCAGCGAATTAAAGGAAGGTTTGCATCCGGTTGATGTTATTTCCAATTCCTTTCCCATGGGCTCTATGACAGGAGCACCTAAAGTTTCTGCTTTACAATTAATTGATAAGCATGAAGTAAGTGCTCGAGAGCTTTACTCAGGCTCAGTAGGTTATTTTGATCCTTATGGCGACTTTGATTTCAATGTAGTCATCAGGAGCTTACTTTACCATCAAAGCAAGCAGTATCTTTCGCTTACCGTTGGCGGAGCAATTACTGACCTTTGTGTGCCTGAAAATGAATATGAAGAATGCTTGTTGAAAGCAAAAGCTATTTTTGAGCAACAGAAAAATCACTGATGCTTGAAGACTTGATCCATAAAACCAAAGAAAGGCTGAAAACTATAGAGCAGCCTAAACTCTTGCTAGCAGTAAGTGGGGGTGTAGACAGCAGTCTGCTTTGGTATCTGATTGACCACTGCGAGGTACCTTATGCGCTTGCTCATGTAAATTTTTCTTTAAGGGGAAAAGAATCTGAAAGGGACGAGCAGTTGATCAAGGACAAGGCTAAAAAATTAAAGCTAGATCTACATTTGAAAAGGGTAGATGCTGCTTCAGAAGCGCAACAAATGGGTTTGTCGATTCAAGAAAGTGCCAGAAAGATTCGCTATGCATTTTTTGAAGAATTGATGGAAAAAAAGCAGTTTACCCACTTGCTCACTGCCCATCATTTGGATGACAGCTTCGAAACTTTTTTGATCAATTTAAATCGGGGCACTGGCTTAAAAGGGCTAACTGGTATAAATCAGTCGGATAAGCTGTGGAGACCATTGTTAAACTGCAGCAAAAAGGAAATTCGAACCATGGCTGAAGCACTTGACCTAAGCTATCGCGAAGACGCCTCTAATGCTGAGGTGAACTATTTGCGTAACTTCTTTAGGCATGAAATCATTGCAAAATGGGAAAGCAGAAATCCGCAGATTCTAGAAACGATGCAGGCAAATATGCAGCGAATTCAGGAATATCAAGAGCTCGTTGATGATTATCTTGATGAGAAAGTGAATAGCTTAAAAGAAGAAGTCGATCAAGGGTATTTGAGTTATAACTCGATCATGCAGCTAAAGCACCCGAAGTTGGTTATGGCTGAACTTTTCAAGCCTTATGGTTTCAACTTTGATCAACTTGCAGATTGCCTTAATCTGATTCAATCAAAGTTTCTGAGCGGTAGTAAGTTTATTAGCGCAACTCATCAGCTTGTTTTAGATCGCGAAAAACTCCTACTGCTTGAGACCAACAAACAGACCGAAAAAGCTGTAGATTATGAATTGACCTTATCTCCACAGCGGTTAACCGAACCTTTTTACCTCGACTTAACCATCTTAGAACAGTCGCCTGCAGATCTCCAAGAACAAAACAGCTATTTTTTAGATTTTGAAAGTCTAAGGGAGCCACTTATTCTAAGAAAATGGCAAGAGGGTGATCGAATTCAACCCTTAGGAATGAAAGGGAAAAAGAAGGTAAGTGATATTTTGATTGATGCTAAAGTGTCCCTGCCCGAAAAACAAAATGTTTGGTTAGTCGAAAGTGCAGGGAACATTTGTTTAGTTTTTGGCTTTGGTATCAGTGAAAGCTTTAAGGTAAAATCAGCTAGTAAGAAAATATTGAAAGTGGCATGGAGGCAGTGAAAAGAAGACAAGCAGAGCGGCTATATTTAGTGCTAGGAGCCTTGTTTATTGCTTCTTTGGTTGCCGGTAATCTCATCTTTCAAAAATTTTTTAGCTGGAATTTTTTTGGCTTTTACACCTTTGAGATCTCAGTGGGCATTCTACCTTATCCCATCACTTTTCTGATAACCGACATTATTTCTGAAATTTTCGGGAAGAAAAAAGCGAATCAGGTAGTGATTGCAGGATTGTTCTCAACTGTTTTTGTTTTGGCTATCGTTTGGGCCGCCAATGGAGTTCCTGCCACTACATGGTCGCCTGTGGATGACCTGACTTTCAATCAAGTTTTTGGACTCACAGGAGTAGCGGTATCTGCTTCTATGATCGCTTATTTGTTAGCGCAGTTAGTCGATATCCGCATTTACCATTTTTGGAAAAACCTGACAAAAGGTAAACACCTTTGGCTAAGAAATAATGCCTCCACCATGACCTCTCAATTTGTTGATACAGCAGCAGTTTTATTCTTGCTGTGTCTCTTTGAAGCGATCTCTTGGAACCGCTTTACTGACTTACTCATCAACGGCTTTTTATTTAAAGTTCTGGTGGCAGCCATTGATACTCCTCTGCTTTATCTTTTTGTAGGGGTCATAAAAAAGCATTTCGGTTTAAGTCTTAATGAAGAGTTAAGAGACCATATTGAGCTGCATCCCTCGGGGAAATAATGTTACTTTTGGTAACTATTATTTAAAAAAGGGTTTTATGAAAGGTGTTTTTTCTTTGCTTCTAGCTGTTTTTTTAAGTTCTTCTCTATTAGCTCAAGTCTTTAATCCCGTAAGTTGGGAAACTAATGTTGAGCAATTGCAAGATGGGAAGTTTGCCTTGAAAGTAACTGCAAGTATTGAAAAAAATTGGCACCTATATTCACAAAGCTTACCGAGTGACGATGGCCCGATTGCCACTGAGTTCGCCTTCCCAGAGGGAGCTGAATATGAGTTGCTAGGTGCCGTTAAAGAGCCCGAAGCTATCACGGAATACGATCCTAATTTTGATATGGATCTCAACTTTTTCAAAGATCAGGTGACCTTTACTCAATTGATCAAACCTAGCACACCTGAAGCCTTTGAAATTACGGCTGAGGTTTACTTTATGGTTTGTGATGAAGAAAAATGCCTACCTCCAGAATATGTTGATCTTGTTTTTGCCATTCCCGCTACAGGAAATGTAACTGAACCAATGCCTGAGGAGACGACTGGCGATCTAGTAGAACCTGAAGAAGCAGACTTAAAAGCCACTGAAGCAAGCAATGAGCAGAATGACCAAGCAGTCAGATGGTCTTTCCAAGTAGAAAAGCTAGAAGAAGCGAATACTTATTTGCTGCTTTTTGAAGCGGCTATAGGCGAGGGCTGGCATTTGTATTCTCAGCACCTACCAAATGACGATGGTCCTATTGCTACTGCCTTTTACTTTGAAGAGGACAAGCACGAACTGATTGGGGAGGTAGAGGAAACAGGTGAGTTGATCACCGACTATGATCCTAATTTTGAAATGGATCTTAACTATTTTGCAGATCAAGCGAGTTTTGAGCAGAAGATTAAGACCACAGAAAAGTTGGTAAAGGGTGAGCTAGAGTTTATGGTCTGTAACGACAAAATGTGCTTGCCTCCGGAGATCATTGAATTTGAATTTGATCTACAAAGCGGTAAGGGCTTAAATGCACTTGATAAAGCTGATCAAAAAGCCAATTTGGACGTCAGTAAAGTGATTCCATCTTTGCCACTGGTTGATTTGGATAATCCTGTTTCTTCTTGTGGAGAAAGGAAGGAGATCAGCAATGTATGGATGGTTTTTTTATTTGGCTTTATTGGAGGTTTGATCGCCTTATTAACGCCTTGTGTGTTTCCAATGATACCTTTAACCGTAAGTTTTTTTACAAAAGGGGATGGAGATAGCAAAGGAGTTGGTAAAGCAGTGCTTTATGGCTTTTTTATTTTCGCTATTTATGCGGTTCTCAGTATACCTTTTCACTTCAATACTGATCCGGAAATCTTAAACGAGGTTGCTACTTCAGTTTGGTTAAATATTATTTTCTTTCTGGTCTTCGTGGTTTTCGCCATTTCCTTTTTTGGCTACTTTGAAATTACCTTGCCAAGCAAGCTCACCAATAAGGCTGACTCTGCTTCTCAGGTGGGTGGAGTATTGGGAATCTTTTTTATGGCCTTAACACTAGCTTTAGTTTCTTTCTCTTGCACAGGGCCAATTTTAGGAACTGTTTTAGGAAATGCACTTAAAAACGGACCATGGCCAATTACCGCCGCTATGAGTGGTTTTGGGGTGGCTCTTGGTTTGCCTTTTGCCATTTTTGCTACCTTCCCAAGTATGATGAACAAACTACCTCAATCAGGTGGCTGGCTCAACTCAGTGAAAGTGGTGCTTGGTTTCATAGAGTTAGGGCTTGCGCTAAAATTCTTATCCAATGCCGACCTAGTAGAACAGTGGGGATTGATTCAACGTGAAACATTCTTTTTGATCTGGACCATTATCGGCATCGGTCTGACTGCCTATTTGCTAGGCTTGATCAAGTTTCCACATGATTCGCCTATTGGAAGGCTTTCTCCTTTCCGCATAGGTTTTGCAGCAGTGGTACTAGCTTTTACCATTTACATTGCTCCAGGTGTTTTGAAAAACTCTCCTTGGAATCATAACCTATTAAGCGGTTTTCCGCCACCTACCTTTTATTCTTGGTACGAAAAAGAAACTTTCCATGCAGAATATGATGATTTCGAAGAGGGATTGGCTGCAGCGAAAGAACAGAATAAGCCTTTGCTGATTGATTTTACCGGCTGGGCATGTGTGAACTGCCGAAAAATGGAAGAGTCTGTATGGACCGTAGAGCGTATTAAAAAGAAGCTGAAGGAAGACTTTGTCTTGGTTTCTCTATATGTTGATGATAAGGTGAAATTACCTGAGGAGCAGCAAGGAGTGTTTGAGTATCAAGCAGGAAAAGAGCTTAAAAAGAAGAAGATCAAGACCATCGGAAACAAATGGGCAACCTTTCAAACTCAGGTATTCAACAATAACTCACAACCTTATTACGTAATGTTAAGTCCTGAAGGAGAATTGCTGGGGAATCCTGTGGGATATACCCCCGATGTAGAAGAGTATGAGCAGTTTTTAGATTGTGGTATTAATGCCTACCAGCAAGGAAAAGAAACCGCTAGCAAATAATGGCTTAAAAGTCGAAGTCAGGCTCCGGAGCTCGTTTAAGTGCTTTTTTCTTCGGTTTGATCTTGTTTATAAAGAGTACGTTAACTAATTCGTCATCTGCGGTTACCATGGTTTTAGACATGCCGTTAATCACCGTGATTGGATCTTCGAATTTGTACTCTCTATCAAAATCTTCGTAGTTACCATCTACGTAAGAAAGTTGAATGCTGTTTTTTAGAACAACACCGTTCATCACTTTTACTTTTCCGACAAAGCAGTCAGCATAACTTCCTTTGCGAATGCTTACCACCACTTCATGGGCTCCGTCATTTACTTCAAAAGCACCAAGCTTTTCAAATCCTGTTGCATATTTCTGATAACAAGTTGGTTCGTTTTGAGCAAGTAGGACTTGCATACTGCCCATCAACAATAAACTAAAGAGTACTTTTTTCATAGGTTAAAATCTTTAGGGCTAAAATAAAAATACTTTATGCACCATGCTCTTCTATTCTTGTTTTATTTTTGTCTGAGAATCCATTTTCATGAAAACATTCGATCCCAAAGAAAACTTTCGAGAAGCTCAAACGGTCTTAGATCAGTTTTTAGCAGACCAGCAGCAATTTGAAAAAATTGAAAAAGCAATCAAACTTTTAGCTGATTCGTTAAGGTCTGACCACAAAGTCATTTCTTGTGGTAATGGCGGTTCAATGTGCGATGCAATGCATTTTGCTGAGGAGCTCAGCGGACGCTTTAGAGAAAATAGAAAGGCTTTGGCTGCTTTATCCATATCCGATCCTTCGCACTTGAGTTGTGTCGCCAATGATTATGGTTATGATGCGGTTTTTTCAAGGTATATCGAAGCTGTTGGTCAGTCGGGAGATGTATTACTTGCCATTAGTACTTCAGGTAATTCAACCAATGTGATAAAGGGCATAGAGGCAGCAAAAGAAAAAGGGATGCACATTATTGGACTCACCGGGAAGGATGGTGGAAAGATGGCCTCCCTTTGTGACCTTGAAATAAGAGCCCCAAAATCGACTTATGCAGATCGGGCACAAGAAATACACATTAAAGTGATCCACACCCTTATTCAAGGAATAGAGCATTCCATGGGACTTTAGCGAATTTCTCCTCCTGGATTTACAAAGTTTAGATCATAACGATATAAACAACGAACAGCTTCTCCATCTTTAACTCCGCTTTCCCAGCGCATTTTCCGAACTAAACGTTTGGCCTCTTCATCGCAACCACCGGGTAGTGACCTAATAATTTGAATGTTAGTAGCTTGACCAAAGGGTTCAACTACAAACTCCATGCTTACACGACCTGAAATTCCACGTTGTAGCGCTATGCTAGGGTATTTAAAGTGTTCAGCTAAAAAGGAATTGATGCTGCTCGCATTGGCAATTTTTGGGGCTTCATCCAGCTCGTTGATGCTGAAGGTTATCAAGGTATCACTTGTAGGTAAGCTTGGCTCAGGCAGCTTTTCATAACCGCGCTTTTTTACCACTCTTCGGTACTTTCTAAGGTCAAACGCTATTTGGAGCTCATCAAGTTCGCCAACGTTAGCAGATTGCTCTTTAGCCGTAAGCCATTTGATATGTTTGAAGATCCTTAGTGCTTCATCTTCAAGTGAACGGTCAAGCCCGCTGCTTATATTGATTTGTCGTGCTTTACCTTGTGGGTCGACTTTAAAGCGGATGAAAACCTTTCCCTCGATTTCTTTTTTACGCGCCTCCTCAGGGTAGACCATGAGTTGACTTACCAATCGTTCTAATTCCTCCATTCCTCCATAAGGCTTGGCAGGGAAAAGTTTAGCAGGGTAGAATTCAACTTTTTGAGCCTCAACCATCCCTGCAGAAATCAACAGAGTGAAAAGGAGAAAGTATTTAAACATTAACGTAATATTGTTATTCATATTTCGAAGATAATGAAAACCACTGATCTATGCTTGTAAAAACATACGGAAGTGCGGTTTATGGAGTTGATGCGATTACCATTACCGTTGAGGTGAATATTGGACAGGGAATTAACTTTTTGCTCGTTGGCTTGCCAGATAGCGCGGTAAAAGAAAGCCACCAGCGGATTGAAGCTGCGCTCAAAAATAATGGCTACAAAATTCCAGGTAAAAAGATCGTGATCAATATGGCACCCGCTGATATTCGCAAAGAGGGATCAGCTTATGACCTTACTTTGGCAACGGGTATTTTAGCTGCTTCTGAACAAATAAAAGCAGATCGATTAGACGACTTCGTGATCATGGGTGAGCTGAGTCTTGACGGTAGTTTGCAGCCCATGAAAGGGGCTTTGCCCATTGCTGTAAAGGCAAAAGAAGAGGGTTTTAAAGGCCTGATCTTACCTGAGCAAAATGCAAGAGAAGCTGCTATAGTAGAGGGTTTAGAAGTTTATGGAGTAAGCAACATTAAAGAAGTAATCGACTTTTTTAATGAAGAATCTACACTTAAAGCGGTTGACCTCAATATTCGAGAAGAGTTCTACAAGAATCTGAACAATACCAATTTTGACTTTGAGGATGTTAAAGGACAAGAAAACATTAAGCGAGCCCTTGAAATTGCCGCTGCCGGTGGTCATAATGTAATTTTGATCGGTCCTCCGGGAGCAGGAAAAACCATGCTTGCCAAGCGCCTGCCTACTATTTTGCCTCCTTTAAGTTTGCAAGAAGCCTTAGAAACCACAAAAATTCATTCCGTTGCAGGCAGAATGGATACGGAAACCTCATTGATTACAACAAGACCTTTTCGTTCCCCACATCACACCATTAGCGATGTGGCTTTAGTTGGTGGAGGAGGTTTTCCTCAACCCGGCGAAATTTCCCTTGCTCATCATGGTGTGCTGTTTTTGGACGAATTACCAGAGTTTAAACGCACCGTTCTAGAGGTTATGCGCCAACCAATGGAAGAGCGCAGGGTTACCATTTCTCGCGCTAAGTTTACGGTTGATTATCCGGCCTCATTTATGTTGGTAGCTTCTATGAATCCTTGTCCTTGCGGCTATTACAATCACCCTGAAAAGGAATGTATGTGTGCTCCGGGTATGGTACACCGTTATTTGAATAAAATTTCTGGACCTTTATTAGATCGAATTGACTTGCATGTAGAGGTTACTCCAGTTGATTTTGAAAAGCTTTCTGAGAAACGATTAGCTGAAAAAAGCGAAGTGATTCGCGAACGAGTGGTAAAAGCGAGAGAGGTGCAACAGGAGCGTTATGAAGAATTAAATGAAATTCATGCCAATGCGATGATGGGTTCCAAACAATTACGCGAAATTTGTCGTATAGATGAAGCTGGTCAGCAATTGTTAAAGAACGCTATGGAAAAGTTAGGTTTGTCGGCTAGAGCCTACGACCGTATTTTAAAAGTTTCGAGAACGATTGCCGATTTAGATGGTTCAACAGATATAGAAACAGCACATTTGGCAGAAGCCATACAATACAGGAGCCTTGACCGAGAAGGGTGGGCAGGATGATATGAAAAAATACTTGATCTATCTTTTACTTGTTTTAGTAAGTGTTTCCTGCGAGGATGCAGAGCCACTGACTGCCCAAGATTTTATTAATCCCGATCTTGAAGCCATTCGAAACCGCCCCTTTTACGCTGAAATTGATGGCGTTCCTTTTTTAACAACAAATACCTCTGGTAGAAGCGAAGGTCAACTAACAGCAACTGGTAGAAAAGAAAGTCAAGAGATTTTTATTGTTACGGATAGTCCTGAAGAGGGGGTTTACATTGGTAATGCACAAGGAACTAATCGTGTCGTTTACCGCAATGGCAGTGATTTTTATTCTTCCAGACGTTCTAATGGAGAGAATAATGCGATTATAAGCATCACTGAATATGACCAACAGGCCTCAACTATTTCAGGAACCTTTGAAGCTACAGTATACTTAGCTGGTCAGAATAAAGGCATACAAATTGAGGATGGGGTCTTCAACAATTTAAAGATAACCGTGATTCCAAGTGGGAAAATGCGGGCCAACCTAAGCAATGGAACCGTCTTTGATGCAAATGCATGCCAGTTTTTTAGCACCACAGCAATGGGGGCTACAAGAGAAGTGATCAATGCTTCTATCAATAACGACACAATAAGTATCAACATAACCATCAACGAGTCTATTTCAGTTAAGTCCTACGATATCGCGGATCCCTTGGTGAACTTTATTTACAATGCCAACACCTTCAGTGCAAACGCAATGCAAAACTCTTATTTTGGCCAGTCAGGTGCCATAAACATTACCCAAATCAACACTCAAAATAGAACCGTAAGGGGAACTTTTAATGCTAACACTCAAAATTTCGGTGGGCAGAGTTTAAGTTTTCAAAATGGTACCTTTGAGGCCATCATTCAATAAATCGAGTATGAAACAAAGGATTAGCCATAGCCTTTTCACAATTTCTCTTTCACTATGCAGCTTGATCTTTCTAGCTGCTTGTGCGAAAGAAGAGCCCCTTACTCCAAATGAAGAGTTAGTTGGCCTTCAATCACCGAATTTTGATGGCTCAACTCCCGGCTCAGGTAGAGGAGGAAGTGGTTCCGGTAGTGGAAACGGAGGCGGAAGTGGTGGCGGAAGCAGCCTTGCTGAATATTATGAGGTGGAAGTAGATGGAGTGCCGAGCACTTATTCAAATCCCGTTTATCAAGAAGCTTTGGGCATGTATCAGATCATAAACGATAACATGATTGTTTCTGGTCAGATTCAAATTACCCTTTTTAATGAACCTGAAGATTCTACCTACGCTAACCCTTTTATTGGCTACTTTCAATCTCAAACAAGCAGCTACCAATCGATAAATGGTCAGCTAGATATTGATAGTGTAACTGCGAACTTTATCAGAGGGACTTTTTTTGCAGAGGTGGTTAATAACAACACCAATGATACCATTGCCTTAACCAATGGTAGGTTTTTGGTTAACCGATAAATAATAAAATCGTAAAAAAGCCCACTTAAAAAAGCAGGCTTTTGATTGTCGGGATGAGAGGATTGCCTTCGGCTTGCCTTTGGGGAGGGGATTCAATCAAAATCCTTGGGCTGTAGCCCTTTGGTCTTTTTTCTTTTTCTTTCGCTTTAAGCCAAGCTTAGCTCAAAAAAAGCAAAAAAGCCCACTTAAAAAAGCAGGCTTTTGATTGTCGGGATGAGAGGATTTGAACCTCCGATCTCTCGCCCCCCAGACGAGCACTTTAACCGAACTAAGCTACATCCCGAAACGGTGAGCCAAATTACGATAAGCAAATTGAAAATATAAAAGGAAATCGAGATTTTTTGATCGGGAAGACCTCAATTGAATCGGGACAATCTCTCGCCCCCCAGACGAGCACTTTAATAGGCCTGCCACGCTTAAGCGTGGACTAAGCTACATTCCGAAACTTAGGGTTTGAAATTACCACTAGCAAAGTCAAAAATTAAAGCAAAAGCGCTTTTACTTATAAGTCTGTTTGAAAACCATTAGCTACCGGCAGATGCAAGAAAACGAGCAGCCCCTCTTTTCTTGATTTTTCTTTCCATCTCAACCGCTTCCTGCCTGGTTTTAAAATCAAGGGTGTAGACCAGTTTCCAAGGACCTTTGTTGGCAGTGCTTTTTACTTCATTGCCTTGATGCCTAGAAAGTCTTTTATCCAAGTCTTGTGTTTGTCCTGTCTAAATAATTGTTGGGGGACTCGCTTTTTGTGATGTAAACCTTAAACATTGGTCTTAAATTTTGATGTTTGAATTGCTGCTTGAATACAGTTTCTTTTCAAACAATTTTACCATTCTAAAGCTTATTTTTGTGTTCCAATTTATTGTAGAAAATTATGAGTGAAGAAAAACAGAATACTGAGCATGTAAAATGCCTCATCATTGGTTCAGGTCCTGCAGGCTACACCGCTGCTATTTATGCTGCAAGAGCAAATATGGAGCCTGTTATGTACCAAGGCCTACAGCCAGGTGGTCAGTTGACTATTACCAATGATGTAGAGAATTACCCCGGTTATCCCGATGGGATCAATGGACCTGAGATGATGATCGATTTCCAAAAACAAGCAGAGCGTTTTGGTACCGATGTACGTTTTGGTTTAGCTACAAAAGTTGATTTTACCGGCCCTGTTCATAAGGTATGGGTGGATGAGAGCAAAGAAATAACTGCTGATGCAGTGATTATTTCAACCGGTGCTTCCGCAAAATGGTTGGGGCTAGAATCAGAAGATCGTCTCAACGGTCATGGCGTAAGTGCTTGTGCTGTTTGTGATGGCTTCTTTTACAAAGGGCAAGATGTGGCCATTGTAGGGGGAGGAGATACCGCCTGCGAAGAAGCAACTTACTTAGCCAAGCTTTGTAATAAGGTTTACATGCTGGTTCGAAGAGATGAATTTCGGGCTTCTAATATTATGGCAGAAAGGGTAATGAATACAGAGAACATTGAAGTGCTTTTTCACCATGAAGTAAAAGAGGTTTTAGGAGATCAAGCGGTTGAAGGAGTGCTTGCTTTTAATAATCAAACCATGGAAGAACGTAAATTAGAGGTAACCGGATTTTTTGTTGCCATCGGTCATAAACCGAATACAGATATTTTCAAAGGGTGGTTAGACATGGATGAAGTTGGCTATCTAAAGATCGAGAAGGGGACTTCAAAAACAAAAGTGCCTGGCGTTTTTGCTAGCGGCGACGCTGCAGATAAAGTATACCGCCAAGCAGTGACTGCAGCAGGCACCGGCTGCATGGCTGCTTTAGATGCTGAGCGATACTTAACTGAGATTGGAAAGCATTAAACATCATTTAAAAAGATAGAAAAGGCTTGTTTTTGACAAGCCTTTTTTTTGTGCTCAAAGCAACCCAAAGCGAAGTGTGTGCGTCCTAAATGATAGTTTGAAATAAAAGTCTAAAATTTATTAACTTTCGGGATTCGAAATTAAGTAGCACGACTATGAAAAAATTATTACTCTCAATTCTCTCTGTAACTTGTTTGATCAACCTAGCTACCGCTCAAAATTTTCATGTAGATGAAGACTTTAATGCGGCCACCTTACCTGCCGGTTGGACCAATACTGCGATTTCAGGTACTACCAATTGGTCTTTCGGTCCGGATGGTGCTGGTGTGCATGCAGGTAATCAAAATTTAGATGGTACGGCCATGGCTTATTTTGATGATGATGCTTTGGGTGGTACATCATTGAATAACACTGCAGAATTATTATCCCCTGTATTTGATAATTCAGCCAGTTCGGTAACCACTTTAGAGTTTGATTATAATGCCCGTTTTTTCAACGGAATACCTGATTCATTCAAAGTAGACGTTTTTAACGGAACTTCATGGATCAATGTTTTCAACACTGCTTTAGACGATTGTGGTAATTATACAGCCGCTACTTGTCAAAATAATTTTCCTCACGCTACAATCGATATATCCTCATTTGCCAATGCAAATTGCCAAGTACGCTTTTATTACACAGATGGAAATGACTGGGGTTGGTACGTCGGTCTAGACAATGTTCAAATTTACTCTCCTTTTCCTAATGACATTTTACTTTCCGAAATCTTACAACCTGAAAGTGGTTGTGGACTTGGAGCCGCAGACACTGTAGAAGTAAGAATCAAAAATGTGGGTACCAATCCCGCCAGTAATTTCAGCGTAAGCTATGAACTCAATGGCGGTGCACCTGTGACTGAAAATATTACTGCAACATTAGCACCGAATGACTCACTGGATTATCGTTTTTCCACCACCGCTAATCTTTCTGTACAAGGAGCTTATTCGCTTGTAACTTACAATTCCTTAACTGGAGATGGTAATCTGATTAACGATACCTTAAGCATTGCTTTTACAAATGACCCAGCTTTTGCTCCAACTTATAATTCAGATTTTGAAACAGCCAATACAGGATGGGTGATTGGTGGTACCAATCCTTCATGGGCATTAGGAACTCCTTCACCTTCTCCATTTTTAACTATTAATTCTGCCGCATCAGGGGTGCAGGCCTATGTGACGAATCTATCAGGTACTTATAATAATAATGAGTTATCTTATGTAGAGTCTCCCTGCTTTGATTTTGGGGCGTCAATAGGTGATCCTATCATGAGTTTTTCTTTAATTTATGCAACTGAGGGAGGTTTCGATCAAGCTTGGATGGAGTATTCCATTGACAATGGTGTTTCTTGGAGTAAATTGCCTGCCGGTCCGAATCCAACAAATTGGTACAACAACACCACTGCACAGGTTTGGGAAGGAATATCAGGCGGCTGGATCTCAGTTGAAAATATCCTAGCAGGTTTGGCTGGGCAAACTCAAGTTAAGTTTCGAATGGTGATGTCTACCGATAACTCCACCTTATTAGAAGGGGTTGGTTTTGATAATTTCTCTATCCGAGATCCACAAGCCATTGACTTAAGCTTAAACGAATTGTCTTATCCTTCTGCCTCAGCTGCCCCTCTCTGTGGTTATGGTTCGGCAGAAAATATTATAGTTGAGGTAGAAAATAAAGGTGCCAACCCCATCAATTCTTTTGATGTGTCTTATCAAGTTGATGGTGGCACGATTTACACCGAAACCATTAATGCTGTTTTACCGCCTAATAATAGGTTAAGTTATACTTTTAGTAATCAATATAATTTTTCTGCGCTGCGCAACTACAGCATGCGCGTTTGGGTTTCTACCGCAGGTGATGGTTTTAATCCGAATGATAGCTTGAATAATATCACGGTAACCAATACCCAAAACATTACACCAGGTACTATTCCTTATTTTGAAAATTTTGATGCTTTCCCGGTTCCAGGATTAGCAAATGGTTGGACCACCAATGCAGCAGCCAATTTCAGTTGGCGCTCAAATACAGGTACAACTGGTTCAGGAAATACTGGACCACAGGGTGACCATGCAGGTAATGGACAACACGGTAATAATGTTTACATCTATACAGAAGCCTCGGGATCAACCTCAGGCAGATCTGATGCGCTTTTTGAAAGTCCTTGTTTTGACCTCTCCAATAATTCAGGAGCTAAGCTTATCTTTTGGTACCATAAATATGGCGCTGCAATGGGAGACTTGTTTGTAGATGTATACGATGGTTCGCAATGGGTTACCGGAGTGGATCGGATCAATGGAGAAACTCAAACCGATGAAGCTGACCCATGGTTAGAAAGAGAAGTGAGTTTGAATTCTTTTGCGGGTAGGAGAGTAAAAATACGTTTTAGAGGAGTATATGGTACAAGTTTTACTGGAGATATGGCTGTTGATGATGTGCAATTGTTCGAGCCCTTACCTAAAGATGCTAACCTTATTGGGCCAACTGCCCCAGTAGCAGGTTGTGATATTTCACAGGCTTCTACCGTAGAAGTAGAGATCAACAACTTTGGTACATTGCCGATACTTCCGGACTCTATGTTCGTTTATTACCAAGTGGACGATTTAGCTCCCGTTAAAGATACGTTTGACCAGATCTTGAATACGGAACAAACCACCGTATTTACTTTTACGCAGCCGGCGAACTTTTCTGTAAGAGGAAAGAAATACAACATTAAAACTTGGGTTGAGCTTTTAGGAGACCCAAATCAATTTAACGATACGGTATTCAATTACAGAGTAGAAAATCAAACCCGTGCTCCAAACTTTGGAGAAAACATGGAAACTTTCAGAGATGCACAATGCGACGCTTTCTTAGGTCAAGTAGTATTAAATGGATGGGTAACAGAACCTGGCCAATACGCTTGGCATGTACAAAATTCACGTTGTGGGCAAGGTGACAATGTTACACCGCAAGGTGGAACTGGTCCAAATGGTGACCACACCACAGCAGCAGGAAATGGAATTTTCTTATACACCGCCCCAACCGCAGCTACCACCGGCTCTACAGTGGCAAGTTTTGTTTCACCCTGTATCGACCTGACCAATGAAACGGATGCGGCTATTAGTTTTTGGTACCATAAATATGGTTTCCAAATGGGTGCTTTAAGTGTGCAAGCTGATACCGGAACAGGTTGGATCAACCTTTTAACCATAGCTGGCCAAACCAACGGAAATGCCGCATCTCCTTGGATTTACCAAACAGTTGATTTATCGGCATTTGCCGGCAAGCTAATGCAGGTGCGCTTTAGAGGAACCAATGGAGGAGCAAGAGGAAATATGGCCATCGACGATATTTTTATTTACCGTCCAAGTACCATTGATGTTGCTGTAACGGAAATTACAAGTCCTACTGGTGATAACTGTAATTTACCTGCTTCTGCGCCGGTGACAATAGAGCTTAGGAATACTGGTTCACTGCCGATTGCGCCCAATACCGTGGAGCTGCAATACACCAATAATGGTGGACAGTTAACCCTTGACACTTTAGCTTCTGGTATTCCTGTAGGAGCAACGGCAAACTTTACTTTTGCCAACAACATGGACTTAAGTGGAGGAGGTGAGCAAACCATAAGAGTGGTAGCTAGGCTAAATGGAGATACCCTTGCAGATAACAATGCACTAGAAACTATGGTGATTAACCGTAGAGTTAGCTTACCCTTTTACTTTCAAAATTTCGAAAGACATGAATTGGGCAGCAACGGTTATCCTGGAGATGATCTAAAAAGTTGGTCACGTTCTCCAAACGGAACAGGTTTTACCTGGCACGTTTGGCAGGGAAATGCGCCAACTATGCCTGGTGAACCTATGCCACCGCCACCAATTCCGCCAAATGGTCCATCAGGCGATCACACCTTCGCTACTGATCGAAGAAATGGTGATGGTATTTACATGTTAACCGAAACAAAGTTTAGACCGAATCCTCCGGCAAGCAACAGACCGAATGCTTGGCTGAGAATGGCATGTACCAATATTGATCTTTCTGCAAGTGTTAATGGAAGAATTGTACTTAGTTTCTGGTATCACATGTTTGGTGCTAATATGGGAGATCTTTTTGTAGATGTGCACAATGGAACCCAATGGATTCAGGGAGTTAGTGTAATTCGTGGGAACAGCGCAGCAGGTACCATGCAAAGAGCCACAGATCCGTGGAGAGAATGGCAAGTAAGCCTTGATAATTTTTCAAATGTCAGTAACGCACAGATCCGGTTCCGTTCTGCTATCACCACTCCCGTTGGTGGTGGGGACATTGGAATTGATGATGTTTCTTTACTAGACAGAGGTTTAGATGATGTTACAACTAAACAACTCATAGAACCTGAGTCGGGCTGCGATATGAATAACCGTGAAAGAGTGGAAGTTCAAATTCAAAATACTGGAATCCGTGACATTACTCAATTGAATATGGGGCATCAGATCACCCATATCGGATTAGATGGTGTGGTTACTGAATTTCCTGTGGTGCACGATTCTGTTGTAGGAGCTTTAGTACTTCCTTTTGCACGTTACACATTTGAATTTACAGATCGTGTAGATTTCTCTGCTTCAGGAAGGTATGAGATTAAAGTATGGGCTGAAAATGACAGCGATGTTTACGCTTTTAACGATACAATATTCGAGGTGATTGAAAATACTACTAACCCATTCCCAAGTTGCGTTGACTTTAGTAACCTAACTTACTTGGATAAGGGCCCTGATTACCAGGAACAACTCTTACCTAACAATTGGGTAAGTAGTCAAGGGGCATCTTATGCCTGGACTGCAAATATTGCAGGTCCCGAAGATACAGGTGGACCAATTAACGGAAATACCTCAGGAGTGAACGACCTCTACATGTTGCTTGCGGGTGGTATGCCTGGTCAAACTGCTTGGATCCATTCCAACTGTTATGACCTGACAACTACCCGAGCCGCCAACTTGCAGTTTTTCTATCAGGCAACCAGCCCTAACCACTTTATGCTCGTGCAGATTCGTGAAGTTGGTGGTGCCTGGGAAAACCTTGATACCTTGCAAGGTTTAGGCTTGAACTCCGTAAACAGTTGGACAAAAGTAGAGCTTGTATTAGCTGACTTCCTCGGTCGTTTTGTAGAGTTTAGGTTCTTTGCCGTTAATCCCGGTGGAGGGTTTTATGCCATTGATGATGTTTGTGTAGTTCGGCCACCAAACCAGCAAATTGAATTAGAACAAATCTTTAGACCAAGATTAGGATTATGTTATTATTCTGATGCTGAAACTGTAACCATACGGACACAAAATGTCGGGAATGATCAAATTGATTCCTTTAGGGTCATATTAGCAGTTGATACGAATATTCAAAAGTTCCCACTTGGTCAATATCAACGAGATACTTTTTGGATCTTCCCAACCAATCCGCTTTTTGATCCCGGTTTAAAAATTGATTTTGATTTGGATAGTACAGTTGATATGTCTTATTATACAAGGTATTATATATCAGCCTTAATCTTCCTTCCTGGTGATATAGACACCATGACGAACCGAATTGTTAATCAAGAATATGTTCATGGTGACCCTAGAGACTTGCCTTATATTGTCGACTTTGAAGATCCAGTTGATCCTTTAAATGGAATTACAGTCGGTCCTCCTACACAATTAGGTTATCAATGGTCCTTAGAACAAGGTTTAGTTCAAGCGGGTCGTGGATTAACAGGTCCTGCTTTCGACCATACCTTGCAAAACACTAATGGAACGTACATTACCTCGCTTTCGGCCGCAGGTGCTCAGGGAGATGCAATTTTCTTCCAAACGCAATGTATCGACTTACAGGGTACCATTTCTCCTGAAATGAGTTACTGGTATCATATGTTTAGCGCTGATGGAAGCATGGGAGATTTGTTCCTTCAAGTAGATGATGATTTTGGTTGGGAAACCGTTGACAGTGTAAAAGGTCCTGATCCTGATCAGATTAGAAATACTTCGGCTTGGAAAGAACGTAAAGTTGACCTCAGTACTTATGCGGGAGATGTTGTGAAATTTAGGTTTATTAGTGTCAGAGGTACAGCTGATGGAAGTAACATGGCCATCGATGACATTAACATCTATGATCTTGCCCCTTCGGATGCTGCTGCACATGCATTAATTCGACCAAATGAGGAAAGATGGAGTTGTTACACCGATACTCAAACGGTTAAAGTAGGGGTGAGAAACAATGGTTCTTTACCTATAGATTTCCAAACTGATACTTTGGATATAGAGGTGATGATTTGGAGAAGTGGACTTAAATGGGATTCTCTATATAGAACTGTAACGACTGATGTGTTCAGAGATCCACAAACACTTCAAATTATAGACCTGCCAAAAGACTCTGTTGCGATTATAGAAATGAATGGCAATTTCGATATGTCAGACATAGATTCTACTTTTTGGTTTGAAACACGATTAAATTTCAGACCTGATCTTATTACGTCGAATGATGTGCGAAGAGATACTGTAGTGGCAAGAAGAGAAACAGGAACTATTTCTCAGGTGATTCTTCCAGATCCGACAGTTTGTTTTGGAACTCCTGTTCAGCTTACGGTTGAAAATTATTTTGGAGCGCTTAAATGGCAAGAGAAAACCTTAGATCGCAATGGAAACGGTTTCTGGTTTGATGGTCTGAGTTTCCCGAATGATTCGCCAAATTACGTTACGGTATTGGATACTACATCTGAATTGAGGGTGGAAGTTTGCCGTCAAGAAGTTGGTTTACCTGTAACGGTAAACATTACCAAACCTTACCAAGGGAGAGCGCTCAACAATTCACGCTGTGGCACTGGAGCTATTCCATTAGGATTAGTAACCCCTGCAAATATTGACGAGGTTGCAATTTTTACTGAGGATACTGCCTCAAACCCATATTTGAGCTTGAGAAACCCAACGGTATTGCCATCTGGTGAAAAACAATGGGATTTTGTTGACGTTTTCAAAGTAAGAAGAGAAGGTGGGGAAACATTTGATACCTCTTATACATGGTATGCAGAAACCTACATTGATAGCTGTGTATCCCCTTTTAGGTTGCCTATTACAGCTTCAGTGAACCGAATTCAGGATCAAGTAACCTTCCCGGGAGTAAATCAAGTTGACTCAGTTTGTCAAGATTCTGCTATCGTGCTAAATGCGGGAACGCAAGCAGGAAGAAGATACCGTTATGATTGGTTCATTACTTACCCGAATGGCAGAGTAGACACAATTCTTGACACCGTGCAAAC
>CAJXMH010000030.1 GCA_913056345.1 uncultured Flavobacteriales bacterium | reverse complement strand
TTAAGAGAGAACCCGCTGCGTTTAGAGTTTTATGAACGTTACAAAGAAATAATTAAGGCTTATAATGATGGAAAGTCATTAGAGAACACAGTTAGGGCTTTTGAACGATTGAATGATTTTGTTAAAGAATTAACGCTTGAAGAAAAGCGGGCCGTTAAGGAAAACTTAAAAGATCAAGAGACCCTGGCTATTTTCGATCTGTTGACAAAAAACAAAGCTTTAGATGCAAAAGATAAAAAGCAAGTAAAAAAGGTTGCAGAAGAAACCTTGGAAAAACTAAAGACTGAAAAATTAAACGTTGAAAGATGGCATGAAAGCCGCCAAATTACCGCTCAAGTTAAACAATTCATTTCTGATCAATTGTATCATCTCCCTCAAGAAAGCTATCCAGATAATGAATTGAATACATTGAGCACTGAAATTTATCAGCACATTTTCTCTAATTATTACGGCAATGGGCAAAGCGTCTATGATAGAAGAGCATAGTCATGTCTGATAAATTATATTTCACCCCCGCCATCACTTATTTCTCCCTCCCCTACTACACTTTTCTGCGCAAGTGCGTAGTAATTAGGCATCAACTTCAACAATACGGAGATCCCAAGGCTGAAGTCAAGATTCGGAACCTGCCGCAGGGCTCAGGTCATTATTATATCTGCTACCTTATAAGTGCTCACGTCCAGGCCATTTGGGTAGAAAGAGATGCTCAAGGAAAGGTGGTTGCAGTTCACGATAAGTTTTTAACACCCAAGTTTCAAAACCAAGTAAATGATTTCATCAACGGGACTGCTTTACCTACCAAGCAAGTTAGCTACCTTGAAGGCACTTTTCCGACAGCGAGACCAAATGCATTAGACCTATATACTTACAAAGATGAAAAGCTTGGGTTTAAAGCCGACAATAAATACCGCCAAAAGGTAAAGTATGCAGAAGATGCCGTGCAAGCCTTGAAAAATGAGCAGGCACAAATCATCCTAAACCCTGATCGGCTGAACCACTGGATAGAAAAGCACCAGTCCTTTTATTGGAGTTTGCAGATGGATTGGGACATTAAAGCGTTTCAGCCCTTTTTCAACTTATTTGCTACTTTAAAATACCTACAGAGTGAGTTGCGTTATTTAGCCCGCATTCAAAAGGCTTTGACTAGTTATGTGTCTTTGGATGAAACGTGGTTTTCGGAAGCTTCAGACTTAAATAGTTCGCATTACTTTTACTCCGGCTCATGGAACTGTGAGGTGCATGATGAAAGTCCATTCACCCTAAAGGTGATTGATCGTGAGATCTACCTGCAAGGAGAAGCTTTTGAAACCATTTTTAAATTCACCGAGATCTATGATAAGGAAAGATACTTGACCCTAAAATTTAGCGATGAAGCTCCTTTTTAAAAAAATTCCAAATTCGAATAAGCAATAAGTGCTTTACTTTTCATGTCAACATAGACCCCAATTTTTAGGGTTTATGATTACACGGTTGGTAATACAGCTTCTACTTAGCCACCGTCAAGGTCCACAATACCTACCCAAAGAGAAGGAACACTCCACAGGGACACTCCACCAATTTTTTAACATTAAAAAAGGGATTACCATTTCTAGCAATCCCTTTCTAATCAAAGTACTCGAGGCGGGACTTGAACCCGCACGGCCGCAATGGCCACAGGATTTTAAGTCCTGCGTGTCTACCAATTCCACCACTCGAGCATTGAATAATAATTCAAAAAAAATCCTCCCTTGTCAGGAGGATTTTGAGCGGGAGACGGGATTCGAACCCGCGACCCCGACCTTGGCAAGGTCGTGCTCTACCAGCTGAGCTACTCTCGCTTATTTATCTTTCAAAATGTAATGAACTTCTTTTCTTCTTTGAGACAAACCGCTACCCCGATTAGCCTTAGGCTGATCTTGCTCTACTCCGTCTTTTTTAAAAGCCGGACAGGCAGCTGAGCCTGTCTGCCGATAGGCAGGCTACTCTCGCTTGTTCAATATTGATAAGATCGTTCCTCTTTAAGAGGGCTACAAAAGTAGCATTTTTTTATTTTCAACAAAGCCCAAATTAAAAAATCGTGGCCTTTTTTTATTGCTGTTTCCCTCCCACCATTTTTTTGATCTCGTTCAGCTTCATAAGAGCCTCCACTGGGGTTAAAGTATCTATCTCTATCTTAGTGAGTTCTTCTTTAATTTGCTCTAAAACAGGGTCGTCTAATTGGAAAAAGCTCAATTGGTAATCACTTTTTCGTTGGGCTTCGGTCAAGGTTTCTTGAGTGCTGTTGTTTTGATGCTTCTGCTCCAGTTCCTCCAAGATCTGATTGGCCCTTCGGATTAAGGTAGCCGGCATACCAGCCATTTTTGCCACATGAATACCAAAGCTATGGTTACTGCCTCCTGGCACCAACTTGCGCATGAAGATGATCTTCTTCTTTACCTCTTTTACCGACACATTGAAGTTCTTAACTCGGCTAAAGCTTTTAGCCATTTCATTCAATTCATGGTAATGGGTTGCAAAAAGCGTCTTGGGATTAGCCATTTTGTTCTCATGCAAGTATTCTGCAATAGCCCATGCGATAGAAATACCATCATAGGTGCTGGTTCCGCGACCAATTTCATCCAACAAGATCAGGCTGCGTTCTGAGATGTTATTCAAGATGCTTGCGGTTTCATTCATCTCCACCATGAAAGTCGACTCCCCTGATGAAATATTGTCGGAAGCCCCAACTCGGGTAAAGATCTTGTCTACTAGTCCAATTTTGGCGCTTTTAGCGGGCACAAAACTTCCCACCTGAGCCATTAAAGTGATTAGTGCAGTTTGCCGTAAAAGAGCAGATTTACCCGACATATTCGGTCCAGTAATCATCATCACTTGCTGCGCTTCATTATCCAAATAGATATCGTTGGCCACATAATGCTCACCCAAAGGTAAATTCTGTTCAATCACAGGGTGTCGACCTGATTTTATGTCAATTGCCAATCCTTCGTTCAGTTCAGGCTTGGTATAATTTCTTGCCTCAGCAATGGTAGCGAAGGCCATTAAACAATCTAAGCGAGCTAGTAAATTGGCATTGAGTTGTATGGGTGAAATATATTCAGCTACTTCCAACACCAAGCGGTTAAACAAATCTGTCTCTAAGCTTAATATCTTCTCTTCAGCACCTAAGATCTTCGACTCATATTCCTTTAATTCTTCCGTAATGTAGCGTTCAGCGCTTACAAGCGTTTGTTTTCTAATCCACTGCTCAGGCACTTTATCCTTATGGGTATTCCTCACTTCAATGTAATAGCCAAAAACATTGTTAAAGGCTATTTTTAGAGAAGAAATACCAGTTTTTTCGATTTCCCTCTGTTGCATTTCGGCAAGGCGGTCTTTGCCGGACTTTTGCAAATTTCTGAGTTCATCCAATTCTGCACTTACTCCTTCTTTGATCACATTCCCTTTTTGCACCAAAACCGGCGGTTCATCTTGCAGCTGTTCGGATAACTTATTCAAAATAGAGATACAAGGATTCAGTTGCTCTGCAATGCGTTTTAATGATTCATTTTTTGCTGAAGCACAATCTTTTTTGACTGGTTCGATCATACTGATCGCTTGCCTTAACTGAACCATTTCTCTAGGGTTGATCCTAGCGGTAGAAACTTTAGAGATTAGGCGTTCAAGATCTCCGATTTGAGCAATTTCACGTTTTAGCTTTTCGCTTATGGACTGGTCTTTCAACAAATATTCTACCGCAGAAAGCCTTTCTTGAATGGGCTTTAGTTCTTTCAGGGGAAGTGCAATCCAGCGTTTAAGCATTCTTCCTCCCATGGGAGAAATGGTTTCATCAAGCACATCAATTAAGGTGGTTGCCCCTTCATGCGGAGAATACATGAGCTCCAAGTTGCGAATGGTAAAGCGGTCAAGCCAAACATAACGTTCCTCTTCAATGCGACTCAATGCTGCAATGTGCTTTAGTTGATCATGACGGGTATCTGCTAAATAGTGCAAAGCAGCGCCTGCAGCTATAATTCCTTCCTCCATTTCATGCACCCCAAAACCTTTTAAGGAATTGGTGCTAAAGTGCTTAAGTAAGGTTTCTTCTCCAAACTCAGTTGTAAAAACCCAATCCTCAAGCATATAAGTAAAAAAGGAAGTTCCAAAAGCTGCTTCAAAAGCCTTTTTCTTTTGCTTCTGAAAAAGCACTTCAGAAGGATTGAAGCTTTGCAAAAGCTTATCGATGTATTCCTCATCGCCTTCTGCTGTCAAAAACTCTCCGGTGGAAACGTCTAAAAAAGAAATACCAAGCGCATTTTTAGCTCCAAAATGAACGGCAGCCAAAAAGTTATTGCTATCCTTTTGAAGCACCTCATCATTGTAAGACACTCCTGGCGTCACCAATTCAGTTATACCACGCTTGACTATTTTTTTGGTCTTTTTAGGATCTTCTAACTGATCGCAAATTGCTACCCGATGACCGGCGCGCACTAATTTTGGCAGATATGAATCAAGGGAATGGTGCGGAAAACCTGCTAAGGCAATTTCATTGGCAGAACCATTGTGCCTTTTGGTAAGCACAATTCCCAAAACTCCTGCAGCGCGTTCTGCATCTTCCCCAAAGGTTTCATAGAAATCTCCTACTCGAAACAACAGCAGCGCATCGGGATACTTCCCTTTGATCTGATAGTATTGTTTCATTAAAGGCGTTTCCTTGCCTGACTGCTTTTTACCTTTTGTCTTCTTTGCCAACTAAGCTATTTTAAAGCCTAAAAGTAATAAGATGCCCTAGGGCTTAGTACTTTTGAAAGCCTGATTTATCAATAGTTTTTCACAAAAAATAAAGCCGTGGACCGGAAACTAAAAAACGAAGAATTAGACAGACCTGAGCTTTCAAGCTTTAAAGAAATGCCTAAAAATCCGCTAGTGCTGGTCTTGGATAACATCAGGAGTTTAAACAATGTAGGAGCAGCCTTTAGAACTGCTGATGCTTTCGCGATAGAAGCGATCTACCTTTGTGGCATTACGGCTAAACCTCCACATCGTGAAATCAACAAGACTGCCCTTGGTGCCACAGAATCAGTAGACTGGAAATACTTTGAAAACACCCTTGATGCGGTTGAAGCCTTAAAAAAGAAGCGCTACCGCTGCTTGTCTATAGAGCAAACGGAAGGCGCTGTAAACCTTCATGAATTTTCGGTTGACCCTACTGAGCGACTCGCCTTATTTTTTGGGCATGAAGTAAAAGGGGTTCAGCAAGAAGTAGTTGATGCCTGCGATGGAGCAATTGAGATTCCGCAATTTGGAACGAAGCACTCTCTTAATATTTCAGTAAGCGTAGGAGTGGTTCTGTGGGACCTTTTAAGCAAGATCAACAGATGGTAAAAGGACTCAATTCTATTCTGGCACATTGTTTGAATCTATTCAAGCAAAAAAGAGTCATGAAGAAATTAATCCTTTCCCTAAGCTTTCTATTCTTAATGGGATTTAGCGCACATAGTGCTGCCCAAGAAAAGGAGCCAAGCAGTAAAAAAGAACCTTTTGAATTTCAGAAAATCAACAACAAGGCTTTTGGCGTTGGCGAAGTATTAAAATACAAAGTAGCTTATGGCTGGATCAATGCTGGAGAGGCAAGAATAGAAGTCAAATCAGTTGACCGAAAGATTAAAAACCGCGAACTCTTGCACATTGTTGGTGAAGGAAAAACCGTTAAAAGCTTTGACTGGTTTTTTAAGGTGAGAGACCGCTATGAGTCTTACGTTGATAAAGAAGGACTCTTTCCATGGTTATTCATCAGAAGAGTTGATGAAGGTGGTTACATTATCAATCAAGACTACCAGTTCTTCCAAGACAAAGGCTACGTTAAAAATGAGGAAGATTCGACCTACAAAGTGCCTCATGGGGTGCAGGATATGCTTTCTGCTTTTTACTTTGCTCGAACCCTAGACTTTCAAAGTGCTGAAAAGAACCAAGTTTTTACGGTGCCTTCTTTTGTAGATGAAGAATTCTTCCCCTTAAGGATTCGCTACATTGGCGATGAAACGGTGAAAATAAAAGAAGGAAAATTCAAGTGCATGAAATTTCATCCTGTGGTGCAAGAAGGTAGAATATTTGCTGACGATGATGACCTGACTGTTTACATTACCAAAGACGAAAACAAGATTCCGATTCTAGCCAAAGCCAAAGTATTAGTGGGTTCAATTCGCATGGAATTAACTGGATACGAAAACTTAGCAAACCCGGTGGCTAAAATTGATTAGAAAGAATTCAATTTACCTAACAAGCACATTGTTGGAAACTAAAGAAGGCAGCCCGCCTTCTTTTTTGCTTTCTTGTAACTTTGTAAAAACACTTACATGGGAACAGCCAATCCGAATAAGATCCCTCATGATTTGGGAGAAGACATATTAGATAAAATTCAGCTGCTTAAAGAAAAGTATGCCGCAATGGGTCAAGACCTTGGGGCTTACTTAGATGGTTTGATCTATGCTGATTTTTTAACCTATTGGGACTACATTCATTTGGATACCCTTTTAAGTCTTCAAAACCCTAAAACCGCTTTCCCTGATGAAGAGATCTTCATCATGTACCACCAGATCACTGAACTCTATTTTAAACTGGCGCTTCATGAATTCAAGCAAATTGGAGAAAAAGAGGCCATTACAGCAGATTGGTTCAAGACCAGAGTACGCCGGATCAACAATTATTTTAAAGCCCTGACCGCTTCCTTTGATATTATGATTCAAGGAATGGAAAAGGAACAATTCCTAAAGTTCAGAATGTCCTTACTCCCAGCCAGTGGCTTTCAGTCGGGTCAATACCGCATGATCGAAATATGCGCTACTGATTTTAGAAACTTGGTGGACAAAGAGGACCGTGAAGCATTTAAGTCTTTGGATATAAATGAGGAAAACATTGAAAAGATGTATGAATTCATTTATTGGAAGAAGGGCGCTACCGAATTGGCAACTGGTGAAAAAACCCTTACCCTCAAGCAGTTTGAGCAGAAGTACTCCAAACAATTTAAGGAACTAGCAGAAGAGTACGTGGACAAAAACCTTTGGGCAGTTTACCAAAAACTTGAGGCTAACGACAAGGCAAACAAAGAATTGATAAACGAATTACGCTTCATTGATGTGAATGTGAACATTAACTGGCCCTTGGTGCATTATAAGTCGGCTGTTCGCTACTTACAACAAGACCCTAAAGACATTGCCGCTACCGGCGGAACAAATTGGCAGAAATACTTACCACCCCGTTTTCAAAAACGTATTTTTTATCCTGAATTATGGAGCAAAGAAGAACAAGACAACTGGGGTAAAGCTTGGGTAGAAGAACATGTTTTTAGAAAGGAAGCGAAGGCATGAAGAAAAAGCTGAATAAGATCATTCTTGCCTTGAGCATACTGCTCGCCTTTAGCGTTGGTTTATTCATATTCGATGCTGTTTATTCAGAGATTGAAGAAGAAGAGATCGTTACAATTCAAGATACTGCAGCACCCAAGCCTGCTGCTAAAATTGAGTTTGGCATTAATAGAGACTCTTTTCAAGTAGTTGAAGGAATCATCAAGCCAAATCAGTTCCTAGCAAATCTCCTATTGCCTCATAACATTGATTACGTAACCATTGATCGATTAGCAAAAAAATCAAAGGCTGTTTTTGATGTAAGAAGATTAGCTGCCGGTAAGGAATACACCATTTTTAAAAGTAAAGACAGCCTTGAAAAAGCGCAATACTTCGTTTACCAGCCTAATGCGATTGATTATGTAGTGTATGAGCTGAGCGATAGCATTGAAATAAAAAGAGGCCAAAAAGAAGTTGAAGTTCGCATTAAAAGCGTAGCTGGAGTGATTGAATCTTCTCTTTATGAAACCCTACAGGAACAGCAAAGTAGCCCTGCCCTAGCGGTTAAATTAGCTGATATTTTTGCTTGGTCTATTGACTTTTACCGCATTCAAAAAGGAGATTGGTTCAAAGCAATCTACGAAGTGCAATACGTTGATGAAGAAGCGATTGGAACTGGAAGAATTCTAGCGGTTGAATTCTCACACTTCGACGAACCCTATTTGGGAATCTATTTTGAACAAGAGGGTAAAGGAGATTATTTTGACGAAGAAGCCAATAGTTTAAGAAAGGCCTTTTTAAAGTCTCCACTCAAATTTAGTCGCCTAAGCTCCCGCTATACCATGCGAAGGTTTCATCCTGTACAAAAACGCTGGAAAGCTCATCTAGGCACAGACTATGCTGCTCCAACAGGAACACCAATCATGAGCACCGGTGATGGGGTAGTGATTGCTTCTTCTTATACCAGAGGAAACGGTAAATACGTAAAAGTAAAACACAACAGTGCCTACACTACGCAGTACTTGCACATGAGCAGGCGAAACGCAAAAGTGGGTCAACGTGTAAAACAGGGCGACATTATTGGATACGTCGGAAGCACAGGTTTAGCCACCGGCCCGCACGTATGTTATCGTTTTTGGAAAAATGGGAAGCAAGTCGATCATTTAAAAGAGGATTTTCCTGCTGCCGAACCAATCAAGGCCGAGCATTTAGAAGATTTTAAAAAAGAGCTTAAAAAATGGGGAAATTCCCTAGACAGTCTGCAATTAGAAGCTGATCGAAAACAAGGTCTAGCATCCTTAAAGTGAAGTACCACAATACTTGCAGAACACTGCCGCATCATCGTGCCCTTCTCTTGAGCAATTCGGGCAAGCCTTCCGACTAACTTTATTCCCATCTCTAGACCTGGTCAGCTCTGATGTAACAATACCAGTTGGTA
This sequence comes from uncultured Flavobacteriales bacterium, assembly GCA_913056345.1. Taxonomy (GTDB): domain Bacteria; phylum Bacteroidota; class Bacteroidia; order Flavobacteriales_E; family Vicingaceae; genus CAJXMH01. The sequence continues at coordinate 24,202 of CAJXMH010000030.1, read as the reverse complement.
CAGCAATAATTCCGTAACCTAAAAGCATCACCACAGAAGCGATAGTTTGACCCAAAACGGTTTGAGGCGCAATGTCTCCATAACCTACTGTGGTAATGGTTACAATGGTCCAGTAAACACTGGTAGGAATGGAGGTAAACCCATGCTCAGGCCCTTCAATTATGTACATCACCGTCCCCATAATCAGCACCAAAACAACCACTGCTCCTATGAAAACAGTAATCTTCGCAAAACTGCTCTTCAGGGCCTTGATCAAAACTTGTGCCTCTGAAACGTATCGTCCAAGTTTTAAAATTCTAAAAACCCGAAGCAAACGAATGGTACGAATCACTAATAAATACTGTGGACCTGCCACAAAAAGACTGATATAAGTTGGCAGAATGGAGAGCAAGTCGATCACGCCCATAAAACTCGTTGCATACTTCAAGGGCTTACCAACCGATATGAGCCGAAGAATATATTCTATGGAAAATAGGATGGTAAATGTCCATTCTGCTATCACCATAGCATCTCGATGTCTATCGCTAAATGCATCAACGGTTTCGAGCATAACTGCAACAACCGATAAAACTATTGCCCAAAGCAATACCACATCGAACAGCTTTCCCGTTGGAGTATCAGCCTCAAAAATCACCTCATGCATCTTAAGTTTCCATGCAGGTGCTTGCTTTTGATCGATTTTACTGTATTCTGGTCTTAGTTTGCTCATTCTATTCTAACTTCGTGCAAGCCTTCAATTGGCTAATATATGAAACTCAGAACTGAAATAAAGCTTCCAAAGCACGAAGTGCAGTTGAACCACCATACTCCACTGCTTTTTTGTGGCTCTTGCTTTGCAGAAAACATTGGATACAAGTTGCAATCCAACAAGTTTAATGTATTGCTCAATCCCTTTGGAATCAGCTACAATCCACTCTCCCTTTTCCAACATTTGAGTTTAAATGAAAGCACACTACAGTTGAAAATGAAAGAACTCAAAAAAGGAGAAGAGCAGTTTTATCACTATGATTTTCACTCCACCTTAAATGCCACTTCCGTTGAAGAATATGCTATACAGACATTGCGGACACTTAAAAACCAACAAGAACAACTTAGTCAAAAGCCTGTAATAATCCTTTCTTTAGGTACAGCATGGGTCTACCGCTTGAAAAGCAAGCAACAATTGGTAAACAATTGCCACAAGGAGCCTAGCAACTTATTTTACAAGGAGTTAATTGATGTTGAAACTATTGTAGAAGCTTTTGAAAAAATGCAAACAACATTAGAAGATACCTATCAAAGCACTTTTGACTTTATTTTCACCATTAGTCCGGTTAGACATTTAAAAGATGGTTTTAGGGAAAATCAGCTTAGCAAGGCAGTACTTCAACTGGCAGTTGCAGCCATTGAAGCTAAATACAAAAATGTCAGTTATTTTCCTGCCTATGAGCTTTTACAAGACGACCTTAGAGATTATCGCTTTTACGCGGAAGACCTTCTTCATCCCAACGAGTTGGCCATTGAATACATATGGTCTAAGTTCACAGAGACTCATCTTGATACGGAAACCCAAAAAATATTGAAAGAAACCAACCGAATAAATCAAGCCTTAAATCATCGGGCATTTAATCCAAAATCAGAAGCCCATCAAAGTTTCTTAAAACAGTTAATACAGCAATTAAAGGAGCTGCAACAAAAACATGGTATTGATTATGAAGCTGAAATACAAGAGGTGCAAAAATCCTTAGTCCCTTAAAAGGTGAGCCGAATTAGCTTGAGCGGTAGGCATGATCAAAAGATCATTAATGTTCACACGACTTGGTCGGCTGACTACAAAAAAGATCGCTTCTGCTATATCTTCTGCCAATAAAGGCTCATAACCTTCATATACCGTTTCTGCCTTAGCTTCATCACCATCAAACCGCACTTTAGAAAACTCTGTATTGACTGCACCCGGACAAACCGAAGATACTTTGATCTTATGCGGTAGCAAATCAATTCGCATTCCTTTGGTTAGGGCATCAACTGCATGCTTGGTTGCGCAATAAACATTTCCTTTAGGATATACCTCTTTCCCTGCTATAGAGCCAATGTTGACGATATGACCTTGCTTGCGTTTAACCATCAAAGGCACTATGACTTTAGAAACATAGAGCAAACCCTTTATATTGGTATCGATCATGGTTTCCCAATGATTGAGATCTCCATCTTGAATATCGCTGAAACCCTTAGCTAAACCCGCATTGTTAAGCAAGACATCAATCGTCTGCCACTCTTCAGGTAAATTACCAAGGTGACTTTCCACAGCTTGATTATCTCGAACATCAAAGCAAAGTGTCAACACCTTGACCTTAAACTCATTTTCAATTTTATTCTTCAACACTTCTAACAAGTGCTCTCTCCTTCCAGTAAGCATTAGGCTGTAACCTTCTGCTGCAAAAAGGCGGGCGCAAGCAGCTCCAATTCCAGCTGTTGCGCCCGTAATCAATGCTATTTTACTCATATTTTTAGTTCAATCGATCTGCATAGGTTTGATAAGCCAGTTGGAGTGGAACAGAAACCCTAAACAAAACCGTGTTTTTTTCTGCTTTGAAATTTAACTGATTTTCTTCAGAGATCTTAAAGAAATCGTCCCTTTCCAATTTTTCACCCTCAATACTTACTGAACCATCCACGATATAAAAAGAGTGAATTTGGTCAGTTGCCAATTCTATCTTAAGGTCTTCTTCCAGAAGCGTATGTTGCAAAATTTCAACCCCTGGCGAATCCATCAGTAAGGGAGACCCCGCTCCCTTGAACACCTTTGTTTTTACTCCATTTTTCTCTTCTACAGGGAACTTTTGATCTTGGAAGTCATTATAAGAAGCCGGCTTTTCTAATGTTTTAGACAAATCAGGATCAAACCAAATTTGAAACATCTGTGCTCCAGCATTTAATTTCTCTGAGTGAGAAATTCCACTTCCTGAACGAATGATCTGCGCTGCTCCAGTATCGAGCTTTTTCCACTCTTGATCTCCTGTGTCGTAATGCTCTATAGAACCTTCCATCACAAAGGAAAGGATCTCAAAACCCTGGTGGGGATGCAAGCCGATGGTACTGCCGTGATCAGACCAAGCATGGGACCAATAAAAAAGATTGGAATACGGTCGTTGATGGCCGCCTTCTCTAGGAAAACCAATGGGTTTGTTCTCTAAAATCTCACCCCCGTTAAACTGTCCTGCTGCTTGTTGATTTTTACGAATAATCTCTGTTGGCATGGTGTTTTATTTTGATTAACTCAGCTTGGGTTTATTTGTTTAGAAAAGAGGCAAACATCCAAACCGTTTTTTCTTGAGCAGCCAAATATTCACTCATTAAAGCAAGTGTTCCTTCGTCATTTGCCTCTCCTGCCATACTTAAGATTTCTCTTTCTAAACTGATCAAAATTCGTAAGCTCTCTAAAAGCGCCTCAACGGTCGACTTTGAATCAGACAAATCTTTATATTCTTTGATAGAGGAAGCAGCTACAAAATCAGTGTAAGTGTGCAAAGGCTTTTCTCCTAAAGTTAAAATTCGCTCGGCCACCTCATCAATTGAGAGTTGAGCAGCGTTGTATAACTCTTCGAACTTCTCGTGTAAGACAAAAAAGTCGCTGCCTTTAATGTTCCAGTGAAAACCCCTTAAGTTTTGATAATAAACTTCATAGTTCGCTAATAGCTCATTTAATTTATGAGCAATTTCTTGATTTGATTGTCCTTTTAATCCTGTTATCGTATTCATTGTATTTTGGTTTTTAATGTATTGTATTTTAATATGAAACAAAGGTCGGCACGATCTAATTATTTATCAAATTGATATTTTATATACCGATATCTATTTTATAAATGATATGGTTACAAAAAAAGGAGCTGATCTAGCTCCTTTTTCTTTCTAATTTTCTTCACACTCCCTTCTAGATGCCGTAAACGGCTTGAAGCATTTCGTGGTCTTCGTAGTTCATTCCTTGCACTAAATTTGCAGGAGGAATAATGACAACTTTATATTCTCGATCTCCTGGAAAAGTTGCACTGTTTGTAATATTCGCCCTTAAACTGTTGCTATTGGTCAAAAACAAACTATCAGTATCATAACTAAACTGAGTAGTAATTATGGCATTGAATGTTTGGCCCCCACTTGAGAGAGTAATGTTATAGGTAAAAGGTAATGCACCCCAATCAGTATCGGGAGCTTGTCTTTGATAAACCATTACCAATCCATCATCCACTACATCTTGTGTAATTTCTGCAACACCTCTTGAGTATGTCTTAATAGTTCCTGTAGACCAAGCAGTACTTGGTAAACTAAAAGTTATAGCGCTCACATTCGCATTCCCATCAAGACCATCCTGTCCATCCTGTCCGGGAGGGCCGGTATCACCTTTTGGTCCGGTAGCACCTGGTGACCCTACAGGTCCAACAGGACCAGTATCGCCGTCTTCTGGGTTACAGCCTACTACAGCCAAAACAAATAGTGAAAGTACCAATAGGTTAAGCTTTGTTCTTAGAGTGTTCATCTGATTCATTTTTCTTTAGCAGCCCAAATATAAGCAGTTTCTCTTGCTTATTCTTCTCTTGAGACGTAATCCAAGCGCTGCATCTTGCTCACCTCAATAGTAGCATAACCAAATTCTTCTACTACTTTCCCTTCAATCAGGTAACAAGCCTTGCCACGAAAAGGCACTTTGGCCACCACAGGAGGAAAATGCACGGTATCGATCCAACCGCCTTCTTGATCCACAAAAGTGCCAAACTGCATGAGTTTTCCTTGAGTGGTTTTGGTATTCTTTACGGTTACCAAATAACCGATGATGCTCACTTGCCTGCCGAGCTTGCTCATTAAGTCTTTAGCCAAAAGTGCATTAACTGGACGCTCTTTCAACAAACTAAAAGGCGAGCAAAGCGGAAAACCCAACAACTCCATTTGATCAAATGCTTCTTCATAATCCAACTGGTCAAGCTCGGGTATTTTAAATTTTCGACTTTCAGCAGGAAACAAATGCTGAGCGACTTGCGATTTCTTCTTATTTCCTAACAAACGATGGAGCTCCCAAAGTAACTCAGGCTTACTTTTTCCGCTAAAACGAAAAGCCCCTACTCGCACCAAGATCATCAGCTGTTCCTTAGAAATCGAACAGCGCTCTACAAAATCAGCTAAACCGTCAAAAGCCCCATTTTGATTACGCTCTGTTAAAAAAGCCTGCACCACTCGTTCTTCAAGGTCGCGCACCATGTAAAAACCAATGTAGATCATCTGTTCGCCTTCCAACACATTAAGCAACCCACTATGGTTGACGCAAGGCGCTTCTACCTGCGCACCCAACATTCTAGCTTCATGCAAATACATTTCCGTGCTGTAAAATCCTCCACCATTATTCAGCACTCCCAAAATAAACTCCATGGGATAATGGGCTTTCAGGTAAAGGCTCATATAACTTTCTACCGCATAGGAAGCAGAATGTCCTTTGGAAAAAGCATAACCGGCAAAACTTTCCGTTTGTCGCCAAACCTCAGCGGTAACTGAATCGGGATAGCCTTTTGCCTTACAGTTATCAAAAAACTTCTGTTTTACTTTGGCAAACTCAGTGCGCGAACGAAACTTACCCGACATGCCGCGTCTTAACATATCTGCCTCACCTAGATCCAATCCGGCGAAATAATGCGCTACTTTGATCACATCTTCCTGATACACCATTACCCCATAGGTTTCGGCCATCAATTCTTGCATGATCTCAGGAGTGCTTTCTTTCCATTTCTCGTCTTTAGCCTGTGAACGCAAAATGTATTCCCGCATCATACCCGACTTGGCCACGCCTGGACGAATTATGGAACTGGCTGCTACCAAGCTCAGATAATCATCGGCTTTGAGCTTTTTGAGAAGCATACGCATGGCAGGCGATTCGACATAAAAGCAGCCCATGGCATCCCCATTCTTAAGTAGCTTTTTGATTTTTTCATCCTCAAAAAAGCGTTCCGTTTGGTGAATATCCAAATCAGGCTCTAAGCCCTTTTGAATGACCAGATCGACTGAATCTTTGATTTTTCCCAAGCCTCTTTGACTTAACACATCGAATTTGTACAATCCGGCATCTTCGGCATGCACCATGTCAAACTGCACAATGGGGTAGCCTTTGGGCGGAAGACTGGTAGCAGAATAATGATAAACCGGCTTTTCAGAAATGATCACTCCTCCAGCGTGCACGCTCAGGTGATTGGGAATTCCGTCCATATAGCCAGCGTAACGGTAGATCAAACGCACGTACTCGTCTGGAGTGCCTTCTTGCTGCTTTTGGCTAGACAGCCGATCGAGCTCCTGCTTGGGCAAGCCAAACACCTTCCCCAACTCACGCATCAAGGATTTGTAGGTAAAAGTGGTATAGGTGGCCAAGAGGGCAATTTGATGATTCGTCCCGTATTTTTCAAAAAGGTAATCAGTTACCTGCTCCCGGTCTCGCCATGAAAAATCAATATCAAAGTCGGGTGGATTTTCCCGATAGGGATTGATAAAACGCTCAAAATAAAGATCCAGTTTTACCGGATCTACATCGGTAATGCGCAGTAAATAGGCCACTATGCTGTTCGCTCCACTACCCCGACCGATATAGAAAAATCCTTTTTCGCGAGCAAAGCGCAGCATGTCCCAGTTGATCAAAAAGTAAGATTCAAAGCCCTGTTCGTGAATTAACTTGAGTTCCTTTTGCAAGCGCTCTTGCACCGCTTCCTGCTGCTTTGGGTCAGGATAGCGGTAGGACAAGCCTTCCTTACACAATTGACGAATCAACTGCTGATCTTCTGCCTTTGAGGTTGTGAAGGTTTGTTTGTTGTGGTTTACCGCCCCACTTTTTTGATGCCCCTTGTACACAAAACTTATTTCTGATGATTGCAAAATATGCTCGGTATTGGCTTTGATCTTAGGGAATTCAGCCAGCGCTTCTTCGATCTGCTGAGGCGGCAGCATACGATGCTCCAGTTTTCCCACTTCTTTAGCCGGCAATTTGGCTAATAAACTGTTGTTACCAATGGCCCGCAGCAGGCGATGAATATTGAAGTCACGCTTGCTTTCAACCGTTACGGTTTGCAATAACACAAATTTATCTTGATGTCCGCGCCAAGGCGAGAAGGGTAAATGCTTAAGCTGATCAAGGGAAATACCCATGAATTCATTTGCCTTTAAGCGAATAAACTGATGCCGAAAACGCTCGAAAGGATAAACCACAAAGGCCTGCTCAAAGTCGGGTGCCCGTTTGGGGAATTTGGGCAAGCGATCCGGATCTCCTGCACTTTGGTGTAAGTACTTGGAGAGATACCGATTCAACTCCTCAAAACCCAGGTTATTTTTAGCAATGCCCACAAACTGCTGTTTGGCTCTATTGCGAAAATCAATGCCCACCACAGGCTTAATTCCTGCCAATTCAGCCTCTCGCACAAAATTGAGACAAGCGGAAGTGTTGTTGATGTCGGTGAGCACCAAGCTTGCTTGCTCATACTTTTTAGCCAAGGCTAAGAGTTGAGGAATACGGAGCGTTCCGTAACGGAAACTGAATACGCTATGACAGTTTAAATACAATTTTAATTACTAATCTGTTAATGACTAATCTGCTAATCACTGCCTGCGGCAGAGAGGATTTAATCGACTTAAACTATTTCATTTAAGTGGCGATGCCGTTAAAGGGATTCATTTTAGGGTGTCGAAGGTGCATAGCGGTGGCGCGTTTCACCTTGCTGTCGCCAAAGCGCTTGCGAATGTGGTCCATGGCTTGGTAAAGGTTGATGCGTTCTTCGGTATCCTCAAATAAATTGATCTGATAACCGCCGCCCACCAAATGGCTGAACCGCACTCCGATCAGGCGAATTAACATACGCCTTTGGTACAGCTTGTCGAATAGCTCTTTTACCTTATCGATCAGGATATGATCGCAGGCAGTGTAAGGCAAACGACACTGCATGCTTTGGGTATCGAAATCGGAGTAGCGAATTTTCACCGTTACGCAGGCGGTCAATTTTTGCTCTTTACGCAACTTGAAAGCCAGGCGTTCTGTCATACCTACCAACAAACTTTTGAGTTGAAACACATTAGTGGTATCTCGATTGAAAGTCCGCTCTGAAGACATAGACTTACGTTCCGAATAGGGTTTTACCGGATTATGGTCGATGCCCTGCGCCTTTTGCCAAATGCTGCGGCCATTTTTCCCCAATACATTCTCCACCAAGTCTACCGGCATTTGCTGTAAAGTCCGCACTTTTAACACCCCCATGCTACGTAGCGTCTGATAGGTCTTCTCCCCCACTTGGGGGATTTTATTGACCGTTAAAGGAGAGAGAAAAAACTTTTCTGCCCCCTTCTCTACTCGGCAGTAGCCGTTGGGTTTGGATTCATTCGTAGCTACTTTGGAAACTGTTTTGTTAATGGAATGTCCGAAAGAGATGTTCAGCCCACTTTCACGTTTAATGTCTTTCTTGATCTTCTTAGCCAGAAGGTAAGAATTATGGAAACGCTCCATGCCGCTGAGGTCTACATAAAATTCATCGATGGAAGATTTTTCATAAAGTGGCACCTGCTCTTTGATGACATCGGTGACCAAATGCGAATACTTGCTATACAATTCTGAATCGCCGCCAATTACGGTAGCATGCGGACACAAGCGCCGAGCGGTTTTCATGGGCATGGCGGAATGAATGCCAAACTTTCGAGCCTCGTAACTGCAAGAAGCCACCACTCCCCGATTAGTACTGCCGCCAATCAGTAGAGGAATGTCTCGTAACTTTGGTTCTCTTAAGCGTTCTACCGAAACAAAAAAAGAATCCAAATCAAGGTGAATAATGTTTTGATCTTTGATATTCTGAAGCATAACTTTATTTTGACAATTTTATCGTCATTTTTTCGACAATAATTTAGTCATTTATGTTTTGAACAGAACACTTTTCTTTGAAAAAAATTAGGGCTAAGCTTGTAGGAGATTTGAACTGAAGTAGATGCGCGACGACATTATTTTTATCCATATTCCAAAAACCGGAGGCACCACCATCAACACCGCCTTGATGGACAGCTATTGGCAAACCAAGCCAGATTTCAATTACCGACATATTGATGCAAAAAGTATGATCTCCAATTCAGGAGACATTTTTCAGCCTCGTAACTTTGAGAAATTCAAAAGCCATAAAATATTCATGATGCTTCGAGATCCGGTTGATCGAGTCATTTCAGAATATCATTTCTTAAAAGATCGCACCGGCTTTATTGAATTATTTGATCGTAAACCTCGAAACCTCGAAGAGTACGCACAGCATCCACAAACGCACAACGGAGTAGTTAACTTTCTGAAAGGAAATCGCATATACAGTAAAGTTCCCGTACAAGGCACTGACTTGGACGACATATTAGATGCCATTGATGAAGTACCGATTCAGCTCGGCATTTTTGAGGAATTTGAAAAGTCTATGGAGCACTTTGCCAAAGTGCTTGATATTAAGTGGAAAAGAAAACTAGAAGCCAAGCGTATCACTTTTCGAAGACCAAAAGTAGAAGAGGTTTCGGAAGAAACTAAAGCCTTGATCAGAAAGCACAATGAATTGGATTTGGAGCTTTATGAATACGGCTTACAAAAATTCAACAGCGTTAAAGTTAATTACTCCGGCAATTCGCTCAAGTTTGAAAAAGACAAATACAACCACGTTATTCCGTACGTATATAGTTGGTGCTTTTTTGAATTCTGCGTGGAGCACAAAAAATACCTACGTAAAAACCTCGATTTCTTTAAAGCTTTAACCTTTCAACTGTTAGACAAGGAAAAAATCAGAGACGGAAAGCGTTTTACTGAAATTTGGAATGCCACCTACCTGAACGCATTGGAACAGCATTTCCCGAATAGCGACTTTTTAAAAGCGATTAAATCGGCTACTAAAAGCGATTTAACCCCTTTGGAGCAATTGGAGGCTTACGGTAGTGCGATTGATGGTTTTTTTGAACAAGACCCCAAGCAGGTAATTCCATACTACAAGCCTATGAAATTTGAAGAATCAATTGTTGTGAAACCAAAAGGAGGCAAAGGCATCTTTAGAAAACTATTTAGCTAACATGGAAAAGAAAATAAAACTGATTTGGGACTTTTTTGGAGAGGATGCTTTGAAGACCGCTGAGCACCATGCCATTCACCTAGAAGAATTTGCTAAAAGAGAAAAAATCGAGCAGTTTGGCTGCGGAACCACTCAACAAGGAGATCAGGCTATTGCTTACTTAATTGTAGGAGAAGAAAACATGATTGCGGTACGCGATGCCCTGCGACCCAAACGAGGCGAATGGGTAGAGGTTTAGATCAATGAATGATGAGTTTTTGGGTTTCAGGGGCCTCTTCACCGATCAGACTAATCAGGTAAATCCCAGCTTCCCAGTCGGTAAAGTTGAAGGTCTGCAACTTATCTCCACTTAACCTGTGTCTGCTAATTAATTGCCCCTTCAGATTACGAACTTCTATTCGCTCAAAAGCAGCAGGATTAGCTCTTTTAAGCTGAAAATGACCCTGATTGGGGTTTGGAAAAACTTGCCAATCTCTTCTCTTTTCTTTTTGACTTAAACCTACGGCAGAAGTTTCAATCACCGCCCTCACCGCAGGCACCTGAGTCATCCATCCCCATCCGGGATTTTGATTATTCACAAACACAAAATTTGAGACATTCGGCGAGATTTGCTCCATCCCTCGATCTCGGCCTACTTCAAATTGTAATCCGTTTGCCCCATTGATCTGTTCCCATCCCATCAAATATTGTTTACCGGGATCTAAGGTAAGATCAGACAAAGTGGGATCCGTGCTAAATGGAATTTGAATCCAACTTCCTAGCATGGCTTGCGTGATGGTGGTTGCTGCTGTATCTTGAGCCGCCAAATGAATGGAAGAGTTTAGACTACTATCTAAATTCAAATCAATTTCCCATAACATGGGCCTAATTTTGACCCCAGAGTTGGTGGAAAGATTGGAAACAAAAAACCTAAGCGCTCTAATGTCTTGATGGGTCTGGCCACTGTTAATTAATACTCCTACCTTATTACTATCTGAGTATGCATTTCCAAATCCGGTAAAAATCCGGAAACTACCGATGTAAATTCCTCTGTCCCTTGCCAATATAGAATCAGAAACCACAAAAGTTTGGTTTTGAGAAGATAGGTAAGCAATTTGATTAACTGAATCTGATTTCAGTTGAATTTCAGCTCGGTAATAGCCGCTTTGGGTGGGTTTAAATTTAGGATGATCAAAAGTTAGCGTATCAACCGAAAAAGCAGGAAAAGCCTGACTGTAAACGATTGAATCTTGAAAGACCAAACCACTGCCAGATGCTCCGCTTAAGGTACTATCTTGATAGATTAAATAATCTATCCGAAAGCCGGTTTGATCAAAAGCTCCGGTATTCTCTACGATCGTTTTAACTGAAATAGAATCAAGCATTGAAAGTGGCACTTGAGTGTAAATCGGATTGACAGAGAAAGTGTCGCTAAAATTCAAGGTCATTTCATTGACTTGAAAAGCGTTGCTTGGCCCTTCCACCAAAGCCACATCATCAATCATCCAATAATAATGCGAAGGGCCGGTTTGACGGAATCGTATGTAAGCGGTATCTTCAAAAGCCAAAACCGAAGAGACATTGATTTCAGCATAATGCGGATTGCGGGTAGCTGAATTTGGGTTGCGATTGAAAGTAGCATCAAAGGCTGTCCAAGTTTGACCATCTGTACTTACTTCTGCTACCAATACACTATCTCCTCCTACGCAACAATAACGATGCGATTGCTGAAACTGCAGCAGCCAAGCTCCTTTCTGAGGAATCGGAATGGATGGCGAACTTACTGCTGCATTCATATTAATGAACATTGAAGCAGAAGTATTATAAAAGTCTGAAGGTAAACTTAAAAAACCATTTGCCCCACTTGTAGAGTTTAAGGGTGCTGTTGCGCTAGAGTATTGTCCTCCTGGAGCTTGGTTACTCCAAATCCATTTATGATTTTGCCCTGTATTGTCCACAGAAGTCCAACCTATAGGCAGAAAGTTATTAGTTGCTCTTCCAGTAGAATCAAAATCTTCATAATACAAAGTATCACCTAAAGCCTTTTGCTTTTTATACTTGTTCTTCCAAACCACAATATTTTGGGTAGTATCAGAACTCAACTGTGTTTGAGCGCTTACGATTAGCGTTGAACCAAAGAGAAAAACAGCACTGATTATACTTTTCATTATGAGTCGTTAAGTTAAGGAAAAAATGCCCGAGCCCCGAAAGGCTCGGACAACTCCAAGTCGGCTGATGTTAAACAGTTTAGTTCAGTAGCACTTTCTCAACCTTTTGTGTAGAACTTCCCCTTACTACAAGGAAGTAAATCGCTTTATGAAGTTGGCTGAGATCAAGCTGCACTTGCTTTTGACCTGGAGTAATTTTTTCTTGATGCACGAGCTGACCACTAAGGTTTCTGATTTGTAAGGTATGTGCATCAAGGGGTAAATTTTTAATTTGTAAAAATCCATTTGTTGGATTGGGGAAAGCTTGTAAACTACTTTGCTCTTCTTCAACCTCGTTTAAAGAAACGGTTGTTTGCGGATAAATATTAGCTCTTAAACCCGCAACATGATTAATCCAAGACCAGTTCTGGGTAGAAGGAAGATAGATAAAATTTGATACTGGCGGTGCATACTTTTCTGCTGAAGTATCTCTACCAGTTGCAAAATAACTGCCCGAAGAGGCTCCACTTACTTGCTCCCAAGCAACTATATATTGCCTTCCGGGATGTAAAATATGCAAGGGACCAAAGCCTGCTCCACTGTTGTAAGGGATAGAAATCCACTTAGCGGTATCAGAAGACGTAATTGTTTTGACTACATTACCAGCCATGACCAAATTTATCGCATTATTACTTGGAGATACCTCATACAGCATCGCTCTTATACTAGAGCCGATAACATTAGAGTCGTTAGCCACATAAACAGAAATAGAACGAATAGTTGCACCCGAACCGCCTACTGAAATTAATGTTCCCCATTGGTCTCCATCATTACCCCCAGATTGAAAACTTGCTACTGAGGTTGAAGTGTTGAAGACTCCATAATCTTTTGCTATAACAGTATCGCTAACTTCAAATTGATAAACTTGTTTTTGAGCACTTGCCTGGTTGATTAAATCAGAGGTCATGTAAAACTCAATGTTCATTTTTCCTCTTTGATTAGCATTTAGGTAGCCTACCGTGTCAGTTATTGTTGTGAATGGAGCTATTACAGTACTTCTAATTACGGAATCTTGATCAATTAATATTGGATTAGCGTTTCCACTTGAAGTAGAATCGAGGTATAAATTCCCAAAAAACTTTACATTGGTGTGCGTAAAATTGCTATTGCTTTGTATTTGCCCCCCAACCAAAATACGAGGCAAAATTTCTAAAGGCACTTTGGTATAATTAGTATTTATGGAAAAAGTATCTCCAAACAAAACTGCAAAATCGTTAAACTGAACGCTTACCGGGTTTGATTCAATCAACTTTAAGTCGTCAATCATCCAGTAAAAGTGTGAAGCACCAGTTTGACGAAAACGGATATAGGCAAAAGACTGAGCACTTAGAGCACTTGATACATTAATAGAAACAAGTTCGCCATTGGGTGAAGGAGTACTGGGAGACCTCCCTTGAGTTGCATCAAAGCTGGTCCAACTTATACTATCTGTGCTTACCTCTAGCACTAATTCATCAGAAACTCTGCAACAGTAGTTAAGTGCTTGCTCCCATTGTATTACATAATTAGTAACTGACGGATTTAAACTAATTCTTGGAGAAGTAATACTAGCATCCATGCTTACAAAAATTAAGGAAGCTGTGTTGTAAAAATCACTTGGCAAGCTAATAAAGCCATTACTAGCTGTTGTTGAATTTAAAGCTGTAACATTAGCGGAATATTGTCCCCCCGGTGCGCTTGTACTCCAAATCCAATTATAGCTGTTTCCTGCAAAATTTTGGACCGTCCAGCCATTTGGCAGTTGATTCGCTAACGGACCGCCGCTACTAAAATCTTCCGAATAATGAACTGTGCCGGGAGATTTTGGGGAAGTATTTTTAGCCCTCTTCACAAGAGAAGCTTGAACTGTCGGTTTTAGCTCTGCTTCGGGAAGAGAATTAGTTTGAACGCCTTTTTGGGCAAGCAAGCTAGTTAAAAGCCCAGAATACAGTAAAAACACACTTATTAATTTCTTCATACTATGCTGTTCCTTTATTGTTTTGCATACTTTATTCAACAAACTTAGGTCAGACCAAGGCGAATACCATTTAGCTTTTCATGAATGCGGTAAAATTTTTCATGGATTGTACTTTTTATTACTTGCTTTGCTTTTACCTTCGCTTTATGCAGCAGGAAAAAGCCCTCGAAATTCTCAAAAGCGGACAGAATGTATTTCTTACAGGCTCGGCAGGTACTGGCAAAACTTATGTGTTAAATCAATACATCAATTACCTTAAAGACCGAAAAGTGCAAGTCGCGGTAACTGCATCAACCGGAATTGCTGCAACCCACATGAACGGCATGACCATACACGCTTGGTCTGGAATTGGTGTAAAAAATAGCTTGAGCAGGAAGCAGCTTGTACTACTTAAGACTAAAAAGTACTTAGCCAAGCACCTAGAAAAAGTCCAAGTTCTAATCATAGATGAAGTTTCAATGCTACACCGCAAGCAATTGGAAATGGTAAATCAAGTCTTGCAGTTTTTCAAAGAAAACCAATCAGCTTTTGGCGGAATTCAAGTGGTTTTTTGCGGAGACTTCTTTCAGCTTCCCCCAATTGGAGAGGCAAATGAACGCAGCAAGGATAAATTTGCCTTCATGAGTTTAGCTTGGAACCAAGCATCCCCGGTTATTTGTTATTTAACGGAGCAGTTCAGACAAAACGACCAAGCCTTAAATCAGATCTTAAATGAAATACGGGCAGGGCAAATTAGCAAGAATGCCTACGCCAAGCTCATGGAAGCGAAGCATCATAAAATAGCCGAAGAAATAGAGCCCACCCAACTTTTCACCCACAACGTAGACGTTGATCGAATTAACCAAGCGGAACTCGCTAAAATTAACGGGAGAGAAAGAAGCCATGTAGCTGAAACCAAAGGAAACGAAAAGCTCTGCGAAAGTTTGAAAAATTCCGTTTTGGCACCGGTTCAATTAAACTTAAAAATTGGCGCCAAAGTGATGTTTGTGCGTAACAATCCTGAAAAAGGCATTGTAAACGGCAGTTTAGGATCAGTAATTGGCTTTACAGACGAAGGCCTTCCTTCAGTAAAATTAATTAGTGGCAAAACGATTACCGCTGAAGAGGAAGAATGGAGCATTCAAGACGAACAAGGAAGAAAGCTAGCTTCACTGAAACAGATTCCATTAAGATTAGCATGGGCGATTACGGTCCATAAATCGCAAGGCATGACCTTAGAAGCAGCCAAAATTGACCTTTCAAAAACCTTTGAAACAGGGCAAGGCTATGTGGCACTTTCTCGATTAAAAAGCTTAAAAAATCTTGTACTTGAAGGTTTTAATGAAACAGCTCTGCAAATTGATCGCTTGGCTTTTAAAGCTGATCTCCGCTTTCAAGAACTCTCTCATGAAGCAGAGCAAATGCTCAAAGAAAAAACTTTAACTAAGGCTGCTAAGCAGTTCATTAAAGATTGTGATGGACTGACTGACCAAGCTGAAATAGAGAAAAGAAAAGCAAGAAGAAAAGAGGGCAAATTAAAGGCTAAGATCAAGAAAGAGAAACCCTCCACCTATGAAGTAACCTTCCAGTATTTAAAGCAACAGATGCCCTTAAAAGAGGTTGCTAAAGAACGGGGACTTAATGAAGGTACCATAGCAGGTCATCTAATCAAAATTAAAAAAGACCATCCTGAAGCGAATTTAAGTCACTACAAACCTAAAAAATCCATCGTAGACCAAGTTGAAATCGCTTACCGCAAAACCGCAAAACAATCTGAGGCCCTGAGCATAAAGGCCATTTACGAAGAGCTTAACGGAAAGGTAAGTTATCAAAACATCCAAATTGCATTGGCTTTTATTTTATAGCCTCTCCAATGCTCGCACTCAAATTTCTTACATTTAGCCACCTTTAATTTTCGTGAAGAACACATCCATAAATAAAACAAGCGCTAAAAGCAATGGCTTGGGCACCTTTGGGGGAGTATTTACCCCTTCTATTCTGACCATCTTAGGTGTTATCATGTACCTGCGTTTTGGATGGGTTGTCGGAAATGTCGGCCTAATTGGCACCTTGATCATTGTGACCCTCTCTACGAGCATCACCTTCTTAACTGCTTTGTCCATTGCTTCCATTGCAACCGACCAAAAGGTAAAGATTGGTGGAGCCTATTACATGATTAGCCGCTCATTGGGAATAGAATCAGGCGGAGCCATTGGCATATCACTCTATTTTGCACAAGCGCTCTCAGTTGCGCTTTATGCCGTTGGTTTTGCAGAAAGCATGAGCGTGGTATTTCCCGAAGTAAGTCAGCGCATGATCGGCGTGGTCACTACACTCGGTGTAACCGCTCTTGCTCTAACTTCTGCTAAGGCTGCCATTCGCGCTCAGTATGTGATCATGGTTGGCATTGGCATCTCCTTAATTTCTTTGATTTTTGGAAAACCCTTAGAGGATTCAAGCATTGAAATGTGGGGCGCTACTTCAGAGAATTCAGAAGGCTTCTGGACAGTTTTTGCCGTTTTTTTCCCTGCCGTAACAGGAATTATGGCAGGAGTTAATATGTCGGGTGACTTAAAAAATCCAAAAAAATCTATTCCTAAAGGAACTTTTGCCGCCATTGGAGTAGGTTACCTGATCTACATGCTGCTTCCCATTTTGTTAGCTAATCGAGCTGATGCTATAACCTTAATAGAAGACCCATTGATCATGCGCAAGATCTCATGGTGGGGAGATGCTATATTGATTGGTGTTTGGGGAGCCACTTTGTCATCGGCAGTAGGTAGTATACTGGGCGCACCTAGGGTTTTACAAGCCTTAGCTAAAGATGATGTGTTACCGCGCTTCTTAAAATGGACTGGTAAAAGTTCCGGCAAGGAGGACAGTCCGAGGCTAGGTACCTTATTAACCTTGGTGATTGTTCTAATTGCTGTTTGGTTTGGCGACCTCAACTTGATTGCTCCGGTACTCACCATGTTTTTCTTAACTACCTATGGGGTGCTTAATGTTGCAGCAGGAACAGAACGCTTTCTTGGTAGTCCTTCATTCAGACCAAAATTTAAAGTGCATTGGGTTTTCTCTTTTTTAGGAGCCATTGCTTGCTTAGCAGTTATGTTTTTGATCAATGGCGGAGCCACTTTAATCGCCCTGCTGTTTGTCGTGCTCATCTTCGTTTGGCTAAAAGGAAGACAGCTTCAATCGGCTTGGGGCGACATTGGGCGCGGCATTCGAATGGCTATTATAAAGTCCAGCTTGATGAAATTAAGTGAAGACCATGATCCCAAAAATTGGCGACCAAATCCCTTAGTCTTAGCAGGCTCTCCTACCAAACGCTGGCATTTGATCGAATTTGCCAATAAATTCACCCAAAATCGCGGCATATTGAGCATCGCTAGTGTACTTACCCAAGATAACATTAGCCCCAAAAAACTGATCAGCATTCGGGAGAACATAAAAAGTTATCTGTCCAAAAAAGGCATTCAATCTTTGGTAAAAGTAATCTCTGCTCCCAATCATTTTATCGGCTTAAACAGTATAGCCCAATCCTATGGCTTGGGTGCCTTGCAGCCAAATACCATTATCATTGGAGAAAGAGAGTCAGAAAACAGCATGCAGGAATATTGTAAAATGATCGAATCCTTTTACAATTTAGAAAAGAACGTCCTGATTGTGCATAAAGGCAAAAGTGAAGTCACTTTTGGAAACAAAAGCAACATTGACATTTGGTGGGGCGGTCTTGAAGGTAACGGAGGACTTATGATGATTCTAGCTTACCTGATCAATGGTAGCTTAGAGTGGCGACAAGCAAGTATCAGAATAAAAATGGTGGTTGACCAGCAATCAGCCGTCAAAAAAGCAGAAGAAAACATTAGCCATTTGCTGGAAGAAATCCGGATAGAAGCAGAGGTGCACATCATACCAAGTGAAGAAAGACCCTTTGACGAGATCTTACAAAAGTCCTCTCAAGATGCTGATCTCATTTTTATGGGATTAGCAAAGCCCTCCGAAAGTTTCTATCACTATTTCGCAGGCGTACAAAATCGAATTAAAGACTTACCCACTACAGTGCTAGCCTTAGCAGCCCAAGAAGTTTCCTTTGGTGAAGTACTTATTCAAAAAGACAGCATGCAAGAAAGTTGACAATCTGCAATTTTGACGTTATATTTGTCAAATAACTGATAATATTTTTGTCATGCATTTTGGCCGCAACATTCAACTTCTCCGTAAGAGAAAAAAGATCTCTCAAGAAGACCTAGCAAAAGAGTTAGAAATCAAAAGAAGTTCATTAAGTGGTTACGAACTCGGTAACACTGAGCCCAATTTTGAGACCCTTTTAAAATTTTCTGATTTTTTTAAAGTCTCCATTGACAAACTTTTAAAGCTAGACCTAAACACCGTATCGGAGGTTTACCTTAGTCAACTCGAACAAGGGGTGGACATTGACATTACCGGAGGAAAATTGAGGGTTTTAGCCACTACGGTAGACCAGCAAAATGAAGAGAACATTGAGTTGGTAAATGTGAAAGCAAAAGCTGGCTATACCGCAGGTTATGGAGACCCTGACTTTATCAAAGTGCTGCCCACTTTCCAGCTTCCTTTTTTAGACAGAAATCGCAAATACCGTACTTTTCAAATTAGCGGTGACTCTATGCCACCTGTTTCAGATCGATCTTGGGTTACAGGAGAATTCATCCAAAATTGGAAGACCATCAAAGATGGCTATCCCTACCTCATTGTCACCGAATCTGACGGAGTGGTTTTCAAAGTTGTTTACAAGCAATTTGACAAAAATCAAAGTTTACTGCTTTGCTCTACAAATCCAACTTATAAGCCTTACGAAATCAATGTGAACGAAGTGGTTGAAGTATGGAAATTTGTGAATTACATCAGTGCAGAAATTCCTGAACCCAACCTAAGTCGAGACCAACTGAGTAACAGCATGCTAGACATTAACAAAGAGCTCAGAGAAATAAAAAACACCCTCAAAAAAAAGCCTGAATAGAACAAGCTATAAAACAGAATATTAGCTGTTTTTCGTTAGACAACCATTGCGTACTTTTATACGTCTATTTTCCTGTTAAAAATAACGTTATGAAGTACGCTTTACGCTACCTATCTTTTTTACTTGTTTTCACTGTTTCTGCGCAAAGTCAAGCGCAACAAAAACCAAGCTCAGAACCTGCCTTGATCAGCTTGGAAGAAGCAATACCTGCTCCTTCTAACTGCATAGCATCTCCGCTACCCACTTTAATTGTGCAGCCCAATAGCACATCCCTCACTATTGTGGGAAAGGGAAATATGAACAACTCCTGGACAGAGACCACGGACGGTTACACCATTGTTCGAAATACACAAGGCAATTACGAGTATGCCAATAAGCTGAATGGCGAATTGGTTCCAACCGGAGTTTTAGCCACTAACCCCACTTCAAGAACAGCAGCCGAACAGAGCTTCTTAGCCAATCAATCAAAACACTTAAAGCCAGATTTTGACCCCCTCAAAAATGCAGTTCTAAATCAAGTGCGCAACCAGCTTCAAAACAAAACCTATCCCACTACTGGAAACATTCGAATCTTGGCATTACTGATCGATTATCCTGACTTAAACAATATTTATCCTAAAGCAGACTTCGATAGCTTGCTTTACGGAAAGAACTTTAGGAGCGGAGATGGAAGCTTCAAATATTTCTATGAAACAGCTTCTGATAGTGTATTAACCATAGATGTAGACGTTATGGGTTGGTACAGAGCATCTAACGGTTATTTATATTACAGTAACGATAGCGGCTATGACCGGGCAGCAGACTTAGTAAGAGAAGCGGTTGATGCCGCTGAAGTTGCAGGTGTAAATTACGCGAATTACGACAATGACAGCGACGGAGATGTTGATGGAATCATGGTAGTACACAGTGGACCAGGCGCTGAACAAGGCGGCAGAACCCAATACATTTGGTCGCACCGCTGGGTAATGGCAGGTGGCAACCTAGGAGCTGTCACTTATGATAATGTTAGCATCAACGATTACATGATGAACCCTGAAACCAGAACAAGCGGCAGTAATCAAAACCTAGTAGGCATAGGGGTATTCTGTCACGAATTCGGTCATAACCTTGGGCTGCCTGACCTTTACGATACAGATGATTCAAATGGAGATTCAGAAGGAATTGGTGAATGGTGCCTCATGGCTAGTGGAACTTGGCTTGGTGGCGAACACTTGCCAAGCAATTTCTCTGCATGGTGTAAAGTTGAAAATGGATGGGAAACTCCAACAGTTATCTCCGGAACTACTTTTGGCAACTACACCCTTAATCCGGCTAGCACCACTCCGAACGAGATCTATCGCATTAACACAAACCTCAACAATGAATACTTCTTGCTGGAGAACCGACAAGCTATTGGCCTTGACCAATCATTAAGGGGAACAGGATTAGCCATTTTCCATATTAATACGAACCAGACAAATTCCTTTGGAAATCGGGTCAATGGAGATGAAAGCTTAAAAGGCGTTGACCTAGAGGAAGCGGATGGTTTAAACGACCTTGACAATGAAGTAAACCGCAGCGATGCAGGCGATCTTTTTCCGGGTACCTCAAACAATACTGCTTTTAATGATGCCAGCAATCCAAGTGCACTAACCTACCTTGCAACAAACACAGGGATAGATCTAAATAACATTGCAGAAAGTAGTAATATCATTACTTTCTCAATTGGAAATTCGAGTATTCAAGCCTGTAATGGTGGTGATACCTTAACCACTGCAAGTGGCACCTTTGATGATGGAAGCGGAACAGCTAATTATGCCAACAGCTTGAATTGTTCTTGGCTTATCCAACCCCCAGGAGCATCTTCCATCAACCTAACTTTCAATCGTTTTGACGTTGACAATACCATAGATAGGGTTGCAGTTTATGATGGAAACAGTTTTTCAGCTCCTTTAATTGGAACCTACACAGGAAATAGTATTCCTGCTGCGATCAACTCTAGTGGCGGTTCACTTTATGTAGAATTTACCACAAACGGCAGTGTAACTGCTTCAGGATGGGAAGCCACTTATAGTTCTAGCGGCAGTAGCCCGACTTGCTCAGGCACTACAACTTTAACCGCGGTAAGTGGCACCTTTGATGACGGAAGTGGCAGTGGCATAGATTACGCTCCAAACTTAAATTGCTCCTGGTTAATCAATCCTCCGGCAAACATTGATAATGTAGAGCTTTATTTTGATTCATTAGACCTTGCAGGAGGCGATACTTTATTTGTTTACGATGGTGTAAACGCTTCCGCCCCACTAATTAATAGCTACACAGGCGCAAATCTACCTGCTTTTATTACAAGCTCAGGAAGAAACTTATTCATTGAATTTAATACTGATGCAAACCTCGAATCTAGAGGCTGGCAGTTAAGCTATGCAGGAAATAACGGCTGCTCAGGCCAAAAGACCTTTACCGCTGCTTCAGGAACTTTTACCGATGGGACTGCTGCAACCGCCTCATACAACAATAATTCAAACTGTTCTTGGTTGATCCAACCACCTGGCGCAACATTTATCAGCTTAAACTGGAATCGCTTCTTATTAGAGGGAGGATTTGATTTCTTGAGAGTATACGATGGATCGAGCTCAGCAGCAACACTGATAGGAACTTATTCTGGAGCAACGCCACCTCCTACTATCAATTCGAGTGGAGGGTCTCTTTTTATACAATTTACTTCAGATGCTACAGTTACTTTAACAGGCTTTGAAGCTACTTATAGCTCAACAACTACGCAGTGCTTAGCCAACAGACTGTTAACTGCCAATAGTGGAAATTTTTCAGATGGTAGCGGCACGAACAATTACCAAAATAACTTGAATTGTGGCTGGTTGATTCAACCCCCTAGCGCCAATAGCATTACCATAAATTTCAGTGCATTTGACACTGAAGCGAATGTTGATAGTGTGGTAATTTACGATGGTGTTGACAACACCGCTCCAATTGCCGCCTCTTTTTCAGGAAACACCCTTCCACCCAGCACCCTTATTAATGGACCTGCAGCTTTTGTTGAGTTTATCACCAATGGCAGCGGATCAGCTGCAGGTTGGGATGCTTCTTACACTTCCACCAGTAGCTTAAGCTGCTCAGGACTCACCAACTTAACTGCGGCAAATGGATCGTTTGACGATGGCAGCGGCACAGCAAACTATGACAATAACTTGAATTGCAGCTGGCTGATTCAACCAACCGGCTCACCCAGTTTAATCTCTTTGGATTTCACAACGATGTCATTGAGCTTTGGAGACTTCGTTAGAGTTTACGACGGAACCTCTTCTGCAGGCACTTTAATTGGCACACGTATCGGGACTTTTACAGGAGGTAGTCTTAGAGCTTTTTCTGGTGCTATGTTCATTGAGTTTGTCAGCAATGGAAGTGGCACTTCAGCAGGTTGGGACGCTAGTTATAGTTCTTCTAATACTTTTTGCGTTCTTAATAATACGTTTACAGGCACCTCAGGCGCATTTGCAGATGGCTCGGGATCAAATAACTATGCAAACAATAGTGATTGCTCTTGGCTAATTCAACCCACTGCCCCTAACCTTCAAATTAGGTTAAACTTTAACTTTTTTGACACAGAGCTAAACAATGACACAGTGACCATTTATGACGGTCCAAATTCTAGCGCACCAATTTTACAGACCCTTTCAGGAAACATTAATCCGCCGCCGGGTGTAATTTCCTCATCAGGGAGCAGCATGTTTATAACCTTTAAATCAAATGGTAGTGTAAACAGAAATGGATGGAGTGCTTTCTACAGCACTCAAATTATTCCTGCCTGCAGCGGAACCACAAACCTTACAGCAAATACGGGCACCTTTGATGATGGCAGCGCAGCAACTGCGAACTACATTAGTAACTCTAATTGCCAATGGCTAATTCAACCTCCGGGAGCTAATCGGATCGCACTAAACTGGAATCGATTTGACACGCAAGCAGGAAGAGATTCAGTAATCGTATACGATGGCTCAACTACCTCAGCACCTATTATTGGGGCCTTTTCGGGAACCTCTCTACCTTCAAGGGTAAATTCAAGCGGTGGACAAATGCTAGTGGTTTTTCGCTCAGATAATTTTGGTAACCTCAGCGGATGGGAAGCAACTTATAATTCAACTACATCCCAGTGCTTTAGTAACCTAACCCTAACTAATCCTAGAGATACGCTCAGAGATGGAAGTGGAGCAAGCAATTATGGAGATAATTTAAATTGCTCTTGGCTAATTCAGCCGGGTACCGCTCAAAGTATCAACTTAGACTTTCTAAGCATTGACCTTCTTAATGGCGACTCTGTATTTGTTTATGATGGAACTTCTAATGCTGCTCCTTTATTAGGGGCCTTTTCGGGCAATACCGTTCCTGCAACGATTAACTCCACCGGGGGTTCAATGTTTGTGGAATTTATAACAGATGCCTCAGGCGGTGCAGCAGGTTGGACAGCAGCATACGACATTGTTTCTTCATTAAGTTGTGTTGGAACTACTAACTTAACTGCACCAAGTGGCTCCTTTGATGATGGCAGCGGGCCTGCCAATTACGACAACAATTTGAATTGCAGCTGGCTCATTCAACCTAGTGGAAACCCCATCTCAATAACCTTAACACTCAACAACAGTAACTTGGGCAGCTTTGGTGATCGAGTTCGCATCTACGATGGAAACTCTGCCGCAGGAACCTTGATTGGAAACTTCTTTTTTAACAACACCGGGACAGTAACAGCCTTTAGTGGCAGCATGTTTGTAGTTTTTACAACCGATGCAGGAGGAGTTGGTAGAGGCTGGGACGCAACCTATAACTCATCAAATAGCTACTGCTCCCCTAACACAACCTTTACCGCCAATTTTGGAAACTTTAACGACGGCTCACCCTTTGGCACAAATTACATCAACAACACTGATTGTTCATGGCTAATTCAACCAACTGCGCCAAACGTAGCAATCGCCCTGAATATAATCTCAATTGACACGGAACTAGGAACAGATACCATTACTGT
>CAJXMH010000029.1 GCA_913056345.1 uncultured Flavobacteriales bacterium | reverse complement strand
TGTTGAATAATCGGTTTAGATAGGTTAGTGCAGAGGTAATGTTTATTTCCCCATCGCGAATGATCGGCATGCGCATGCGTGATCAAGGCATAGTCAACTGGCTTCCAAGGGTCAATATAAACATCCGCTTTTTCGCAGTAAATTCCTTTATCGGTGAAGCTTAGCAGGGGCATATTACAGAAACAAGCAACATTTGGCTTAGTTTACTCATTGTTTGCATCTGCATAACCAAAAACCTTCTTCAAAATGTCAGAAGTTCTTTCTAAAGGATTTTCTCGGATAGCTGCTTCCTCTTTGGCAATTTGCAAAAACAATCCCTCAATAGCTTGATCGGTTACATAAGCTGGTAAGTCCTCGTTCACTTGATTCACCAAGGGGATTTTGTTGTAGGTGCCAATTATATCTCCCCAATATCTGGTGGCATTTACTTTGTCAAGCGAAGCCGAGATCTTGGGTTTAAAAGCCGCTTCAAGTTCTGATCTCATTTTACTTTTCAGGTAAAAAGTAGCGGCGGTATCAGCTCCAAACAGTATTTCTTTGGCATCCATTATGGTCATTTCTTTAATGGCATTGACAAAAAGGGGTTTTGCTTCGATTACGGCATCTTCAGCAGCTGTGTTTAAAGAGGTGACCACCTGCTCTACTTTTGATTCTAAACCAAGCTTGATCAGGGTGTTTTTGACTTTCACTACATCTTCAGGAAAGGGAATTTTGACTTGGGCGTCGTTTAAAAAGCCTCCTTCTTGATGCAGTTGCGTAACGCCCATTTCTGTGCCTTTTACCAAAGCGGCTTTTAGACCGTTGGCCATTTCCATTTGGCTAGGAACAGGATTAGGAGCACCTAAGGTATCAAGATCAGTTAGCACTTCGTTTAAGTTTCCACAAGCAAGCATTAAGCTTAAAAGAGTAGTGGTTAGGATAGTTCCGAGGTTCATAGGTTTAAATTTAAGCAGTCATGCAAATTTAATTAGGTCAGAGCACTTTTTAGACTTCTATTTTCCTAGCATGAATAATAAAGGAAAAGCTGCTTTTAGCCTTTGTCCTTTATCTTTCTTCTTTTTTACCTTTGTAAAAAAAGCAAACTATGGCGAGCGATAAATTTGATTCACAGAAAGCACCGGAACCAGTTGGGGCATATCCTCATGCACGAAAAGTAGGAAATCTGCTCTTTTTATCTGGGGTAGGACCAAGAGAAAGAGGCACCAAGAAAATTCCCGGAGTGGAGCTAGATGATGACGGCAACATTCTTTCTTACGACATTGAAAAGCAGTGTATCTCTGTTTTTAACAATGTAAAAACCATTGTGGAAGAGGCTGGAGCCAAATGGGAGAATGTAGTTGACGTAACGGTATTTCTCACCAATATGAAAGACGATTTTAAAACTTACAATCGTTTGTATGCTGAGTTTTTCAAAGACAATCAGCCTTGCCGAACCACCCTTGAAATTAAAAGCTTACCCACACCAATTGCCATTGAGTTAAAGGTGATTGCGACGTTTTAAAAAGAGCTCCTCTGCAAAAGGGCCTCTCGACTTCGCTCGAGGTCCTTTTGAACGGTCTTAAAACGGACTCTGAGCGCCCGCCTGCTTTTCGGGCAGGGAGTCGAGAACGGTCTTCGAGCGAAGTCGAGAAGCCCGTTCATTCTAATTCACTATTTTTATACGGTGATGGGATACATGTACATTTTAGAGTGTTCCAACGGCACTTTTTACACTGGAAGTACCAAAGATTTAGACCGAAGAATTGCTCAGCACCAAGCAGGTGAGGGAGCAAACTACACTAAGAAGCATCTTCCTGTTAAATTGGTTTATTACGAAAAGTTCCAACGAATTGATTTTGCATTTGAGCGAGAAAAGCAAGTTCAAAAGTGGAGTAGAAAAAAGAAGCTTGCTTTAATGAGTGGACGGATTGATTTGCTGCACCCTTTGGCAGAATGCATGAATAAAAGTCATTATAAAGCGAAAGAATAACTATTAAAAAGGGCCTCTCGACTCCGCTCGAGGTCCTTTTTTCGGCTCCGCTCGAGGACCTTTTTACATCTCCGCACTCCGAGCGGAGTCGAGGAGTACGGAGTCGAGGAGTACGGACGTGATTTCGAGCGGCCTGTACTGAGCCCCGTCGAAGTGAGTCGAGAACGGTCTTCGAGTGCCCGCCTTCTTTCGGGCAGTGAGTCGAGAACGGTCTTCGAGCGCCCGCCTGCTTTTCGGGCAGTAAGTCGAGAACGGTCTTCGAGCGGAGTCGAGAAGCCGTTGACTTTCACTTTTAAACGATGAAAAGATTCATCATTTATATTTAATACCCCCTCAAATCAACCACAATGGTATCGCCCATGCCACATACTACTTGAGTGATATCATTTAAGAGATTTGGGGGCTTTTGAAAAGTAGGATTGGTACTTACTTGATCAAATTCTGCTTTACCAATGCCCCACCAGGCAGAAGAACCCTGAGAGTAACCTACGGGAAGCAGAGCATAACCTTTAGGGGAAAACATAAGCCCGACAGGTTCAGATTTAAAAGTTTCATTATTTGAAAATGGACCCACTCTCACTATTTCATTTCTTCCACGACCTCTTATACCAAGATACAAGGTATCATTAGGAGTAAAAGGTTTATGGGTCAATATTTTAATAATATGCTCGGTGTTGCCCTCGGCAGTTAAATCCGTTTTTGGATAGCCTGCATCACCTGAGCAGCCCGTACCGAATACCTCAATCCCATTTGCATCTAGAACGAAAATATCTTTACTAGAAGTACAATAACCCGGATCATACAAGAAAAAACCATTTTCATCAGTGGTGGTATTTCCCAAATATTTCTCTTCCGGGAAATTTAATCCTCGAAATCTCCTTTCATAAAAAAAGAGGTCTAAATTAGCATAAGGTGTTTTAGAACAGTTTTGATATAAATGTCTCGAAATGGCAGTAGGAACAACAATTGGTTCAGGATCATCTTCTTCTTTCTCACAAGAGATCATGTTTAAAACCGCTAAGAGAATACAAGTTAAAATGGTGGATGGATTCATGGCTTAAAAGTGGTTTTCACAGTCGTAATATTAGCATATTAAAAGTAGACATTTAAGGCTTAAGTATTTATATTTTAGTTAGGTAAAGGTTAAAAAATCATTAGTTGTTAGCTCAAATGATTTTTAAGGTATAGTAAAATCATTCTTACTTTAGAGCAATGAAGAAAACGAAAGTTTCGTTTGCTCTATTTTTACTTGTTTCTTTATCATACGCTCAATCTTGGGTTCAAGTGGCAGATTTTCCCGCAGAGGCTAGAGACGATGGTTGTTGCTTTACCATTGGTCAAAAAGCTTACTGTGGTAGCGGTGTAAAACCCTTTATACCCTTAAGTGATTTTTACGCTTTTGATCTAAGCACAGAAAATTGGACGCAAATTGCTTCTATGCCGCAAGGAGAGAAACGTCAGTACGCTTGTGGCTTTGCATCCGATAGCATGGGGTATGTTTTTGGAGGCTACGACGGCTCATTTTTAAATGATCTTTGGCAGTATAACCCCAAAACAAACAATTGGGTAGAAAAAACTGCCTTGCCAGCTGCTCCAAGAAGCGGAGCCGCCTGCTTTATGATTGATAGCCTAGCCTACATTATCGGAGGCAAAAACCAAAATAATGATGCCTTGGCTGAGGTTTGGGCTTACAATATGAAAAACGACAGTTGGCAGCAAAAGCAAGATTTGCCTTTTGGTCCGCGTTGGCGCTCTGGAGCTTGTGCGCTAAGTGGCAAAGGTTATTTGGCTTTTGGATTAGATGATACCTTGCTTTATACCGATGGAGTTTACGAATACGATCTGTTAGCAGACAATTGGACTTTACTAACTACTCACCCTGAAGCGGGAAGAAATTATCCCATGCTTTACGGAATGAGCAATAAATTATACTCAATAGGTGGTAACGATAGCGCCTTAAATTACTTGAATGAAAGTTGGGAATATGATCTCGGTTCTGATCAATGGGAAAGACTGCCAGATATTCCCGGTGAGGGTAGAAGAGGGGGCATGAGCTTTCAGAGTGATTTAGCGCTTTATTATACGACGGGATTGGCTGACTCTTCCGAAAGATTAGTGGAAACAGTAAAGTTGGTTGATCCGACCTATTTAATTGAAAAAGAACATCAAGTTGAGTGGAATATTTATCCCAATCCTGTACAGGATTTTTTAAACCTAGAAATAAGATCATCCAATAGGCAAAGCGGAAATCTTCGAATTTATTCTTCAGATGGGAGATTGACGCTCAATCGGGAACTGAATGGAATGAGAACTAAAATCGATTGCAGCGATTGGACAAAAGGACTTTATTTGATCCGACTTTCAGGAATAGATTACACGGCAACTTATAAGCTTGTGAAGCAATAGCAAACAAAAAGCGCACAGTCTAAAGCCTAAAGTTTAAAGTTTAAGGTTGAAAAGTAGAAGAGGGGAAAGTTAAAGAGTAAAAAGCCTAAAGCGAAAAGCCCTAAGCCGAATCAACTTTTGAACAGTCTTCGAGCGGCTTCTACTGAGCAGAGCCGAAGCAAGTAGAGAGCGGACTTCGAGCGCCCGCCTGCTTTTCGGGCAGGGAGTCGAGAAGCCCGTACGAAATTATCGAATAGCCGTTTACTCCAAAATCACCAACTTCTGTATCTCTTCCCCGTAGCGCACAAAATAAACTCCGGCTTTCCAGTTTTCCGTATCGATCTGCTCTTGCTTTTGGAGTAGACTTTGCTCATGAATCAGCTTACCTTGCAGATCGTAAAATAAGATTGGCTGATTAATCTCGTTGAGATTAAGTTCCACAGTAAAATTATTTTTAGCTGGGTTAGGGTAAAGCTTAAGCCGTTTTGTTGCACGCTCTAATTCAGGACCGGTAGAAACTGCATCGTAAGAAAAGATGCGTACGTGGCCTACATCGATACCAAAAGGGCTAATACCAGAGTTATCAGGTGCTCCAATAGCCACGGTATTAGGATCTGGCATACTAACAATACCAGAGAGGTCATATTGTGACTCACCTTCTATGCTACTTCCTTTTGAGTTCCATTCAGAGCCTGACCATTGGAACACTCTTACATGACCAATGTTGTCAAATCGATATCGTTGTGAACCAATTGCTATTGTATTTGCATCAGGCATATCAATAGAAACACTTGACAAGTCTCCATCGTTTTCGCCATCTATGTCATTTCCTCTTTTTTGCCATTCAGAACCTGACCACTCATATATTCTTACTGTCCCTTTATCATTGTCATGTCTTGGGGCACCAACGGCTACCGTATTTGCATCAGGCATGCTTATAGATGAACCAAAAAAATTAAATGCCAATACACTCCGAATGTCACTCCCTTTTTGAATCCATGTAGTTCCACTCCATTGATAAATACGAGCATTACCTCCACTACTTGGAGCACCAATAGCAACTGTGTTCGCGTCTGGCATGCTAACAGATTGACCTAAATTATCTTGAGATGTTTTCGCGTCTATATCACTTCCTTTTTGAACCCAAGTAGTGCCGGTCCATAGATAAATGCGCACGTGGCCGCCCGAATTTAAACCATTGCCATCGTTGTCTGGTGCCCCAATGGCCACGGTATTAGCATCTGGCATACTTACTGACCATCCGGAAAGATCTAATGCGCTTTCTCCATCCAGATCGTTTCCTTTTTGAACCCAAGTAGTGCCGGTCCATTGATAAATTCTTACATGACCTGAATTATTTCCATTGCCATCGTTTTCCGGTGCTCCAATAGCTACGGTATTGGCATCTGGCATACTAACCGTGGCCCCTGACCTATCATCATTTGTCTCTCCAATTATATCGTTTCCTTTTTGAACCCATTGTGAGCCATTTCGTTGATAAATGCGCACAAGTCCTGGCCGACTGGGGCCTAAATTATTAGAAGGCGCTCCAATCGCTACTGTATTGACATTCGGCATACTAACTGAACTACCTGAATACTCTTCTCTTTCCTGCCCATTTATATCAAAACCAACTTGATTCCACTGCCCTTTAGAAGCAGTTGCAAAAAAAAGTAGGCAAAGGCAGAAAAGTAGCGTGTTTAGGATGTATACAGAGGAAAATAAATTCTTCTTCCTTTTGGCTGATTGGATTTGGGTGGTAGTAGGTTTCATCAAGATAAAAGTTGGTTAGAGATGTTAAAAATAACGGATTTGTGAATAAGGTGCAATCTTAATGCTTGATATAGAGTGGAAAGGGTATAGTAAAGAGCTTAAAGCCTAAAGTCTAAAGCGAAAAGCCCAAAGCTGAAAGCAGAAAACTAAAAGCGAATAAATAATAGAAGAGAGGAAAAGTTAAATAGTCTAAAGCGCAAAGCCGAATCAATTCTTGAACGGACTTCGAGCGGCCTATGCTGAGCGCCCGCCTGCCGGACGGGCAGGAAGCCGAAGTAAAAAGCCATTTACTCCAAAATCACCAACTTCTGCATCTCTTTCCCGAAGCGCACAAAATAGATTCCTGCTTTCCAGTTTTCTGTATCGATCTGCTCTTGCTTTTGGAGTAGGCTCTGCTTATGAATCAGCTTGCCTTGCAGATCATAGATCAAGAGTGGCTGATTATTTCCGTTGGGGCTAAGTTCTATAGTAACATTATTTCTAGCAGGGTTAGGGTATAGCTTAAGTCCTTCAGCTGCACGCTCTAATTGCGGACCGGTAGAAACGGAGCCATAATTGAAAACGCGCACATGACCGGCATCTAAACCGTTGCTGTTACTATTATCTCCGGCCCCGATGGCCACGGTATTCACATCAGGCATACAAACTGCTTCACCTGAATAATTGAAAGAGGCCTCTCCGTCAATGTCCATTCCTTTTTGAACCCAACCTCCATTAATCCATTCATAAATACGCACGTGTCCAGACGAACTTCCATTGCCATCATTCCCATCTGCCCCAATAGCCACCGTATTGGAATCCGGCATGCTTACAGAACTTCCTGATCGATCTTCAGCTGCTTCACCATCGATGTCAACTCCTTTTTGAATCCATATCGTTCCAGACCATCTATAAACACGCACATGTCCGGCTCTTGTTGCAGCACCATTATTCCTTTCTGCCCCAATAGCCACCGTATTAGCATCTGGCATGTTTACAGAACTTCCTGATTCATCATTAGGAGCCTCACCGTCAATGTCCATTCCTTTTTGAACCCAGGCTGTGTTACTCCATTCATAAATGCGCACATGTCCTGACCTTGAGCCATTATCAGCATTCAGGGGAGCGCCAATAGCTATTGTATTGGTATCTGGCATGTCTATTGAATACCCCGAACCATCAAACGCTGCTTCACCATCAATGTCATTTCCTTTTTGAATCCAATTGGTTCCATTCCATGTGAAAATTCTCACATGACCGGCATCTGTTCCATTGCCATCATTATTGTTTGCTCCTATAGCCACAGTATTTATATCTGGCATGCTTACTGAAAATCCTGATCCATCATCGGCTGACTCCCCATCAATATCATTTCCTTTTTGAACCCAAGAAGAACCATTCCACTCAAAAACACGCACATGACCAGAATTTGATCCATTCCCATCATTTCTTCTAGCTCCAATGGCCACGGTATTCGAATTTGGCATACTCACCGAGGTACTGAATTGATCATCAGCTGCCTCTCCATCAATGTCGCTACCCTTTTGAACCCAAGTTGAACCAGATTTTTGATAAATCCTTACATGACCGGAATTTGATCCATTGTCATCGTTTCCCCAAGCGCCAATGGCTACTGTATTAGCATCCGGCATACTTACTGAATGGCCTGATCCATCATCTGCTGCTTCCCCATCAATATCGCCTCCGATTTGATTCCATTGAGCATTAACAGCGGTGGTAGAAAAAAGGAGGCAAAGGCTGAAGAGTAGCGTGTTTAGGGTGTGTACAGAGGAAAGTAAATTCTTCTTCCTTTTGGCTGATTGGATTTGGGTGGTAGTAGGTTTCATCAAGATAAAAGTTGGTTAGAGATGTTAAAAATAACGGATTTGTGAATAAGGTGCAATCTTAATGCTTGATATAGAGTGGAAAGGGTAAAGTAAAAAGCCTAAAGCGAAAAGAATAAAAGTGGAAGAGAGGAAAAGTTAAAAAAGCGGAAAGCCAAATCAATTTTTGAACGGACTCCGAGCGCCCGCCTGCTTTTCGGACAGTAAGCCGAGAAGTCAGATTACTCCACTAAATAAGTCGACTTTTCCAAGCGATAATCGGCATAATTCCAAGCTTGCCAATTGGCTTTCTCACGGTAACGTAATCGGTTGGAGACTCTATATTCTAATTGTGCCTTAAAATCATCAATGTTAGTATAGCTTAGCCATGGAGTTTTGTTTTCTCGATCTAAATGCGCTTGCATTTGATCTTCTATGCGGTCTAGGTTTTTAAATAGAATTGGAGCAACCACTGGGTCTAAGTTTAGATAATGATCTACGTCAATCTCAGCCGCATTATGATGATTTAAGTTGGAAACTGCAATAATTCGGTCCCACTGCAAACAACTCATCAGCACTAAGGTAAAAAACACAAACCAAGAGTTTGAGCGTAACAGATAGGAAAAGCTTTTCTTTCGGTCGATTTTAATCCATAAACTTGCTAAGCCAAAAATGGTCATGAGTAAAAAGGCAATCACACCAATGCGTTTACTTGCCAAACCGTGATAATCGATATAGTGATAATTACGCATGAACACAGAAGCACATAAAAGGGCATTTTGCAATATCCAAACTTTAGCCAGCAGCAAGAGTGTTTTGTTTTTAGGATAAAAGTTCAAGCTTCCTCGAAAGAAATAGAGCAGTATGCCTATGGATAGCAAGATGCTCAAGATTAAAAGATAGGTTCCTTCATGCACAAACTGTTTTAAGTTAAAGTCACGAGGCACTTCAAAACCAAACCACACCCAATCAAGGTCAATCAGGTTTATGACCAATAAAAGCAAGTTTAAAGCAGCGAGTACAATCATGGCAGTGCGATTCTCAAAGATTAAAGAAGCCATGCTATTGCTCGTTATTTTTGAGCTATTGGGGTTCTTCGCACGAATCAGATCATCTCCTTGTTTTAACCATGATTTAAATGAAAAATAAGAGGGTAAAAGAGAGCAACTAATGAGTGCGAGGCCAAAAAGCAGAAAAAAGAACCTGCCTAATTCAAAACCTGCAAAAAAGCTACTAATAGCTTCCACTAACTTTTGGGTTAGGACTTCAAACTTCGGATTGGCTTGACGGTAAATAAAGAAGAATATTAAAAAGATAATGAGTGGAATGAACCCATATCCGAATACCCTTCCAAGTATTCTTCCGCCGGAGTTGATTTGCTCTACTTTTTTAAAGCTGCGCAAAACGCTTAAGGGGATGCTCAAAAAGTGAATCCCCCCAACGAGCAGTGAAGAAAAGGTAGACCTTAAGGCTGATTGCTTCAAAAAGCCCATAAAAATCAAGCTCGAGAGAATAAGCATGCAAATGCTTAAAGAACTATGATGCCAAACAGAGGTGAAGGCCGTAATGGCTACTGCAGTAAAAGCGAGTAAGCTTTCTTTTGAATGATTTAAAATTGGCTTTTGTAAGAGACCTAGCAAACAGAGAAATGAGCAAAAAAGGCTGAGATTCAAACCTAAAAGCTGTTCCCAAAAAAGTAGATCGAAAAGAATAATGCCTAAAAGGACTAGGCTAAGTTTAAATAGTTTGGATTTCATGCTCTTGGTTTGGGCATAAAAACGAAACTGATGAAGAGGTATTGTTTAAGCATAAAAAAACCCCTGCTCGCCACATCTTTGCTTGGCTCACAGGGGTTTTCAAAGGGCTTGGTTGAACTTACTTCACACTAACTTTAACAGTTTCTACCCCTTTTTCAGTTTGAATTCTAAGGAGGTAAATCTGAGCATCTAAATCGTGTACGTCAATTACTTGAACCGCTTTTGGAGCAAGAAACTCACGCACCAAGCGTCCGTTTAGGTCAAACAATTGAACCTGCTCAATTAGCTCATTTTCTGCAGTAACAAATACTTGATCTGTAGCCGGATTAGGATAAACCATTAAGCTGCTTTGGTTCAAAGTCTGTTCGTCTACTGAAACCAATTGGTCACGGACTTCCCATACGGTAAGGGTTTTGCTTACTTCATTGGCAGAAACCAATAAAGGAATTCCTATTGGGCTGTTCATCGAATCTAAAAAGATCAAGCCTTCAGGACCTTGGTCGCCGCTGCCGTCAGCAGTATCTCTTGGGATCTGCAGATCAGTGAAAATTGGTGAGGTTGGATTAGTAATGTCGTAAACCATCACTCCGCCAGTTCTTTCCAAGCCAACAAAAGCATAAGTAGCCGTTCCGATAGACCCGATTACTACTGCTTCAGGCTCAGGGCCTTTATCATCTGAGCGGTTTTTGATTACGTCACCATCATCGTTAACGTTGAATAATCTAAAATACTCTGGATGATTCGAAATGATTTGTTCAAAGTCATCACCACTGTCGTAAACAAGTGCTCCTGTGCTTCCATTCCAAATAGAGAATGAACGCGCACCATAGGTGTACACTTCTTCATAAACACCGTCATTGTCTAAGTCACCATTTGCAAGCGTCACTTTTACATCACCGTATGCATCAAATAAAGCTTCAGCATTCGGGAAAGAATCAGGGTTTAAGGTTAAATCGTCAAAACGATCTTCTTCGCTGTAGCCAGGGTAATCTCTAGAATCACCTTCGTTGGCAGAAACGATGTAATTGGTTCCTGAAACGCTGTAAGTGGCTATGGCATCTGGCATGTAAAAACCTTTAAATGGACCCGATGCGATGTGAATGTTATTTGCACGTCTATCCGTATCAAAAGCATTTCTTGCAAGCGAATGGTCTTTGCTACCAAGTGGTACAATTGCTGAAATACTGTTGGTTCCTAGATCAACAATTACTACCGCATTGGCTTCTTGACATGCTACATAAGCTGTGGTATTGTCGTCGCTGATGGCCACATACTCTGGTTCCAAATCTTGTGAAACTGTTGCCCCTGGACCAAAGATTCTTACTCCTTGTGCTCTTAAGCTGTTGATTTGAGAATCAAAAGCGTTAAAGTTTAAAAGCGTAACGTTAGCATTGGTTACAGATGAAATGCCGCCGCTTACATCAATAATGGCGATGCTACCTTCAGGGTCAACCGTGTAGGTGTCGTCAGGCTCACCTTCGCAAGCTACCACTACGGTGTTTCCGTCAGGCGAGAAAGTAACCATGTCCGGTAAAACTCCAACAGTAACGTTACTAAGAGCAACCCCATTAGTATCGTAGAAAGCAACTACACCATTACTAGCAGTAGTTGGTCCTTCAATGGCACAAGCAACCACACTGCCGTGAACAGAAAGTCCGTTAATTGCACCAAAGCTAGCTACGCTGATTGAATCAACCTTTGTGATGTTCAAAGGATCGCTGAAGTCAAGAATCTCAAAACGGTCGTTATCAGAATTCGTAACGAATAAGCGCTGAGAAACTGGATCGTAATCCAAGATTTCGGTGCTTCCTGAGCCCACTAAACCTTGATAACTGTTGATCGGCTCAATGGTGATGGCTTCCGTTGCCGCAGGGCCAACTCTTTCATTGTCTTTAATGAATACCAAAGAATAAGCATTGCCTCCATCTTCTACAGCATAATCAGTAGAGTCTGCATCAATTTCCAAGAAGATGATTTCATCTGCTTCATTTACATTGTCATCAACAATGCTAATGTTTAGGTTAAAGCTTCCACTTTGATTGGCTCTAGCAGTGTCAAGCATGCTAGCCATGCTGTAGTCTGAACCGTCAGCGGTGCTCATGCCCATTACTCTAAAGCGAATCTCTGTATCTGAAGAAGAAGGGTTGTTGTAATTAACCTGAAGATTAATGTTTCCCGCATTTTCATCAAGGCTTATGCGATCTTGATCAAACTCTACAGTTGTACCAAATATTCCATCAGCACGGATGCTTAGGTTTTGGATACGCTCATCTTCATCAGCAGGGGTATCTGCTTCATTGTAAGCAGTGCTTGAAAAGTTTGCTAGCATGTATTCTGCTAAAGCATCTTGCTCTGTTCCGCTTGCAATAAAAGTTGCTGCTCCTGCAGGAATGCTTGAAAGTGTATCTAAATCTACGCGGTTAGTTCCTAAAGTTGGGTAAGGATATCCGTCACCACCACCTGCAATAAAGTCAAGGGTTACCACACGGATCGTTCTACTTGGGTTTCCAACCACATTACCTTCTCTCACAATGGTGTCGACGGCATTTCCTGAGGCATCCACAATAACCATACTTCTCACTCGGCTTCCTGCTGCTAAGCTAGGATCAAAAGCAAAATTGATTCCTCCAACTTGACCAAATTGCCCAGGAGTAGCACCCGGAGCAGTAGCTGCAACAGCATGTTCTACCACTGCCTTCAAGCCATTGGCGTCAAGATCAAGTAAACTAAGGCCGTTGTTAAATCGCAACGAATTCTCAATATCCAACTGACTGATTTCTCCTGTTAGCTTGCCTGAAATTGCGTTAGCTTGAGGAGGTAAGAATTCATAAACTCCTGGAGATACTTCTCTTACTTCACCGATATCAGCTCTAATTCCTCCTCCGTTTTTCAAGGAAACTTGAACTGTTGGGTCAATTTGTTGCGCTTGCCATAGGTTAGCGTCTGCGCTTAAGTTTCCAAAGTTGGTTTCTTCGGTTCTTACGGATGTTCTTTCACCGTTTAAGAAAACAGCGGTTTGTCCGAAAACGTTGCCATCTTTTACGGTAACAACGCCAGTTACTGCTGAGGTGATTGAATCAACCAAAGCAGCTTTTCCATTAGGGTCAGCAAAAGCAGCGCCAAGGCTACCCCAAGTACTTGTTACCATTGCAGAGTCTGCCACATACGGGCCACTAATAGTTGAGTCGATCAAAGAGGGAAGTAGAACTCCATTTGCATCAAAATCTACTACTATACGTCCTACGTAACTGTACTCCCCATCTGTACTTACAATAGCAAGTGGATCGCCATTTTGGTTGGTGGTTAAAACTGGGTATGGTCTTACCGCTACATCACCTGGATTCAAGCGGTCATTACTATTGGCTAGAATAGCGTCAGAACCACCGGCAACTATAACGTCAACGTGGTTCAACATTCCTGCAAGCATTTCTTCAAGGGCTAATTGCTGTAAGTGTGTTACCAAGACCACTTTATTAATGCCATGGTTGTTCACTAAAGAGTCGATCCAAGGCTGAATTTCTGCAGCTAAAGCCATCATGTCATTGGTAGTTGGGCCGTTTACTGCAACATCACCTGGAGAGGAAATGGTTGCTAATCGGGGTGTAGTTGCGCCCACAACTCCGATTTTTTCGCCGCCTCTTGTGATGTAAGTAGCGGCTGCAATTTTATTAAAAGAGCTGCTACCTGTATTACTTTGTGTTGGTCCTGTTTGGAAGCTAGTATTTTCAGCTACCGTTCCATTGTATAGGTTGCCAAGGTCGCTGCTAGCCGAAAAGTCTAGGTTAGCTGAAAGATAAGGGAATTGAGCACCTACCCATCTATCGCCAGCAGGCCCATTAGGACTTCTGAAGTCTTCTTCGATAATTTGCTCAATGGCATCTGGGCCGGCATCAAACTCATGGTTACCCATAGCAGAAGCGTCAAAGCCAATCAAGTTCATAATGGTGATGTCTGCTCTACCGGGAGTTTCTCTTAAGCCATCAAAAGAAGTAATACCAAAATGACGGTTGTAAACATTATTGAAAACGCCGTTATCTCTAAAAGTAGTGCGATCACCTGCAGCATTAAAGAATGGGCCAGGGATGTAGTTGTCACCGGCTGAAAGCGTAATGCTGTTGGCGTATTCATCTTCTAAGGTATCTACAATGGCCGCAAACAATTTAGCTCTGTCAATAGCTTCAACTCCGCCTTCTAAGTCAGAGGCGTGTAAGATTTGCAAGGTGTAAGCAGAAGTAGCAGCAGGTGTACCAGCAACCCTTAGGTTATCAAAAGCAGCTTCTTCATCACCTGCACCTAGGTCACAAGTAATTCTCACATCTAGTGAATCACCGCTTCCCATAATTGCCCAAGAGAAATCTTGGAAGGTTCCGTTGAGTCTGTTTCCGTCTCCAAAACCGTCATTGTTGGTGTCTTCAGCAAACTGACCGTTGAAGCCTGTAGAAGAAGTGGTGGCAGAATCTGCTCTAAACCGACCGATTACCATCCATGGGCCATTATCTACTTTCACTTCAATGGCAATGGAATCAGATGATTCATCAATGTCAATATCAGTACCTGAAGCTAAGGCTAAGGTAAGCTGTAGGTTAGCTTGGTTAGAAATGTCAATGTTGTCGATGTAGACCACACCTTGAGAAGAACTTAAAATACCATCGATGTCTTCTGCGGCAATAAAAAAGGTTCCATCAAAGCCTGTGTAAGTAAAAATTTCTTGAGGTGGCGCACCTGCAGAGTCGGTTCGGTCGAAAAAGTCCTGAGAACTTGTTCCTACTCCGTTTCCATTTGGGAAGGAGTAGCCCGAAGTAGTTTCAAAAGATTGGGTGTAAAAAGTGGTCTGTGCCACCGCTCCCAATGCTATGAAACTCATAATGAGAGAGTAAATTTTTTTCATGTTTTTTAGGGTTAATTGGATTAAAGTATTTGGGGGCTAAAGTAGGAGGCAGTAGTTAAGTTAATTCATCGCTGTACCTTATGAATATTTTAAGAGTAGGCGCATTTTGTGTTAGCGGAACCTTAAGTAAGTTAACTTTACCTCATGTGCATATTAAGTTGCTTATTTGATCTTATAAAGCGTTGATTTTACCCTGCTAGCAGTAATGGGCTGTAACTGCCGTTCAAGTACTTTTCGTAAATTCGCGCACCACATTTTTTACAGCGTAACGAATCAAGTTTCATGAGTAAATACAAGGAATACCAGCACTTAGATTTATCAGCAATAGCCGACGAGGTTTTAGCTCAATGGGAAGTAGAAGAGACCTTTCAAAAGAGTATTGAGAGCAGAGAAGGGAAAGAACCTTTTGTGTTTTATGAAGGTCCTCCTTCGGCCAATGGATTACCCGGTATTCACCACGTAATGGCCCGCGCCATCAAAGACATTTTTTGTCGCTATAAAACTCAAAAAGGCTTTCAGGTAAAACGGAAGGCCGGCTGGGAT
Organism: uncultured Flavobacteriales bacterium; assembly: GCA_913056345.1. Classification (GTDB taxonomy): domain Bacteria; phylum Bacteroidota; class Bacteroidia; order Flavobacteriales_E; family Vicingaceae; genus CAJXMH01. The sequence continues at coordinate 23,465 of CAJXMH010000029.1, read as the reverse complement.
ACGCATGGTTTGCCAGTTGAACTTGGGGTTGAAAAAGAGCTGGGTATTACCAAGGAAGACATTGGAAAAAGCATTTCGGTAGAAGAATACAATGCCCGCTGTAAAGAAGCGGTGATGCGCTATACCGATGTTTGGAACGACCTAACTCGAAAAATGGGCTATTGGGTGGACATGAATGACCCTTACGTTACTTACAAAAACAAATACATTGAAACGGTTTGGCATTTGCTGAAAAAGTTATACGATGAGGGTATGATCTACAAAGGCTACACCATTCAGCCTTATTCTCCTGCCGCAGGAACTGGCTTAAGTAGCCATGAATTGAATCAACCTGGCTGTTACCGCGATGTAAAAGACACTTCAGCCACGGCCATGTTTAAAGTAGTAGAGGATGAAAAATCCAAGTTTTTATTTGATGACTTACATGGAGAGCTTTTCTTCATCGCTTGGACTACTACACCTTGGACTTTACCTTCGAACACTGCTTTGGGGGTAGGGCCAAAAATTGATTACGTAAAAGTCAAAACTTTTAATAAATACACCCACCAAGCCATCACGGTTATTTTGGCCAAAGATCTTGTTGGGAAGTGGTTTAATCCCAAGCATGCCGATTTAGGGCTTGACGATTATGAAAAGGACGGAAAGAAGATTCCTTATGAAATCGTGGCTGAGTTTAAAGGAACAGCCTTAGAAGGGTTACGCTATGAGCAACTGCTGCAATACAAGCAACCTGATGAAGGAGATGCTTTTAGAGTCTTGCTTGGGGATTTTGTAACTACGGAAGACGGTACTGGAATCGTACACTTGGCGCCTAGCTATGGAGCAGACGATTTTAGAGTTAGTAAAGCCAACGGCATCGGAGCCTTGCATTTGGTGGATAACCAAGGTCGCTTTACAGAAGAGGTAAGCGACTTCGCAGGCATGTATGTGAAAAATGAATATTACGAAGACGGTAAAGCTCCTGAGAAATCAGTTGATGTGGAGATTTCCATCAAGTTGAAGGAAGAAAACCGGGCTTTTGATGTACAGAAATACGAGCACAGCTACCCGCATTGTTGGCGAACGGATAAACCAGTTTTATACTTCCCCTTAGACTCTTGGTTCATCAAATCAACTGCGGTGAAAGACCGCCTGATCGAATTGAATAATACCATTAATTGGAAGCCAGAAAGCACCGGGAAAGGGCGTTTTGGTAATTGGTTAGAAAACCTGCAAGATTGGAATCTTTCGCGTTCGCGCTATTGGGGAATCCCCATTCCAATCTGGACGACCGAAGATCGAGCCGAACAGCTTTGCATCGGTTCGGCAGAGCAATTGAAAGCGGAATGCGAAAAAGCAGTAGCAAAAGGCTTCATGGATCAAAACCCACTCGCTGACTTCGAACCACAGAACATGAGCGAAGAGAATTACGAAACCTTTGATTTTCACCGTCCTTTTGTAGATGAGATCGTCTTGGTTTCTCCTTCTGGGAAACCCATGAAAAGGGAAACGGACCTGATCGATGTTTGGTTTGATTCAGGTTCTATGCCTTATGCGCAATGGCATTATCCTTTTGAAAACAAGGAGCTAATTGAAGAGAATAAATTTTATCCAGCTGACTTTATCGCTGAAGGGGTTGACCAAACTAGAGGTTGGTTTTTTACCCTGCATGCGATTGGTACTATGTGCTTTGATTCGGTGGCTTACAAAAATGTAGTCTCAAATGGTTTGGTACTCGACAAGAACGGCCAAAAAATGTCGAAACGTTTAGGCAATGCAGTTGACCCCTTTGAAACCTTGAAGAAATATGGTCCGGATGCTACTCGTTGGTACATGGTGACCAATGCCCAGCCTTGGGATAACCTAAAATTCGACTTAGAAGGGATCGTAGAAATTCAACGTAAGTTTTTTGGAACGCTCTACAACACGTATAACTTCTTTGCGCTGTATGCCAACATCGATCAGTTTACTTATGCAGAAGCTGATGTTCCTTTGGAAAAGCGACCGGAAATTGACCGTTGGATCTTATCCAAACTTAATTCTTTGATCAAAACAGCTGATCAGGCTTTTGCCGATTACGAGCCGACTAAAGCCGGAAGAGCAATTCAAGAGTTTACGGTAGATCATTTGAGTAATTGGTATGTGAGATTATGTCGCCGTCGTTTTTGGAAGGGGGATTACACCGAAGACAAGATCTCGGCCTACCAAACGCTTTACCATTGCTTAGCAACGGTTGCTAAATTGAGCGCTCCTATTGCGCCTTTTTATGCTGATCGCCTCTTTCAAGACTTAAACAAAATCAGTGGAAAAGAAAGGGCTGAGTCAGTGCATTTAGCAGACTTTGGGAAGGTAAATGAAGCCCACATCAACATCGACTTGGAAGAGCGTATGGAGATTGCTCAAAAGCTTTCTTCTATGGTACTTTCCCTACGCAGAAAAGAGTCTATGAAGGTGAGGCAACCTTTGCAGAAAATGATGGTGCCCGTTTTGGATCCCAAATTCAAACGGCAGTTAGAAGAGGTGGAAGATCTGATCTTATCGGAAGTAAACGTAAAAGAACTGGAATACCTAGAAGAAACTGCCGGAGTATTGGTGAAAAAGATCAAGCCGGACTTTAAAAAGCTAGGCCCTAAGGTTGGCAAGCAAATGAAGCAAGTGGCTGCTGCTGTGAATCAAATGGATCAAGCTGCCATTGCTAGTTTGGAGCAAGAGGGAGAGATTACCTTAGCGTTAGAAAATGAAAGCATTACACTAGACCTTTCAGACGTAGAAATTAGCTCAGAAGACATTCCAGGTTGGTTAGTAGCCACAGAGGGAAAATATACCGTTGCTCTTGACGTAACCCTCAGTGAAGCATTGATCAATGAAGGGGTAGCTCGAGAAATGGTGAACCGAATCCAGAACTTTAGAAAGGAAGAAGGGTTTGATGTAACAGATAAAATAAATCTTAAAGTTCAGCACATTGAAGCAGTTGCCAAGGCTGTAGCTGAGAATAAAGATTATATTTGTTCAGAGACCTTAGCCACTAACCTAGAGGTGGTTGAGGAAATAGAAAATAAAGAATACAAAATTGAATTAGACCAAGACAAAGAAACTTATGTTTCTTTAAGTTTGGCTTAAATTTAGAATTATGGCAGAAAAAGAAAGATACAACGACGAAGAGCTAGCAGAATTTAGAGAATTGATCAACGCAAAGTTGAAAGAAGCAAGAAACGATTTAGAGGGCTTACGTTCTTCCTTATCACATAAAGATGATCACGGAACTGAAGATACTGCACCTTCCTTTAAAATGATGGAAGATGGATCTGATACCCTTTCGCGCGAAGAGCTTTCGCAGCTTGCAAATCGTCAAGAAAAATTCATCACGCATTTAGAAAATGCGTTGACACGAATTAGCAACAAAACTTATGGAATCTGCAGGGTAACCGGAAAGTTAATTCCAAAAGAGCGCTTAAGAGCTGTTCCTCATGCTACCCTTTCTATTGAGGCTAAAGAAGCTCAAGGCTAATTTGAACCATGAAAAATATGGAGAAGAGTAAATCTTCTTACGTCTTGCCGCTAATAGTCATATTAGCGGTTTTGTTTATTGATCAGGCAAGTAAAATTTGGATCAAAACCAATATGGAATTGGGAGAAGAAATTCCCGTTCTAGGCGATTGGTTCATCATTCACTTTACCGAAAACAATGGCATGGCTTTCGGCATGGAGCTAGCAGGTGACTATGGTAAATTAATCCTAAGTGTTTTTAGGATAGTAGCTGTAAGTTTGATCAGTTGGTACCTTTTTAGTTTACCGAAAAAAGGGGCTTCAAAAGGCCTTATGGTTAGCGGTGCTCTGATTCTAGCCGGAGCAATTGGCAACATTCTAGACAGTGCCTTTTATGGTGTAATCTTCAATGAAAGCTATTACCAAGTAGCTACCTTATTTCCTGAGGAAGGTGGTTATGCGCCCTTTCTGTATGGGAAAGTGGTAGATATGCTTTATTTCCCGCTGTATGAAGGATTTTTGCCAGATTGGGTTCCTATTTGGGGCGGGGAGTTTTTTATTTTCTTCCGCCCGGTTTTTAACATCGCCGATTCTGCCATTACCTGCGGAGTGATTTCGATCCTACTTTTTCACCGAGACTTTTTTAAAGAAGAAGATACCACTGAATAGCTGTTTTAGCAGTAGCCTTTCGGTAAAATGATGAAAAAACCATTGCCAACATTAAAAGCAAATCCTACTCACCCGCTCTGCATTTGGGCCCAAGCCAAAGCCAAGCAATCAACTGGCAGAGCAATTAATTACCCTTTGCAATTGCCGGGTGATCAGCATTCGATCAGTACAACAAGCAACAAAGCCGCTGAAATTAACGTCTACCCCATACCTTCTGAAGGATTTGTATGGATTAAAACGTCAGAAACGCAATACCAGCAAGTAGTGGTGGTAGATTTACAAGGAAGACTAATGCTAAAACAAGATTTAAGTGTAAAGCAAAACAAGCATCAGCTTAACTTAAACAGTTTAAACAACGGAGTTTATTTCTTGCAAATGCTAGATATTGAAGGTAAAATCAGCAACCATAAAATTGTGATTCAACACTAAATGAAAAAATTCCTTATAATCTTAATCATTTTTGTGCAGGGGTTTACAGCCCCTGCACAATCGTTTAATAAAAGCTTTGATATCAATGGATATACTTTAGGTAGTTACAATATAGAGGTAATTGGTTTCGATTCTATTTTAGTTTTTGCCCCTGCCATTGTAACCAATAAATTATTCATACAAAACTTATTGCTTAACCAACAGGGTGATACCACCTATATGAAAAAGCTTGAACTAGTTAATAAATCTGTTGCTACCGGTTGGGCCAATTCTACTGCTCCAACTAAGGATGGCAACTTTATCATGGGGGGTGGGTGGCAAGACACTGCTACTTTTGGCTATCTCATGAAATACAACTCACTAGGAGATACCCTGTGGACCAAGACCTTTGGTGATACGGTAAACTTCCATACTTTTCGCCAAGCCAAAGAGTTAGCCAATGGAGACTTTATTGTAGTGGGGCAAAACATCAGCGGTGGTTGGTTGGTGCGCACCGATTCGCTTGGCAATCAGAAATGGTCTAGGACTTATTCAGGTCACGGAGATGTTGAAACCTTAACCTCAGTTTATCCTACCACCGATGGAGGATTTATTTTAGGTGGCGCTAGAAGACACCTTGTTCCTCACCCCTATACAAACAATTATGATCCTTATCTAATTAAAGTTGATTCAGCTGGCAGAAAACAATGGACCTATATTCACGACACCCCTTATGATGATGCCAATGCCTATGTAATTCAAAGCTTAGATGATAATTATGTTTTCGGAAGCAGTATTTCTAATCCTAATATTAATCGAAGGAAAGCCGCTTTGGTAAAAGTTGATGCCAACGGCAATTTATTGTGGGAAAAGTCTTATGGTACTCAATCAGGAGACCATGCACTTGTTCGGGTAATGGAGTTAGCGGATAGCAGCTTGCTGGCAGTAGGCACCAGAGATGTAGGCCCTATTAACTATGGTTTAATGATTAAAACCAACGCCCATGGCGATAGCTTATGGGTAGGCGAATATGAACACGACATTAGCTGGCGTCCTAGTTCTAATGAATTGTGGGACGTGGCCCCCATGGCAGATGGCGGTTTTGTGGCTTGTGGAGAAACTAGAGGTCGGACCAATGGTGGGGCTTTTCAGCAAGATGCCTGGGTTATAAGAGTAGATAGTTTAGGTTGTTTGTTGAGTAGTTGTTTGGTAGGTGAGGAAAGCTTAAAGCCAAAAGCTGAGAGCTTAAAGCTTTACCCGAATCCGACTAGTGGTTTGCTGAATATTGAGAGTGAAGAAAATTTGAGCCGCATTGAAATTTATAATTTAAAAGGCCAAAAAGTGAAGGAGGTAAATCCAACAGAAAGCCAATTTGAATTGCCACAGGAAAGCGGTTTGTATTTTATTAGGGTGACTACTCAGAGCGGAGAAGTAGTGAATAAGAAAGTGGTAAAGCAATAAGTTGTTAATTGCCAGTCATTGCGAGCGTAGCGTGGTAATCTCGGCAATTGCTCTAAATTATAAAAGCGCTAGATTGCTTCGTCGCACCTCCTCGCAATGACAGCGCTTTTAATTACCAATTACCAATGTCTTAATCTGACAATCTTCTGCCGTTGCAAAAAAAATTTAAAGCGCCCTTCGATACACTTCCGATAAATCGGAATCACTCAGGGCAAGCAGCTTTGAAAGTTGGCTTTAAAATAAATGATTAATAATCAAAATCAATTCTTAGTAAAATTGAAAAGCCCTAGCCGATTAATTCGGGATGAGATCACCCTGCCCCCTGTCCGTTGAAATAAATTTCTATGGAAGGTAAGGCATTTAAGATTGAGTAAGAGAAGAGACATTTTAGTTAGCAGCATTGAAATCCCTACTCGCCTAGGCTCAAGTTTTTATCAGGCAGGCGTGCGTTCTTTTTTCAAGAAGTAGTGGAATAAAAAAACCCACTCACAATTAAGAGAGTGGGTTTTCATGCATTGTCCCTAATGCTTACTTTCTTTTGTCCCCAAATTGGTATTGAAAACCTACCGCCAAAACGTACTTGAACTGAGTTCTCGGACCAACGATTTGGTTTCCATTAGAGTCTTGCTTGGCAATTCCATTAGCATCTGTCTCCACAATGTCAATGTCATCATCGTAGATCAGTGCAGTGGTAATGGTAGTCGTTAGGTATTTATTTATTTTCATGCTAAGCAAACTGTTCCAGTTCACATCAATGTTTTGTGGGTTGTTAGCATAGTTGGAAAAGAGGTCGAGATTGGTTTGAAAATTTACATTTTCCCAAATGTTTTTCTTCCAACTCAAGCGGAAATATCCCCCGACTTCTAATCTGGTATTTTTGCCATCCGTCAATTTTGTGCTGTCAGGGTTGTTATCAACATATTCTGCAGCTTCAACTCCAAAAGCGCCTGCATCAGCCAAGCTTTGAATGTTTACCACAGTCAATTTTGTAGTAATCGGAGAGATGAAGATAGTCAGATTATCATGTGGCTGATAATCCATACCCGCTGCACCTAACAAATAACCTGGAGCCATGAAGTCTGAAATTCGTTCTTGCTCATTCGGGTCACTAAAACCAGGTGCAAATTGTGTTCTAAAATTTAGAAGCGCTGAATAATACCAGTTTTCAGATGCCTTTTGCCCATACTTCGAGTTGAACTCAATTCGATCATCCGACTTAAGCCAGTTGCCTCCTCCAATCTGAGCCTCACCGTAAGCGAGAGACAAATTATTGTCCCAACTCATTTTATCCTTGCGGTAGCTGGCAAATAAGTCTAACAAGCCATTTAACGAAACAGAGCTTTGTCCACCTGCTGCCCAGTTTTGCAATGATACTTGAGTAAAGTTAGCGCCAAAAACGCCACCTGTTTTCCACCCTTCAGTGGTGTCTTTTACTTGCTTTCTCAGGACATCTTCTGCCTCTGTAACTTGCGCCTGAAGACCAAAGTTAATGCTCATAATCAGGCTTAGGAAAAATACTTTTCTCATGGAATGTTTATTTGCTTTTAGGGTTTTAATTTTTATGTACATGAACGTCCATTTGCGGGAATGGGATATTAATTCCTTTTGCATTGAAAGCATTGTATACCTTTTCCATGGTTTCCATTTTTACGGCCCAATAATCACCACCGTTTACCCATACTCTGGTAGCTAAGTTCACCGAACTATCAGCTAACTCACTTACCTGAACAAAAGGTGCAGGATCTTTAAAAATACGTTCATCAGCTGCTAAAATCTCAAGTAAAATGGCACGAGCATCTTCTACTTTGTCTCCATAGCCAATACCAAAGCTCCAATCAACTCTTCTAGTTGGTTCGGTAGAATAATTGACCAAAGAACCAGTTGACAACGGTCCGTTAGGAATAATCACGGTTTTATTATCAGGAGTTTTAAGGATGGTGTGGAAAATTTGCACTGAATTTACAGTACCGCTATGTCCTTGTGCTTCAATCCAGTCTCCAACTTTGTAAGGCTTCAAGATAAGGATGATCACACCTCCTGCAAAGTTTGAAAGCGTGCCTGAAAGCGCCATACCAATGGCTAAGCCAACCGCACCGAGTATGGCAATGAAAGAAGTCATTTCAATGCCAATCATTCCGAGCACGGAAACGATAAGGAATACCCTTAGCAAGGTGCTGATGATTCCTGATAAGAAAGGACGTAAGGAAGCATCAATGTCTCTTTTTTCAAAGAGTTTGTTGATTCCAGCTGTAATTCTTTTTACAACCCACAAACCAATGATGAGGGTAATGATTGCTCCTGCTAGTTTTGGAGCATAGCCTACGAGTAGTTCAACGATCATGTCGCTGTAGTGATTAATCTGATCCATAGTACTTTAGTTTTTAGTTTGGCCGGCAAAAGTAAAACTTTTATTTAGCTAAACAGTTATGCTCTCAAAATTTTGAAACTCTTACCTTTCAAGCATGAACAGAACTGTCGGTTTACTAGTCACACTCGTAGTAATCATTTTGTTAGAGTGGTATGCCTTTCAGGCATTTAAAACAGTTTTTCCAAGTCAAACTGAAAGTTGGCAAAAAGTACTCCGAATAACCTATTGGATCTTTACGATTTTAGTGATTCTGTCTTTTTTGTTTTACAATTTCGGCAATCCAGATGCCTTAGGAAAACATGCCAGAACCTTTCTGCTTTCGCTAATCTTCATCAATTTCTTGTCTAAATTTATTTTAAGCTTATTTATGCTTGGTGACGATTTGCAGCGAGGAATTCGATGGGTGGTGGCTAAGTTTTCCAATCCTGAATCTGCTGCTGCAAAAGAAGGAATAAGTCGCTCAGATTTCTTAGCTAAAACAGGAATTATCGTTGCCGCAGCTCCTATCGTTTCTTTAAGCTGGGGAATCATCAGCGGAGCTCATGATTATCGGGTGCGTAGAATAAAGCTTCCTGTAAAGGGCCTTTCTGAAAAGCTTCATGGGTTGAAGATCGCTCAACTTTCAGATATTCATTCTGGAAGTTTTTGGAATAAAGTGGCAGTAAAGGGTGGAGTGGAAATGTTACAGGCAGAACAGCCAGATTTAGCCTTCTTTACTGGTGACCTGGTGAATAATAAGGCAGAAGAAATGAGCGACTGGGTCAACGTATTTGACAAGGTCAAGGCCCCGCTGGGGGTCTACTCTTCATTGGGCAATCATGATTATGGTGACTACGTTAGGTGGCCTTCTGAACAGGCGAAAAAGAATAACCTTAATGACCTCAGAAAGGTGCATGAACTGATGGGTTGGCAACTGCTTGAAAATGAAAATAAGATTATTGAGATAGAAGGGGAACGACTTGGGGTTATAGGCGTGGAGAATTGGAGCGCAAGAGGACGTTTTCCCAAATATGGCGATTTAGAAAAAGCAAGCGATGGCATTGATGATACCGCTTTTAATGTTTTGCTTTCGCATGATCCAAGTCACTGGCAGGCCCAAGTTTTACCCAATCATCCTAACATTGACCTTACACTTTCAGGTCATACACACGGGATGCAATTTGGCGTGGATATTCCCGGATTTAAATGGAGTCCCGTGCAATACATGTATGAAGAGTGGGCAGGTTTGTACCGCTCAAATGAACAATTTCTATACGTCAACCGTGGTTTTGGGTATATAGGTTATCCTGGAAGAGTAGGAATTCTTCCTGAAATAACAATCATTGAGTTAAATAGAGCATAATGCATTTTCAGAACTTTTCTTGCTTAATTGTTTTTTCCTTTTGTGTTGCCTTCAGTGCTTGCACATACGAAAATGAAGAAGAGCTTTTCCTTAATGAAGTATCTTCGAACAATAATATTGAAAGTACCGATAGCAACAATGTGGTTTCTTTTAGTCAAAGAGTAAAACCCATCCTTAGCCAAAACTGTAATTCATCGGGATGCCACGGAGCAGGCGCAGGCGCAGGAAGAGGAAACTTCACTGACTATCAAGGAGTGAAACGAAAAGTTGATAATGGCTCATTCGAAAGGCGTGTGCTGGTGCAGCAGAACATGCCACCCAATAGCCGAGCCCCTTTAAGTCAAGCAGAACTGAATGACATCCGCTCGTGGATCAATGCAGGAGCACCAAACAACTAAAAAAATGAAAAAAACACTCTTGATGTTCTGCTTTTTGGTCTTCACGCAAATATTAGAAGCACAAGAAGAATGGGCAGGTCCTGCTTTTCGTGATACTAGAATCGTGAATGGACATTCTGTTGAAACCAGCGCAAAAGGAGAGTTAAAGTTTGTCATTTCACATCGCTTTGGCAGCATTAAAGGAGGTCTTGAAGAGTTTTACGGTCTAGATCAAGCCACCATAAGATTAGGCTTAGACTATGGTGTTTGGGATAGATTAACCGTGGGAATCGGCAGAAGCTCAAACGAAAAGACCCTTGACGGCTATGCAAAGTGGAAAGTGCTTGAACAAACTGAAGAGGGAGACATGCCCTTGAGTGTAACACTTTTTAGTTCAGTTGCCATGCGAACATTAGATTTAGATGTGGCAGAAAGAGAGTACCCTTTTAGCTCTAAGTTCTTTTATACTTACCAGCTCTTATTGGCTCGGAAGTTTTCGGAGCGTTTTAGTTTACAATTGATGCCTACTCTGGTTCATCGAAATTTAGTAGAAAGCAGAGAGGTTAGCAATGATGTTTTGGCATTTGGCGCAGCTAGTCGTTTTCAGCTTACTAAAATGATTTCGTGGCAAGTTGAGTACTATTATATCCTACCCGATCAACTTTTATCAGTCTACCAAAATTCACTTTCGTTGGGTTTCGACATTGAGACAAAGAGCCATGTTTTTCAGCTGCATGTTTCAAACTCTCAAGGAATGATTGAAAAGTTTTTTATTGGAGAAACAAGAGGGGACTGGTTAGACGGTGACATCTTCTTTGGCTTCAACATCAGTAGAAACTTTCAATTGGGAGGGCGAAAATACCGCTAACGTATGAAGAAAAATAAGCAGTTGTTGTTTTTGATTTTCTTACCTGCTTTAGCAATTTTTATGCAAGGGCAAAGCGCTCGCGAACTAAGTGTTTTAAATAAAGAAAGTACAATCTCCGATGCCTTAGTGCATTTAGGAGAAGAGCTTCCTAATCATGCAAGGCCAGAGGCAGATTCTGCTGTTATTAAAAGAGGCTATGAATTGGTTACCCTCGGAAGAACAATTGGTCCTGATGGGAAAAGATCAAAGTATATAAGTAAGTATTATGTCTGCACTTCCTGCCATAATTTAGAGCAAGAAAACCCTGACCTAAGTAAAGTTGATCCCCAAGCTAGATTAGAGTATGCAAGTCAAAAGGGGCAAAAATTTCTGCCCGGGAGTGGTTTTTTTGGAATAGCCAATAGGGAAACATGGTACAATGGGGATTATGAGAAGAAGTATGGCAGATTAGTAGAAAAGGCACGCAACAGTTTGGCAGAAGCTACTCAGCTTTGTGCTACTGTTTGCTCTTCAGGAAGGTTATTAGAAGATTGGGAGCTAGAAGCAATTCTAGCTTATTATTGGCAAAACCAGATTAAGCTCAAAGACCTTGAATTAAGTAAGCAAGAATGGGAGCAGCTTAGATTAGCTGAAAATAAAAAATTGGCAGTAGATTTATTAAAGTCAAAATATGTTCAAAGCTCTCCCGCTACATTTGGGCAAACGCCTGCAAACTTTTTGAACGGCTATGAGGGCATAGAGGGAGATTTTGAAAATGGTAAAAAGGTTTGGGAATTGAGTTGCATGTCTTGCCATCAAACCGATGGAGTTTCAACCGCGACCTTTGATAACAGTATACTTACTTTCAAAAAATTTATGCGTCACCTCAACCAAGACCATCCTTACAACCTTTATAAAATAAGTCGGTATGGGACTTATGCAGACAAAGGGAAACCACGTTATATGCCACTTTATCCGAAGGAAAGGTTGTCTGACAAACAATTAGAAGATTTGCGTGTTTTTATTGAACAGAAATCCCAAAAATGAAAATAAATAGAATATTTTGTATTTTTAAATTTCTGTTTCAACCATTCCACCAAGCTATAGTGCACAATATTCGATTTAAAACAAAATCGCATGAATTTCAACACGGTTGATTTAGAAAAGGAACTTGATAGGCTAAAAGAAAAAAATCAAAAACAAGCGGTTCTTAGCGAAGTCGATAATATCCTTCAAGAAGCAGAACGCGAAGATTTAAGGGTTACTGCTAGTTTAAGCGGAGAACAAAGTCCAAATTTTATCGACGAGTCATTATTGGACGATTCTAAAATCTATTCTTACGAGCAAATCAAACAGATTTGTATCAAATACAGGTTGCGTTTCTTAGATTCTAAAGTTTTTAAAGGGGAAATACCTTATGAAGCGGTTTCTAAAATCAAAGCGCTAGAAAGAGAGCACAATGAAACTTTCAGTGGATTTAAAATTGTTGCACCAAAAGAGTTGTTTCAATTAGAAGACAAAGATTCTGATCCTTTACTTTTCTTACCCTTAAAAAACGGGCGCTATTACCTTATACATAAATGGGGAGGTGAATTAAACGTCTTTCGATCTATTTTAGCTTTTCCATTGCGAAATTTCATGAGCATGTTCTGGTTTTTAGTCGGGGTTTCAATTTTATTCTCATTGGCTGTTCCCACACCTTCTTGGCATGTTTTTCTATTTTTAGTCGTACACAGCTTTATTGCGATTTGCGGAATAACTTGCATGTTGGTCTTTATGGCTAGAGAAAACTTTAGCTCAACGGAATGGAATAGCAAGTATTTAAGTTAAAAAATTTCCTGCTTAATTTCGTGGAGCAAAATCAACTAAATGAAAAGGCTCCTTGTTTTATTTTGGATTACCATATGTTTAGGCTCCTATTCTTTTAAGTCAGACAAAACACGCTTAAAGGTAAAAATCAAAGAAATAAAAGAAGTTCAAGGCAATATAGGTTTGCTAGTTTTTAATCAAGCTGATGGCTTTCCTGATGACCCTTCAAAAGCTTTTTTAGAAAAAGAGATCAAAGTCACTGGAAAGCAAATGATTATTGACCTATATGATTTGCCTGTAGGTGATTACGCGATTGCAGTTGTGCATGATGTTAACGCCAACAGTAGTTTTGATAAAAACTTTGTTGGTATCCCAAAAGAGCCTTTCGGATTCTCAAGGAATAAAAGCATTTTTAGAGGTTTGCCAAAGTTTGAAGAGGCAAGCTTAAGGTTGAGCGAAGTTGACAACGAAACCACAATTGATCTTATTGAATTGTGGTGAGGCGCTAAGCAATTTAGAAACGAATTAAAGTCCCTAAACTTATTCCTACCGCATTAATCCGCTCATTAAAGAGTGCATCACTTTTTGTAATGGTATTTATGCTTCGGCTGTAGTGTGGCGTAAGCAAGAAGCTAGTTTTTATGCTGTGGTGATACGTTATACCTGCGGCAAGGTGCAGGTTTACAATGCCAGTTGTGCTGTATGGATTCTCAGCTTCATTGCTCAGATCATAAACTCCTCTTCGATCTTGATTCTCAGACAAGCTGTGGTTATTTGTTAAGATAGTGGTTACAGCAGAGGTGTTTTTTCTTCTGAATTGGGGGTTCGCAGGAGTTTGAGGAGTGCTTACTGCTTCATTAGGGTCTGCTACTTTTTTAAGGATATAGCCCTTATAGTTGTTAAAAACTTGAATGCCAAAACCACCCTTTATGTGCCACCCCCATTTCGCATTTCTGTCCTTATACCCCAAAAGGAAGGGAATTTCAATAAAATCATATTGGTTAGAGAATTGCTTTTCTCCTTCAAAACTCATCTCTTCATAGATTTGAGTCAAGTTAATTCCCGTTTCAAAAAACTTATGGTTTCTAAGCTCATAGTGTATCCCAGCTGAAAAAGTATAAGCTAATCTGGTGTTTTCTGCTCTTGCTCGATCTTCCAAGTAATCGGTTGAAAGGTTAAACTTGGGTGTCATTACCTTTTGTATACTCTGCGGTGTAAAGGCAAAATACCAGTAAGCTCGATCTTTAAAAGGTCTTCTTTTATAAAGTTCTATAGCATAGTCATAATTGATTTCTTTTGATGCAATCGCTTTGCCTCTGCTAGAGTCAAGTAGGAATGCCATTTTGCTAGCGAATTCCATTTTGTCATAACGCACAAAAGAAATAGGGTCAGCACTCTCCCAACCGTTTAGCTGACTGATATAGGTGTTTAGCCTTTCATCTGCGATTTGATTTGGTTTACTAAACCCTGCCTTGTGCACCGAAGCTAGCAGGTCAGTACTCGGAAAAGGATTGGATTGATTAGCGTTTTTTGAAACTTGGCGAGGGAAGCTTGTTGCTACTTGTTTACTAGCTTCGAAAGCTGAGTTTTCTTTTTCTTTGCGCTGAATGAAATCTTTTGCATTTGGCTTTTCAAAAGTCGAGACTGCAAAAATTGGTTCAATTTTCTGTTCAAAGACTGAACTAAATCCTAGTCCACCACCTAATAAGATGAGCAACATGGTTCCGAAAGTTTTCCAATAGTTCACTACCCTATTGGTCACTACATGCCCGTAAGTGCGTTTCTCTTTAATGTTTTCCCAAACAGATTCTGGTGGAGTGGCTGTTTGCCCCCCTAGCTTTTCGCGAAACACGCGATCGAAATCTTCTATCTGATCAGACATGTTTGCTTGTTTTTAATTTTAATAATTCGGCCTGCATCCATTTTCTAGACTTAGCCAATTGAGACCTAGAAGTATTAGCAGAGATCGCTAATTTTTCCGCAATTTCTTTATGGCTGTAACCTTCGATCACATAAAGGTTAAAAACCATTCTATACCCATCAGGCAATTGCTGTATGAGTTTTAATAATTCCTGCTCCGAGAGTTTGCTGATTGCTTTAGATGAAACTACTTGGTCTTGATAATCTTCTAATCCAATCACTTCCTCTTGATGGCTTTTCTTTCTAATGTAGTTTAAGGCGGTATTGACCATAATTCTTCTGATCCATCCTTCAAAGGAGCCTTTAAATCGAAAGCTGCTCAGCTTATCAAAAACTTTGATAAATCCATCTTGCAAGATGTCTTGCGCTTCGGCTTCGCTTTTAGCGTACCTTAAACAAAGAAAATACATTTTGGGTGAGAATTGCTCATACAAGAATCGCTGAGCAGTTTTATCCTCAGCAATACAAGCTTGTATTAACTTTTTCTCATCCATGGGTATCCGCAGTGAAAGTCCTTATTTGTAAGACACATGGATACTATTTTCCGTTGCCTAGCTAGTTAAAAATACGAAAACGGATCGAGAAAAATTATGTATTAGCCTTTACAGAAGCTTGTTGGCGAGCAAATACTCAGCAATTTGTATGGTATTAGTGGCAGCGCCTTTTCTCAAGTTATCCGCTACGATCCAAAGATTAAGTCCGTTATCTTGACTTTCATCTCTTCGAATTCTGCCCACAAAAACAGTGTCTTTGCCGTGTACATTAAGCGGCATGGGATAAAGGTTATTGGCTACATCATCTTGCACTATAATTCCTGGACTTTGGCTGAGAAGACTTTTGATTTCTTCAAGCTCAAATTCTTTTTGCAAGCTGAGGTTGACCGACTCCGAATGACCGCCAACCGTTGGAATTCTTACTGCAGTAGCCGTAACTTTTAAGTTTGGATCACCCATTATTTTTTGACTTTCTTTCACCAACTTCATTTCTTCTTTGGTGTAGCCATTTTCTTGAAATACATCACAATGGGGAAGGGCATTACGGTGAATTTGGTGCGGATAAGCCTTTTCGCCTTCGATGCCATTTTGTTCGTCTTCCAATTGCTGCAATGCCTTCACACCAGTTCCAGTGATAGACTGATAAGTAGAAACCACAATCCGCTCTATGCCATACTTTTTGTGAATGGGCGCAAGCGCTAAAATCATTTGTATGGTTGAACAGTTGGGGTTAGCTATGATCTTATCTTCCTTAGTCAATGCGTTTGCATTCACTTCGGGAATAATCAGCTTTTTAGAAGGATCCATGCGCCAAGCGGAGGAGTTGTCGATTACCGTTGTGCCAACTGCTGCAAACTTTTCTGCAAAAGCCAATGAAGTTTCTCCCCCTGCAGAAAATAAGGCAATGTCAGGCTTTGATTCAATGGCAGTTTCCATGCCTACAACCTTCACTTGTTTACCCTTAAAATGTACTTCTTTACCAATTGAACGGGCAGAAGCTACCGGAATTAATTCGCTTAGGGGAAATTTTCTCTCTTCTAGGACTTGGATCATCACTTGGCCTACCAAACCGGTGGCACCCACTACTGCTATTTTCATTCAACTATTTGTTAACCTTGATTTTACTTAAAAGGAATCCAAATGTACTAACTTTACTCTCCTTAGTTTAACCGAGATATGCGAACCTTAAACGGCTTTTTACCTTTTTTCTTGCTACTGATCTTTGCCACTGAAGTATACAGTCAAGCAGGATTTTCTGATGATTTTTCTGATGGCAACTTCAATGCTAATCCCATTTGGATAGGAGAAACGGCTAAGTTTCAAATTGATGCAGCTAATCAATTGCAATTGAATGATGTAACTGCAAGTGATCCTGCTTATTTAGTTACCAATTCAACTGTTATCAATTCTGCTAGTTGGGAGTTCTTCGTAGAAATGGATTTTTCACCTTCAGGAAGTAATTATGGAGAGGTCTACTTGGTTTCTTCGCAGCAAGATCTCACTCAAAATTTAGATGGTTATTTCGTAAGGATTGGAGGGGTTAGCGGAGCGGTAGATGATGTAAGCTTATACCGTCAAGATGGTAGTAACCAAGTAGAAATTATTGATGGGATTGATGGCATCGTAGGGCAGCAACCGGTAAAGGTAAAAGTGAGGGTGACCAAAGATATGAGTGGACAATGGGAATTGTTTGCTGACACTTCAGTTGCCGGAAACAATTATGTTTCGCAAGGAACAGCCACGGATTTGACACACCCTCAAAGCGCTTTTTTTGGAGTGCTTTGCCACTATACCTCTACCCGTTCAGATAAGTTCTTCTTTGATGATTTTGTGGTGAATGGTCAGGCTTTTCAAGATACGATAAAGCCTCAAGCAGATAGTTTATTAGTATTAGATAGCAACAGCTTAGAGCTTCGTTTTAGCGAGTTTTTGGATCTAAGTTCCGCAACTGTTACGACTAATTTCACCTTGTTAAATGGAGGCGTTAACCCAACTGCAGCCGCGATTGATGCCTCTGATAGCAGTCGTTTGGTGCTTGACTTTTCCTCAAATTTTGTTTCCGGGACCAATTACAATTTGGAAGTCAAAAACCTTGCCGACCGCAATGGAAATGTAATGACAACTGATACGGTCAGCTTTTTCTATTTTGTCCCAGTTCCGGCTAACCAAAGAGATATCGTGATTAATGAGTTTTACCCGGATCCAAGCCCTTCCAATGGTTTGCCAAGTGGTGAGTTTGTAGAAATTTACAATGCTTCCAATAAAGTTTTTGATCTGAACGGCTGGGAAATTGCCGACGGTTCCTCTTCACGTAGCTTACCTTCTCACATTTTGCAACCCAACGGCTATGTGATTATTTGCAACAGTGCCGATGCATCTGCCTATCAAAGTTTTGGAACCGTAGTTCCTGTATCTTCATTGCCTACCTTAAATAATGGGGGAGACGATCTTCGATTAGAAGATAATAGCGGTAATACCATCGACCAATTAAGCTATGATTTGAGTTGGTATCAAGATCCTTCTAGAGACGGTGGAGGATGGAGCATTGAACAGATCAATCCAAAAACACCTTGTATTGGAGCCAATAATTTTACTGCTTCCAATGCCTCAATTGGGGGTACTCCCGGACAGCAAAATAGCGTTTACGATACCACATCTGATTTAACGGCTCCTCAGGTTACTCAAGTCACAGCACTTTCAGAAGATAGCGTATTGGTTCAGTTCAATGAATTTATGGATTCTACTTCTGTGGTAAATGGGAATTATACTTTTACCACCTCAGCAGTAGTGGGACAAGTTTTTAATCAGCCTCCATCTTACGATCAAGCGCTTTTGGTTTTAAGTACTCCCTTGGATTCAGGAAAGGTTGATACCTTGATAGTTAGTAACGTAAACGATTGCTCTGGAAACCTAATTTCAGGGAACAACCTCAGTGAAGTAGTCCTTCCGGCTGAACCTGCATACCGAGACGTGGTAATCAACGAGTTTTACCCGGATCCTACTCCCTCTATTGGCTTGCCTCAAGCGGACTTTATCGAACTCTACAATGCCTCCAACAAGATATTTGATTTGAATGGATGGCAAATCGAAGATGCTTCTTCGGGCGGAAGTTTGAGTAGCCAGATTTTTAGACCTGGAGATTACATTATTCTTTGTCCTTTAGCAGATGTTTCAGCTTACCAAAGTTTTGGATTTACCATGGGTGTGCAGTCTTTCCCTTCTTTAAATAATACTGGAGATCAGATCAAGCTTTTTGATAATCAGGGAAACATGATTGATCGGCTTTCTTATTCCAAAGACTGGTACCAGGATCTTACTAAAGATGATGGGGGTTGGAGTTTAGAGCAGATTAATCCATTAACGGAATGTACCGGCAAGAATAATTTTATTGCTTCCAATAACATACAAGGAGGAACTCCAGGCACACAAAATTCCGTCTACGATACAACGGCTGACCAAACTTCTCCTGCACTACTTTCTGCACAAGCGCTATCCGCTGACAGTGTTTTGCTTCGATTTAATGAGCCACTTGATACAGTTTCAGTGCTTTCAGCAACTTACACTTTTAGTACTTCCGCGAGTGTAGCCAGCGCACAGAATCGTTTTCCAACTTATACCGAAGTTTTATTACTGCTAAACTCTCCGCTTGATTCAGGAGTGGTAAACACCATAACTGTCACGAATATTTTAGATTGTCCGGGAAATTCAATTGGCAGTCAAAACCAAGCTGAAATTGTAGTACCTGCTAGTCCCAACTATCGTGATGTAGTGATCAATGAATTTATGTGTGATCCAAGTCCCCAAGTGGGTTTGCCGGATGCTGAGTTTATCGAGTTGTACAATGCTTCGCAGAAAATATTTGACCTTTCGAACTGGACCTTAGGAGATGGTTCCACCGTCTCGACTTTGGAAAATTTAATTTTTCGACCTGGTGATTACATCATCATCTGTTCAGAAGGAAGTGAAATGGCTTTTTCAGCTTTTGGGCCAACTCAAGGACAATCTTCCTTTCCCGCTTTAACCAACAGTGGAGATGAGATTTTACTGAGAGATCAAAAAGGGCAATTGATAGATTATATTAGTTATACCGACCAATGGTACCAAAATGAGGATAAGAAAAATGGGGGTTACACATTAGAGCAGATCAATCCAAATTTGCCCTGTAATGGAAGCTACAACTTTATTGCCTCTAATGCTGGAGCAGGAGGAACACCTGGCCGAGCCAACTCTGTTTTAGACCAATCACCTGATCTTAATTCTCCTACATTAGGAGATATTTTAGTGTTTTCAGCAGATACCATTGAGCTTCGATTTAATGAGGGAGTTGATACCAACTCTACCATTACTGCAACGTATAGCTTTAACCCTCCAAATGTAGTAGCCGATTTGATCTTCGAGCCGCAGGATGTAAGCAAGATAAAAGTGGTTTTAGTTAACCCTCTCGACTCTGGAGTATTGGTTAGCCTTAACATTCAGGGAATCGAAGATTGTTCAGGAAATCAACTAGATGAAAATGAAAGGTTTAGTTTAGCCTTGCCTGAAATGGCTCTAGCTAATGACCTCGTAATCAATGAAATTTTATTTAATCCAAGAACTGGCGGCTCAGACTTTGTAGAATTGTTTAACCGATCTAATAAAGTAGTCAGTCTACAAAATTGGATGATGGCGAATTGGGATGATGATAGTATTGCTAACCGAGAGTTGATCATCAATGAGCCTTACCTAGTATTTCCAGGAGAGTATGTAGGCTTAAGTGAGAACGTTGACAATATAGTCAATGAATATCCGGCAACAGTTCGGGATGTTTTTATTGAAATTAACGACCTGCCGTCCTATAATGATGATGAAGGGGGAGTTTACGTGTTGGATGCTCATAATAACTTAATTGATGGCTTTCGTTATGATGAAGACCAACACTTTGAACTGTTAAATGATGAAGATGGGGTTAGTTTAGAGCGTTTAGACCCCAACCGTCCAAGTGCTGATTGGGATAACTTTCACTCTGCTTCGGAAAGAGTGGGCTTTGCCACTCCAGGATATCAAAATTCTCAGTTTTTTCCTGATACCCGTTTTGATGGGCAAGTGAGCTTGGATCCTGAAAGTTTTTCACCCGATAATGATGGCTTTCAAGATATTTTGAACGTTAACTATCAATTTGGTGCTCCTGGGTATCTTGCTAATGTAAAAATCTATGATAGAGGAGGTAGGCTAGTTAAAAATCTTGTAAATAACGAATTACTTGGTTCTTCAGGCACTTTTAGCTGGGATGGAATAACCAATGAAGCGACTAAAGCAAGAGTTGGAATATATGTCTTACATTTTCAGGCTATCAACCCATCAGGAGATGAACAAGTGTTTAAAGAAACCTTTGTGCTTGCAGCTCGACTGGATTAAATACCCTTTAATGACAGAATGAGTATGCTTAAATTAAACTTGAAGACTCCTAAATACAGTTCCATTATGGCTTCAATCAACCACAAAACAAGCCACTAACTATCTAGTCATCTCACATAAAAAAAAAGGGAAACCATCGGCTTCCCTTTTCTTATTTCTCAAAGAGTGTCTCGTTTTACTTCTGAATTACAATACGCATAACTTTTTGCTCGTCTTTGGTTTTCACTAACATGAAGTAAACTCCGCTTTCTTGAATCTTTGTGTCGATAAAAAGATTTTGTTGTGGATTGGCTATTCTCTGATTAAATACTTGTCTGCCATTGACGTCTTTAATTTCAACTTCCACCGCATCTTGAAAACTACCTAGGTTGATAGTAAATTGACCTTGGTTAGGATTGGGGTAAAGGGTAAGATTCTCGACCGATACTTCAGCTGATTGACTTTTAATTCTAGCATTTCCCGGTATAGGAACAGTTGTAGTAAAATTGGGACCATCAACCCAAGCATTCTTGAACTTATTGCTGCACGCACTTCTCATTTTCCACTCATAGGTTGTTCCAGGGTTAAGTCCTTTTAGATACTGGATGCCTCTAGATTGAGGCGCAGCTTTTAAAATCCAGTTGTTAGTGCCAACCTCCTTGTAGCGAATTCGGTATCTTACAACACTTGGCTTTGTCGCCCAAGAAAGCTGAGCTCTATCACTTTTTATGAAATTAACGCTTAAAGCAGTAGGATTAGAACAGCCCATAGTAGGAGTGGTAAAGTTTTCTAGCGTCGCGGGGCCGGTCCAATTGCCATTGACTCTCGCATTTACAGTCCAAAAGTATTTGGTACCCGGAACAAGTCCATCGATATCCCTACGAGTCCAACCGGTAATGTTCTTAAACTCTGTAATGGTCCAGTTTGGAGAGGTAGAAGGTCTAAGTGTTATTTTATAAAGGTCAGCCCCTGCAATTGCATCCCAAAGTAAAATTACAGATGTGTCTCTAAGGCTTCTTATATCTAGTCCTACAGGAGGTCCTGCACAAGAGGTATCTTTTGTTACGGTGTAGTTAGCCGTGCTTGTGCAAGCGTTCTCATCAGTCACTGTGAGGCTATAATTTCCTTCAGATAAGTTTGAGTTAGTGCTAGCAGGAGGACTAACAACTTCTACTACTTGAACATTATCTACTCCGGCTTGGTCGCCACCCCCATTTTGACTTGCTTGAATCCGAAGACGAACAAAATTAGCAGAAGAAGGAATGGGCACAGAAACTGTGGTCCAAGCTGCAGTATTTTTATTAAGCGTGGTTCCATTCGCACTCCAGGTAGTTCCGTTATCAAATACCACTTCGTATTCAATTTCATCAGGACCATCAAACCCATTGGTGTAATAATCAAATCTTACTTCAGCATTAGTTAAGCCGCTCACATTCACAGGATCAAAATCTAAAGTATGATAAAAAGAACCTCCACCATTCGTATTATCTAGATCTTGCATTCCCCAAAAGTTCGACTGATCACTTGCAGATGAAATAGAACCTATTGAGCTAACAATATCCCATACATCTCCGGAAGTATTATAGCTCATTGGGGAATTAGTATAGCTCCAATTTCCACCACCCTCAAAACTTTGGCTAAATGCAGTGTTGGTTGCAGTTTCAACTAGTCCGTTCGACCATGAAAACGTAAGCTCTCCTGTACCTCCACTTGCTTGGGCCCTAATTAAACCATCTCCACCAGCACAAGAAACTTCTGCTAAGGAGTCTAATGTGATGCTAATGGCAGTAGGTTCTGAAATATTTTCACCATCCGTAGCAGAACAACCATTAGCATCAGTAACGGTAACTGTATAAACTCCTGCCCCTAAAGAAGATGCAGTTTGGTTGGTAGTATTATTTGACCATGCGTAATTGTAAGGACCTGTTCCTCCTGCGGCATTTACTGTCATTGATCCATCTGAAGAACCATTACAGCTTGCATTGTTGTCTACAGTAATAATAGCAACAACACTACTCGGTTCATTAATTACTCCTGTAGCAGTAGCTGTATTATTATTGTTATCAGTAACTGTAACAGTGTAGGACCCAGCAGAAAGACCTGTAACAGTGTTAGTTGATAAGGAAGAACTATTAGTAGAAGCCCCATTTGACCAACTGTAGCTGTAATTAGCAGTTCCATTAGATACCGTCACAGTCATTGTTCCATCAGAACTCCCAAAGCAATTTGCATCGGTAGTAGAACTGATATTTGCAAAAATAGAACCTGCTGTAGAACCTGCAATTCTTAAATTATCAAATGCAGCCTCTTCATCACCTGAGTTTAGGTCACATGTTATTCTCACATCTAATGAGTCTCCACTTCCTGGAATTGACCATGAAAAATCTTGAAATGTTCCGTTTAATTGGGTTCCATCTCCAAAACCGTCATTGTCAGTATCCTCAGCAAAAACTCCATTGTTTCCCGTTGAGGTAGTAGTGTTAGGGTCTGCTCTAAACCTTCCAATTACTACCCAAGGACCATTATCTACTTTCACCTCAATAGAGATAGAATCACGACTTTCATCAATATCTATGTCTGTTCCAGAGGCTAACGCCAAGGTCAGTTGAAGGTTTGCCTGACTATTTATGTTAATATTATCGACATATACAACTCCTCTAGAGCTACTTAATACTCCATCTATATCTTCTGCAGCTATAAAATAAGTGCCATCAAATCCAGTGTAGTTAAAAACTTCCTGAGGAGGCGCATTTAGTGAGTCAGTGCGATCGAAGAAATCTTGGTTGCTAGAACCAACGCCATTTCCGTTTGGGAAAGAATAACCACTCATTGTTTCAAATGATTGGGTATAAAATGTAGTTTGTGCCATGGTGAGATGGCTGATCATGATTGATAATAAGAGACTGTAGAATGTTTTCATCTTGATTGTTAG
>CAJXMH010000028.1 GCA_913056345.1 uncultured Flavobacteriales bacterium | reverse complement strand
CAATGATTGGGATGGTTCTTTTGCAGGCGAACAGCTACCTGAAGGGATCTATTATTACTATTTAGAAGACAATCAGAATGCCGCTAATAACTATCGAGGAACCATCACTCTTAAAAGATAAAAGAATCTACTACCCAAAAAAATAAAGAAGATGAAAAAGTTACCACTATACTTACTATTTGGAGCAGTATTGATGACATCAAGTCTATTGAGCCAAGAACTCTCCAATGGTTACTACAATTACATCATGAACCGTTACAATTTAAACCCTGCCTTTGCGGGTAATAACGGCAACATCTCTGCGATCTTGAACACCAAGACCTATATGGCGGGATTCAGTGATGCCCCCCGTAACACTATGTTTGGGATCCATGCCCCACTGAATGACCAGCAAGGATTAGGTGCTCGGGTAATTTCAGACCGTAGGGGAGCCTATGAGCTCTCAAAGTACGATGCCACCTATAGCTACCAGATTCAATTAGATGAGAGCTCAGACTTAAGGTTTGGCGTATCAGCCGGGGCGGTAAGAAGAATGTTAAATCCGAACTTGATCAGTAATGTAGAATTACTCGATCAAACCGATCCCACCTTAGCAGGCGATTATTACGATCAAACCAATTTCATTGCCGGAGTAGGCATGGTTTATGATTATGAGAACCTGCAAGTAGGTTTTAGTGCACCCCACTTAGTAATCGGTGATGAGCAGCTTTCCGAGCACTTAGTTGGAACAGTAAGCTACCGGTATCAATTTGAAGAAAGTGATTTTGCGGTAACCCCGCTTGTGATCTACCAAAACATGCCGGTATTAGACAACCGTTTTGATGTGCTGTTAAGAGGAGACTACAAAGAGAAAGTGTGGACTCAAATAGGGTACCAATCAACCGACAATCTAAACTTCGCTTTGGGCTTTGACTTTGGTCCTTTTGGCATTGGATACTCCTATGAGATGAACAACAGTGAGTTGAGTAATATCGCCTCAAACAACAATGAGATAGTAGTTAGATTAAGCTTTTTGCCACCAAAGAAGCAAAAGCAAAATGCGATCCTAAGCACTTTAGATGAGTATGTAGCGAAGTTTGATGCGATGCTAAAAGAAGGGCAGAACAAGTTTGGCAAGCAAGAAGTGTTTTCAGAGATCATGCGAATCAGAACCAAACTGCAGGAGCTAGAAGAAGTAAATGACAAAAAGACCGCTAAAAAAGTAGAGCAGAAGTTAAGCACTATAGAGGGTCAGATCATCAAGCTAGAGCAGAAATACGGGAAGTAGGAAAGCAAATAAAAAGGACAACAACAATTAAGATGAAAGGAATACTGATCAGTATAGGTCTATTAGCCACGCTACTATTCTTCAATATCAATTCACAAGCCCAAGACACAGCGAAGGTGGAGGGCAATAAGCAAAAGATTGATGAGCTGAATAGCCGCTTGGATAAGTTGCTAAGTGGAAATGAGACAGGAGAAAAAGACAGCTTGTCGATCAAGCTAGACGAAGTCTTGGTGATCGTAAAAGAGCTACAGAGAGAGATGAACAACCTAAAAGGCGAGGTAGATGAATTGATATCAGGTAAATTTAGGTATGACATTGAGCCTAAGTCAGCCAGTACTACTTTAAACAGCGAATCTTACTATGTAGTAGTAGCGGCAAGAGGTAATGAAGAGCGGATCCAGAAAGCCTTAATCACGATGCAAAAGGATGCACCTTTGATGATCGTACAGAACAGTAAGGGGACATGGTACCATTTGATCCATAAGCAAGCCTACAGCATGGCAGAAGCAAGACAAATGGCTGAGAAAGAAAAGCAGAACGGCATCACAGACGCTTGGTGGGTTACCGGAAGGAAATTGAGTTTGGATTAGCCATTTAACCGATAGACTAACTCTTTTAAGTTCTTGTTGTTGGGGAAGTATTGAAGACCTATTTTGGCGTATTTGATTGTTTTTTGGGTATCATCAAGATAGAAAGCAGAAAAAGCTACCATTTCAAAGATTAAAGATTGATTAGGATCTCTTTTTAAATAATACTCACCATATTTTATAACTTGTTCATGCTTTTTAAGGCTGAAACTAATTTTAATTAGCTCTTGATTAGCAACGATGGAGTTGGGTTCTAGTTGAATAGCCTTCTTAAAACAGCTTTCAGCTTTTTCTAATTCATTTTTTGCAAGGTATACTTTGCCAAGCTCTTGGTGGTAGGTATCTAATCCATCATATATTTCAATTGATTTTTTGAGGTGTTTTTCTGCCAACGCAAGCTTTTGACTTGTCTCATTTGAATTAGACGATGTAGTAAGGCTTTTCAGTCCATTAATGGCTAGTAGGTAATTTGCTTGAGCTGAATTTTCAAGGTGTTTAATATCTGCTTTCATAAGCGTAAGGTGGTTTTCCCACTGTTGGTTCCTAGCAATAGACCTAGCAGAGAATACTACAATAAGCAGAGCGGCAATTGAAAGTGAAATACTTACTCTTTTATTAATGAGCTTAACGGAATCTAGTTGATAAAAGAGTCCTCCGATGAAAATGCAAAACCCAAATGATGCAACAAAGCTTAGTCTTTCACCAACTACACCTGCAATTAAAAAAAACCAATTGCTAAAAGGCAGAATGGCCAATAAAAACCAAAAAAGACCGAACAACAACATTGGATTTTCCTGCCTTTTGTTGAAGGCATAAAAAAGCGCAAGACTCAAAAGGACGAAAACTAAAATGGAAATAACAAGAGTGAAGTCTGAAGGAGAAATCTTGGAATAACCATAATAAAAGCTCAATTGATAAGGGACCGCGCTTAAGCTAAGATACTTGCCTATAGTATGGAAACCTGCATTTAATCGTCTAATAGAAGAGTGTTCTGTTATAAGAGGGTTTTCAATATAGCTGAGTTCTCTACCGATCAAATTTTCCTCAACCTTTTCGGAAGCCTGTTTGGAAAGTGTTTTGAAAAAAGTAGGACTTTCTTCAAAAGAAGAGCTTAGTGAAACGCTGAAAAGCACCAAAAGCATAGTCAGGCTGATGGCTTTAATCCTCTGTGTTTTTAACTTAATTACAAGGGATACTATGGTTAGGGCGTTTAACCCAATTACTAGAATAGAAACACTGAAAAATAAACCACTAACAATTAAAGTAATTAGTGAAATAGCTACTGGCAAGTATTTATGAATTCTTTCGCTTAGAAGCACGAAGGAGGGAATGAGTAAGACAATAGAGTAGGTGACCTCTTCTTTTTTTAAGGTTGCTATTAGAATAGTTAAGAAGAGTAATACGATTAGGGCTTTATTTACATGTCTTTCATCTTTTAAAGCATAGATACCTCCGCTCAATAAGAAAATGGAATAGAAAATAAAATACGATTCGTAAAACATTAAAAAGCCAATGCAGGAGAAAACAGAGCTGATAATTATAAACAATAATTGATGCCTTCTGATTAAAATACCTAAACACGCTAATGCGATTAGATAAAAAGTTTGATCTTGATGAAAAAGGCTAAAGAGAATAAGAAACAATGATATAAATAAGCCAAGAACCTCTACAAAACGATACGAATCAAGGTAATTGCTAAGTTTTTTGTGACTTAGATAAGAGGCTGAGAAAAGCAAAAAACAAGCAATTGAGAGATAGACTCCCAATGACAAACTGTAATTAATAACCAATAAAGAGAAGGGGAAAGAGAACGAGAAAAACAGTCCAATTGCCTTTTTAACGGAAATTTCAATCGTTGAATAGAAAACGAGAATGATTGGAGTCAATAAAATTATAGGGACAGAACTTTTTTTGGATAGTAAAGAGAGGCAGAGTGCAAAGGCAGTTAACAAAAGAAAGAGGAAATTACCCTTTTTTATCCAATTAATACTTGAGATCAAGCCCATGCTAAGAAAGAGAAAACTTAGTATTTCATCCCTGTTTTTTATACTTGCTACAACTTCTGTATGGATAGGAAGACAAGCAAAAAGAAGTACAATAACAAGTAGATACTCCCTTTTTATATTCATGAAGATGAGGAGTAGTAAATGATACAACAATAGGCTAAGCAAGGCATAAAGAATTAGGTTAATCAAATGACTAACAAAAGGCGATTCTCCAAAGAGCTTATGTTCTAAGTAGAAGCTTAGCAGTGCAATAGGCCTATAGCCATGGTTTATGGTTTCGCTTTGTTCATAATTGCTTTGAAAGAGTTTACTAAGTGATTGATTTTTTTCAGGGCTTGTTAAAGGGTGATTTCGAGTTACAAGCTCATCATCGAGGTTGTATTGGTTAAAAAGAGTGTTTCCAAATACGAGTCCAATAAGAATAATAATAGAAAGAGGGTAATATTTTTTCAGTTTAATCAAAAAATTTGTTGATAATAGATTCGTACCATCTCATAGTATATGCTTTTTTATACCTTGTTATAAAGTCCTTAGAATCAAGAACATTAGATAGGTCAAACGGCGTTCTTTCTATAGTTTTTTCAGTTAATTTTTTGCCTGAGTATAGAGAAGGAACAACTTTACAGAAGAAGTCGGAATTAGCCTTTATAGTGTCGAAATAGGACCCATTCCACTTATAGTGCAAAAAGTCAGCATTTTTGGTGGCAATACTCATGGAGGCTGCAACGCGGTTCGATTCTGTCAAATTGGGTTTAGATCCATGGATTACATTATGTCTGAAAACTATTGCGTCTCCTGCTTTAGCAGGAATTGCCACAAGTCCCTTATTTACTTGTTCAAAGGTTAAATAAGGAGAAGGATATTCAAAAGAACGGATGTTTTTAAACCACTTGTGACTACCTGCAATAACTTGAATACAACCATTTTTCTCATCTACATCCTGTGTCGGGCAAAAAATTGCAGCAGAGGAGTATTTAGACTCATCAACGATATTCCAATCTTGGTGCAAAGAAGACTCGCTTTTCTCTCCGGTACCTTTTATTAAAAATGCACCTCCTCCTAATTGATAATTCAGAAAATGTTTAGCAATTGCAGGAGCAAAGATTTCTTTAAACGTTTTATCCACTCGATAGTTATATTCGCTCGTTCTATCCTTTACATTCGAGTAAATTTTACCTAGATCACTTAATTCAAGTTCCTCATAGAGTTTTGTGATCATTAATAAAGAGTCCTCATTTAAAAAATTAGGAATTCGAATAGCTCCGATTTCCTCAAGTTCATTTTTCAAAATAGGGTCTCTAGGTTCCATCAATGTAATAATTGCTCAGCCTTCCAAATTAAATAAATAATATAGCTCTCAACTTTAAATAAGCTTGCTTTATTTCTAGGGGGAGCATAATTGAGCTTATACTTTTTCACCATCTCTACATACTGCTTAAAAAATGAATGGTACATATGGCTTGGACTTGAGAATTGATTAAGCGTGTAAGGGTTAAAGTGAATAAAAAGAATTTCTTCATTCTTCATTTTTATTTCACTATTCCAACCGGCTAGGTTACAGCCCCTATGTTTCAAGATTTCTACCTTTTCAAATAAAACTGGAATGAGATC
This sequence comes from uncultured Flavobacteriales bacterium, assembly GCA_913056345.1. Lineage (GTDB taxonomy): Bacteria > Bacteroidota > Bacteroidia > Flavobacteriales_E > Vicingaceae > CAJXMH01. The sequence goes on along the minus strand of CAJXMH010000028.1, from coordinate 35,050 downwards.
TAAATACTTTTGATCGTCAAATAGACCCCTATAATAAGCTCTTTTCATTTTGTAAAGGCAACATTTTTCCCACCATCTTAGTGCCTCAATAGCTCCTTTATTAGCAGCAATAAAACCTGCATTGAATAAACCTAATCTAAGGTTAGCCTCTAACCAATTTTGTTTTTTTTCAGGGTCACTAGGGTAAAAGTGAGGACTCAGCAAAAGCGATTGTTTTTCCAGTTTTTCGAATAGAAATTTAGGGTTATTGAAAAAGCAAATGTCGTTATCGATGTAAATTACTTTTTTTACATTAAGACTGTCGAAGAGATATAGCAAAAAGCCGGGCTTAAGGCTCCACCTCAATTTATCGCCTTTGTATTTTTTAATGATCTTTTTGGTGTTTGCAGCTTTTATATCATTTAAACTATGAAGCTGAATATTGTCATGCTTACTTTCAATATCAACTTTCGATTCTTTGTCAGAAATTAATACATGAAGCTTGCCCTCAAAAGGGTGAATTGATTCTGCAAGTGCATATGCCTTATGAAGATGGGAGATGGTCGATATGGTGCAGAATTGCATCAAATTGGACTAAGATTTTAGTTTAAAAATCAGGTGATTTATTTCTTCGCGATATTCTGATATAAAGACTACTAAAATAAGGTAATATGCCAACTCCCTCAATTCGCCTAATAGTTGAGTCTTTTCAAAAACCTGCTCGTCTAAGGCTGATAGATGTTCTATGATTAGCCAATTAGATAAAGGATTGCTTAAGGTTATGAAAAGGTAAAAGAATCCATAGGATCTAGCAGGATAGTTGATCTTGGTGTAAGTTTTTATGAATGGTAAAATGCCAAAGAGTATAATTTGGCAAATCAAAATGAATAGCTTGATCCAATTGTTGTTGTTACCTTGATTGTGAATATTTCTGAATCCGATGAAGTTCAAGGCATAGGGTTCTTTACCAAGTAAAAATTCTACATAGTGGAGGCCGTAGTCAATTTCCTCTAAAAAGATGAAAAAAATGAACAAGCTAAAAACTATCCAAAAATTAAAAAAGGATTTACCCCGGGCGTTTTTTATTCCTGCCCATAAGCAAACCAATAATAGAGCTCCCTGAGCTATTTCAGTTAAACCTAATTCACGGTTTTCAGGTGGAGCAAGAATTGTCATTGCAGATTTAATATCTAAGTAACACCATACATAAACTGCGATAGATAATAAAGAGAAACCAGCAAATAAGTTATTTCTTACTTTTTCCAAAGTAGTTTATTTAAAGTTCTTTATGGTCTATTGATCTTGAGGTAACCCACTGCCAAACCTCCCAATCTTGATTTTTCCATTCATGAAAAATATGTATGAATCGAGGTTCATAAGAGGTTTTAAAAAGATCGTCGGAAATACAATTGGCAGCTTTATTCACTGCAAGTTTGTTGTTGTGAAAATCAGCAATGAAGTTCCATTGTTTTGAAAGTGTAGGATGATCTTCTAAACCAAACTCCCAAGCAGTAGCAATTAGCGTCCCTTGATCTCTTGTTTTCCATTCCTTTCTGGAAAAGGTTTCCATCGTTTTTTGGTGCCATGCATTTAAGAAATTATGGCTTTTTTCGTTGAATAGGAAAACACCTCCGTTCCAGTGTTGCCAGTTAGGATTTTCAACCTTAATGTTGAAAGATTCTAGAATTGCTTCAGCTAGGTGATTGCAGTCGTAATTAAAGATGTTTTCTCCCTTTTTATTTTTCCATTGGTTAAACCAAAGGGTGTATTTCAAATTTGCTTCTCGGGCAATGCTTCTTACGTCTAGCTCATGCTTTACTACCTCTCCGGAACGATTAACCCAGTAACGTTTTCTTTTATCAAAATAAAATTCTTTATTCAATGAAAAACGCGGAAAACTGAGGTAATACTTAAAGGCATAGAACACCTTTTTCAAGAATGATTGCTGGATTTGTTGGTAGGTTTCCTCGATCTTTAATTGCTGTTTTTTCAGGTAGCCCTTTAAACTCATATTGGGCTGGTCGTATTTTTCTAAACTTTTAAAAAAGCGTTCTCTATCGCTAGCACATTTATCCAAACAGCCGCAATTTACAGCATACGGACTGAACTTTGGCATAAGACAGTGGTCGGGAGCAAAACGAATAGGAGCAATGAACTCTGCAAATATTTCATCACACCTTCTACTTATGGCAATCACATCTGTGTCTAGATAGCAATAGGTATTGCCTTTGTCTAAATATCGATGTAAGCTAGTTTTGAGGTAGATGCTAGCCTGATGATTATTTAATTTGTCGGGTGTTTCAACATCAATAATGTTGTTATGCTGAATAGGAATCTCATTTCTTCGACTATCCGTAATCACATTAACCTCCTTATGGGAAAACGATTTTAAATAATTAAGTGAGAAGTGAAGGGTTTCAATGTGCTCTTTCACACCACAGACAACAAATACATATTGCTGATCATTCATACCCTTGATCTACTCTTCATTAAATATTATTTGGGGTCAGGTCCAAGCGCTCTGGAGTTTATTTATAGCCTTTAGCAAGTTCTTGATTAGTCTTCCTACTTCTATGGCTAAAATAAGAATAGTTGATCAATCCTGTTTGTCTGACATCCAATGTCCGACCCACTTTTCTAGCACCAATATTTTCCAAAGTCTCCAATCGTAATTTCGTTTCAGTAATTGATCGATGTAGGATTGGTTTACTATGCCAAATGCAACAAGCTTAGAGTTTCTGAGCTGCTGCTTGTAGAAAGAAATATTCATGTAGTATTGATCTGGACCCACGAAACCTTGCTTCTTTCTTTTTAGGATGGAAGCGGGAAGCGACTTTTTTATGCTTTCATAGAGTAGCTTTTTAGTTTGATTGGGATCAATGTAAGTTTCTTCAGGGTAAGAGAATATTTTTTCAAAAAGATGATGGTCAAGAAAAGGAACTCTTACTTCAAGGGAATGATACATACTTGCACGGTCTATTTTTGTAAGTACAAGCTCTCCCATAAAACATTTAATGTCTAATTGTTGAATACGCTTCATCGGGGATAAGCCTTTGTTCAAGTGTTTTTTATAGAACCAGTGCACATCATCAGGAATACTAGCGTGAAGATTGGGTTGTAGGAGTTGTTCTAGCTCTGATTGATCGAACCATCCCATTGCCATAGAACGACTATAAAAATCAAGGTCATTTTCGGATGAAATCAGTTTTTTAATTTTTTGCAACCAATTTTTAGAATATCTTTTTTCAAAGTATTCATGTTGCCAAGTGTAACCGCCAAAGAGCTCATCAGCTCCTTCTCCACTAAAAACCGCTTTATTCTTATAGCTAGCTAGTTTGCTAACTAGATGAGTTGGAATGATGGAGATATCAGCAATCGGCTCGTCGTACATAATTGGCATTTTATCAATCTCCTTTAAACTGGATTGATCTACTATGGTTTCATCTAATGGGATTTTTAGATGATCAGCTACTATTTTTGCATATTGGTGTTCGCTTGCACCCCAAGATTCAAAGCCAATGGTAAAGGCATTTGGGCTTAGGAAGTTTTGAGTCATTTTTGCTACTAAGGCGCTACTATCGTAGCCTCCGCTTAAAAAACTTCCAATTGAAACATCTGAACGTAAATGCTCTCTTACAGATTGATCAATTAGTCGATTCGTTTCCGTAACCATTTCAGCTTCTGAAATTTCGTTTTTCGAAGCCTCTAATTTCCAGTACTCATGAAGTTTATAACTAAAATCACTCAAGTCAAGTTTAAGGTAATGGGCAGGAGGAACTTTATGAATTCCTTTCCAAATAGACTTGGGAGAAGGGATGTAGCGATAAACAAAATAATCGCTTATAGCACTATAGTTTAGTTCTTTAGGAAAAGCTTTAGAGGCGCGAATACTTTTTAATTCAGAGGCAAAAACTAGTTCGTTAGAAGCAGGTAAGCCATAATAAAGGGGTTTAATGCCAAACCTGTCCCTTGCTAAATAGAGGCTCTTTTTTTTTTCATCATAAAGTGCAAAGGCAAACATTCCTTTGATCTTATTGATGAATTCAATTCCCCAAACTTGATAAGCAGCAAGTAGCACTTCTGTATCAGTTTGAGTACGAAATTCAAATCGACTTCTGAGTTCTTCTTTTAGTTCTAAGTAATTATAAATTTCACCATTAAAACTTACCCATATGTTACCATCTTGATTTAGAAACGGTTGTTTCCCATTTTCGCCTAGGTCTAAAAAGGAAAGTCTACGATGGCCAAAAGCAATGTTACCTTCAGCATTATAATGACTTCCTCTACCATCAGGTCCTCGATGGGCTAAGAGGTCAATCATGGGTTCAAAAACCAAAGGATCAATTGTGCCTTTGGCTTTGATATGTCCAACTATGCCACACATCTAATTTCTTTTTAAGTAGGCTTGACCAAAGTACAAGCTGATGAAGTTTTTATTTGCTTTGTCTGAATTATAATTGACCTTATATATTTGATTAGATGACAAATAACAACAACTAGAAACTACCGGACGAATTAACAAGTTCTTACTTGTATGATAAATTTCCATTGTTTCGTTCCTTAGTTTTTTTTCTAACTTACCAAGCAATGATCTAATACTCGAACTTAAATTAGTATCTATTACCATGAGACTATCATAAAGAGGCTTAGAAAGTAAAAAGTGCTTCTCACCAAATTTATTCTTTACCCTTTTAGGAATAGCTTGTTCGGGTGTTTTTTTAATAGCTTCAAAAGCTAAGATCTTATTGTTGTTTGACAATATTAGCGTTGGGTCATAGGGATCAATTATGTATTCATTGTTTTCAATGCTTACAATTGGGTAGGTATGCACGCCAATGATAGAAGTATCTCTTGACTTTAAGCTAGTTGTTTGCTCCAGCAGCTTTCTGTAAAAGATGCTGATCTCCTCGCATTGCAAAGGAAGTTCATTAGAGTTTGCAAGTTGGTATTGTTGTTCTAATTCATAGTCACGCCAGTTCTTTGTGATTTTATTGCTTTCGAACAAGCCATATTTTTTACCTAGAAAACCTTTGCTATGTAAAGCAAAACAAGCTTCTGCAAGATAGAAGGCTTTGAGGAATTTAATGGTTTTTGAATTGGTATTTATTTTCTCCAGACTGTCAAACTTTGTATTAATCACCGTAATGAATTCTGAGTAGTTTAAGGGAATGTTTTGCTTCAAAGTGTCTGTTAACAAGTCTATTTGCATTGAGTCAACTCTGTTGCCTGTCTCATTTTGGTCTATTATCTCAAATTCATCTATGATTGTTTGACTGTCCAGTGTTGGATTTACTTTTTCGCAGCTCTGCAGAATAAGAAGCAATAAGACCTGTATTATAATCAACTTTTGAGCTTTCATTTTTTTAGTCACCTAATTTGATGCCAAATACTTTAGCTATTCGATAAAGTATAACATTAGCGGATAACCTAAATAAACTAAATAAACGGCTGAATAATTGAAAAAGGTAAGGATGTAGGATTAAAAATAAATGAAAGTACATACCTATTTCAATAAAATAAACTAAATAAACGGCTGAGCTGAAATAGATATACAGTCGAAGTAGCCCATTATTTTTAAATACATTTCCAATAGTCTGGTACTCAAAATAGCTTAAAGTGAGAAGAGAAACACCTATTGCACTAAAGGGAATTAAGTGATCTGTTTGGGTTAAAAAAAAAGATAAGCCAATAAAAAGTACCGCTAATATTGAATAATTAGAAACGTCAATGATTTTTTTAGATAACTTAGGATTTTTAGTTGCTAAAGTAATTACCCCTGAATTTAGGTCCCTTGCCCGATCTACTATTTGATGTTCTAGAATATCCTTTACTCCTAAGCAGCTTAAGCTGAAGAGAAAAAGCACAACTTCTAGACGAAAAAGATATACCTGTAGACTTACTAGTAGAATCAAAAAGGGCAAGATATGAGCATATGTAGTGTCTGTTAAAACACCCCAAATGCCTTTTTCTTTTAATCTTATTGGGAAAGAAGAATAAAGCCAAAGCAATAAAAACTCCAGTTGTAATAAGAGAGCGGCAGGTTGAGAAAACGAATAAAGAAGCAATGTAGCGGAAGCCCAGCATAGGATCACAAGACTGTAAAAAGAAGTTTTTGAGAGAGAATAGGTTAGGTTGGGCTTTTTATTGAGTTGGTCAGATTTGCGATCAAAAAAGTCATTTATTAAATAGCCGCCAAAGCCTGATAGTAAGTAGGCGCTAAATAGTAAAAGTAAGTCTGTTGTTTTTTGTTTGCTAGCTTCCAAATAAGTGCAAAACGCAATTTGATTAAAAAACAGCATTAAATGATAAAGTAAAAAGTATTTTAAACGTTTCATCTTAGCTATGCATTAGTTCTAGGTACCAAGCTGCAGTTAAAGCTTTAGAGCCTGCGTGGAAGTTTCTATCTTTGGATGTAAAGTACGATACTGGGCTAAAATCAAAATCTGTTAGAAAGGTCCATTCATCAATCTTTGTTTTGAGCGCTTCAATTAATTTATGGTCACCCTTAAAATACTGAATGCATAACGCTCCAAGCAATAGGTCTGCAAATAGAAATTGTTCCTTGTTGTTTTTAATCTCTTTGATAATTGAATCTTTTATGGATTCAAATTGTGTTATACCATGATGATAGGCTCTGGCTAAGTGATAAGCAACAACTAATCTATTATGATAGAAGTTCGCCGGATCTTGCTTTTCCTTCCATAGTCTAATACAGGTTTCTATCGTTGCTTTTGTTATTCTACTTTCGCCAAGGTAAAGCAAGACGTTTGCCATTACCCCAAGCTCAAAGTCATTAATATCTAAAAAACCTGACCTAATGCTTTCTGAAACTTTACTGCGCTGAAGTTGCCATTTAAGCCAAAGGTTAGGAGAAAACCATATAAGATAAGGTTTAGGAAGAAGCCAAGTTTTAGCAAGCTTTGATTTTTTTAGATGCAATTCTAAAAGTCCTTTATTCTCGATTTGCACTCCACTTTTACAAAGTACGAATGAGGCAACGGATGTGTCGTCAAGATCAGGCGGGACATTATTAATTCCTTTCTGTAATTTCCAAAATCGCCATACATCGCCTTCTTCTTTTGTATTACATAAGAAGTCTAAGCCCTTTTTGATTTCTTTAGTAAACTCGTGGCTATCTAATTGCTTTAGAGAGTATAAAATGTTGCTATGAACGAAGGGAGATGGGTGGCCCCTATGCCATCCTTTTTTAGAAAGCTCCGTATGATCAGGAAAATATTCATAGGTGGGGAACTCTCCACTAGCAAGCTGATTAAGTTTAATGGTTTTAATCGCTTTATTTATTGTGGAAGAGTGGTCGATTTTATTAGGGACATGTGTATTGGACACCCACAGTTTTTTAAGTCCTCTAACGTGGCTTGAATGCCGGTACTCAAAACTTTGATTAGGCAATAGATTTAAGTTAGTGAATTCGCTCAATATGGCAGTTAACATAATAATTGCCTCTTGTTTTGCAAGATGGGCTCCCAAGCAATAATGCGGTCCAAAGCCAAATGATAAAATTTTTTGCCTTGATCGATTAAGATCAACTTTATCTGCTGAATCGAAAACACTATGATCTCGATTTCCTGCCCCAATTGAAAGATAAATTAAGCTCCCTTTTTTTATGTTCTGACCACCGACTTCAGTGTCCTGGGTGCAATTTCTTTGTATAATCTGGGTTGGAGCTTCTAAACGCAGGATTTCGTTGATAAAATTATCTAGAAGAGAATAATCAGCTTTTATGCGTGCGAGTGTATCTTGGTTTTTTAGTAGGTAAAATAGCGCCGAAGAAACGAGGTTTGGAGTAGTTTCATTTCCACCAAGTAGAATCACTTTAACCAAATGAAGTAGTTGCTTATCATTGAAGCTTTTTTTTAAAGTTGGATCTTGAAGAAACTCTTTTAGACCATTTTTTGAAGCTGAATTTTCAGAGTCTAACACCCAAGCTTTTAAATCGGGCTCTAGTTTTTTCCATAAAGAGTTACTGTAGTTTAAATTGTGAATTGATTTGCTCGATATTGCAGAAGCAGACCATTCTTTTACGCTTTCCAAGATATCCTCATTAAACCCAAGTATTTTTAAGATCACAAGTGAGGAAAATGGGATGGCAAATTCACTTAGCAGATCAAAACTTTCTTTTTCTTTTAATGGCTCAATCAGTGCTTTTGCAATCTCCTGATTGGTTTGATAGAGCTCACTAATTCGAGTATTTGAGAAGACCCCTTTTTCACCTGCAATGACTTTTCGATGAACAGTGTGCTTTGGAGGGTCACAATTGAGCAGAATCGGATCAAATGAATTTTCTCCTTCCGAGGAGAATCGCTGAGGTTGATTTAAGATTGAAACGATTTCATGATAATTGGTAATGATCCATCCTTTGTTTTTAGGAAGATAGTTGACTCCTTGGTTCGTTTTGAGAAAATTGTAGTAATTGTAGGGGTTTTGCGAAAATGACCACCAACTTATATCAATCTGTTCTGCTTTCATATGTTTAGACGATTCTTAACCATTTTTAAGTGTGTCTCGTCTTTCCTATATCTCTCTCTTTCTTCTATAAACGCAACTGTTTCTGTACCAATTTGATGTCTGAGTTGGTCTGTCTCTTCTGTTGCAATCTTAAAGATTTCGTAGGCAACATCTTTGGCTTCTGTAAAAGAGGGAAACCATGAAGTACCATGAACTTTATCAGTTAGTTTTTCATAACCTTCAACCGTATTTTTTGGCTTGATAACCTTTGCATATTCCCCGTCAGAAACAATACCTCCGGGTTCAATTAATTTGACTTTAATTCCCAAAGAAGAAAGTTCATAGTAAATAGATTCTGTGAACCCTTCAAGAGCCCACTTTGATGCATGATACATAGAGAGTAATGGAAAGCTAGTCAAACCACATAAGGAAGAGACATTTACAATCGTTCCATTACCTGATTTTTTCATAGGTGGAATTACATTCTGAATGATAGCAACTGCTGCAAAAAAATTGATTTCCATTTGCTTTCTTAGCTCCTCTTCGGAAAAAGCTTCAATGGGCCCTGAATACACCACTCCAGACGTATTTATGAGCAGGTCTAATTTGCTTTTGCTTCGCTTAAGCGTGGTTTTAATACCCTTATTAATTGACTTGCTTTTCTCCAAATTCATGCTAATAGGAGTGAAATTTTCAACTTGGCTTAAAGGGAATTTTGATTTTTGACTGTAAGTTCCAAAAACTATCCAATTGGCTTCTATGAATAGATCAACGATGTGTTTGCCTAATCTTGAATTCGCACCTACAATTAGAACAGTTTTGTTAGCCATAAATCCCTGCTCTTCTTTGATCTCCATTTTTGAGTGCAATATCAAATTCTTTTAAATCAATTAGTCGGTTTGAATTCGGCATAAATCCTCTTGATTTTTGATTCTTGGGCCTTTCATGGAATGTTGTGTAATTGCTTTGCATGAAAAATTCTTCGTTGAGTTCAATCAGTTCAAACTCATTGTCTTTATCTTGATTTAGGTAGTAGTAGACAGGAGACAGATTTTTTGGACCAATTAATATTTGTAAAGCATACCTTGGGGCATTAGAACGATTAACATCTGAATAGTGAATCATCCCATCTTCAAAAATAATAGCGTCTCCTGCTTTGCAATTATGAGGTTTCAAGTACTTTGCAAGCAGTTCACCTTCGAAGTTCTTGAAGTAGTAAGGAGTATTCATTGTTGCAATATCAGGCAGTATCTTGTGACTACCATCCACAAGATGCAAGGTGCCATTATCTTCATTGGTATCCACTAAAGGGCACCACATTGTAAAAGAAGTATCTTGCTCTTTAGCTACATGAGTCCAATTTTGATGAATCTCAAATTTGCCTTTCCCGGGAGGCTTAACATATAAATTAGCATTCCAAACATGGTAATCGTGAAATAGAGCGTCTACTTTGGGGTTAAAGGTTGCTTTAAATAGCTTATTTGTAGCCCTCTTATAATCTTCGTTAGTATCTAAAAAGGTGCAATGATAATCAGAGTTATTTGGACGATTTGGAGCAAATTCATCGTCAGGCCTTAAGAGCTTAATTTCTGATAGAACAGACTTAACTTCACTTTCATTCAGAAGGTTACATTTGATATAGCCTTTGGTAAGGTATTCTTGATTGTGTTTTAAATCTTTGAAAATTGGGTTTTTCATTGTTTTGATTTTCTTCTGCTCATGTCTTGAAAAAGGAGTTTAATTTTTGCTAGGTACTCTTTTTCAAGTTCTACTTCTGATGGGTTTGTAATTTTTTCTTGTTTTAAATGATATGATTCAAGACTGGCAAAGTCTGAATTTTCTATATGCGTAAAAGTAGCATCTTTTACAAAGCCTGCATTTGAAATAAGGTTGCATACAGGTAATACTGACTTTTTATGATTAGCTAACAGGTGCATCGACCATTTTACATCCCAAGATTTATCCTTCTGAACAAAGCGGTCAAAAATAGGAATGAAGTATCCAAGGTTTTTGTCTTCTATAATTGTAGGATAATTGGCTCTGTACTTATGCCAAAATGCATAGGATTCTTGCTGTTCTATCCAACTGTCCTTCCAAGTTGCCCAACCCCAGAAAGGAAGGTTTATTCTAGACGTGAAAAAACTTCCTTTTTTTGATTTAACTCCAAGGTTACAACCTGAAATACAGCCAATTGATTCATCTGTTTCAAATCGGTCTAACATTTCGTCGCAAAAACTAAAAAAACTCTGATTTGGTATAGTGTCATCTTCTAAAATGATTGCTTTGTCGTGTATTTCAAATACCTTTCCAAGACCATAACTGAAAATGTTTCTTATACCTTGATGCGATGATGGACGATGTATGCTTACCTTGACTTCTTTATGAAGGTTTGATGCAATTATTTCAACGATTAATTTTTGTTTTTCTCGAATGCAGTTATTTTCAGGGAAGTCAATAATCACTGCTATTTCTCTTTGATCTGCTTTATTTATCTCATCAATTATGGCTTTGAGGTTTCTGCTCTTTTTATAAAGAAAAATTGTAATTGGGCTGTTGCTCATTTTAGTTTTTCTTTATAAAAAATATACGAGCAAGTTAGAAGGACTTTTGAAATCGTAATTTGCGGGTCCATATTGAATTATTTAACCTTACTTGAGAAAAAGGAATGATAAAGTACCATAGCAAATCTGAGCAATTTTCTTCCTACATCAAAAAACTTTATAACTATCGCCAATTGATATTTGCTTTTGCTAGAAGAGACTTGAAAAGTAAATATGCTCAAACACGCTTAGGTTTAGTGTGGGTATTTATTAAGCCGATATTAAGTGTGCTTCTTTATGTTTTCTTCTTTGAGTTTGTTTTAAACTCGAATTTAAGTGGGGTCCCATATTCAATTTATGTTTTCTCAGGTTTAATAGCCTGGAACTTATTTTCCCAACTAATCATCTTATCCTTGAATGCGATCCAAGAAAGTGCTCAAATTATCAAGAAGATATATTTCCCAAAATCCATACTGGCACTTTCAAAGGCTCTAGTCCTATTAATAGACTCTTTTATTGTTCTTATCCTACTGTTCTCGCTGTCAATCTATCTTGGTATTCTGCCTTCTTGGAATTTACTTTTTTTACCTTTTGCAATTCTTAATGTGATATTTATTAGCTTAACTTTTGTGTTTTTGCTTTCGGCTATTTCAATTAAACATAAAGACATTTTTGTAGGAATACCATTCATCTTACAAACACTAATGTGGTTTTCTAATGTATTTATTGACGTAAGCTCATTTCCTGAATTTATTCAAGCTTATATTGCTAACAACCCACTAAGCTTGATGGTAAGCTTTATGCGCTGGTGTCTCATTGGCTATGGTGAACTTAATCCTAGCTGGGTTATCTTGTTTTTCTCAAGTCTTTTTACTCTTTATTTTAGCTTGAGGCTATATGCAAAGGTTGAAGACACAAACGTTGAAAATATATGATTCAAGAAAAAGCAATCCGAATTAATAATTTATCTAAGTCTTACAAGCTTAACTCAGGAAAGCATAGCGTTATTGAAAATTGTTCTTTGTCAATTTCAAAAGGAGAAAATGTTATAATAATTGGAGATAATGGAAGTGGGAAAAGCACATTTTTAAAAATGCTTGCAGGAGTGGTTAAACCAACTGCTGGAGAAATAGAAATCGAAGGCTCTGTAGCTAATCTTCTTGAAATAGGGGCAGGGTTTCACCCTGAACTCACTGGTAATGAAAATATTATATTTAACGCTCAGCTTCTGGGTAAGACGAAAAAAGAGGTTGCAAGCCGACTGGATGAAATAAAGGAGTTTAGTGGAATCAAGAAATATTTGGATGAGCCAGTTAAAACATACTCAAATGGTATGTATTTGAGATTAGCCTTTAGTATTGTTATTCATTTAGACTTTGATATCTATCTATTTGATGAAGTAATTAGAGTAGGAGACCATGAGTTCATTCAAAAGGTGAATCGCAAAATAGAAAGCCTGAAAAGCGATAAAAGAAAGACATTAATCCTAGTTTCTCATAACTTTCATGATGTGGATACAGATTCAACTATTTTGCTTTTGGAAGAAAATAAGGTGTTTTTCGGAAACAGGAAACTTACATTGGACCGATATATAAAAAAAGGGTTAGTGAACGATATTCCGGGTTCGTATTTTGAAAAACCGGGTACTTTGAATGTTAGATCTGATGAATTAGCAAGAGGGATAGTCAACATCGAAAAGGTTGGACTTGAGCAAGAAAATGCTAGACAAGGGTTTAGAACTAACGCGCCACTAGCAGTTTTATTCAATTATTATAAAAGTGAAACAGAGTTCGACCTTGAACCACTGTTAAGCATTTCCAATCAAAACGGTGAAATTATTTTGACAACTGCTCCTTTTATTATGAACAAAGGGAATAACAATAAAAAGCAGGGAACTTATTCAGCTAGAGTGGTATTTCCTAAGCAGATTTTTAATTCGCAATTTTATTTTCTAAGTATCTTTTTTGTTAGAGATGTCTCAGAGTTGCTTTGCTCAATCCAAAAGGAACCTAGTAAAACAGAGGAATTGTTTAATCAAGTTGAGTTAATAAGCAGCTTCTATCAGTTACTTTGTTTTAAAATGAATTATTCAAGTCAAGAGTTTGACGCAGATTTGAGTAAAATAGATATTAAGGGCTCTTTATTGCTTGGCCTTAATTGGGAAATTGAACATTTTCGCAAATGAGATCAATAGTCGAAACGGTTTTGGAGTATATACAACCTGCTGATGAGGTTGATTCACTTGCTGAGTTTGAAGATTTGATTTTTTCAGACAAAAGAAAAACAATGATTGAATCAACATTTTACCACAACTTTCTACAGTTTTTTGAGAAACAAAGTATTTCTAGAATAGAAGGGGCTGTAGTCAATGTAGGTATTTTTAAAGGGGGTTTTTCTTTATTTCTAAAGGCTTTGTATCAAGAACTAGAGTTAAAAAATGAATTTTGGTTGTTTGACTCCTTTAAAGGTTTTGGGGAGATGAAGGTTTTTTCTGATGCCGAGAAAGACTGTTTAAAATGGTTTAATTCTTATTTGCATAAAGTTAAACTACCTACTAAAAGCGAGTTAGCAATAGAATTCAAACAGTTTGGAATAGAGGATAATTTAAATATTGTTGATGGATTTATTGAGCAAACCTCAGTTATATTTCCACATGACAAAATAGCATTACTGCATATTGATGTTGACTTTTATTATCCAACACTTGAGGCATTGAATGTATTTTATGATAAGGTATCAAAAGGAGGAATAATAATAATCGACGATTACAATCTAAAACAAACGAACTGCAAAGAAGCCGTAGATCAGTTTAGAAAAGAAAAAAATATCTCGTCGAGATTAGAAGTTTTAGGGAATTACCAAGTTGCATGGATCAAGAAGTGAATGACATAATTAAAGGTATATTCAAGACGGATGATTTTAAGTCTTTTTATTTTTTTACTAAAGAGTTAATGAAGGAATTACCATTAGGGCTGACGAGAGAATATATAGGACTAAACTTCACAGACTGCGGAACAAAAGAGATCAAATTTTATGTAGCCTTATTTTCTAACGATATTTCATTTGAAAGAATAATTGATTTTTTTGACAAAAGTGATTCGGCTGATCTAAGGGCTTTTTATCTCCCTCATCAATTGAATTGTAATCATAAAGAAGGTGGCACAGGTATCACCTTTACCCTAAAGTATAGCATTAAGGACGGTACTTTTAGAAAAGGACTTTATTTCCTATCCTTAGAAGGATTGGATAATTTATTTTCTAAAACACAATCAAAGTCAGAAGATGAGTTTAGCCTTTACCGCTACAAGACAGAACTGTCAGATAAGAAGCTTTTGTACTTTGAAGCAATGCACGATAAAGCTGAGCTAAAAAGGCTTCATTATTACACAAAAAGTAAAGATGTAATGCATAGAATAGAGGATGCATTTAATCAAAACTTTGCTTTTTACACACATGAAATGGAAATAGGCCATGATTTAAGAAATACGGGTCTCTACAAGTTTAATATGTTAATGAGTCAAGAAGCCTTTAAGGAATATTTTACTTATTCAAGCTTGGGTTTAAAACTTTTAAGGTTCGAGGATTCAAGGTTTAAAACCAATAAATTGAATGCTATTTGCCCAGGCTTCTACTCAAAGCTTGACAAACAATCGGTATATTACATAGCTTCTTCAAAAATTGCTAAACTGCCTGTATATACGATTCAATATTTGTTGGATAATTTAAATTGTGATTTCTAATATTATCTTAGCCATTCAATGAATAAGCTAAGCTGAGAAACTTAGATACTGTTCGTGAACTAAGGATTAAAAATAGTTTGAACTATTAATGGCTTTAAATTAGTTAGTTGACTCTAAATAATATTATTAGTAATTATTTAGTCTTTGTTTCGGTGTTTGCGATCAAGTCTTACAGGATCTCAATATTGTATAATTTAAAGAATGAAATACAACTATTTCACACTAGTTGGTTGAATGGATCGATTTAATTAGATTAATTACTTTGCCAAAAATATTCGTTTGCTCGTAAAAAAGTAGAATTTGATGGCTGTGTTCTTGGAATAAAAATATGTCAAAGCCAATAGCTTTATTTATTTATAAAAGAGCTTCAGATTTAAGCAAAATTTTAGAAGTCATTGAAACCTATCATCCATCTGAGTTGCTAGTCTTTGCAGACGGACCTAAAAACTCAAGAGAAGTAGCTTTATGCAAAAAAGCAAGAGCTGTTATTGACGGTAGGAAGTTTGCTTTTCCTTTGACTAAATTTTATTTTGAATCTAATAAAGGATTGTCAGGAAACATATTAGGAGGTATAGCTGAGGTTTTTAAAAGACATGATTCAGCCATTTTCATAGAGGATGATTGCATACCTTCTAAAACATTTTTTCATTTCTGCGATTATGGACTAAATCAATTTAAAGAAGACGATGAAGTCTTTCAAATTGGTGCATCACAATGGCTACCAAATGAGTTTAAAGGCCCGCTTAAGAGTAGATTTTCCTTACCTGCATGGGGTTGGGCGAGTTGGAAAGAAAAATGGGAATATTTTGACCCGAGTTTTAATACCTACAAAGAAAACAGAATTAACTTGAGTCGTCATATCTCGAAGAAAAACTATTCCATTTGGAAAAGAGCATGCAATTCGCTGAGTATAGGAAATAGAGACTCTTGGGACCTGCAATGGCAATTGGATATTTGGAGTAATAAAGGCTATTCGATCCTACCGCCTAAAAACTTAGTGTCGAATATTGGTTTTTTAGAATCAGCTTCTTACAATCCTTTATTGGATAAGTTTTCTTTTGAGGCTTATGAATTTGATATTTCAAAACTTCACAGCATTCGCAAAGCTTCTCTTGATGAAGAAATAAATTTGGAGAATTCATTAACAGAACTGATTTCTCATTTTATTGACCACAATCAATCTAAATTTGCTATTTCAAAACAGGTCATTAAGAATGAAACTACTTATCAAAAGGGGTTATCTCCTAAAAGTATTGAGGATTTAAAGCTCAAAATTAAACAGTTACCAGAAGCAACTTTTTTTGGAGAATTATTCTTCAGGGAGGTATTAAGTTACTTGAAAAATAAGAAGTTACTGTTTAGCTCTAATTGGCTACAAATAGGAGCATGGAAGGGAGGTTCTAGCGTTATTCTTGCTGCAATTAGACGAGATGCTAATGCAAATGGGAAATTGTTCATCATTGATACTTTTGGAACAATTCCTATAAAAAACCTGACTAAAACGAAGGATTTAGAGTTTGTTTCTTCGTTTAACATTGGAATAAATATTAAGGATTACCTCAAAGAGGTAAAAAAAAGATTTCAAAACTATGATTTTGATGAGTCTTGTTTTGAGGCAGTACAGGGTAATATTTGTGATATGAAAAACAATAAGGTTTTTGAAAAGAAGTTCAGTCTAATTTTTATTGATGTTGATTTCTTTGAACCAACATATGCAAGCTTAGAAAACGCCTACCATTGTTTAGATAAAAAAGGAGTAATAATTATAGATGATTATTATTCCCCAATTTTCAACTGTAAAGAAGCGGTTGATCTTTTTTTTAAAAGTAACGGATACCAGAATGAGGTTACTTTTCATAAGCTTACGGAGCACGCACTTCTTATAGAAAAGTTGAATTAAAAATGAAAGTAACTTTTATCTTTAATCATTAGATAGATTACTAAATTGATAAGAAGCTTTTAGTTAATACTATTTCTTTTGAGTCTTTTGTATCTATATCAATCAATTTACGTTTTCATAAAGTTATTATGATAATTTACCAATCATTTTGTTCTTGTAAATTTTCCATTCGGAAGGTAGGTCTAATTTGAGTTTTGCAACAGAAGAATTATTTATTAAAAGCAGAATGTTTAGAAAGTATAACTGAAGCTTACGATTAATAATCATTCTGGATATTTGACTGTCCATTATAAAAGCTTTTACCTCCACTATTGGAGCAAGGAGTGAATTAAATTTGAAACATAGAAGCAAGTTATATTATTAAAAATATCTACAGGCAGTTTAACGACTTTCTAAACATTCAAATCAAAGGCTCTAGAAATTCAAAAATATACTTCGAAAATCATTTTCAGACTATTAAAATTGTGACCGTCTCAATCTTCTTACCTTCGTTATAATCAACACTCATTATTATTTTGAAGCTTGCCCATCTTATTAATCCGGCTGAATTTCCCTCCAATAGTGCATTACAGTTTGCTCAAAAAGTAACTTTTAAATGCATAGTTCGAGCTGCTAATGAGGCTAAGGAGGTTAAGCTAGAGCTTTTAACCACGCAGTTTGAAGAAGATGAAAAGGTAGTGCCTCTTCACTTTAGAAAACTATCTAATCTTAGATTACATACAGGAGCCATTAATTCTGATTTATCAAAAAGAAAACTTCCCTTTCTAAAAGAAATATTGAATAAAGCAAAAGCACTAAGGGAAGCAGACTATCTAATCTACTCAAATATTGACATTGCTTTAATGCCTTATTTTTACCAAGAAGTTCAACGCCAATTAGAAAGTGGCCATGATGCTTTAGTAATCAATCGACGACGAATATCAGATACGTATTCTTCTCTATCCGAACTACCTGCAATGTACGCTGATATAGGTTACTCCCATCCGGGATTTGATTGCTTTATTTTTAAAAGGGAATTGATTGATCAATTTGAATTGGGGAATATTTGTGTTGGTGTACCATTTAGTGGAGTTTCACTTCTACATAATGTGCTTGCCTTTTCTAATAACCCCAAAGTCATTATGGATAAGCACCTCACTTTTCATTTAGGAACGGACGTTCTGAATTTTAGAAGGGATGAATACTATTGGCACAATCGAAAAGAGTATTTCGAGAAGGTAAAACCAAAGCTACAACCTTATTTAGAGCTTAAGAAGTTTCCATATGCTGATTTGCCTCGTTTTAAAAGAAGTGTGAAATGGATGCTAAACCCTAGTCTTGCCACTAAGGACCTTGTCCGGTTTGAACTAAAGAATTTCAAACAAAGATTAAAAAATTGGCGTTGGGATATTTTACAGTCCTAAAATATTGAGTAGTTCATTCCTTTTCTGCTTATAAACCCTACTTGAAAGTAACATTTTTACGAAACCTGATTTTTCCTTACCTGCAAGCTCAAAACCAAGTGATTTATTGTAAGAAATGGCTTCGTGATTTGTCTCACTTACTTTAGCAAAAACTTTGTCTAGCTTGAGGTCGTAAAAGGCATGGTCAAGTATATTCAAAGAAGCCCAATAAGCTACACCTGTTCCTTGGTAGTTTTCCTCTCCAATGAAAAGTCCAGCATAGGCTGTTCTTTCATCAAAAGCTATTTTGTTAAGGTGTATTAGTCCAATTGGTTCTTGTTCTAGATAGATAGTAAAATACCTTTCTTTATTTGAATCTAACTCAGAAAACCATTCTTTTTGTTGTTCTTCACTTATTACCTCCTGATAATCCATGTGTGGTCTAATTGCAGAGCTGTTTCTCCACACTCTAACTTTCATTGCATCATCCAGACTTAAAGGTACTAGTTGGACTTCCCCCTTACTCATCATTTTTTACCTCAGAAATTACTACCTCATTTAAACCTTGTTGCTCAAGCCATATCTTTTTGATATACTCCCCAATAATGCCTAAAGTAACCATTAAAATCCCTGTAGAAAAAAAGAGGGAAACGATTAGAGAAGAGTATCCTAATATAGAGCCGTAAACAAATTTCCTGTATAGGAAGTAGCACCCTAGAATAAAACAAGCTAGTGCAATTATTAACCCTAGGCGAACGATTAGTTTAAGAGGGGCAGAAGAATGGAAAATAATCAACCTTAGGGCAAAAGAGAATAGGTCCTTTGTTTCGTAATTAGAAGCTCCATCTTTTGTTTTATGGTGTTTAACAATTGCAGTAACTTTTTTTGCTGATGATCGCAAAAGGTATTCGTCTACAAGGTAAGTAGGGCCTTTATGTAGCTTTAAAATATGGGTAACTTCCCGCTTCATGAGTCTAAATGAGCTTACGTCTTTGTAATCCATGTTTTCAAGACTAAAGAGCAGATTTACTGTCTTTCCTGCTAAACTTTTCCACCATTTTTGCTCTTTCTTTAGAAACTTTCCATAGACTAAGTCGGCATTTTCCTTTTCTAATGTAGAGAGCATCTTTTCAAGTTCAAAAGGATCATGCTGAAGATCATCATCTACTGTGGCAATAAGCGGCGCTTTAGATAAACGAAGCCCCGCAGCTGTTGCTGTATGCTGTCCATAGTTTTTTGCTAGTCGGATGTACTTTATAGGAAAGTTGGCGTGGTAATTAACAATTATCTCTTTCGAAGTTGAGCGGCTACCATCTTCAACCAAAATTAATTGGAATGGCATTTGAATTTCCTTCTGCCACGCTTCAAATCTTTCAAGTAGTGGCTTTACTCTTTCCCTTGCCTCGTATATAGGAATAATTACGTCTAGCTCAGTTTCCATTGCTTAAAGGTCTTGAAAAAGAGTCTTGCAATTTATTGCAGGATGTCCTGGAAGTAAGGCGCTACCGACAGAAAAGCCAACTCCAAATCCGCTGAATAAATAGGTATTTAGCTCATTATGATCTTCAATTGTGCCCAGTGTTATTGGAATACTAGCTGAAGAGGTATTGCCATATTGATACAAACTACTTGGGACCTTGTCAGTTGGCACATCTAATGAATCCTTAATTGCATCATTGATGATCTTGTTTGCCTGATGAAAAATATAGTAGTCGATGGCTTCTTTATCCTGAGATGAAAATTCAATTAAAGTTTTAATATTTTGAGGCACAAAGTTTACAGAGTAGCCAAATACATCTAAGCCGTTCATTCGCATCCAGCGTTTAGCATTAATTTTTTCAGTACAGATGGCGTCTTGTCCCTCTCCAAAAGTTTCTAAATTAAAATAAGAAGTTGCAGATGAAGCTTGTTCAAGTTCAATAGCTGCTGCGGAAACTCCATCTGAAAAGATTGGCCGAGTGCTTTGATCGCTATCTTCTGTGAGTAAAGTAGAAAAGTCTCCGCAACACAAAATACCCTTAGGTTTTTTCTTTTGTATAGAATTTAAAAGACTTGCCATTGTTTGAAGGCCATAAACAAACCCTGAACAGCCTAGGTTTAGGTCAAGCGCCATGCAGCTTGAAGACATTTTTAAATCACCCTGCAGCCTGCAAGCCATTGCCGGTATTAAAGCCATGTTTGTTTGCGTGACAACAATCAAGATATCAATTTCATTCAGCTCCCACTCCAAGTTTTCACAAGCCTTTTTTACTGCAGATTCAAAAGCAGTTTTAACCTGATCTCCTCTTTGTTGGGTGTATCTGTACCGTATGCCTATTTGATTAATTAACCTTTGCTTATCACCTTCATTAAGTAATAAGTCTTTAAGGTTATCTTCTTTTTTTTTTGGCAGAATATTAATAATCTGCTTAATAAAAAGTCCATCTACTGTAGTAAGAGGCATTAATTTCTATGTTGAATTAGGTCGTAAAGGTCTTGAAGAGTAACCACCTTTGTTAGATCTTTAGAACTTAAAATAACCCCAAATTCACGCTTTATTTCTGAAATAAAAACCAATGCATTTAAAGAGTTCCAATTTGGTAGCTCACGAATAGGGGTCTCAGAAGTCAAAAGAGTTTGATCGCAATGAAACTCACTTGCAGTAAAAGAAAGGAACTTAGAAATGTTCATGGTTTCAAAATTAGTCTAAAAAAGATGAAGCAATTAATATTGATGATAATAGAGTTTATTTCAATAGGTTTTAAATGTTGTTAAAATAGATTAATTTTAGCCGCTAGCCAATATCCTTATTACAATGAAACGTTTATTATTTTCTAAGCAAATAGCTTTTTTCTTTTTTCTTTTTTTATCCTTTAAAAGCTATGCTCAACTCTCTTCAACAGACATTAACGTTACAGTTGATTACGACAAAGGAGAGTTAAATATTTCTTGGCCTGATTATACAGGGATCACAGTATGGCCTTTTGTGCCCAGATGCGCGACTTTTGCAAAAGATGAGAAGATCAGCTATAAGATTGGCGGAAATGCTGCGGTCTCACTTTTTGATAATACAAGTGGAACTTCTTCTAATACAAATAGCCTCACGCTAAGACCTCCGGCAGAGTTTTTTGAAAACACTTCAACTTTAACTTGGGAAGGTACTTATGGACAAAACTCAGGCTGTACAACTCCTCTTGTTCCTTATACCTTTCCAATCGCAATAACTACTAAACTCGAAGATCCTGTTTCAGTTTCTGCGGGAATGGATGCCTCATGTGACCATGTTCCTCTAAGCTGGCAAGAACCTTCTTCTGTTGCAGGCTCGTCTAATCTTTTTTACCAGATTAAAGAAAGAAATGCGGGAACTTCAGGTAGCTTTAACACTTTAACTACGGCTAATGCTTCAACATCTTACAATGCGTTAACAGCAGCGGGTGTAGAGAAAGAGTTTTTAGTTCAAACGCGAATGCAATATCCTGGCGGCCGAATTGCGGTAAGTTCTGGTGTGTCAGTCAATGGGCGGCGTATAGGTTTAGATGGAGACCCTTCAGGAGTGTTTGTTGATCAAGTTAACTGTAATGGAGACTTAGAAGTAAATTGGAACTGGCCGACTTCAAATAACCCTGACAATTTTGAAATTTATAAATCAACGAATTCAAATTTTTCTGGCTCAACAACAGCCTCTGTTTCCGGTTCTGATCGAACTTGGAGGGACAATAATGCAAATTCGGGAACACAGTATTACTATCGAATAAGAGCGCTTGCTAGCTGTCCTAACAAAACAACACCTGTTTATTCCCAGTATACTGCTGGTGAATCTCAAGTTGGCTTAGGAGTTCCAAGCGCTACCACAACAAGTAGCATATCTACTAATACTACTCAAAGAGAGGTAACAGTAACATGGGTAGATAATTCCGCTATGGAAGAAGGTTTTAAAGTTGTAAGACAGGGACCTAATGGGCAAGTAGAATTTGATGTAGCAGAGAATACAACTTCTTACACTGACAACACCGCTAGCATATGTGAGAATCTTACTTACAAGGTTAAAGTATTTAATTCATGTAGGTCAACTGGTGTAATATCCTCTAATGGCCAAAGTGCCTATATACCTGCTGACATCAGTAGTGTTTTTAATGCAACCAACAAGGTAGAAGCAACCGATGGAGAGTTTGGCGACCGTATTGAATTAAAATGGAAGACTCCAACCCGTCAAGTTGATGATTGGAATATTTACCGAATAAATCCATTAATTCCTGATACTACTTTTGTTTCTTCCGTTACAGGAAATCAGCGTTTTTACGCTGATAATACAGCTAATGCAAACACCCTGTATGAGTACTTAATAGAGGGTGTTACCGACTGTGCTGGCAACACAATTCTTTCTAACACAACTAAAGATGTTGGTTTTAGGCTTGCTTTTGGTACCATCAATGGTCAGGTAACTTACGACGGTGGTACAGCGGTTAAGGATGTAAAAATAACGGCTGAAGCAGCCTCAGGGGTTAGCGGAAAGTCAGGAAATTTTAATGGTACTAGCGAATATGCAAGCGGAGCTAATCAAGAAGACTTACGCACAGATTCTATGACCATTATGGCTTTCATTAGGCCTACTAGTTTAAGTGGTAAAAAGGTGATTGCCTCTAAAAAAGCTACAACAGGAAACAAAGGGTGGGAGCTATACTTAAACAACTCAAACCTTGGTTTAACGGTTGATGGCGATACAATTACAGGAACCTCCTCTTTCGTTTTAGCCAATAATTGGTTTTCAGTAGGAGCAACTGTTTCTGGTGATTCACTTAAATTATATATTAACGGGAAAAAAGTAAATGCTATAGCTTCTTCTGTTCTGGCCACTGATACAATCTCTAATTTTTATATCGGAAGAGGAGCAAGTGGGAACTATTTTGGAGGTCAGATTGATGATATGCGATTCTACAATCGTGCGATAAGTGATGTTGAGGTAAGCCAATCTTACGATGTATACATTAATCCTTCAACTGAGGGCTTAGTAGGATATTGGAGATTTGATGAAGGTTTTGGCAATAGAGCTTACGATTATTCAAAAACCAATTTAACACCCAACAAAAACCACACTACCTTGGTTGGCGCAGGCTTTAGCAATTTGAAGCCTAGTTCAAATCAGTTGACTTCAGGAGCGTATACAGATGATAGGGGTAGTTATTTCATTCCATTCGTTCCTTATTTAGGAAACGGTGATAACTACATTCTTACACCCGAATTCGGCACACATACTTTCACTCCTGCAACAACTACTTTGTTTATTGGTGGTAATAATCCAAATTTTTCAAATGTGGATTTTACAGATAACTCCTCATTTAGAGTAACCGGTGGAGTTAATTTTTCTAACACAACTTGTCCTGTTAAAGATGTTTTTGTGAAGGTCGATGGGCAAGTGGTAATTCAAAACGGAGAACCAGTTCGAACCAATGATAGTGGAAGGTATGAGCTGCGCGTGCCAATCGGGCCTCATGTAATATCACTAGAAAAATCAGGACATACTTTTGAAGTAGGCAGATTTCCGGCTAGCGGCAACTTCAATTTCCAAAACAATGAGAACCTCAATCCATTTTCTGATAGCACAGGGATGGTTATTATTGGTCGAGTAGCGGGAGGGGGAATTCAAGAAGGATTACCTCCCGGAATGGGTCGAGGTACTAATAATATTGGAAGAGCTGACATAACTTTTACCTCTACCACGCTTAATGGTTGCTTAGATACTACAATTCGAACAGTTGATTCTACAGGTGAGTATAGGGTAAAACTTCCGCCTATGCAGTACACCATTCCTGATTTCGACATACCAAGTCAAAGAGGAATCCAGTTTAACAACAATGCTATTTTAGATCTTTCTGCTGCACCGCCAACTCAAACTGAAACAGACTCTGTTTTCAGAGACTCAGCAGGAGTGAAGCAGCTAGTAAGAATTGACTCAGTAGAGTTTAATCGTGAACGGAACTTCATTTACTACAGCACACCAATTTTAGATGTAGTAGATGAAAACAATGCTAGGCTTTATGGTTCCGATAGCGTTACTGTTTCAGTTAAAGATTCAGACATAGTAGTGCCAACAAGTCTGTTGAACCTTCAATACCCAATATTCGAAGAAAATGATCGCTATGAATGGAATATAAATGCCTTTGAAGTTTATGCCAATAAGGATGGTTCAACAGATGTTTTCGATAGTGTTCCGGTTACAGATGGGAAAATTCGTATCAACAACCGCCTTGCCGCAGAAGCAATAGAAGAGTTTGAAATTAAGCCTATCGATGACTTTGACGGTGTTCAATCCTATACTTTTTCTGCAGGCCAGGCAAACACAGCAACTGACCAGGTTAATCCTGCATACAGTTTTACAAAAACATGTGAAGTGACACTGATTACTCCCAACGCTACGGTTGTTTGGGAGCCAAATGCTTCTGATCCTGTAAATCAATTATTTAGAGGCGTAATCTTCGGTGGAAGGGCCTTGGGTAATTCTTTTGCAACTGCAGGTCCTCAAGTGGTGACCATGATTCTTCGCGACCCTCCTGGTTCGAATAGCTTTTCTTCATGGGAGCAAGGAACAACACACACCACAGTTAGTACCTATGAAAATGGAGGAGGAGTAGGAGTTCAAATTCAAAAAGGCTTTAATCTAGGAACGAAATTTTCAGTTGGTTTAGGCTACCAAACAGAAACCAAAATTTCTAACTCTTTAATTTCGTCGACCAATATTGAGACCCAAATTACTGAGAGCAATGAGGTGGTCGAGTCCATGACCAAAACCTTAACACTTTCTACTGGCACTGACATAGAGAATGTAGGACCAAATGCGGATCTCTTTTTTGGAAGATCCATGAACATGGATTTTGGCCTTTCACAAATCATTACACTGATTGATACAGCGCAATGTGCAGATGTAAGCACAGAGTGCTTCGGTAACACTTATGCTTTTAACGGAAAGGGCTTTAAGATTGGATCAACCAAAGCGATGTTTGTCATTCCCGGAGGATACGGGACGGAGTTTGTATTTACACAGCAAGGAATCGAAGATTTAATTATACCGAGACTGGAAGCTCTCAGAAATCAGCTTCTTAGCACTAATCCATTGTACAGTAGTAACTTACCTGCTTCAGACTCAAATTATGGAAAAAGTAATGATGATCCTGTTTTTCAGTCTAATGCAACACCTGATCCATTAACTAACTCTTTAGTTGATTCAACAGGGTTGAGTTACGTTTACACAGGTTATACATCAAAAGATACTACTGTTACCAATTCGCTAGGGCAGTCAGTAACAATGAAGGTTAATCAAGGGGTTGATAGCGTTTGGTGGTATAACCGCCAAATTAATCTTTGGAAAGAGGCTTTAGCCAAAAACGAAAAAGCAAAAGTAGAAGCCAATAGTCCCAATCGTAATATTAGTTACATAGCCGGTCCTTCACAAACATATACCACAGTTAGTACTCGAGACGAGACGGATAATACTACGATTAATTTCAATCTTTCTGAAGACTTGACTTTAAAAATCGGAGCTGAGATAGGAGGAAACGGAATTGAAGTTGAGAACAATTTGAGCGTTAACTATGGGCATACAACTTCTAATTCTACCACTACCTCAACTTCTACTACTTTTAGTTATACTATTGAGGACGAGGATGCAGGAGATAATTTTACTGTAGATGTGTTTGAAGCAAAAGATGGTTATGGACCCATATTCAAAACACGCGCTGGAGAAACTGCATGTCCTTATGAGGGAGAGTACACAACCAAATATTATTTACCTGGAACGGTGATTAATAAGGCGACTGTCCAGCAAGAACAGCCTGCTATCACAACTACACCCTCTGAACTCTTCAATGTACCTGCTGAAGGTCAGGCAGTATTTACTTTAAACTTGACTAACAATGGTCTGCAAGATCAAATCTATGACCTAAAAATTCTCGAAAACACTAACCCTAATGGAGCCATTCTGAAAGTTGATGGAATCAACCCAAATCGGAGTTTTCCAGTACCCGCAAATACTTCCATTACAAAACAACTTGTTGTGGAGAAAGGGCCTACACATATTCAGTACGATAGTATTGGTTTGGTATTTCATTCTCAATGTCAATTTGCTTTTGGCACTTCCAATTATGAAGACATTGCTGATACCACATATATCTCAGTTCAATTCTTACCTTCTTGTACCGATATTGAAATACAAAATCCAGGAGATCAATTTGTCGTGAACACCAGTTTTAATGACACCTTGCCTCTCCTTATTGCAGGTTATGACATCAATTATGGAGGGCTTGAGAAAATCGGTTTACAGTATAAGCCTACGGCTCAGTCTTCTTGGATCACTTTAGCTGAAGAGTGGTTTAAGGATACAAATGATATCATGACTAGATATCCTACCCATACTGCGCCCTTCCCTATTCCAAAGGGACAGCCATATATTACTTATGATTTTAAGATGGGTCAACTCATTGATCAGTCATACCAATTAAGAGCGCTTTCTACATGTAAGATACCTGGCAACCCCGATAAAACGGTCTATTCAAATGTGATTTCTGGATTAGCAGATCGTGTTAATCCACATCCATTTGGCACACCTAGTCCTGCAGATGGGGTGCTTGACCCGAATGATGATATATCGATTCGTTTTAACGAAGTAATAGAAGCAGGTTCACTAACACCGAGTAATTTCCAAATTACAGGAGTATTAAATGGAGGAGATGTTAGGCATGATAAGACAGTAGCATTTGACGGTGCATCCAACTATCTTGAAATAGCTAACGGATTTGATTTTGCGAGTGATGATTTCACAGTAGAGTTTTGGGCAAAGCGAAATACACTTGGAACAAAACAAGTGCTCTTGTCTCAAGGGAACGATCCCAATAATTATTTCGAGGTTGCCTTTAATGCTGCAGATAACATAGAAGTAACAGTTGGGTCCGCAACTTACACTTCGGTATTCAATATATTGGACGATAGCACTTGGATTCATTACTCAGCCACTTTGGATAAAGCTAATTTGACCTTAGATATTATGGCTAGAAGTAGTAATGGGATTTTAACAAGTACTACTAATAACTTTTTGGCAAATTATTCAGGAAGTGGCAAGACGTTCATGGGTAAAAGTGCCTTGAACGACGGGGACTTCTTTGATGGGAATGCTCACCAACTTAGAATCTGGAATCGAACGTTAACAAGCTCCCAAATTGCTAGTCGACTAAATGTTAATCTAACTGGCAGAGAAGCAGGCTTAATTGGTTATTGGCCAATGGAAGAAGGTCGGGGCTCATTAGCCGAGGATAAGGCTAGAGCAAGAAATGCAATTGTAAATGCCCAATGGGAGCTTGATCCTAAGAGTAACAGCGCATTTTTTGATGGTATTGATGACTATTTGATATTGGATAGCGCAGGAACGCTTGCTTCTACTTTTGAAATGGATCTAACCATAGAGTTTTGGTTCAAAACTTCAGGTGGTCGAGTAATGACAATGCTATCAAATGGAAGTGGAGGGTTTACGCCAAACGATGACAACCGAAATGGATGGAGCATAGAAATAGCAGCTGATAATAAAATCCATGTAAAAAATGATAGCACGGACTTTGTTGCTGTTTCTCAAGACTTTGCTGATAATAATTGGCACCATTTTGCTCTTGTAGTCGATCGAATCGCTAATGCTACGGCATTTATCGATGGCGTGCAACAAAATACTATTCAGGCATCGAATTTTTACGGATTTGGTGGAACTAAGTTCGCTTTAGGAGCAAGATTTTCGGTTAATGGGGTTGTTAATACTATTGATCAGCACTTTTCAGGATATCTAGATGAAGTAAGAATCTGGAATTCTAAGCGCTTAGCTGAGAACCTAGAGTTAGAAATGTTCAATCGCCTTCAAGGAGATGAGTTCGGCTTAATGGTATATTATCCATTTGAAGAATATAAATTGGAGCTAGGCGTGCCAACATTGAGTCCATCTTTCGACGATGGATCAACTGCAGGTTTGCATTTAGATTCTCTAGGTGGGGCTTTCGCATCTGATAACCAGACACCTGCTATAGCTTTGCAACGTCCAATAAGAAACGTGAACTTTAGTTGGAGTGTTAACAATGATGAAATGGTGATTTCGCCTAACGAAGCGCCCGCAGATATTGAGAATGTAATTTTAAATATTTCCGTGAAAGGGATTAAAGATTTAAATGGGAACAGTATGCAGTCACCTGCTACTTGGACCGCCTTTATCAATAAAAACCAAGTGCTTTGGCAAGATATCCAGCGCAACTTAAGCAAGGATTTTAACGATACAATGACCTTCTTTAACAGGATTGTTAATAACGGAGGAGAAGTAAAACGCTTTACCATTTCTAATATTCCATCATGGCTTACCGTCAGTCCTTCTTCAGGTACAATCGATCCGCAGTCAACTCAGAGAATTGACTTTACGGTTAATCCTTCTATTAATATTGGGGATTATTCAGCTGATCTTGCGCTTACCACAGACTTTGGTTTCGATGAAAAGTATTTGGTTAATTTAAAAGTGAGAAAACCTGCGCCTGACTTTTCATTCAATCCATCAAACTTTAGTAAGTCGATGAGTGTGATTGGTCAGATTAGAATCAACGGAATAATTAGTGCCAATGAAGAAGATTTATTAGTAGCGTATAGTAATGGTCAAATTAGAGGGAAAGCTCAATTACGCTATATGCCGTCTCTAGACAAATACCTTGCATTCTTAGATATTTACAGTAATACCAACAGTGATAGCATTGAATTCAAAGTATGGAATTCTATAGAAGGTGAGTTGCACGAAGATGTAAGTCCCGAAGTTGTTTTTATCGAGAATTCTCTAATTGGCTCAGTTTTAAGTCCTCAAATATTTGACGCAGTGAATAAAATTTCTAAGCCTGTAGCGCTGAGTGCAGGTTGGAATTGGGTTAGTTTTCCACTACAAGATGATGAGATGAAATCATTCTACAGTTTCTTCAAAGACTTGAATTTTGGATCTGGTGATCAAGTGAAAACGATAGGGACAAATACATTTGCTAATTATACTTCTAGCACAAATTGGACAGGTAATCTTTCACGTGATGGCTTAAACAACAACAATTCATACCTGATCCACATTAGCAATCCTGACACTATTGATCACAAAGGATTTGTCATAGACCCGGATACACTTCCAATTCAAACAGTTGCAGGTTGGAACCGTATCGGTTTTATATCTCAACGAAACATACAGGTCAATTCGGCATTAGCTAATTATGCTGCAAGCTCAGGAGATATCATCAAGAGTCAACGTTCATTTTCTGTATATCAAAGTGGTCTCGGTTGGGTTGGTAGTTTAACCGCATTAGAGCCAACTAAGGGATATTTACTTCAATCAGCAATGGGAGACACCTTTGTTTATCCAAGAAGTGGTTTGTTCAGGATGAAGGCAGAGGCGAGTCAACTGGATCCTGACTTCGACATGGTAATTAGTGAATCTAGTCTGCATCCTGCTGATTATGAATCCAACACCAATATGATCCTTCAGGTGAACACCTGTGATGAGATTTTAGAAGACGCGAATTGGATTCTAGTAGCATTTGCCGGAGAGGACCTTCGTGGTTTGAGCGGGAAGGCGATAGGTGCAGGTACTGCAGAAAAACCGGCTTATTACTTAACAGCTTATGGCGATCATGGGGAGTCGATGAACCTTTTCTTATACAATAAAGTGAGCAAGTCCTTACTGAAGATAGATGGTGAGTTGGATTTTGTTAAAAACGGTATAGTTGGTCAGCCGCTAGATCCTGCTATAATGAGCTTAGAAATTGCTCAAGATTGTGATCAGTTTAAGCAAGATAGTTTGGTAAAGACGGAAATATCAGCAGACCGTTTAACGTATCCGAATCCATTTAGAAATCATTTAGCGATTCAGGTGCCTCAAAAAGTAGGCCCCAACGGAATGGTTCAGATGATTAATCAACATGGTAAGATCGTGTTTGAGCAGCAAGTGGGAGACCGAGAAGTGATCTATTTAAATGGTAGTCAACTCTATCCATTCACAAGTGGTGTTTATCAGCTTCGCTTTACAGATAAAGATATAACCATTACCGAAAAAGTGGTTAAGATCAAATAACCTCAATTTAAGAAAGTACTATTTACACTCAATAACTAACCAATGAACAAGTTTAAGTTAATCTTAATCACAGCATTCTTATACAGCTATTCTTTTGTCCAAGCCCAAGCACCAACTTGGACTGTTAACCCCAATGCTTTTCAATACAGCATGACTGTTACTGCGGTGCTCGATTTGAATTGTCAAGAGTTGACCAATCCTGCTAATCAATTAGGTGCTTTTGTTAGTGGAACTTTAAGGGGTTCAGCAAATAGCTCAACAGTCATCAATGGACGTTTTCAGGCTAATATGACCATATACAGCAATGTGGTTAACGGAGAAGAAGTGAGCTTTAGATTTTATGACGCTACTTCTAATACTATATACAATTCTGTTGATACTGTAGCCTTCCAAGACAATGCCATTTACGGTAATGCCGCTGCCCCATTGGTGATTAAAAATAATAATCCACCAACGGATTTGAACCTGAATTCTAAGCAGCTAGATGAAAGCCAAGCAGTTGGAACGCTTATAGGAAGGTTTTCTACACAAGATCTAGATGCTATGCAGTCACACACTTATGCTTTGGTTAGTGGGACAGGAAGTGCAGATAACAGTTTGTTTTCTATAACTACTGACAGTTTGATAGCAGGGTTTGTGGGTGATTTTGAATCAAAGTCAACTTATCTTATTCGGGTAAGGGTAACAGACTCTCAAGGCTGCTTCCTTGATTCTAGTTATACCATAAACATAGTCGATCAAAATGAAACCCCAACAGATATCCTATTGAATACATCTTCTATTCAAGAAAATCAAGCAGCAGGCACCTTGGTTGCAAGTCTTTCAGCGGTAGATACAGATCTGAACGAGACCTTCACTTATGCTTTAGTTTCGGGTACCGGTTCTACAGATAATGGTAGTTTTTCAATTTCTGGCAATCAACTTAATGCAAATAGTAGTTTTAACTTTGAGCAGCAGAATGTTTATGCCATTCGTCTGCAGGTAACGGATGGAGCTAATAACACTTTCCAGAAGTCTGCACAGATTAACGTTTTGGATGCTAATGACCTTCCAACAGATATTCTATTGCCTTCGGACTCCATTGCTGAAAATGCGGGATCTAACAGCACCGTTGGGGTATTTTCTTCCACCGATGAAGACTCTGGTGAAACATTTACTTACTCCTTTGAAACTGTAACCGGTAATGATAATGCATTATTCAACATTGTTGGGAATAGTTTAAGAGCTCGTCAATCTTTTGATTTTGAACAACAAAACACTTATTTTATCAATGTTAGAACTACAGACTCCCAAGGGGGTGTGTACAGCGAACAAATCCAGATTAACATTACAGACGCAAATGACGCTCCAACTGGTATTTCACTCTCTACGCAGAGTGTGAACGAAAATATGCCAATAGGTAGTTTTGTAGCAAGCCTTCAGTCCACTGATGAGGATTTCGGAGATAGCTTTTCTTATAACTTAGTAAACGGAGTTGGAGATGCAGATAATGCCAACTTTACTATTCGTAACGATAGTTTATTTACTGCTGCAGTATTGGATATTAACGTGCAAGCATCCCAAAGTATTCGTTTAGAAACCAATGATGGTAATGGGGGAACTTACAGTAAGGAATTTACCTTAACTGTTAAGGATGTAAACAATATACCAACCGATATAAGCTTATCAACCTCTCTAATTCCTGAAAGTTCTTCTATTGGGTCTGCGGTAGGAACCTTTACAGTAAATGACCCTGATGCAGGAGACAACCATACCTTGAGCTTAGTTAGTGGAGTGGGTGATTCCAATAACCTTGCCTTTAACATAAGTTCTAATCAGCTAATTGCTGCAACCGCTTTTGATATCAACGTTCAAAGCAATTACTCGATTCGAGTTCAAGCAGATGACGGCTTTGGAGGAGTTTACCAAAAGGTATTTATGTTAACCATTACAAACTCTAATGATGCTCCTACAAATATTATAATTTCAAACGATAGTGTAACTGAAAATTTAGTTAGTAATGCTTCAATTGGCTTTTTAAGTGCTATTGATCCAGATACAGGAGATACGCATTCCTTTAGCTTACAAGGAACTAATAACGATAATGGCTCCTTTGCCATTGTTGGCAACGAACTTAGAACTGCGAGAACATTCAACTTTGAGGCGAAGAACATATATTTCGTCAATATAGAAGCCAGTGATGGGAATGGAGGTCTTTATTCAAAGCAGTTTAGCATAATTGTCAAAGACACCAATGATGCACCAACTGACATTCTCTTGGATAATAATACTATTGCTGAGAATAATGCAAATGGCAATTATGTTGGCTCTTTATCATCTGTCGACCAAGATGTCTCAGATAACTTCTCATATACCTTAGTTAGTGGAAGCGGAGGTTCTGATAACGCTTCTTTTAGCATAAGCAATGACAGTTTATTTGCTAGTACTTCTTTTAACTATGAGCAGAAAGCTAATTATAGCATCCGTTTGCGTAGTAGTGATGCAGGGGGTCTTTTGACCAATAAGATTTTTTCAATTCGTGTTACCAATGCCAATGATGCTCCTTTAGATATCTCGATTGATAATAACACCATAGCTGAAGATGTTCCAAATAACACCATTGTAGGTGCTTTTTCTACAACAGATCCAGATACAGTTGATGCTCACACCTATAGTTTAGTGCCCGGCACAGGAGATACAGATAATGGGTCTTTTACTATTCAAGGGAATAACCTCAGAACAAACGCAACTTTTGATGTTAATGTGCAAACAGTTTACTCATTAAGAGTGAGAACTACTGATAATGGAAGCGACTTTTTTGAGAAGGTGTTGACGATCAACATTACAAATGCTAACGATGCGCCAACTGACATACAGTTATCAAATGATAGCGTTTACGAAAGCTTACCTTTTAACACTTTGGTTGGGACCTTAAGTACTGTTGATCCTGATGCAGGAGATAGCCACAACTATACTCTAACAGGGACAAATAATGATAATGCTTCCTTTGCAATTCTCGGGAATGAATTACGAACGGCTGCTACCTTTAACTTTGAGTTTAAGAGCAGCTATTTTGTAAACATTTTAACCGATGATGGGAACGGAGGAACCTTTACGAAGCAATTTACCATTTCTGTAAAAGATACTGCAGATGGCCCCACTGATATTATTTTAAGCAATAATACTATTGCAGAGAATGCGGCAAATGGTAATTTCATAGGAACTTTAAGTTCAATTGATGAAGATGCAAATGATTCCTTTACTTACAGCTTAGTATCAGGAATTGGCGCTGCTGATAATGGAGACTTTACAATACAATCAGATAGCTTATTTGCAAGCACATCATTTAACTATGAACAACGAAATAGATACTCTATTAGGCTAAGAAGCTCTGATGCATTAAACCTATTTACAGAAAAAGCATTTACTATCAATATAATAAATGCAAATGATGCACCAACTACTTTAACGCTCGATAACAACAGTATCCAAGAAGACGTTAGTCGAAACACTACAGTGGGAAGTTTTAGTACCCAAGATCCTGATACTGTAGATAATCACACATACGCTTTAGTGGTCGGAGCAGGAGATGCCGATAACGCCTCTTTCTATATTCAAAATGGAGATCTAAAGACCAACACGACCTATAATGTTAACTTGCAAACTGCTTACAACATTAGGGTTAGAACCACTGACTTGGCAGGCGATACTGCTGAAGCTCAGTTTGTGATCAACATTACGAATGCTAATGATGCGCCAACTGATATTTCATTAGCACCTGACTCTATCAATGAGAACCTGCCTGCGAATTCCTCTGTAGGAAGATTTAGCACTGTTGACGCAGATGCCATGGATAATCACACCTACTCTTTTGTAAATTTATCTACCAATGATAATGCAAATTTCATTATTGCAGGAGATGAGTTAAGGCTGGCTTCTTCATTAGACTTTGAAGCGAAGAACGTTTACTTCATCCAAGTGCAAACAGATGACGGTAACGGTGGAACTTATTCGCGACAGTTATTTGTGAATGTTAAAGACACCAATGATGCCCCAACAGATGTATTGCTATCAGCTAATTCAGTAGACGAAAAGCAAGCAGCAGGAGAATTTATTGGTTTGCTTAGAACTACAGACGAAGATGCAGTTGATAATTTTACATATACCTTAGTTCCCGGCACCGGTGATACTGATAACGGAAGCTTTATAATTTCTAGCGACAGTCTGTTTTCAAATGCAAGCTTTGATGTCTTAGTTAAAAATCAGTTGAGTGTACGATTGAGGACTTCAGATCAAGACAATAAGTGGTTCGAGAGAGAATTTTTAATTTTTGTACAGGACGTTAATGATCCACCTAGTGCAATTTCGATCTCTAATGCTTCAACTCCTGAGAATACAGTTTTAAATACTACTATTGGCACTTTCAATACCACAGATATTGACCCAAGCCAAACCTTTACTTATCAATTAGTACCAGGTTCAGGGGATGATGATAATGGGAACTTCATTATTTCATCTAATGAGTTGAAGTCTAATGTACTCTTTGATTACAACAACCAAAGAGTACATAATATCAGACTTCGCTCTACAGACCAAGGAGGCTTAAGTGTTGAGCAAAACTTTACCATAAACATCACAAATAGTAATGATGCACCAACTAATATAGTTCTTACACCAAACTCCTTTAATGAAAATGTAGCCGTTGGCTCTACTGTTTCAGCCCTAAGTACTGAGGATAAAGACAGTACTGATCAGTTCAGTTACAGTTTCGCTAACCAGGCAAGCAATGATAATGCTTCATTCATTATATCAGGAAATGAGCTTCGAACTGCTGTTCCAATTGATTTTGAAACCAAAAACCTATATATTATAGAAGTTCAGACACGCGACCAAGCAGGGGCAACTTACAGCAGACAGTTGACTTTAAATGTCTTGGATACCAATGATGCACCTACGGGCTTGTCGATCTCATC
>CAJXMH010000027.1 GCA_913056345.1 uncultured Flavobacteriales bacterium | reverse complement strand
AAAAGCAAGAATTCTTCAATTAAACAAGAACAAGCTAGAGAGCATTTACATCGTTGACCCAAACAAAAAGCGAAAAGACGGTACGCCTTACAAGAAACCCAAATACAAAACGAGTCGCTCGGGAAACTATTTGACCATTGACGTGACCAATGCCATGAAGCAATTGGATTTACCAGACCGCCTTCAAGAAAACTTAGGGTTGCTCATTGAAATTCGAGACAATGCTATCCACTTCATGAATGATAGTAAGCTTTTTGAAAAGAAGGTGTTGGAAATTGGAACAGCTTCTCTCAAGAGTTACGTCAATATGGCCAACACTTGGTTTGACCATGATTTAAGCCGATACAATTTTTACCTGATGCCCATTTCGTTTTTCCACAACCACGAAATGCAAAGTTTTTCAATCAACAAGGAAGACAAGCAGCATCAAAATCTATTGAAATTCATAGCGGAAAAAGAAAAGTACTTTCCTTCTGACGAAAACCAAGACCATAACATTTCGCTGAAACTTGAAACCAAATGGGTAAAATCAAATTCCGTTGATGCCCTCACGACTTTGAAATACGACCCAGAAGATCCAAATGCTATCCCATACAAGGTCGACTCAGAAGCTGCATTTCAGAAGAAGTACCCATGGAGTTGGACAAATGATTTAAAGCCCAAACTTCAAAGCAGGTACAAGACCTTCAAAATGAATAATAACTTTTGGGATTTAAAACGAGAATTAGAAAAGGATGAGCAATTATGCTCTATAAGACGTCTTGATTGGAACAACCCCAAAAGCCCTAAAATGAAACTTTACAGCACGAACATCTTAAAAGCATTTGACAAGTACTATGAGAATAAATAACACTTAAAAAAGCGCAAAAAATCCACCGACTCAATCCAACTCCCGGTTGATCAATTCCTTGAGCTTCTTAGCTTCTTTGTCGCTTAAGCGCAAGCCAAAAGGCACCACTTTCCCATTGGCGGTAAAAGCAAGGCGCTCTCCGCCAATCACCCAATAAGAATCGCTGAAGACTTTCACAAAGGTGCTTTTCTCATCATCGATAAGGCGAACTTGGTTAACTAGATCTTTGCGGTAGGGTTTTAAGAAACCACGATTGCTATAGGTTCTGCCGTATTGAAGGTTCTCCTCATCAATAAAAAACTGCTCTTCCCCTCCTATTCTCCACCGATAGGCTTTCACCAATAGGTATTCAAAGTAGACCCAAAAGGCAAAAAAGACCAAGATCATGCTTTTGAGCTGTTCTTCCACCTCTACAAAAAGTTGTGAGCTAATGGCAATACCACAGAGCGTCCACGTAATCAGATAAATGGTAAAAAACTTCTGCTTATCATGATCTTGATAGGCTTTGATCTTGATCAACAAGCCATTCTCTTTCTTTTCTGTAGCAATACGTGAAGCCATATTTTCAAATTTTAAACAAAAGTAATTGAAAGCCTTAAAGAAGCTGGTACAGATTTTGTAATTTGGTACACCATCTTTAAAAATCAAACTATAAAAACACCCTATATGCGAAGAATTGTTTTCACGCTGAGTATAATTTGCCTGATCAGTGCAGTTTATGCTCAACCCTCCGATAAGAAAATCTCTAAGGTAACTTTTGAAATGGTTGACGGGGAATATGAAGATGCTGTATCTAGAGCTGAAAAATTGTTGGATGATTCTGAATATCGAAAAAATGGCTGGTTGTGGTACTATAAAGCACAATCTTTCTTTGAAATTGCCAAAAGGCCTGAATTGATGGAAGATTATCCACGTGCATTTAAAGAAGCCTTAAAAGCGGCCTATAAACTAAATAAATACCAAGATGATACGGAAGAGAATGAAGCAGTATTTGACGAAGCGAAAGATTTTCTCGCCAGCTTGAAAGATAGCGCCATCACCTTATCTGAGATCTACTACGACAATGACAACCCAAGAAAGGCGGCCTATTACCTAAAGAAGGTCATTAAGTTTGACCCTGACGATTATGCGGTGCAGCTGATGGCAGGTGTTTACCAGATCAAATCTAGAAACATGGGTGAAGGCATCAAAAATATGGTGGCTGCAATTGATAGCTTAGATGAGAACTACAAACCTGATGAAGTTTCCGCACAAACATTAGTTGACGCTTTAGATGAATATGCTTTGATCATCAAAAGTGGTGAATACGACAAGTATTTTGGAGCCTATCGCTTTAATCCCACAGAATCGGATGTACAAGAAGCATTGGCGATGAAAGAGGATTTTAAGAAATACATCATAGGTGAGGAAGTCAACAAAGAAGATCGTAAAAAACAATCTGAAACCATTTACAAATCCTTTAGAAGTGAAGACTTAGAGGACGATGATGACGATGAGTAGTAAAATTGAGCTTTAATTGAAACGCTGCCTTTTTAGGCGGCGTTTTTTATTTGATCACGGTAAAGTCTTGAGTTGGCAAGCTTAAATGCTCAAGCAGTACTTCAATAAATTGATCTCCGTAGGCCAAATAAAAATCGCTAAAGTTTTGGTAGCGCTCTTGCAGGGAATTATTCGGGAAAAGACTTTGTTTTAAGAAAGCGATCCGTTCTGCTGTTGCACTTTGCTTTTTGCGTTCTGCCCGAATTAACTTTTCAGACAATTGGTGCAGCTTTTTTTCTTGCTCCTTAGCTAAAGCAGCTGCATGTGGTCCCAAACTAGCGTCAATCTGCTTGCTCTTTTTGACCAATGCTTGATAAAGCTTGGCAAAAGCTTCTTGTTCGGCTTGCAGCGTTAGCTCTTCTTTGGCATTGTTTTTTACCCATTCCTTAAGTAGCATACCTTCTTTTTGAAAAAGCTGCTTCAAACTAAGACCGAGTTCCTTGGTGTATTTGGCTTCTTTTTCCTGCATCCACATCACTGAATTGCGTAAAAGCAACATCGGGAACGGTACTTTAAAATACTCAAAAGTGGAAGACAATTCGAACCAATAGGCCAACTCTCCTCCTCCACCAATGTAGGCAAGGTTTGGTAAGATCACTTCTTGGTAAAGCGGCCGGAGCAACACATTCGGACTAAAACGCTCAGGATGTTCTCGCAACTCCTGCATCATTTCAGCTTCAGAAAACTGCTGATCGCTATCAAGGATGATATACTTTTCACCCTCTTTCTCGATGCGTCTGCGGCTACCATCTGTAAGGTAAAATAAATTGATGGCCCTTGGGTTGGCCTGTACTTTATAGTGTTTCGCTAGAGCTTTGTTTTGTTGCTCTACTTTTTCAGCAGAAACTTCTTGCTTCAGCTCCGCTTCAAAAATGGGCTGCATCAGTTGCTTCAAGGCAGCATCATCTCCATCTACCACCACTAAACCCTGCTCAGCAAATAAAGCATGCGCCAAATAACGCGTAGCATCAGCCAAAGTCTCATGCTCTAAATACGCCTGCTTGAACCACTTTTTTAATTGGGTTCCGTTTGTGGTGTAAGGTGTTAGCAATTTCTCAAATTCAGCCAGTACGGTTTCCAATTCTCTTGGGTCCATGCGACCTACCGCACCACTTTGCTTCGTCTTCCATTGTAGTTTTTTGCCTTGAAAGCGGAAAAATGAGATTTCATCAAAATCATGATCTTCTGAGGCCATCCAGTAAACAGGAACAAACTTTTTAGTGGGGTATTTTTCACGCAAACGCTTCGCTAAATTAATGGCCGAAACGATTTTGTAGATAAAGTAAAGGGGGCCGGTAAATAAATTTAGCTGATGCCCAGTGGTAATGGTAAAAGTCTGCTCCTCTTCAAGTGATTTAATATTAACAGCGGTAGGCGAATCCGCTTTTAGTTTAATGCTTCCTTGGTACTGATCCTGTATGGCTTTAGAAAGAATATGCCGATTCTCAGGCTTAAAGCTGCGTTCCTCGGTTAGCTTTTCGAAGGAGTCAAAATGAGGCAGATGTTGATAAAAGTCCTTTAAAGATTCCGCTCCTGCCAAATAATCGAGCACGATTGGAGAAAAATAAGCGGTGTCTTTATAGGGTATACAGTCTACTTCCATTTATTAGTCCACAAGTTCGCCAAAAAGATCAAACTCTTCAGCACGCAAAATCTTAACCTTTGCAAAATCACCCAAACGCACATACTCACTTTTCGGCA
Source organism: uncultured Flavobacteriales bacterium (assembly GCA_913056345.1). Taxonomy (GTDB): domain Bacteria; phylum Bacteroidota; class Bacteroidia; order Flavobacteriales_E; family Vicingaceae; genus CAJXMH01. Next base: position 36,622 of record CAJXMH010000027.1, on the reverse strand, counting down.
CTAAAACTTCATTATCAACTTCAGGAGAGTCAAATTCCGTTCGCCCAATGAAGTAATCGCCTTCCGCCCGATCAAATAAGACATTGTAAGTTTTTCCAACTTTTTCTTGGTTCATTTCAAAGGAGATACCACTCTGAATTTCCATGATGCGGTTAGCACGTTCATGCTTTACCTCCTCTGGTACATCATCCTCTAAATTGAAGGCGTGGGTATTTTCTTCATGTGAATAAGTAAAGATCCCCAAACGATCAAAGCGGCTTTCCTTTACCCATTCTTCCATTTGCTTAAAATCATCTTCCGTTTCTCCCGGGTAACCCGCAATCAAAGTAGTTCGAATAGCCATTTCAGGCACCTCTTCTCTAAAAGCTTTAAGCAATTGGTTGGTTTTTTTCTTGGTAGTTCCCCTGCGCATCGACTTTAACATAGGATCGCTAATGTGCTGCAGCGGAATGTCAATGTAATTGCAAATGTTATCGCGCTCGCGCATCACTTTCAATACATCCATGGGAAAGCCTGAAGGAAAGGCATAGTGTAAACGAATCCATTCAATGCCTTCAACATCTGAAAGTTTCTCTAACAATTCAGCAAGGTTTCGCTTTCCGTAAAGGTCTAAACCATAGTAAGTCAGATCTTGAGCTATTAGAATTAGTTCCTTTACTCCTTGGGCTGCCAATTGTTTGGCGTGTTGCACCAAATCTTCGATCGGGGTGCTTTTATGTCCACCGCGCATCAGCGGTATGGCACAAAATGAACAAGGTCGATCACAGCCTTCTGCAATTTTAAAATAAGCGTAATGGTTGGGGGTAGTAATTAAACGTTCACCAATCAATTCCTTTTTGTAGTCGGCTTTTAAGGTTTTGAGTAAGCGAGGTAGTTCTCGGGTGCCAAAAAAGGCATCCACATTGGGAATTTCATTTTGTAAATCGTCGCGGTAGCGCTCAGACAAACAACCGGTCACATAAACTTTATCAACCTTCCCTTCTTCTTTCGCATCAGCATAACGCAAAATCGTATCGATCGATTCTTCTTTGGCATTATCGATAAAGCCACAAGTATTGATGATCACGATCTCGGAGTCATCTTCCTTGCTTTCATGCTCCACCTCAAACTTATTGGCCTTCAGCTGACTCATCATCACTTCAGAATCGAAAATATTCTTGGAGCAGCCTAGTGTTACTACGTTGACCTTATTTTTCTTTAATGTTTTTGTCTTCATTGCCTTCTTCCTCTTTTAGCTGCTATTCGTTAAACAAGCTGTCTACAAACTCTTTGCGATTAAACACCTGCAGGTGTTCCATACCCTCTCCCACGCCAATGTACTTTACGGGAATTTTAAATTGATCTGAAATACCAATCACCACTCCCCCTTTTGCCGTACCGTCGAGTTTGGTCAAGGCGAGGGCGTTAACTTCAGTGGCGGCGGTAAACTGTTTAGCTTGTTCAAAGGCATTTTGACCTGTAGAACCATCTAAAACCAACAGAATTTCATGGGGTGCATCTGGCACCACTTTTTGCATGACCCGCTTGATCTTGGTTAATTCGTTCATCAAATTCACCTTATTGTGCAACCGCCCTGCTGTATCAATTATGGCTACATCGGCGCCTTGGGCCACGGCAGACTGCATGGTATCGTAAGCAACCGAAGCAGGATCTGCACCCATGCCTTGAGAAACAATGGGCACGTCTACGCGCTCCGACCAAATAGTAAGTTGATCGACTGCAGCAGCTCTAAAAGTATCAGATGCACCAAGCACGACCTTTTTACCCATCTTTTTTAGTTGGTAGGCTAATTTTCCAATAGTAGTGGTTTTGCCAACGCCGTTTACGCCAACCACCATGATTACATGGGGCTTATGTCCTTCCGGTAAAGTAAATTGAGTGTAGTCGGTGGTGTTATTTTCTTCTAAGAGCGCCATGATCTCCTCTCGAAGTATACCATTCAGCTCTTTGGTATTCACATATTTGTCTTTAGCTACTCTTGCTTCAATGCGCTCAATGATCTTAAGGGTGGTATTAACCCCAACATCTGAGGTGATCAGCACTTCCTCTAGGTCGTCTAGCACCTCATCGTCAACCTTAGTTTTACCAACTACTGCTCGGCTAAGTTTACCAAAAAAGCTTTCTTTGGTTTTGCTGAGGCCCTCGTCTAGCGCTTCCTTTTTATCTTTTGAAAAGATATTGAATAAACCCATCTGTTTTAGGTATAAAAAAAGGCCTCTCTCAGAGCGAAAGAAGCCTTCAATAAGTAATACTATTTTGTTTGTGCTTTTAGTTTTTCTCGAAGAAGTCTTTCACCTTTTCATTCGGTACCATTTCTTCTTTAAAAGCGTAAGAACCTGACTTTTCAGATTTTACCATTTTAATCACTTTGGTAAACGCTTTTCCTTCTCCTTTTTGTAGGGATGCAACTGTTTTCTTAGCCATGGTTTATCTTTTTACTTGATTTCTTTATGAACCGTCATTTTTTTCAAAATGGGGTTGTATTTTTTTAGCTCCATGCGATCTGGAGTGTTCTTTCTGTTCTTAGTGGTAATGTATCTTGAGGTACCATGCATGCCGCTTTCTTTATGCTCGGTGCACTCTAAAATTACTTGTATTCTGTTTCCTTTTTTCGCCATGATTCCACGATTTATTTACGGGAGCGCAAATGTAATTAATTTTTATATAAGAAGTAAAACCCTTTTCCCAATTCTCAATATTTTAATTCTCAATTGTTAATTCTTAATTCTAAGAGCGAAGCGATCTCAATACTCATTTCTCAATACTCATTTCTCAATACTCATTTCTCAATACTCATTTCTCAATACTCATTTCTCAATACTCACTTCTCACTTCTCACTTCTCAATTCTAAAAGCGCAGCGGTCTAACTTCTCACTCCTCCTCCATCAAAGCCTCGATCTCAGCAATAGTTCTAGGAGATGCTGCCGATAAATTCTCAGGACCTTCCTCCCGAATCAAAATATCATCTTCAATGCGCACCCCAATGTTCCACCATTTTGCATCACAATCAGAACCCTCAGCAATGTAAATTCCCGGCTCAACTGTAATCACATTCCCTGCTTCTAATGGCATATACATACCTGCATCATGCACATCCAGACCTAAATAATGCGAAGTGCCGTGCATAAAATAATCACCCACCGCTGATTCCTTTTCAGTTATGCCAAGTTTGACCAAGCCTTCGGCAATTACTTTTCTCGCTGCTTGATGCGGTGCCCAGAAACTGTTACCCACCTTAGCGGCTTCTATTCCGGCCTTTTGGGCTTCGAGTACTAAGTTGTAGACTTTTCTTTCCTCTTTAGAAAACTTCCCATCAGGTGGTATGGTGCGGGTAACATCTGCAGTATAAGCGTGGTATTCTGCTCCCACATCACTCACAAGTAACCCTCCATTTTTTAGCGGACGACGGTTTGAGGTATAATGTAAAATGCAGGAATTCTCTCCACTTCCCTGTATGGATGGAAAACCAGGATATTCAGCTCCGTTTCGTTTAAAGACATATTCAATGATGGCTTCCGTTTCGTACTCAGCCATTTCAGGGGTGATCTTGCGCATCAGCTCATTTTGTGCTTCACAGGTAATGTTGATGGCTTTACGAAGTAGGCTAAGTTCTTCTTCGGTTTTGACTTGCCTTAACTTGGCCATCATCATGCCTAAATGCGTCTCAGCAATGGGCGAAAAAGAATCTACCTTTTGTTCAAAGTGGTGGAAAAGTCCTTTTAAAGAAGCACTCTCTTCAATATCTTGCTCTTCCATGGCATAAGGTTTTTGGAAGTATACCCGTTTTAAACTATCAAAGGGAAGTGCTAAGTTTTTGAAAGTAGTATTGGCCAAAACCGTTTGGATTTCCAAGCGCTTTATTGCTCCATCAACCCCTAAACGTCTGCCGTTCCAAATTTCTGAACTAGGATTACGTTCCTGCACAAATACCATCTCAGTGGTTTCTTGCCCTTGAAAATAGATGGGTTCTTTAAACAGAACAAGCATGCTATTGGGCTCGCGTAATCCTGTCAAATAATAAAAGTTTGGGTCCTGATGGTATTCATAGTAGACATCATTTGAGCGGTTGCGCTCAGGCGCAGAAAACAATACAGCAGCTGTTCCTTCAGGCATTAAAGCCCTTAGTGAGTCTCGTCGACTTTGGTGAAAGGCAGGCGACAAAAAGTCGTCCTCATATTCGTAATAATTTTGCTGCTTTTGGTTAAGCTTAATCTGATCATCCTGTGCTTTTAGAGAAAAAGCAAAAGCCAGTATGCCAATTACTAATGGGTATTTCATATTTCAAAAATATCGAGAAAGTCAGAAATGCGCTTGGCTTTTGTGACAAGCGGGCATAAAAAAATCCCGCCGGTTGGGCGGGATTTTTTTTATTGCTTAATGAATAATCCACTATTTAACTTACCTTCAAGCTCTGTTTGAATCAGGTAAGAACCTGGCTTTAAATGACTCACATTCAATTGCTCGACACCTCCTCTATATTCCTGAATTAATTTCCCCTCAAATGTGTAGATTAAGATTCTATTCGCTTCTTTGAATTCGGTTGACCTTAGCCTATTTTTCGTAGGGTTAGGGTATAAATAAATTTTCCTACTTAACTGTTGCTCTTTAACAGTGGTAAAAACACCTGCAGGTATCTTGGTTAAAACTACAAATGCTTCGAAATTTAGATCTCGCCTTGACATCATCATAGCAATAAATAGGTCTCCTTGTGAATTCATTTTCATATCTACAGGGCGATGGTCGTATTTTCCGTAAAAGGTTAAGCTGTCCTTTTGAGCATTAGAGTCTATTTTTATGATTGTCACTTTTGAAGAATCTGTCCGCATGTAAAAACCTCCTCTTCTGTGGTTTCTGCATGCAAAAACCTCTTGCTGATTAAACCGATTATACAACATAATACTAAGATCATTTGCACTACCGGGGCTTGGTGATCCTAACTCCCTTATCGCAACTATAGAATCATTTGTATTAATAGTATGCACAGCACCCTGATTTGAATAATTCTGTCCTGTAGAGGTAAACCCCATTGGCCTATGTGTTCCAATGAGTTTAATGGAATTCGTATCTTCAATAAAGATGTCATTGTAAGATTCTCCAGACTTTCTATAAATAGCAGCTAATTGAAAGTCTATTAAACCGTTAACATCATCATAACTCTCAATAAACCTCTGATTTCTCCAATCAATTCTTAGAATGGGGTTAGAGGCTGCGAATAAATTGAAAACAAATACCTCAGCAGGGTTTTGTGGATTTACTAAAGCCTTATATGGGTATGTTAAAATGGCAGGTAGATTATTAATTTGACCTGTTAGTTGTTGACTATTTAAACTGTAAAATAGCACTCGTGATTGGGCTGATATCGATGGCTCTCTAAATAGCACTAAAGTGGTATCATAAATGAATGGTAACACGCGTGCAATACCTGTGAGAGTTGTGCTGAAAATTAGGCTGTCAGCACTTAAGTTTCGATTTGTATTGTATATTTCTAAGCTAAGACTGCTTGAGTTTGGCACATCTACACTGTACTGGTATAAATCACCATTACTTTGATCTTCTACTAATCTAACATCATGAGACAACTCTTCTGAGTCAGATGTTTGATGAGTAGTACTGCGCTGATAAACCCTAAAACTATCAACAACTTGCAGTTGCGGATTTAAACGGTAGTGCCATCGTTCACCTGTTCGATATGATGAACTCATTGATTTACTGAAAGAAAGGTTTACGATTGTGTCTCCTTCTAATATCAGCTGTGGATAGGTATCGGCAAAAAATCCTGACTGGTTACGAGCAAGGAAGCCAGTAGTAAAAGATTTGTCTGAATAAGTCTGGGCCGACAAACTTGTACTCAAAGAAAAAAGGAAAACAAACAAAAGGCGCATTTCCATAAAATTATGTTAGAATAATTTACCTTATTAGTGGTTTAAACGAACAAATTTAATTTTCAGTTCACTTATTCAAAAACCCAATTTCACCCAATCTAAACAACGAAACATCTTTAATTTTTGTTGAAAATTATTACAAATAACTGATTAACAATAAATTAAAAAAGAAATAAATAAACAACAGCCTCACGGCTGTTATACAGCTTTAAAACAAAAAAATCCCGCCGGTTGGGCGGGATTTTTAATAATCTTATCTGAACAGGTTTACATGAAACCTTTCGCTTTTGCTTCTTTCATGGCATTGGCAATGCCTTTCTTGTTGATGATGCGAATACCTTTAGCTGAAACTTTCAACTTTACCCAATTGTCATTTTCAGGATCGTAAAACTTACGGCTGAATAAATTCGGCTCAAAAGTTCTGCGTGTTCTACGCTTAGAATGTGAAACATTATTTCCTGTGATAACTCGCTTTCCGGTGATTTGACAAACTTTAGACATCTCTTCTCTATTTAGCTAAAAAATTTGGAGTGCAAAATAACCACTAATTATTGAGTTCTGCAAAGCTTTTTTAAAAGCTATTTAATTTTTATTGAAAGCTTACCTTCGCAAAAAAAAGCATGCGTACCCTTTTTATATTTTTCTTTTTCATAGGGCTTGGAATCAATGCTATGGCCCAAAAATACCAAACTCTTGAAAGTGGAGACAGTTTGGAAATTAAGTATAAATGGAAAGCAAATGATGCCGGTGATCTTGAACTTAGGGTCAAGTTTAAAAATAAAGTAAGAACCCATCTTATCGTTTTTGCCGAATTAGGACTGTATAGCAACGGAATATTAGAAGAGCGAGCAAAGTTAAACGACTGTCTGAAGAAGGGTTTTTGGCACAATTGGTTTAGACCGATTCACATTATTAGCACCGAAACGCTCGCAAACGAAAGCATTCTTGACGATAGCTTTAAGCTTGAAGTATTGGAAAGGAACTTGTACAATGTAGACCATTGCGATGAATCTGAATAAGCTTGTTGGCAGTTTAGTAGCGGCAGTAGCCATTGGTGCCACTGCCCAACTTTCTATTTCATTAGGAGAAGATACCGCCATTGCACCTGTCACTGGACAAAGCCTAGCGGTGACACTTGCAGCATTCTTGCTTGGTCGAAATTGGGGGGTAGTTGCTATCTTGATCTACCTGCTATTAGGCGGTTTAGGATTGCCTGTTTTTGCTGATTTTGAAGGCGGTATAAATGTGATTATGGGCCCTTCAATGGGTTACTTTATTGGTTTTGTGCTAGCCGCAGCCTTTATGGGTTGGTGGGCAGAGACAAAAGAAAATAAATTTGGTAAAAACTTTATTGCTTTCACTTTGGGTACACTCTTAATCTTAGTCAGTGGACTAGTGGGCCTGCTGCCCTACCTCGACTTAAAAGCAGCTTTTATGAAAGGGATCTTACCCTTCTTGCCAGGAGCGCTGATCAAAATTTTATTGGCTACCATATTAATTAGCGTTATTTCACGTTTTCAAGCCCTAATGAATAGAGATGACTTACGTCAGAAGTAAAGCCAATGCCAACTAGCAAACCATCTGTCCTCTTTTTACCCAAGTGGTACCCCCATGAGTTTGATTGGTTTGATGGAAATTTTATTGAAAATCATGCACATGCCATTAAAGCAGATGCCCAGCTAGCCGTTTTATTTGTACACTCAGATGCAAACTTAAAAGAAGGCTATCGGATTGAGGAGCGAGAAAACAAGGGAATCTATGAACTCAGGATCTTTTACCCTAAACCCAATACTGCTTTGGCTTGGCTTGATAAACTAATGGGTGGAATTGCTTACGCTAAAGCCCAGCGTTTTGGTTATCAAAAACTAGTTGAAAGTGGCTGGCAATTTGATCTCTGCCATGTGCACGTCTTAAGTCGTTCAGCCTTTTTGGCCTTGGCCTTGAAAAAGGAAGCAGGCATCCCTTACGGCATCACCGAACACTGGTCGGGTTATTTAAAAGAGCGAAACGAATACCGCGGTTTCTTGAAAAAGCAGTTTACCAAACGAGCAGTAACTCAAGCTAGTTTTGTAACCACTGTTTCCACTTATTTAAAAACAAGCATGCAAGCACACGGCTTGAAGAATCATTATCATGTAATACCAAATGTGGTGGATGCACAGCTCTTCAATATTGATAAAAGAAATGAGGCGGTAACTGAAGTGCTTTTTGTGGGTAACCTCTTGCAGCGACCAAAAAAAGTGCTAGACATTTTAAAGGTATTTGCAGCATTACATCAAGCTGGTGAGAAGTTTGTATTACAGCTCTACGGCGAAGGAAAAGATGAAGCAGCTTGCCGTAACTTTATTGAGCAGGAGCAATTATCGGATATTTTGCAACTGAAAGGTACGGCAGAACGGGAGCAGATTGGAAAAAAAATGGGAAGCGCTGCATTTCTGGTACTTTTCAGTGAATTTGAAAACCAACCTTGTGTGATCAGTGAAGCGCAGGCAGCAGGTATTCCAGTGGTGGTACCTGATTTACCAGGCATTAAAGAGTTCATGCATGAAGACCTTGGTTTGCTTTTTCCCAGCAGAGATCGAGAAGCCTTCAAAGCTGCTTGCAAAAAGATGCTGCACACCTACCAAACTTATAAGCGCGAGCGAATAAGAGACTATGCGCTCAAAACTTTTTCTGAGCCGGTGATTGGAAAGCAATTCAGTGACCTTTATCAAAGTACACTCAAGCATGCTGAATAATATTCTGCACACTTTTGGGATTCGCTTGATCACTGCAGGCATCAGTTTTGGTGTGCTTTTTTTAAATGCCAATTTCTTGGGAGCTCAAGGACTTGGCACGGTGGGTTTGATCGTCCTCAATGTCACGCTTATTGGCATTTTAAGCAATTTGATTCATGGCGGATTAATCTATTTCAGTAGTCGCAAAAATCGCGGTAACCTCTTATTGATCGCCTATTTATGGACCCTGATCAGTTTAGCCCTTTATGTGCTAGTCAACCAAATTTACCCTTTGATCGATTCTCAGTATTTGCTGCATACCCTTCTTTTGGGTGGCATTCAAGCTTCAGCTAGTATTCACCACTATTTTTTATTGGGTAAAGAAAAAATTAAACGTTTTAACCTCATCAGTCTCTTACAGTCCTTGGGGTTAATTGGTAGCCTGCTCTGGAGTTTTTACGGTCGCAACTATATAAAGGTGGATGCCTTTATTCAGGCCTTGTATCTATCTTATACGATTTCCTACCTACTAGCTTTAGCAAGCAGTGCGAACTTTATAGAGAAACCTATCTTATTCAAATTGAAAGAAGACTTTAAGGACTGTTTGAATTATGGCTTCTTTGCACAAGCCGCCAATACTTTTCAACTACTCAATTACCGAATTAGTTACTTTTTTCTTGACTCACTTAGTGGCCGTGCTGCACTTGGACAATATACCGCAGGAGTTCAACTCTCGGAAGCTTTATTGTTGATTGGCAGAAGTATTTCAACCGTACAGTATGCTCGAATAAGCCGGCGCAAGCAGGAAGCTTATGCCAAGCGACTTAGTCTGCTGTTGATGAAAGTTTCTTACCTCCTTACTACCTTAGGCTTAATAGTGCTTCTAGTCATTCCAACCGATTGGTTTGTTTACCTTTTAGGAAAGGATTTCGTGCTTTTGAAACAAATTCTTGCAGGCCTATCCATAGGAATCATTGCTCTATCGGCCGAAGTGATCTTGTCACACTATTTTTCTGGTACCGGTCGAGTTAAAACCAATGCCACGTCAGCCGCTTTAGGTCTTGTGGTAACCTTAATAAGTTGCTACATCCTCATTCCTGTTTATGGCGTTATTGGAGCAGCTTTAAGTAGTAGCGCTTCCTACGTAGCCATGTTTATCTTTCTTTATGTGAGAATGAATCGAAGAAATGCCAAAAAACTGAGTCTCTTATTGCCTACTCAATCAGAAGTTCAATTGCTCAACAGGATCGCTAGAAAGTTTATTTCAAAGTAGACAAATCCTCCACCCCTACAGGACGTGAAAAATGATAACCCTCTGCATAATCAGCCTGAATGTAGCGTCCCATATCGGCCATTCTTCCCTTTAGAAAATCAAAAAAGTTTTTCATGGTTAAAGGCGATTCTGGTTCTTTAGAAGCAGGATTGTAAAACTGAGATTCAAACGCTTTTATGGCTTCCATTTTTTGCTCCACATAAGGACCCACATCCACCACAAAATCAGGTTGTGCAAAACGATCTTGAATGTAATGGTACAAAGCTTTAGGTCGCCAAGCTTCTTGAGGCTTTCCTGCTTCGGTGGTTTCAATTCGACGTAAACCACTGTAAAAGCAGGCATCACTGATCAACTTGGCCGCTCTTCCATGGTCAGGATGACGGTCTTCAATGGCGTTAGCCAGCACAATGTCGGGCTGGTATTTCCGAATCAATGTAGCCAATAGTCTGAGGTGCGCTTCATCATTCTGAAAAAAGCCATCTTTCATACCCAAGTTTTCCCTTGCTGATAGTCCTAAGATCTCTGCAGATCGCTGAGCTTCTTTTAATCGAAGCTCTCCACTGCCACGGGTACCTAGTTCTCCTGCAGTGAGATCGACCACTGCGACTTTTTTACCTTGATCTATTGCTTTTAAAATGGTTCCAGCAGCGCTCAGCTCAATATCATCAGGGTGCGCTCCTATGGCCAATATATCTACCTTCATTACTGCTTGATCCAGTTAATGATGGTTTCTGAATCAGGACTTTCCTGAGGAGCTACCATTCCAGCATAATTCCCTTCCTCATCGATCATAAATTTTTGAAAGTTCCACTGAACCTCAGCATCTTCAACTCCATTCTTCTCTTTCTTGGTTAACCAAGCATATAAAGGGTGTTGATCGCTTCCCTTCACAGATATTTTTGACATCATTGGAAAACTTACTCCGTAATTCTTTTGGCAAAAAGTCTCGATTTCATCATTAGTGCCTGGCTCTTGTCCACCAAAATTATTAGCTGGAAATCCTACAATTACAAAATCGTCTCCACCGTATTGCTTGTAAACGGCTTCCAAGGTCTCATATTGAGGGGTTAAACCACATTTTGAAGCGGTATTGACGACCAATACTTTTTTCCCTTTCAATTGTTTCAGGTCGTAAGATTCTCCGTTAATATCGTTTACTTCAAAATCGTAAAAGTTCATGGTTTGGGCATTTAAAGTGGTTAAAAATAAAATACTTGCTGTAAAAAAAAGGAATCTTTTCATGGTTTGGGTTTTTACAAATTTAAGGGTAAGACAATTCCCAATTCAATTAGTTCATTTAAGTTTCTTTTCCATGTAGCGCAAATGCATGCCCTTAAACCAATAATCGTTTTCTTCTCTTGTGGTTACAAAACCAAGCTTGGCGTAAAAAGCATCGGTTAATTGAGAAGTCATCAAACTGATATTTTCAAACTTAGCATCCTTTTTTATTTTCTGAGCAAAATGTTGCATCATCATTTTACCTAGTCCTTTTCCATGTATGGATCGATGAATCATCAGCCAAACTATTCTTGCTTCCTTCGGATTTTGGGTGCAGTAGCCACCTGCTCCGATAAGCTGCTCACGCGCATACATCACTTCATAAACCTCCTTTTTACTGCTTCTCAAAAAATCGATGAATGGTTGACGTTCTATGGGTGCAAAATAATCCGGCTGATTGGAATCGAAAAGGGCTAAGACTTTTGCTTCGTCATCGGAATGGTAAGCTTTAAAGCGAATATTCATGCCTTAAAGATGCCCTTTTTCTTTCAAACAATCCTGCTCACTTTTGTAAAATGAAACGCAAACCCTTGAAACGCCACCCTGCCCTGCAGGGCATCAGTCGGGAACACCACCAAGCGCTTATGCTGGTATTTAATTTAAAAAAAGGGCTAGAAAAGGGAATTCAACCAAGACGGCTAAGCCATTATGTGCGGTGGTTTTTTGAGCACTATTTCGAAAGGCATTTGGCAGCTGAAGAATCTAAAATCTTTCCACTCCTTGGGAACGATCATCCGCTGATCAAAAAAGCCTTGGAGGAACACCAAGTGATTCAAAGGCATTTAAAAACCGAATTGAATTCAAAAAATGAGCTCATAGTATTTGCCAAGCTACTGGAAAACCATATCAGGTTTGAGGAACGGGAGTTATTTGAAGTTATGCAAGATCAAATCGATGAAAGTATGCTTTTAACAGCAGGCGAAAGATGGGAAGAAACTGATTTTTGTTTGCTTTACCCTGATCCTTTTTGGCAAGCGTATTAGCGCATTGGCTAAATTTGTAAAAAACACCCTATCGCGCTTTTCAAAGACATAAGCCTGCTGTTGCAAAAAGAAATTCGCACTGAACTGCGTCAGAAATCCGCTATCAACGGCATTTTTCTTTACGTAATCTCTACTGTTTTCATTGCCTTTTTAGTTTTTAACCAATTAGAAGACCTTACCACTTGGATTGCCCTATTTTGGATTATCCTACTTTTTGCCTCTACCAATGCTTCGATCAACAGTTTTAGAGCAGAAAGCGGTAGTCAGTTCTTTTACTATTACCAATTGTGCAGTCCCCAATCCATCATTCTATCCAAACTGCTTTTTAACGGTTTGTTATTGGTTTTAATTGGGCTGATCAATTGGCTTTTCTTTAGTCTGCTTTTGGGAAATCCTTTGGAAAACAATCTACCCTTTTTGGCGGTTTTGGTGCTAGCTAGTTTAGGATTCTCCGGAGTATTGACCTTGGTTTCGGGCATTGCAGCGAAAACCAACAATAACTCAACCTTAACAGCCATTTTGGCCTTTCCAATTCTCTTGCCCATGCTCTTGACTGCAATTAAAGCAAGCGTATTGATTGGTTTGGGTTTTGGAAGTGATGAATGGCAACTTTATTTAGGAATGATGGGCTTGATTAACCTGGTGATAATCGCCCTAGCCTATGTTTTATTTCCCTACCTTTGGAGAAGCTAAAATTGGCGCAGTGTTTATGTTTTAATTGACTCATTAGCAATGAGATATTGGTGGAAAGCCTTAGCAGTTTTACTTCTTTTCTATACCTTAATTGGCGGTTTTCTAATTGAGGTTCCTAGGCAGGTTATCCTTTATGAAAGCATTCGCAACCTTTACTTTCATGTTCCCATGTGGTTTAGCATGATCTTTCTCTTTTTATTGTCTACCATTTACAGCATTAAAAACCTTTCAAGCGGCAGTTTAGAAGATGACCGTAAAGCGATTGAGTTAGTAAATGTGGGGATCATATTTGGAGTTCTCGGCACAATAACAGGCAGTATTTGGGCAAAATTTACCTGGGGCGCCTGGTGGACCAATGATGTAAAGCTTAATGGTTCAGCGATTACCATGTTGATCTACTTAGCATATTTAGTGCTTAGGGGCTCTTTAGACGATGAACAGAAAAGAGCACGTATCTCGGCAGTCTACAACATTTTCGCTTTTGTGTTATTAATTGTTTTTATTGGCATTTTGCCGAGAATGACCGACTCGCTGCATCCCGGGAATGGTGGCAACCCAGGTTTTAACAATTATGACCTTGATAATAATATGAAATTAGTCTTTTATCCTGCCGTGGTCGCTTGGATCTTATTGGCACTTTGGATGGCCAATTTAAGGCTAAGAATTTCACGACTAAAAGAAAACTTAAGCTCATGAAAATTGTCTTATTTCTGCTAAGTATTTTACTTGCTTTACAAACTCAAGCGCAAGAAATACCCATGGCCGACGAAATGCGCGCAAACGGTAAAATTTATGTAGTGGTTGCGGTTTTGGGTGTAATTTTGTTGGGCTTGATCATTTACCTGATCTCGCTTGATCGGAAAATAAAGAAGTTAGAAGAAGAAACAGAAAAATGAAAAAAACACACATCATAGCCATCGTCATGATTGCAGTTGCGATTGGAGCCATTATCAGCATGGTTTCGGATGCGGCTACATATGCAGATTTTAATACTGCAGAGCAATTAGCAGGCAAACAAATCCAAGTGGTTGGTCAATTGAACAAAGAAAAAGAGATTAGCTACCAACCAGAACAAGATGCAAATTCCTTCTCTTTTTTCATGGTTGACAACAGCGGTGCGGAAAGAAAAGTGATCTTTAATGGAGCAAAACCACAAGATTTTGAACGCTCTGAACAAGTTGTGGTTACAGGTAGCGTAGAGGGTGGACAATTCTATGCAGATAAGATTTTGATGAAATGCCCTTCCAAATACAATGATGGCCAAGCTGATGAATTAACTGAAATAACTGCAGAAAGTAAGTCTTAATGGGATGATAGAATACGTTGGAGAGAACCTCTTAGCAGGTCAAGTTGGAGATTTTTTAATTGTACTTTCTTTTGTCAGCAGTTTACTGGCAGTTTTCTTTTACTTTTTTGGCTCTGACCTCAATCCTGAGCTGAATTCTTGGAAGCGGTTTGGGCGTTTTTTTTACCGGCTACATTCTTTTGCCTTATTGGGAATTATCGGTATACTTTTTTACCTGATCTACACCCATTCCTTTGAATATTACTATGTATGGAGACACAGCTCCACTGCTTTACCTACCCGCTATATTTTATCGTGTTTCTGGGAAGGTCAAGAAGGCAGCACCATGCTCTGGGCTTTTTGGAATGTAGTATTAGGAAACATCCTAATCTTTACTTCTAAGCGTTGGGAAGGTATGGTAATGATGGTATTTGCCTCTGTACAAGCCTTTTTAGGCGCCATGCTATTAGGTATTTATCCTTTTGATATTCAGGTTGGAAGTAACCCGTTTATCTTATTGAGAGAGCATCCTGACATGATCAACCTTCCTTTTACCACCAATCCCAATTATTTGAACTTTGTGGAAGGAAACGGGTTGAATCCGCTTCTTCAGAATTATTGGATGACCATTCACCCACCCACGGTTTTCTTCGGTTTTGCTACCACCTTGATTCCTTTTGCTTACGCCATTGCAGCCCTTTGGAAAAAAGAATACCAAGCTTGGATCAGGCCTGCATTACCTTGGACCTATTTTGGCATTGCCATTTTAGGATTGGGAGTTTTAATGGGAGGTGCATGGGCTTACGAGGCCCTGAGTTTTGGAGGCTTTTGGGCTTGGGATCCGGTTGAAAACAGCTCTTTAGTGCCTTGGCTGATCTTGGTTGGTGCTGGTCACCTCATGCTGATCAACCGAAACAAAATGCGTTCAATGTTTTCTGCCTTTGCTCTATCGCTTTTTGCTTTCCTTTTAGTGGTTTATTCGACTTACCTCACCAAGAGTGGGATCTTAGGCGAGACTTCTGTTCACTCTTTTGCAGATGGCTTACCAGGTCAGTTGATCATCTTTTTACTCTTTTACCTTGGCTTAGGCCTTTATTTCTTGATTTTTAGAGCAGGTAAATTCTTGATCAAGTCAGAAGAAGATGCTTTTTGGAGTAGAGAGTTTTGGATATTCTTAGGCTCATTGGTCTTGGTAATCTCTGCCTTTCAAATAACCCTCTCTACCTCTATTCCTGTGATCAATGAGTTGTTTAACACCAATATGGCGCCGCCCGCCAAGCCGATTGAACATTACAATTCATGGCAGTTGCCACTCACAGTGCTGATAACCTTATTTATTGCGGTAAGTCAATTCTTAAAGTACAAGAAAACGGATGTAAAGAAATTTGCGAAACAGATAACACCTTCTTTAATTCTATCGGTAGCAGGTACCATCTTGTTTACTTATTTATTACAGATCGATAAATTCTTCATCAACCTATTGCTTTTCACTTCTCTTTTTGCCGTCTTAGCCAACCTCGACTACTTTATTCGAATGGTAAAGGGTAACGTTAAAAAGGGTGGTTCTGCCTTAGCACATGTGGGTTTTGGTTTGGTCATTTTAGGTGCTTTGCTTTCCGCAGGAAATCAAAAAATCATCTCGAAGAATAGAAGCCAGATCAACATCAACTTTGATAACGATAAAGACGCCAATAATGAAAATGTCATGTTGCTAAAAGGAGATACCATTTTAATGGATCCCTATTACGTAACCTACACCAATCGAAGCATTGATGATAAGTTCGTCTATTACAACATGGATTACCTTAAGGTCAACTCTCAGGGTAAGTATGAGAAGCAATTTAGCCTAAGCCCTTACATTCAGCTAAACCAGCAAATGGGAAATGTACCCGAGCCTTCCACCAAGCATTTTTGGGATCGCGATATTTTCACCCACATTACTTTTGCCGATCTAGAAAACCTAGACTCTATGTCAATGGAGCAATATGGTGAGCCTGATACCTTGAAATTGCAAATTGGAGATTCACTTTTCACTAGCAATGCTATTGTACAATTAATGGATTTTGATCGCAATGTGAACATTGATAGTCTAGGATTAGAGGAGAGCGATGTAGCTCTTGGCGTTAAAATAAGGGCTAAAACCCTTGAAGGAGAGCGTTATTTTGCTAATCCCATTATGGTGCTAAGAGGAAACCGAGTTTTCAGTATTGATGATGAGATAGCTGATCTTGGCGTTAAGTTTGGCTTCATGGGTATTAATCCTGAAGCAGAGAAACTCTCCATTTTGATTGAAGAAAAAAATAAGAATGCAGGTGACTTTGTTATTATGCAAGCAATTGTATTTCCTTACATTAATGTGTTGTGGATTGGTTGTATTGTGATGACTTTAGGTACTTTAGTTGCCGTATGGACGCGCTTCAAGCAAAAGTCGAACGTCAAAATCTAATTTTATGAATGCCAAACATCATATTAAAAGAGTCACCATTGTAGGAGCGGGAAACGTAGGCCACAACTTCGGCTTAGCCTTCCGCCAAGCAGGTTATTTGATTCACGAGATCTACAGCAGGACCAAGACCTCTGCCCTACTTTTAAGTCAGACTTTGAACTGCAACTACACCACCGACCTCAGTCAGTTGAATACCAACACAGACCTCATTATAATTGCGGTTAATGATGATGCTATTCCTGAGGTTTTGAAGCAGCTCAAGATCAAGGACAAACCAATCGTGCATACTTCAGGCTCTACTCCGATTGAAATTTTTGATGGACTTGGCTTTGAACAAGTCGGGATCTTTTATCCGGTGCAATCTTTTTCTAAGAATGATACTGAAAGCTTAACCCCTATTCCCATTTGTGTAGAAGGCGGGGATTCAAAAACGGAGGACCTTTTATTGAGTCTTGCTCGCTCAGTTTCGAACAAAGTTTATGGAATGGACTCTGAAAAGCGAAAAGCACTTCATGTAGCGGCTGTATTCGCGAATAACTTCAGCAACCACATGTACCATGTCGCCGATGACTTGCTTCGGCAACATCAAATCTCTTTTGAGATCATTCGTCCTTTGATCGAAAAGACTTCAAACAAACTCAAGAACGAAAGGCCCCTTAATGCCCAAACTGGTCCAGCGGTGAGAAATGACCGCAAAGTGATTGACATGCACTTGGACTACCTAAAAGATCAAAGCAATTACAAAGAAATCTATGAGTTAGTGACCAAAGATATTTTTGAGAGTCAACAAAAGAAAAAGTCATAGAATGTCTGCTAATTTAAAAGCCAAACTCAGAAAGGTATCTGCATTTATGCTAGATGTTGACGGGGTACTCACAGACGGCACAGTACTGACCCTGCCTGATGGAGAGCAAATAAGACGCATGAACATTAAAGATGGTTATGCCTTACAACATGCCGTAAAAAAGGGGTATCCCATAATCATTATCAGTGGAGGAACCTCTGAAAGTGTGCGGAAGCGCTTAAATGGCTTAGGTATTACAGAAGTCAACCTCGCTTGTAAAAACAAAGTCGCTGTATTTAAGGAGGTAAAGGCCAAACACCAATTGGAAGATGAGGGCATCCTGTATATGGGTGATGATATTCCTGACTACAAAGTGATGCAAGAAGTTGGTTTTGCCGCCTGTCCAAAAGATGCCGCTGAAGAGATTAAATCCATTGCGGACTACATTTCCCCAAAAAATGGTGGCGAGGGTTGCGTGAGGGACCTAATCGAACAAGTACTCAAACTCAAAGGCGACTGGTTTGATGATGATGCGCATGAATGGTAATTAATTTTCTGGGCTGCATACCTTTTTTCGGCATTCCACGTTATTGGTTAAAATACCAAATATGCATGCCTACGGACGTCTCTTAATCCTAATTTTTGCCTTAGAAAGCCTTTTGTTCATCCCACTCTTTTTCATGCTTTTCAGCACAGCAGTTAAATGGTCTGTTTCTGACTTCGCTCTCATGGCGGTTTTACTTTTATTAGTGGCCTTGGGGATAGAAACCATTAAGCGAAAAATAAAAAGTAAGTCAAAAAAACTGCTTAGTCTGGCCGGTCTGTTGGTCTTCTTTCTTTTATTCTGGGCTGAGCTAGCAGTTGGTATTTTAAACACACCCTTTGCAGGGAATTAAAGGGGTAGTAAATTATGCCCCTCCATTTCTAATTGAGGCAAAAGCGGTTTGATATTCTTCAGAATTTCTTTTTTTAACTCCTTTAAGACTTGTTGCTTTACAAAATGCCGGTGAACAGCAATGCCAACAGTTCGATATGGTTTGGGATCTGAGAATTCAACCAAATGCTTGGCCTCTTCTGTTTGCATATCCCGAGCTGCGAGGTATGGCAATAAAGTACTTGCTCCATTAACCTTTACAAATCGCATTAAACTATCAATAGAACCTGCTTTGTAATCGAAATTGAGAAAATTCTTCAATTGATGTTGGTGCAGTTCGCACAAACTCATTACCTGGGTGCGCATACAATGACCCTCTTCTAGCAAACATAAATTCTCGAGCTTGATCTCTTCAGGCTTTAAACTCTTCCTTTCTTCTCCTGCTGCGTCAAAGTACAAAAAAGGCTCATCGTAGAGTTTAGTTTCTACTAACTCATCATCGAGTGTAGGTATGGAAAGGATGCCAAGATCCAATTCGCGTGCTTTCAGCTGACGAATAATTGCTGAAGTAGTTTGCTCCCTTACCGAGATATTGAGCTCGGGAAACTTTTTAGCAAAAGCTTGTAAAAAGGTAGGCAGCAAAAAGGGCGCAATGGTCGGTATAACCGCTATGGAAAGATTTCCCTTTACCTCCCCTTTGATTTCCTGACTTAAGGCTTTCAACTGATCGATCTCCCTTTGGATCTTTTTAAGTTGCCCAATCAATTGTTCTCCATCTTTGGTCAGGGTCACCGGTTTTTTCTTTCGATCGAAAATCTGAATACCCAACTCATCTTCTAGTCTTGAGATCATGGTACTAAGCGTTGATTGGGTCACAAAGCACTTTTCGGCAGCTGTTTCAAAGTGCTGGTACCTTGCAACTGCAAGTATGTAGTTAAATTGTTGTATATTCATCTATGCTGTCAATGTTTAAATTGAAAATATCGTTTTTGTTAATCAAAATAACAGCCTACTTTTGGATAATACAACTAAACACCACATTTACTATGAAAAAACTATTTACGCTAATTGGAATTGGATTAGGACTTAC
Organism: uncultured Flavobacteriales bacterium; assembly: GCA_913056345.1. Classification (GTDB taxonomy): domain Bacteria; phylum Bacteroidota; class Bacteroidia; order Flavobacteriales_E; family Vicingaceae; genus CAJXMH01. Next base: position 17,316 of record CAJXMH010000027.1, on the reverse strand, counting down.
TCTTTCCGCACAAGACATTTCTAAATGTCCGGTTATGCATGGCGGAAATGCGCAAGCCAATCATGCAGAAGTTACGAAAGGAGCTGCTGCAACTGAAGCATCAGAGCAGTCTGGAAAAGAAGTTAAAACCCCTATGGATTGGTGGCCAAACCGTTTAGATCTCAGTGTTTTGCGCCAACATTCAGCGAAATCTGACCCTATGGGAGAAGATTTTAATTATGTTGAAGCGTTTAAAACGCTAGACTATCAAGCACTCAAAGAAGATTTACGTAAAACCATGACCAATTCACAAGATTGGTGGCCAGCTGACTACGGACACTATGGTCCATTTTTTATCCGCATGGCTTGGCACTCAGCGGGTACCTACCGTACCGGAGATGGGCGTGGAGGTTCTAGAGAAGGTCAGCAGCGCTTTGCTCCTATCAATTCATGGCCGGATAACGCCAACTTAGATAAAGCAAGAAGGCTCTTATGGCCCGTTAAAAAGAAATACGGCAAGCAAATTTCATGGGCAGACCTGATGATCTTGGCGGGAAATGTAGCCTTTGAAGACATGGGTTTTGAAACTTACGGTTTTGGTGGCGGAAGAGTTGATGTATGGGAACCAGCTAGTAACGTTTATTGGGGACCAGAAAGCAAGTGGCTAGCAGATGAGCGCTACAGTGGCGATCGTGAATTGGAAACTCCCCTTGCGGCAGTGCAAATGGGATTAATCTACGTGAACCCTGAAGGCCCCAACGGCAATCCTGACCCCAAATTAGCGGCACACGACATACGCGAGACTTTTGGTCGCATGGGCATGAACGATGAAGAAACGGTAGCTTTAATTGCAGGAGGACATACCTTAGGAAAAACGCATGGAGCGGGACCAGCTTCGCATGTAGGTGCAGAACCAGAAGCAGCGCCAATAGAAGAGCAAGGCTTTGGCTGGAAAAGCGACTACAAGTCAGGAAAAGGTAAAGATGCCATTACTTCAGGCTTGGAGGTGATTTGGACAGCCACCCCTACTGAATGGAACCACGGTTACTTCAAGGCGCTATTCAATGAAGAGTGGGAACTTACTAGAAGTCCTGCAGGTGCACACCAATGGGTAGCGAAAGAGCCAAAAGTAATGGTGCCTGATGCTTTTGATACTTCCAAAAAGCACCGTCCTACTATGCTTACTACAGACCTTTCTATGGTTGAAGATCCTGAATACCGAAAAATTTCGAAGCGTTTTATGGAAAATCCTGAGGAATTCAATCAAGCCTTTGCCAAAGCATGGTTTAAATTGACCCACCGTGATATGGGACCAAAGGCCTTGTACTTAGGACCTGAAGTACCAGAAGAGGATTTGATTTGGCAGGATCCCATTCCTAAAGCCGATTACGAAACAATTGATCAGGAAGAGATTCAGGCACTAAAAAAGGAATTGATGAATGCTGGACTATCCCCTGCCTCTATGATTAGAGCTGCTTGGGCTTCTGCATCTACTTTCCGCTATTCAGATTATAAAGGCGGTGCTAATGGCGGTAGACTTCGTTTAGAGCCCCAGAATGGTTGGGAAGTAAACAATCCTGATGAACTTGCAAAAGTGCTTGAGGCTTATGCTAGCATTCAAAAGGATTTCAATAAAAAGCAAAAAGCAAAACAAGTTTCCATGGCAGACTTGATTGTGCTTGGCGGAAGTGCCGCAATTGAGCATGCTGCCCAAAAAGCTGGATTCGAGCTAGAAGTTCCCTTTGAAGCAGGCAGAACAGATGCCACGGCAGAAATGACAGATGAAGCAAGTATGGAAGTTCTAGAACCCATGGCAGATGGTTTTAGAAATTACCAAAAAACAAATTATACGCTTTCTACAGAGGAACTTTTAGTTGACAAAGCTCAGCTCTTAACCTTAACCGCTCCTGAAATGACAGTGCTAGTTGGTGGAATGCGTGTATTAGATGCCAACTATGACGGCTCTCAGCATGGAGTTTTGACAGATCAGCCTGGAGTTTTGACGAATGACTTTTTTGTAAACTTAATGGACATGAGTACTGAGTGGAGACGGAAAGAGGGAGCATATGGAATCTATGAAGGAATTGACCGAGCAAGCGGTGAGGTAAAATACACCGCTACCCGAGCTGATCTGATCTTTGGCTCTAACTCTGAATTGAGAGCCCTTGCGGAAGTTTATGCTACAGATGATGCCAAAGAAAAGTTTGTGACAGACTTTATTGCAGCATGGATCAAGGTGATGCGTTTAGACCGCTTTGACTTGGAACAAAACGGCTATGCAATAAGGTAATTATTCACACCATTAACTCTTAAAAGTCGCTCCAAAAAGAGCGGCTTTTTTTATTGCCTTTCTCGCAACAAAGCTCTAACGAGTAAAGCCTATTAAAGCAAACTAAAAACATCGATCTAGATGAGCTTATTCTGCTTTCTCACAACTCTCTGACTTTTTTACTGTTAGAAAAGTGACTAATGGTCTAAACACGGAACTCGAAAATAAATTGAATGAGCATTGCTAGCCTGATCGATAAAGCATATGAACGAACACTTTCCGAAAAAGTTAAAAGGAAAGGAGAACAGAGTATTCTGGGGATTGCCATTGGTAGCTACCTGCTTCACTTACTCTTGATCTTATTGAGCAATTATGAACTAATCGATCATGATTCCCATTTTTTAAGCGATCCCATTGCAGCCATCTACACTCCTTTTTCTTTCATTTTAATCTACGAGGTCTACCTCTTGGTATTTTTCTTACCCAAATCACTTTCTTATTATATAGGCAAACAGTATGAGATCATTACCCTGATCGTGATTCGACGCATCTTCAAAGACATTGCTAAGATCGAGTTAGACAGCCATTGGTTTGAAATACAAAGCGACTTGCAATTTACTTTTGATTGCCTTACTTCCTTGATTCTTTTTATCTTGATCTTCTTGTTTTACCGCAACATCAGAAAGCGGGATAAAGCTGAAGAGGTAGACATGGATAGCAATCAAACTAAGATCAAACGGTTCATTAGACTCAAAAAAGTGATTTCTACCCTCTTGGTTCCTGCCATAGCAGGCTTGGCAATTTACTCTTTCGGAACTTGGGCGGTTGTGGCTTACAGTGATTATTTGGACGGAATTGTTGCTTTCAAGCACATTAACAACATCTTCTTCGACGAATTCTTTACCGTGCTGATCATCGTTGATGTGCTAATGCTCTTAGCCTCCTTTTTCTATTCTGACCACTTCCATAAGATCATTCGCAATTCAGGCTTTGTGATTTCCACTATCCTGATCAAGCTTTCTTTTGCCAATAGTGGTTTAATCAACAATGCCTTGATCATTGGTGCTGTATTGTTTGGTTTTCTCATTCTGGTGATCCATAACCTCTATGAAAAGCAAGATTTACAAAATAAGGTGTAACAAAGTCGGGTCTTAACCAAAGTTTTAGCTCCCTATAAAAATTTCAGGCTTAGCCTATCAGCGATTCTAGTTAAGATACAATATACAAACATCCTTTACAGCGTTATAGATAAATCGTTTACACTTTTTTAGCTTGCAATTTGAAGCAATTTCAAAACCTTAACCAACTTGCCAAACCTCAAAAGCCGCTTGTTGAGCATCAGTAGGCTTTTCTTGCTTTTTGATCTGGTAGTTGGCAAAATAGAGTGTCCCAGCTGCTTTCATACTAATCTGCTTGATCTGCTTTCTTGCGGTGGCTAGAGTAAAGACGAGCTTCTCCCCTTCGAAGTATTTACACCATTCTGCTAAATTATTATCGAGCTTAATGTCGTTAATGCTTAAAATCTCATCACCGAGGGCCAAACCTGCTCGCTCCGCAATTGAATCCGGATAGATCATGGCTACTTTTCCCTCAAGCAATTTGAAGCCTAAGTAGCTCTCATGGTAAGCCTCTAAAGCTGATCGTGTATACCTTAAACCAAAATAGTTTAAACTTTCCTCCAGCTCTTCTACTATGTCTTCTGCCCCATTTACATAAGCCTTAAAAAAGTCGGCCATACTGCTGCCTGCCGCTTTTTCCACCTCAGATTGGTAATCAGACTCACCGATGCCTTTGTTTGCTTTAAAGTAGTGGTGATAAAAATTGCGCATCACATCATCAAAAGACTTTTGCTGTTCGGTAGCTTTTCGAATGGCCACGTCTAGCATAAAAGTGATCAAGGCTCCTTCAGTATAGATCGATGACTTTCGATTGGGAACCCCCATGCTGTAACCATCTAACCAAGTATCAAAAGAAGAGTCGGCAACGGATAAGTTCCTTACGCCAGGATTGTTGAAATGACGGTTTAACAGCTGATCAAAGGTTTTGAAAAAGTGCTGTTCTTGAAATACTTTACTGCGCCAAAGCATAAGATCGCCATACCAAGTGGTTGCTCCTTCGGCCAAATAACCCAATCTGGTGTAGTTCTCTTTCGAAAAATCATAAGGCCACATTTCTGAGGGTCTAATGCGCTTTACATTCCAAGTATGAAAAAGCTCATGTGAACTAACGCCTAATAGGTCTTCATAACGCCCTTTCCAATCAAATACTTGGTAAGATGGACCAATGGAAATTACGGTAGAGGCCGCATGCTCTACCCCATGATAGGTGGTGCTAGTATGGATTTGAAAAAGGAAGTGGTATTCAGAAGTTGGAAAGTCACCAAAGAAGTTGATCTGTTCTTTCGTAAAAGCTTTGAAGTCTTGCAGCAGTTGCTTTTCAGGCAATTTACATTCGCCTTGAAACCATAAATAGAAGCTCGTTTGCTCAAGCTTATATTCCAGTTTTTTTAAGGTGGGAGATGCAATAAAAGGACTATCCGCCAGCTGATCAAAATTTTCAGCTACAAACTGCCTTTCTTGCTGCTCAGGCAGTGCAATAGCAATTTTATAGTCTTCAGGTACTGCTAGTTCTAAGGTGCAGGCTTCATCTTGCCGATCGGGCAAATACAAGAAACAATTCACTGGATTCAGGTAAAGCTGCTCAGGATCCAAATAAGTCGAGCCGGCATTCAATTCAGCAGCAAAGTAATTGTAACGGATCTCTACTTGTTCAACTCCTTCACAAGCTACCTCCCAAAGGTCTTTGGTCTTTTTAAAAAAGGAAAGCGGACTGCCATGCTCATCATAAGCTTGCCATTTTTGAATGTTTTTGGCAAAGTTTCCCAATTCATATCTCCCCGGCCGCCAAGCCGGTAATTGAAAGTTTAACCTTTTCGCTCCCTGTGTTTTAACCCTTAATTGAATGTTGATGTAATGCGTATGCGCTTGCTCGTAGCTTACCGTGTACTTCATGCTCCGAAGGTATTAAGCAATAAGAGGAATAAAAAGCCTAAGGCACAAAAAAGATAGAAGATTAAAAGGTGCTTTTAACTACTTTTGAGAACCATGAAAAAGCTTATCGATTTCTTTAAATTGGTTCGGCTACCAAACCTTGTGATCATTGCTCTAACGCAATATGCCATTCGCTTTGGGATCATTTACCCTTTTTTGAGTCAATCCAACTTAAAGCTTTTTCTTGATGAGCGGCTATTTGCTTACCTGGTCTTTGCTACGGTTTTAATTGCTGCAGCAGGTTACATCATCAACGACTACTTTGATGTAAAGCTCGATTACTTGAATAAGCCCAAACAACTGATTGTAGGGAAAAGCATCAAAAGGCGACATGCCATGGCCTTGCACATTCTTTTTAATGCTTTGGGCCTTAGTTTGGCCGGTTTTATTGCTTACCGCATTGGCCATCCACTCTTGGTGCTTTTTCAATTGGTGAGTGCTGCACTGCTTTGGTTTTATTCGGTTTCCTTCAAAAAGCAAGTCATGGTGGGCAATTTAATCATAGCCGCTTTAACTGCATTGGTGCCTTTTACCGCAGGTTATTATGAAATTGCAGTGATGTTTGATTCCTTAACCGACTTCGCCTATGAAGATGCCATCATCGGAAATAACCTTGGTAGTTTGCTGTTTAGCATTAAATACCTGCTTTACTGGATCTTGGGATACAGTGCCTTTGCTTTTCTCTTGACCATGATTCGTGAAATTGTAAAAGACATGGAAGACATTGAGGGCGATAAAGCCTTTGACTGTAAAACCTTGCCTATTGTGTATGGGATTGATAAAGCGAAAAAAGTTGCCATTGGCATTGCGGGCTTTACCTTGACCTTAATCGGCTTGTTAGAAGTGATTCAGTTTATGTCAGCAGATTGGATTTCCTTAGCCTATTTCATCTTTTTGATCTCTTTCCCGCTGATTACCGTGATTTACCTCTTAGCTAAGGCTGAAAAGAAAAAACACTTTTTTATTGTCAGCCAAACCATTAAGGTTTGCATGCTATTCGGAATCTTGTATTCTTTGATCATTTTTGCCTACCAGTGAAATTATTACCCAATTTAGCGAACTATCAGATCATACTGGGCTCCCAATCGCCTAGAAGAAGACAGTTACTCTCAGACCTTGGAATAGATTTTATACAACGGTCTAAGGCGGTTGAAGAATCTTATCCCACAGACATAGCTAAAGCAGAAGTTCCGCTTTATTTGAGTCAGAAGAAAGCAGCGGCTTTTAAAGATGAGCTGCTTGCAGATCAACTGCTGATCACTTCAGATACAGTGGTAATCTTAGAAGATCGAATTTTGGAAAAAGCTAGCTCTTATGCTGAGGCAGAAGAAATGCTCAAAAGCCTAAGCGGGAAAATGCACCAAGTAGTGAGTGGTACAAGCCTTACTACTAAAGCGCAACAGATCAGTTTTGCGGAAACCACCAAGGTCTTTTTTAAACCACTGAGCGAAGCTGAAATCGCGTATTACTTGGAAGTCTTTCAGCCTTATGATAAAGCAGGAGCCTATGGCATACAAGAATGGATCGGTTTTATTGGAGTCGAAAAAATAGAAGGTTGTTATTACAATGTGATGGGACTTCCCCTAAGTAGCCTTTACGAAAAGCTAAAAGCAATCGTTTAATGCCCTAAGTAAGACTGAAGAATAATAGTAGCACTTAGCTTGTCTACCAAACCCTTATCCCTTCTTTTCATTTTCTTGACTCCTCCTCTGATCATGGTATCCATGGCCAATTTAGAAGTAAAGCGTTCATCTTCTCGGGCAATTTTTAAGGTAGGAAAGCGCTTTTTAATGAAGTTGATAAAAGGTTGGATTTGGTTTTCTATCTCAGAAAGTTCGTTGTTGAAGCGTCGTGGCTCACCAATCACCAAGCAATCAACCTCCTCCTTATTGAGGTAATCGACCATAAAGGCTTGCAGGCTTTTTGTTTCTACTGTAGTCAAGCCACTTGCAATAAGTTGAAGCGAATCTGTTTCAGCAACACCACAGCGTTTTTTTCCATAATCAATGGCCACAACTTTCCCCATATTGCAAACATACTTAAGTACAAATAAAGCGATTGAGCCATAAACAAAAAGGTAGTTGAAGGGTCTTATTTTCGGTATTTTTGCCGAGAATTATTATGCTATGGAATTAGATCGTATTGAAGATGCCATTGAGGCAATAAAAGCAGGAGAAATCATTATCGTTGTAGATGATGAGGACCGAGAAAATGAGGGTGATTTTGTAGTAGCCGCAGAGAAGGTGAACACCCAAGTGATCAATTTCATGGCAACCCATGGTCGTGGCTTGATCTGCGCTCCTTTGATTGAGGATCGTTGCGATGAACTCGGCTTGAACCTGATGGTAGAACAGAATACGGCTGCTTATGAAACACCCTTTACAGTTTCGATCGACTTGGTCGGACATGGCACCTCTACCGGTATATCTGCATCAGACCGTGCTAAAACCGTAAAGGCCTTAGTCGACCCTGAAACCAAAGCAGAGGAATTGGGAAAACCTGGACATATCTTCCCCTTGAGGGCAAAGGCTGGTGGTGTATTGCGCCGCGCTGGTCATACAGAAGCTGCCATCGACTTTGCTAGACTAGCAGGTCTATCACCGGCAGGTTGTATTGTTGAAATAATGAATGAAGACGGTACCATGGCGCGTCTTCCTGAATTAAAAGAAATCGCCAAAAAGTTTGATCTAAAGTTGGTGAGTATTAAAGATTTGATCGCTTACCGCATGAAACATGAAACCTTAATTAAAAAAGAGGTTGAAGTACAATTGCCAACAGAATACGGTGATTTTAGATTGATCGATTACACCCAAGTAACCACAGGCCAAGAGCACTTGGCTTTAGTAAAAGGGGAATGGGAAAAAGATGAGCCTGTTTTAGTTCGGGTGCACAGTTCCTGCATCACAGGTGACATTTTCGGCTCTTGCCGCTGTGATTGTGGTCCACAATTACAAGCTGCTATGAAGGCAATTGAAAAAGAAGGCAAAGGGGTAATCGTTTACATGAACCAAGAAGGTAGAGGCATCGGACTACTCAACAAGTTGAAAGCCTACAAGCTACAAGAAGAAGGTTTGGATACCGTTGAAGCTAACTTAAAATTGGGCTTTAACATGGATGACCGCGACTATGGAATAGGTGCTCAAATATTGGGTAGCTTAGGGGTTAGTAAAATGAAATTGATGACCAACAATCCGAAGAAAAGAACTGGATTGATTGGCTATGGCCTAGAGATCGTGGAAAATGTTGGGCTTGAAATCAAGTCTAACAAGCACAATGAGCTTTACTTGAAGACCAAGAAAGACAAGATGGGTCATTCCCTGAAATTAAATTCCTAAAAAGCTTTTCAATATTGGTAATTTGGCCATGCCTTGAAAAAAAGAACCCTAATAACCAAACTGATCTTTGGGCTCAATGTACTAGCTGCCATAGCTTTGCTTCTTTCTTATGCAGCAGCTTACATCAAACCTGATCCTTTCTGGCCAATTGCTTTTTTTGGTTTAGCTTTTCCTTATTTACTAGGATTGAATTTTATCTTTTTACTCTTGTGGACTTTTAAAGGAAGCACCAAGCTGTTTTTACCTTTAATTGTGATTTCACTAGGTTATAAAACCATCCCAGCCTTTGTTCAACTGCACTTTGATGAATCGAACGAACAAGAGGATCACATTAAAGTCATGAGTTTTAATGTGCGGGTATTTGATCTTTACATGTGGACCAAAGAAAAAACTACCCGCAATCAGATCTTTCAGTTCTTAGACCGAGAAGATCCTGATATCTTATGCTTACAAGAATTCTATCACAGCGATAAGCAGGATGTTTATGAGTTTAAAACACTCGATACCCTTAAGCAATTTTTAAGCGCTAAAAACTACCATTTTCACGCTACCTCTACCCTGCGTAAAACAGATCATTGGGGGGTTATCACGTTCAGCAAATACCCGATCAAGGCAAAAGGACTTGTCCCCTTTGCTAGCCGAGGAGATAATGTTTGCACCTACACTGATATAGTCAAGGATGACAGAATCATACGCGTCTACAACGCTCATTTGGCTTCTATCAAATTGGATAAACATGATTACAAAGCGATTAAGGCGGTAAATGAGAACCAGTATTCTGATGACTTTGGCAAAGAACTCTTGGTTTTAAGTAAGGTCAAAGCAGGTTTTATTCATCGATCACAGCAGGCTGACAGTATTCGAAAACATTTAGATCAATCTCCCTTTCCTAGCATTTTAATGGGCGACTTTAATGACACACCCGCCTCTTATGCCTACCATAAGATAAAAGGTGGTAAAATGCAAGACGCCTTTAGGCAGGCAGGATCAGGCCTGGGATTAACTTATATTGGTGATTTTCCATCTTTTAGAATCGACTACATCTTGCATGATAGCACATTTAAAGCCATTGATTATCATACGCATCCTGAGGAGTTATCAGACCATCATCCGATTAGTGCAAGCTTGGTCATGAAACCTTTATAGTTCAACTATCCACCAATCTTACCGCTTATATAAAAGCAAACAAGGGCTTGAATAATATGCTTTATTTTGAACATTCGCTATGATTAAGCTAGAAAATATACACAAGTCTTACCCCATGGGTAAAACCTCCTTGCACGTTCTAAAAGGAATCGACCTTCATATTAAAGATGGAGAAATGGTATCGATCATGGGCTCTTCCGGCTCAGGTAAGTCAACCCTGCTTAACATCTTAGGCATGTTAGACAATTATGATGAAGGCACTTACCACTTAGACCAAACTTTAATTAAAGACCTAAGCGAGACCAAAGCTGCCCAATACCGGAATAAGTTTTTGGGCTTTGTTTTTCAGTCGTTTAACCTTATTTCGTTCAAAAATGCCATGGAAAATGTGGCGCTTCCACTCTACTATCAAAAAGTAAAACGGAGTGAAAGAAATAAACTCGCAATTGAGTATTTAGACAAGGTTGGATTAAAGCCGTGGGCTGAACACATGCCCAATGAGCTTTCTGGGGGTCAAAAGCAAAGAGTGGCAATTGCTAGAGCTTTGATCACCCAACCTAAAGTTTTACTTGCAGATGAACCAACAGGTGCCTTAGATTCAACTACTTCCTATGAAGTAATGAAACTATTAAGAAGCATTAATGAGGAAGGGATTACGGTAATTATTGTAACGCATGAAAACGACATTGCCGAACGAACAGATCGCATTATCCGCTTGAAAGATGGTAGAATAATCGCAAAAGAGAAAGTCGATGTTTGATCGGGATAAGTGGGAAGAAATACTGCATACGATCAGCAAAAACAAGCTGCGTACCTTCTTAACTGGTTTTAGCGTAGCATGGGGGATTTTCATGCTGATCATTCTACTCGGATCGGGCACAGGACTTCAAAATGGAGTTGAGGACACCTTTAATGATGATGCCACCAATAGCATTTGGGTTTACGGTGGTCAAACACAATTGCCTTATAAAGGCATGAAACCTGGACGCTATATCCGTTTTGACAACCAAACTTACAGTCAACTCAAAGCAGATGTGAGCGAGCTCCAAGAATCAAGTGGGCGCTTTTATATTCCAGGAGACAATGATGTTAGTTACAAAGGCACTTCCTACAATTTGGGTGTCCGTTCTGTTCATCCGGATCATCAACTGATTGAAAAATCTGCTGTGATCGAAGGTCGTTTTATCAATGAAATGGACCTGAAGCAAAAAAGAAAAGTAAGTTGCATTGGTACGCTAGCTCAGAAAGCACTTTTTAAAAATAAATCTGCTTTAGGTAAATACATTGAAATTCAAGGCGTTCCATTTAAGGTGGTTGGTATCTTTGAAGATGAAGGCGGCGAGAACGAACAAGAGGTGATTTACCTACCTATTACCACAGCTCAAATGGTTTACAACGGTCAAAACCGCATTAACCAAATGATGTTTTTAGTGGGCGATGCTGGGATTGAGGAAAGCAGGGCGATCGAATCTGATGTTAGAGCTAAACTTGCCCAAATACACAACTTTAGTCCTGAAGATGAAAGAGCTGTAAGAATTAGAAACAATGTTGAAAGCTTTATGCAATTTCAAAGTTTATTTGACAACATACGGGTGTTTGTTTGGCTGATCGGTATCATGACCATTATTGCAGGGATAGTAGGTATCGGAAACATCATGTTGATCGTGGTAAAAGAACGCACTAAAGAAATTGGGATTCGCAAAGCCCTGGGCGCAACTCCTTGGTCGATCATTAGTTTAATCATCATGGAGTCTATCTTGATCACCGCCATTTCAGGCTATATTGGCTTGGTGCTAGGAGTAGGACTAATTGAGCTGGTGAGTAGTTTTATGCCGCCCGATACTCCCTTTTTCAAAAACCCAGAGGTTAACTTTCAAGTAGCCATTTCAGCAACTGTTATTTTAGTGGTAGCGGGGACTTTAGCCGGTCTAGCGCCAGCTAGAAGGGCAGCCAGTATTAAACCCATTGTAGCACTTAGAGACGAATAAGATGTTTGACGGAGATCGATGGAACGAAATATTTAGCTCGCTTGCCAAAAACAAGCTTCGCACCTTTCTGACTGCCTTTGGAGTGTTTTGGGGCATCTTCATGCTGATCATCATGCTAGGTTCAGGCAATGGCTTGGAAAATGGTATCACCAAAAATTTTGGCGGTCTTGCGACGAATAGCATGTTCATTTGGACGCAGCAAACTTCCATCCCCTATGCTGGCCTACCAAAAGGAAGAAGGTTCAGCATTGTAAACGAAGATATTGGCGCAATCAAAAGAGAAGTTAGTCAGCTTGAAGTATTAGCACCTAGAAACCAATTAAGGGGTTACGGTGGTGGAAATAATGTGAGCTACAACAATAAGTCAGGAAACTTCAGTGTCTATGGAGACTATCCTGAGATCTTAACCATTAGTCCGCTCAATATTACAAGCGGTAGGTTTATCAATCAACTTGACCTAGAAGAAGAAAGAAAAACGGTGGTGATCGGGCGTAATGTAAAAGAGGTGCTATTTGGCGATTCAAACCCTATTAATGAGAATGTGAAAATCAACGGAGTTTACTTTAAAGTAGTGGGTGTATTTGAATCAACAAAGTCAGGAGAACGGGCAGATCGTGATGCACAAACCCTTTTTATTCCGTTTACAACCTTTCAAAAAGCTTTTAATTACGGCAATCGGGTTGGTTGGATTGCTGCAAACGCAGTTGCTAGTGCATCTGCTGCCAAGGTAGAGAAAGACATTACAGCAGTGCTAAAAAGAAGACACAAAGTCGCACCCAATGATGACCGTGCCTTTGGGGCTTTCAATGCTTCAGTTCGCTTTCAAGAAATGCAAGGCCTTTTCAATGCCATCTCCATGTTGATTTGGGTAGTAGGAATTGGCACCCTAGCGGCCGGGATTATTGGCGTAAGCAACATCATGTTGATTATTGTAAAAGAAAGAACCAAGGAAATTGGGATTCGAAGAGCAATCGGTGCTACACCAGTTTCTATTGTAGTGCAAATCATGATGGAAGCCATCGTTTTGACCTCTTTAGCAGGTTACTTTGGTTTGTTGTTGGGTGTCGGCGTAACAGAACTGATCGCTAATGCGCTTGGTCCTGCAGAAGGGCGAACCATGTTTACCAACCCAACCATTGACCTTAGAATTGCACTCACAGCTTTAGCTATACTCGTCTTTTCAGGTGCAATTGCAGGTTTAATCCCTGCTCGAAAAGCAATAAAAATCAAACCCATAGAAGCCCTAAGAACAGAATAAAATCCTTCTAAACCATGAAAAAATTCTTCAAAATTCTAATCGCAGTTGTCTTAATTGGTGTTTTCGCTTGGACGATTTATTTTCTTTATTCCAAATCAGAAGAAAAACCTGTTGTGTACAAAACACAAAAGCCAATTACAACCAACATTATCAAGAAAACGGTAGCTACAGGCTCTGTTGTACCACGGCAAGAGATTGAAATAAAACCGCAAGTCTCCGGAATAATCGATGAGATTTATGTAGAAGCTGGTGCTAAAGTTGAGAAGAATGATAAGATCGCTTTGGTAAAGATCATTCCGAATATGGTGGCGCTAAACAATGCAGAAAACCGTTTGAGACAGGCTAAGATCAACTTAGAAAATGCCAGATTAGACCTTGAGCGAAATCGTAAATTGAGAGATAAGGATGTAATCGCAGAAGCAGAGTTCCAACCATTTGAAATTGCTTCTAAAACAGCTAAGGAAGAACTAAAGGCAGCGCAGGACAACCTTCAGCTAATCAAAAAGGGAGAAACAAGTACGAATAAAAACAGCACCAATCGCCTGATCAGAAGCACCATAGCAGGAATGATCTTGGACGTACCGGTAAAAGAGGGTAATTCGGTGATCGAGGCTAACACCATGAACGATGGAACTACCGTAGCTTCTGTAGCAGACATGACTGATTTGGTTTTTGAAGGGAATGTTGATGAATCTGAAGTAGGTAAGATCAAGGAAGGCATGGATTTAATCTTAAAGATAGGTGCCATTGAAAACGAGACTTTTGATGCCGTTTTGGAATACATTTCGCCCAAAGGAATCGAAGAAGATGGAGCCATACAATTTGAAATTAAGGCCGCTGTGAAATTGAAAGAAGGGCAGTTTATTCGTGCCGGCTACAGTGCCAATGCAGATATTGTTTTAGACCGTAGAGACAGTGTTTTAGCTATTTCTGAAGCTCTTTTGCAGTTTGAAGGAAAAGATTCTGCCTATGTAGAAGTAATGGTGGGTGAACAAGAATTTGAGAAGAAGTACATCACAACCGGATTGTCTGATGGCATTAACATTGAGGTTAAAAGTGGCATTTCTAAAGAGGATGAGCTAAAACTATGGAATCGCGCCGAATCAAAACAGCCCATGCGAAGAGGACGTTAAATCAACGTTCTTAAGCTGAATATTAAACTATACCAAAAGCTGCTTGTTTCTTTGGTATGGAATTAAAAGCATGGGAAGTAGACCGTATAATAGAAATGGCTTGGGAAGATCGAACTCCTTTTGAGGCTATAGAATTTCAATTTGGTTTAAGTGAAAAGGAAGTCATCCAGTTGATGAAGAAAGAAATGAAACTTCGCAATTGGAAAAAGTGGCGCGCAAGAGTGCAAGGAAGAGCGACCAAACACAGGAAACTCCGAGCTAAAAAAGTAGGTAGGTTCAAATCAGCAGCCCAGCGTAAAATAACCGGCAACCGAATCTCTAAGAAAAAGTATTAAAGTTTGTGTCGCTCAAATTTTCGAATGATCAAACGCACTCCCCTATCAAAATTGAGGTAATTGTAGCTCCAATTAAAAAAGGTTACCACCTTATTGCGGAAACCTACCAAAGAAACTAGGTGAACAAACATCCAAACAAACCACGCAAATAATCCTTGGAACTTAACTTTTCCAATTTCTACCACGGCCTTATTTCTACCAACCGTTGCCATTACGCCCAAATCTTTATATTCAAAGGGTTTAGGTTCCTCTTTCTTTTCAATACGTAAGATATTTTTTCCTAGAAAAGTCCCTTGCTGGTTTGCAACAGGCGCCAACATGGGTAATCCGTCAGGAAAATCATCAGTCCGCATCAAAGCAATATCGCCAATAGCATAAATGCCTTCATGTTCTTCAATTTGGCTAAAACGATTTACCTTGTAACGTCCCTTTTCTTCAGCATCTGCGGCTATTCCTTTTAGGTAATTGCCTTTCACTCCCGCAGCCCAAATCATGGTTTTAGCTTTCAATTCTTTACCTGATTGAAAACTTACTTTATGACCATCATAGCTTTTTACGGCCTGTTTGATCCAAATTGTAACACCCAACTCTTCCAAGTAAGTAAAGGCTTTTTCAGAAGATTCATCTGCCATGGGAGGAAGCAATTCATCTGCCATTTCAATCAGGTGAATGTTCATTCGCCTAATGTCAAGGTCAGGATAGTCTGCGGGTAAAATATGTTTCTTAAGCTCTGCTAAGGCACCTGCCAACTCCACTCCGGTCGGCCCACCTCCTACTATCGCGAAACTCATTAAGGCTTCCTGCTCCTCTTTAGAAGATGTGAGTAATGCCTGTTCAAAGTGTTGTAAGATGAAACTTCTCAGGTCAAGCGCCTCTGAAATACTTTTCATGGTCATGGCATGCTTGGCAATATCGTCCATGCCAAAAAAGTTAGTGGTTGTACCTGTTGCCAAAACCAAGTAATCATAAGTAATTGTGCCAATATTGGTATGTACATATTTCTTTTCAGGGAAAACTTCCAATACCTCAGCCATGCGAAAAAAGAAATGTTCCTGGTTCTTAAAGATCTTTCTGATGGGATAAGCAATTGAATCTGGCTCAAGACCTGCTGTAGCAACTTGATACAGCAATGGCTGAAAGGTATGGTAGTTATTTTGATCAAGCATCACCACTTGAAATCGCTCATTTCTCAACGACTTCGCTAAGTGCAGTCCACCAAAGCCCCCTCCTACTATTACAATTCTTGGTCGATTCGATTCAGGAATATTCATTTCTGGTAATTTTTGATTTGTTCAGACTCTAAGATCTTTGAAGCACTTTCTTCTTTAGCAAGGAAAAGCATGGCTTTAGCAACTTCTTCATCGTAAACCCCACGGTATTTTTTTAAAGGACCTAACATAATAGGGTCAAACAATTTCATTAAAAACTTTCCCATATCTTCACCTAATCGGTTTTCCTTACGGTCGCCCAACAACATACTCGGCCTAACAATATGCGTACACTTAGGTCCGTTTTCGAGCACAGCATTTTCAGCTTCGCCTTTGGTTTTAAGGTAAAAGTTACCGCTAGCAGCATCTGCCCCTAAAGAAGAGATCATCAACAATTTATCAGACTTGGCTAGTTCAGCAATGGTACGCGGCATCGCTAAATCAACCGCTTTGAATTTTTCTTTACTTCCTGCTTTTTTAATGGTGGTTCCCAAACAAATAAAGATGTGGTTGACTTTGAATAGATCAGGGTATTTTTTTAACTCTGAAAAGTCAACGAGCTGTGGTTTTATTTTCTCTTGCTTAAAATCTACCTCCCTGCGATTAGGGGCGTAAACTGTTTCATATTGCTCATCAAAAGCAAGTAAGTCGATTAGCTTTGCTCCAACCAGACCGGTAGAACCAAAAACTGTGGCGGTATATTTCATGCTGCAAGGATTTAGGAACTTTTTAAAGAACTTTCAAACAAAGCCTTTAATTTTGAGTTTCAAAGATATGAACAAGCCAGACAGTGCATACAATAAAGGCGTTAAACTTCTTAAAGAAGAGAACTTTGCTGATGCCTTATCCATTTTTAACGAGCTTATTCAACAAGAGCCTGAAAATGCTGACTACATAAGTGAAAGAGGAGTAGTATATTTTCACATGAAAATGAAAAAAGAAGCACTGGCTGACATGGATTTAGCCGTAAAGCTTGAGCCTAAAAAAAGTTACCGCTACTCGAGCAGAGCTTACATTAGAGGACATTTCAAGGAAATTGACTTGGCGATTGAAGACTATAAAAAAGCCATTGAATTAGATCCTGAAGATGCTATTGCTCACAATAATCTTGGATTATTGGAAGAACAGTTAGGCTATCAACAAAAGGCACAACGTCGTTATAAGCTAGCTGATGAACTCAACCAATCTATGAATATAGACGGGAGATCAGATCAAGGTTTGGTTGGTACAGAAATAAAAGCTAGAAACATTCAGAAAGAGTTGGAAGAAGAACAAAAGAATAAAACCCTCTGGAAAGAATTGAGGAGTTTAGCCTCAACTGAAGGTAGAGCTTCCTTTTTCCGATTTATTAAATCAGGCTTTAAAAATACCTAGCCTTTCCAAATTCTTTCCCAAAGCTTGTACAAAATATCTTCTGAGCCTTTAAAGCTATTTTCCTTTTGCTTGATCATCAGCTCATCCCCTTCTTGCTTCATTTTATAAGTAAAGACGAAGTTCTTGGGTTTATCAGCCATTCCATCAAGTAAACCAAAACGGAGGTCATTCATACAAAGGTATTCTCCACACTTTTCGAGCGTGTAATAATGCTTAGTGAGAAAAATTAAGCGTTCTACTT